>JAUYMY010000074.1 GCA_030699385.1 Methylobacter sp.
CCGGTGGCCGCTCCCACAACGTGGGTATAACAACCCTCGGCGTTAACCAATAACGTCCAAGCCGCCCATGTAAGGCCGCAACGCCTCGGGAATACGGATACGCCCTTCGGCATCCTGGTAATTTTCCATGACCGCAATCAGGGTTCTGCCTGCCGCCAGACCGGAACCATTCAAGGTATGCACCAGCTCAGGTTTGCCTGTTTCCGGGTTGCGCCAGCGCGCTTGCAGACGGCGCGCCTGAAAGTCTTTGAAATTGCTGCACGAGGATATTTCCCGATAGGTGTTTTGTCCCGGCAACCAGACTTCCAGATCGTAGGTTTTCGTCGAGGAAAAGCCGGTGTCGCCTGCGCATAACAACATGCGGCGGTAAGGAAGCTTAAGCTTTTTCAGGATAGCTTCGGCGTGGTTAGTGAGCTCTTCATGCGCCGCCGCCGAATCTTCCGGCTTGACGATTTGCACGATTTCGACTTTTTCAAATTGATGCTGACGTATCATGCCTCTAACATCACGGCCGTAAGCGCCGGCTTCGCTACGAAAACACGGACTGTGGCAGACGAATTTAAGCGGCAGGTCTTTAGCCTCGATAATCACGTCCCTGACGATGTTGGTGACCGGCACTTCGGCGGTCGGAATCAGGTATAAGGCCGGATCGTTGCTGGCTTTGAACAGATCGGCTTCAAATTTCGGCAACTGACCGGTGCCGCGCAAGCTGTCGGCATTGACCAAAAAAGGCACATAGGTTTCATTGTAGCCGTGCTCAGCAGTATGGGTGTCGAGCATCAGCTGTATGATGGCGCGTTGCAAACGCGCCAGCGGGCCATTCAATACCACAAAGCGGGCGCTGGCGATTTTGGCGCCCAGCTCAAAATCCATACCTATTTTTGCGCCCAAATCGACGTGGTCTTTTGGCTCGAAGTCAAAACTCGGAATATCGCCCCAGCGGCTGATTTCCAGATTGTCGTCTTCGCTTTTGCCGTTCGGCACCGATTCATCAAGCAGGTTGGGGATGCCTTCCATTAACTCGGTCATTTTGGCCTGAATGTCGGACAATTCGGTTTCGGCCGCTTTCAGTTCGTCACCCAAATGCTGGACCTGATCCAGCAGCGGCTGCACATCTTCGCCTTTGGCTTTGGCGAGGCCGATGGCTTTTGAACGGCTATTGCGCTCGTTCTGCAATTCCTGTGTCTTAACCTGAATGTCTTTGCGCCGGGCTTCCAGCTCGGCGTAATAGTCGGGGTTAAAATCGAATGAACGCCGATCTAATTGTTCTTTAACAAAATCTAACTCGGATCTGAATAAACGGGGATCTAACATGACTGCGTGGTTACCTTTAATAAAATTGTATGGTTATTGAATAGAACACGGATAAGACAGATTGGGCGGATTTAAACGGATTTTAGGGACAATGGCTTAGCATACCCAATAGATTTATCAGTGAATATCAGTCTAATCCGTGTCGCCTAGATGCGCCTACTTTTGGCATCCGTGTTCTATTTTTATCTAATAAGTAGTTACGATGTTTCTTTGTGACTATATGTCTTGAGTCTTTAGGCCATTTCCGAGAAATAACATCCCCTTGATGGTCATGATTTGTAAAAATAAAGTCCACGAAAAGCACGAAAGCCACGAAATTTTTCGTGTTTTTCGTGCTTTTCGTGGACAACTTTTGGTATGTCTTTTTCAGGAAATGGCCTTATACCTGCTTACCCACCAGCAAGCCCATCCAAATCACCGAAATACACATCAAACCATTGCCGACGAAAGTGCCCAGCATTAAATTTAAATTGGCGTCGAATGAAAAGCCGTGCTCGACCAAATACAGCAACAGATATAAGCCGGACAAGGTTAAAAAGACGCCGACCATAATCACCATCAGTACGACGCGGTATTCCACGGATAACGCCACTTTTTGCAATAAAATGGTCGCGACGATACTGATCAAAAAAGCGCCTATTGCGTTAATAACCATGAGTCCGTAAGGAATCATGCCGCCAGGCCATGAGATAACGCCGCCGGCATAATAAAACAGGCCTCGACCACAGAGCAAGCCGAGCCAAATCGCCAACACGCAGGCGCTAATACTGACGGCTATATTTAACGCCGCTTTGCTTAAATGGCCTTGTTCCAGCAGATAAAACGTTTCCAGCGAAAACGTGGAAAAGGTGGTAAACGAACCGATAAAGCCAATCAGAATGGCCGCGCGGTATTCAAAAGTGATGGTGATGCGTTGCAGTATCAGCGTTTCAGTCAGCAAACCGAGCAAAAACGAACCCATGATGTTGACGACCAAGGTGCCATAAGGAAAGCCACGCCCTAACCACTGATAAATACCCGACGACACCAAAAAACGGGTCACCGCACCGAACGAGCCGCCCAGTGCAACAGCAAGAATTTGATTCATACGCTAGAACCTGATGAAATGCTCGCGGTAATAACGCAGCTCTTCAATCGATTCGACAATGTCGTTCAAGGCCTGATGCGAGGATGCCTTTTTAAAGCCTTCTTTGACGTCAGGCGCCCATCTCGCAGCCAATTCTTTCAGCGTGGAGACATCGATATTACGGTAGTGAAAATAGGCTTCCAGCACTGGCATATAGCGGTATAAAAAACGCCTATCCTGGCCTATGCTGTTGCCGCACAGTGGAGAGGCATTTTCGGGAATCCATTGTTTGATAAACGCCAGCGTTTGCCGTTCGGCTTCCGCATCATTAATAGTCGACGCCTTGACCCGTTCGATCAAGCCGGATTGTCCGTGGTGCTGTTGATTCCAGTCATCCATTGCCGCCAATGCCGCATCGGCTTGATGCACCGCCAAAACCGGGCCTTGAGCCAGGATATTCAGGTTTTTATCGGTAACAATCGTAGCAATCTCGATGATCAAATCGGTGTCGGGATTAAGCCCGGTCATTTCAAGATCTATCCAGACAAGATGCGATGAATCCTGCGCCATTTATCGATTCCGTTGTATTGAAGAGGGCGGTTAGTGTAGCATTGGCTCATCAGTACGTCTAACTCTTAAACTTTGAAGAATCCCGCTTATGAATAGCTTTACCGTCATCTTTTTAATCGCGCTAACCCTTTCTTTTTCCGTCCAATTTTGGCTTGCCAAACGGCACGCCGATTATGTCGCCAAACACCGCGACGCCGTGCCTGAGGCCTTTAAAAACACGGTTTCGTTGGAAGCGCACCAAAAAGCCGCCGACTACACGCTGGAAAAAGGCAAATTGGGCAATATCGACAGCATCGTTGGCCTTGTGCTGTTGTTAGTCATGACACTGGGCGGCGGCATTAATTGGGCGTTTGAACTCTGGACGGCGACGCTTGAAAGCCAATTAATAGTCGGCTTAGCCGCCGTTGCCAGTGTCTTTCTGATCATGACACTGGTCGAAATTCCCACCAGCGTCTACCAAACCTTTGTCATCGAAGAAAAATTCGGCTTCAACAAAAGCACGCCGCAGCAATTCATTAAAGATCAGTTGCTGCAACTGGTTTTGGTCGCCGCCATCGGCCTGCCCTTGCTGGCGTTAATCTTGTGGGTCATGGACAGTATCGGCTCATTGTGGTGGTTATGGGCCTGGGCCATATTAATGAGCTTTTCGCTGCTGATGAGCTGGCTGTTTCCAACCATCATCGCGCCGTTATTCAATAAATTCACTCCGATGGAAGACGGCTCGTTAAAAACACGGATTCAGGGCTTGCTGGCGCGTTGCGGCTTTAACAGCAACGGCATCTTCATCATGGACGGCTCCAAACGTTCCGGCCACGGCAACGCCTATTTCACCGGCCTTGGCAACAACAAGCGCATCGTGTTTTACGACACCTTAATCAACTCGCTCGACGATGAAGAGCTGGAAGCGATACTGGCGCACGAACTCGGTCATTTTAAATGCAAACACACCATTAAAATGCTGATAGCCACCGCGATTATGAGCCTGATCAGCTTTGCCGTTTTAGGCTGGCTGATTGATCAAGCCTGGTTTTATAACGGACTCGGCGTAAAACAACCCTCACATGCAGCGGCGCTGTTGCTGTTCATGCTGGTATCGTCGTCGTTTACCTTTTTTATGCAGCCAATTAGCGCCTATTTTCAGCGCAAATTTGAATTTGAAGCCGATAATTTTGCCTCAAACCACGCCAAAGCCGAAAAACTGATCAGCTCGCTGGTTAAGCTGTATGAAGAAAATGCCAGCACCTTAACGCCGGATCCTTTGTATTCCGCCTTTCATTATAGCCACCCGCCGGCTGCGATTCGGATTGCTAATTTAGAATCCAACCAACATGGCTGAGTTATTGGAAGGACTGGTCATTTCCCATTTGGGCCAGGGCATTGCGGTTGAACACGACGAAAAAATTGTCTTGTGCCAAACGTTGCGCAAACTCGACACGGTCGCCGTCGGCGACCGTGTGTTATGGACGCAATCATCGCCAGACCAAGGCCGCATAGAAGAAATCCTGCCCCGGCGTTCGCTATTAATGCGCCCATCCAGAAACGGCAAAATCCGCCCGGTTGCCGCCAACATCGACACCGTGTTTGTGGTCTTTGCCACAGAACCTTATTGCGATTTTTTGCTGGTCGATCAATATCTGGCAATTTGCGAAAACCGCAATATCGACGCGGCGCTGGTGCTGAATAAAACCGATCTGGCGCAATCGGCGGCTATCGAACAAGAACTGCAAGACTATATCAATCTGGGTTATGCGCTGTACCGGGTCAGCGCCACCGCCGCCTCGGGGCTGGACGGGCTGAAAGGGGCTTTAAAAGATCAAGTCAGCATTTTGGCGGGGCAATCCGGCGTCGGCAAATCCTCGTTGACCAATGCCATCATCCCCGACAAGGAACTGAAAACCAACACTATTTCTGAAACCACCAAACACGGCCGCCACACCACTACGGCGGCAACGCTGTACCATTTAAATGACGGCGGCGATTTAATCGACAGCCCCGGCGTGGCTATTTTTGGCCTAGCGGGACTGTCCGAACAGCAACTGGCTTACGGCTACCGCGAATTCCAACCGCTGATTGAGCAATGCCAATTTAAAAACTGCCGCCATCTGGTTGATAAAGGCTGCGCAGTGCGTCCCGCCGCCGAAAACGGCACTATTTCGATGACCCGGTATCAGCGTTTTTTAAAGCTTAGGGAAAAAATGCCAACGGCATAGCGTTTTTTAAGATTTCTTAATTGATTTGAGAGTTTGATGCCGCGATTGAGGCAAGAACTGATAACCACAAATGCTAGCTTCGTGGCTTTTGGGGAAATTGTTCGGGGGTATAAAAAATGGAGTACAAACCTAAGCCTGTACTCCATTCGCTAAAGTAAATGCTGGAAGCGCGGAATTATAAGTTCCTGAAAATTTCGCCCCATACGCCTAGATCTGTTGGCTCACAACTATGGGTTTGGCCCACATCACCGGCAAAAGGCACATACATTTTATTGCCACATTCCCGGAACGGAATGTCCATTTTGATCGCGTTGTGTTGCAAAGAAAAGCCTCCGATTGCGGCCATCAAATCTTGAGAATTATCCGATACGATGCCATCGCCATCTTTAAAATCCACCATCCCGGATAATGTAGGTTGACCCGCGCCAATCAGCGAAACATAAGAAACTGTGGCAGGAAGAGGATGGTTAGCCATGTCGTTAAGGGTATTCAGCGCCGTGCTACCGGGTTGCAATTCGACGATGGCAACACTATTTTTGTCAATCGGCAACGAAAGCAGCTCACAAATGCCCACGTCAGCGGTGAAGCCGAAAATGTCAAAAACATCGACAGTATTGTGGCATTGCTCCGCCCAGAACGAACCTTGATTCGGCGCGCCGACGGTAATCAACTTGGCCACATCGTCCCGATACGAAATTATGTTGCCATTAGGCTCACGCGCTATGCCTTGCAAATATTGTCTTGCCGCAAGTCCACCCATGCTATGGCTAGCCAGAATCACTTTGGTTTTTCCGGGGTTTGCCTGTAACACGGCGGTAATCACGGCGGACAGTTCACCGCCTTGTGCTTCAAGGGACAAGTGCTGATTATTCGAAAAATTTATCGCGTAAAAATCGCCAGCATTAGCGGTGCAGGCAATATTGGACCCAACAGGGCAACTGATATCAACCGTGTTGGTACTCGGATTGAAAGCAGGAATACCGCCGAACGACCAATAGTTATTATTTACCAGATAATCTTTATACGGCATCCACACTTCCGCAGAAGACGCTATGCCATGAACAAAGATAACCGGGTACGGCCTCGCACCACAGCCGGATTGACCAAGCCAATAGGGTAAATCACCGACATCCTGCGGCGCCACATCATCTGGCCCCTGATAATAAACATGGTTGTCGGCATCGGAAACGCCGACATAAGCATTGGTGTCGGGATAATAGCGGTAGGTGTAGGGCGAAAAATATTGCACGTCTGACACCGCAGGCGAAAACAGGTGGGGGAGGAATGTTTGCCCCCAATTTAATAAGCACTCGGTATCGTTTTGCTCAGAAGAATCGCTCGCTGATGCGTTATGGCTAAACAGCGCGATAATTACCAAGCCTAGTGTACGGGCTAACAAGGTGTCACGTTTACGTTGTTGATTGTTCATAGTATTTTTCCAAAGCAAAAGAGGCAAGGTGGGCAAAGATAAGCACGTTAATCCGCCTAAGTCCTTAAAAAATTGGAAGGGGCGGCGCGTTATAGCTGTTGCACAATATCGCTAAACCAAGCCGCAGTCGGTACGGCAGCGCACAAATCACTGCGTATCTTTAGGCTGCTCTATGGGCAGCACAACGGTGAAAGTTGTCCCTTCACCTATTTTGCTGCTGACGTCAATGCTGCCGTGGTGTTTTTGCACGATACTATAAGACAGCGACAAACCGAGGCCGGTGCCTTTGCCGACGGATTTTGAGGTAAAAAAAGGTTCAAAAATTCGGCTTAGACTCTGCTCAGGAATACCTTCGCCGGTATCGGAAATGGCTATCCACACGCGGTCGCCCTGGGTGCCGGTGCTGATCGTTATGCGGCCGCGCGTTTTGATGGACTGGGCGGCATTGACCAATATATTCAGGAACACCTGATTTAATTGGGGCGGCAGACACTTGATTTCCGGTAAATCACCGTAGTTTTTGATTAATTCGGCCTTGTACTTGATTTCATTCCACACCACGTTGATGGTGCTGTTTAAACCGCGATGTATATCGGCGTATTGCCATTCCACCTTATGTACGTATGAAAACTCTTTAAGATCGTTGATGATTTTCTTGATACGCGTCAAGCCTTCTTGCGACTCGGTTAACAGATCCGGGACATCCTCCCTAAGAAAATCCAGTTGCAACTGGTGCTTGATCTCGCGCACGCTTGCCCAACCGGGGCTGTCGAGCTCGGCCGTCTCTACTTGTTCGTAGGCCTCAATGATAGAAAATAGATTATCGATATAGCCGGTCAGCGTCGTCAGATTTGAGTTTACAAAACCAACCGGATTATTGATTTCGTGCGCCACCCCCGCCGCCAACTGGCCGATGGATGCCATTTTCTCGGATTGCAGCAATTGGTTTTGTGCATTGTTGAGCTTGTTTATCATGCCCTGCAAGGTGATCACCAGCTCTGTCCGATCCAGAGCGCGTACCAGATAATCGGTAAAAAGACTCAGCATATAGGCATCTTCCTGAGTGAAGAAAGTCTCTATCTGCGCTTCTTTTTGCGATTCAAAATAGCGGATATTTTCTTTATTCTCGAGGTAAATCAAGCCCTTCAGACGATTTTCCACCACCAGCGGCGGGCTGAACAATATCGGCAGCGGCGTATGTTCTATGGGCAAATCGCCGGCAACAGCATTAGCCGTCTCATTGGCGGATTTGTGCTCATTAAACAGCGCGGTCAAATAATCGCCGGCTAAGGTTTGTGCATCAAAACCTTCGGCGATAATCTCTTGGAGATTACCCTGTTCATCAAACAAGCCAAAGGCGCCGGCTTGCGCCCTGGTCATTTCCATCGCATACAACACAATTGAGCGATAAAAGTCATTTAGATTGCCGCCGCGATGAACTCGGCTGTCGGCAGCGTTGATCTTATGCAGCGCCTCTGTCCACAGGAGTAGTCGCACATCGGCATTGGCCAGATTGATCATCGCCTGCCCCGACTCTGCGCTTATATTCTGCACGCGGGTAAAAAACTTTTGTGCCGCCTGCTCAAGCCGGCCTAAGGCGTCATTAGACTCATGGGGCATAAAAGCCGGCAGCTGTCCGTTTGCAGCGGCCTCCAGCGCCAGGGTCAATTTTTCAATGCGCTTCGAATCGGTCATTTCCATTCCTTTACTAAACGCCCGCAATAAGCGCCTCGGCAACACGAAGTTTTATTTTTCAGGCTTTCCAACCTGTCATTAATGGGAAGTTACCCGCTAATCATCTAACAATCCGACATAGCCGTGCTGGGTCGCAAGCGTCACAATGTCGTTGCGGTAGCGGTCAAAATCAAGCGAATCCGGCTCGCTGTAATTCCAGTTTTTATACAGACTGGTCAATTCGGTAAAGAAATCCCGAGCCGCATCTTTATCCTTAAAATCGTAACGCGCATCGATCAGGCCTTTCAGCAACTGAAAACTCTCCAGCTGCCGTTCCCTGGACATGCAGGCGTCAACATCATCGAAAGCATCCTGTTGCAGATAAACCATGTCCAATAATAACGATTTTTGCCAGGTGACAAAATCATCCTCGGTGATGCCTTCTTCGCCGGTGACCTGCATCATCTGATAAATGGTGTCGCCCTGCTCCAGCAAGGCCTGCATGGCTTTGACATTCTCGACCCAATTGACATCAATATTTTTGCTGAACCAGCCACCCAGCTGGTCAAGATAACGCGACCACGAAATCAGCGGATCGATAGCGGGATAAAAGCGCCGGTAAGCGCGTTCGGCGGACAAGCCAAGAAAGGTTTTCACCGTGCCCAAAGTCGATTGCGTGACCGGTTCCTCAAAATTGCCGCCTGCCGGGGAAACGGTGCCGATCATGGTCAAACTGCCGATTGAACCGTCCGGGCAGCGCAACACGCCAGCGCGTTCATAAACGTTTTTGATCGACGAATCCAGATAAGCGGGAAAGCCTTCTTCGCCGGGAATTTCCTCCATACGCCCCGAGGTTTCTCGCATCGCCTGCGCCCAGCGCGAGGTGGAATCGGCAATCAGCAGCACGTTATAACCCATCTGGCGGAAATACTCGCCCAAGGTGATGCCGGTATAAATCGAGGCTTCGCGCGCCGCAACCGGCATCGACGAGGTGTTGCAGATAATCACCGTCCTGTCCATCAAGGTGCCGCCGGTGCGCGGGTCTTTGGTTTCCGGATATTCGGTGATGGTTTCAACCACTTCGCCGGCGCGTTCGCCGCAGGCCACGATAACCACGATGTCGACCGTCGAATAACGGGCGATAAGGCTTTGCAGCACGGTTTTCCCCGCACCGAAAGGGCCGGGGACGCAGCCGGTGCCGCCTTGGGCAATAGGGAAAAAGGTGTCGATAATGCGCGTCGCCGTGGTGATAGGTTCGGAAGGATACAGGCGCTCGGCAAAACTGCGGCGTATCAGCCCTTCCGGTATCGGTTTCCGCACCGGCCAGCGTTGCGACATCGTCATTTCCTGTTCCTTGCCGCTGCCAATCTGATAACGCGCCACGACATCGTCAACGCTCAGAGTGCCGCCGCGAATCCAAGTGATTTCGACTGCTTCCGGCAGATTGAACGGCACCATGATCTTGTGCCTGAATTCGCCTTCGGGTACGGTGCCGATGACGCCGCCGGGCGCTACGCGGTCGCCGACAGCAACACAGGGTTCAAACGCCCAGTTCTTGTCCTTATCCAGCGGCGCGATGGTCACGCCTCGCGGCAGGAAAAAGCCGTATTTGTCAGCCAAGGCATGTAGCGGATTGAGCAAGCCGTCAAATACTTGGCCGAGCAAGCCGGGACCCAATACCGCCGACAGCATTTCGCCGGTCAGTTCGACGCTGTCGCCGACTCGCACACCGCGTGTGTCCTCGAATACCTGCATGTCGGCGGTGCGCCGACGAACGCGGAGCACCTCGGCTTTAAGGCGTTCGTCGCCGACACAGATATAACCCAGCTCGTTTTTCATGATTGACGTATTCTCGTCAACTTCGATAAGCACTAGGCTTTCTTTGACCCCTATGATCTTGGCGGTTCTAAATAGCGGTTGTTCAGCTGTCATTTTTTATCTCTTTAATCAAATCTTGGAATCGGCTCTTCGCCTGTGCGGCATCGCGGGCCAGCCAAGCTTGAAGGATGTCCCATTTAAAAACGAAGGCGAAAACCGCCTCGAAGCCGAATTTGTTGCTTTCTGCGATAGGGCCAAGCCGTTGCCAAATGACCCGCATCATCAGGCTATCGAGGGCGGCGGCATTGTTGCCGTCAAGATACCCACGCGCTTCGCCTATCCACGGATAAACTGCCGCCAGCTTGAAATTCGGGTCGCTCCAATGCGTCGCAATGTGCCGCACCCAACGGCTGGCACCGGAAATAGGCTCTAACGCCGACGCATCATGACCCGCGTTGCGTAGGCGTAAACCGGCCAGTATCACTTGCTGATCTATCCTGAACTCGATGAAATCGCGCAACGCCGCTTGGCTGATGTCCTGCATCGCGGCGCGACTGCGCAACACCATATCGGCATCGGTTTTCGGTTTGGCCAGCGACATGCGCCAACTGACCAAGGCTTCGGCTTTGGCCAGTTGCCGGGCGTCGTCGGTGTCCAGGTTATGCAAGCGCTGTTCCAGACGCAGACGCGTAATCGGCGAACGCTCAGCCTGCTCGAACGGCGGCAAATAAGGCAAACTGGAAACCAGCGTAATATAAGGCTCAGCCATGACGCTTAGTCGCTGCCTTCGAAGATCGCCTTGAAACGGGGCAAAATCCGTTGGTAAAGCAGTTTGGAAATAGCCTTATCGGACAGGTCAATTTCCAGCTTTTCTTTAACCAGACGCACACTGGCGCCGCCTTCAATTTCGCTGGACGGAATCAGCTCAACGCCTTCACGCAGCATTTCGCTGCACAGCCCGATGATGGTCTGATTGGTAATTTCGCTCAGTTTTTGATTGGGCTGGCCCATTAATATCGACTCGGAAATCAGTATTTGCACTTCCTTGTCGCCAATCAATTCTTTTTCGACGTGACCGGCCAACACCAGCACTATGGATTTTATAAATTGCTCATCGGCGGTGGCCGATGTTACTAAGCGTTGCACGAAAACCTCGAAGGCCGATGACACCTTGGCTTCCAGTTGCAGCATAGTGTCGCGCGCCGACAATTTCAGTGCTTCCAACGCGGCGGCATGATTGGATTCAATCTCAACGCGGGCGCTTTCGCGCAATTGCGCCACGTCGCGCTTGGTATCGAGCAGCAATTTTGCCGCCTTAGTCTCAGCCTCTTTAATAATCTGGCTGGCCTGCTCATTGGCCGCCAAGATGCCCTGATCGCGGATACGGTCGACCAGCTCCTGAACTCCGGCACCGGTTTTAGCTTGTTCTTGTTCTGTCATCTTGTGAGTCCCGTGAGGTTATTTCGGAATGCCGGCCGCCAACACCAAGGCGAACACGAAAGCGAAAACGGCAAAGCCTTCAACCAGCGCCGCTGGCGCCAATGATATGCCGAAAATTTCCAGCTTGTTTTTTGATACATTAATCGATGCGGCGCACGCAGAACCTTGGGCAGACGCGCTGAACAACAGCGCCAATCCGGCCAACAGACCCAGACCGAAAATACCGGGCGAATTTTCCACGCTCAGTTCACGGCGCAAGGCCATAGTCACCACGATGCCGTAAATAGTCTGCGAAGACGGCATCGCCGCCACGCCGATATAGCGCCCGTGGCCGCTTTCGACTTCCAACAACGCGCCGCACGCAGCGCTGCCGGCACGGGCACAACCAATCATGCTGCCTACCGCGCCCAATGCTAAAGGCGCATACAGCCCCACCCAACCCAGTGCCAAAATTAACGGTTCCATAAATTATCCTCTGCTTTTTTAAATGGTTTGTACAAGGTTCCCTCTTCTGTGAGTCCCCAATTGAAAAATTCGATCACGTTTAAACGCAAGCCATGAATAACGCCGCTGGTTATGCCGAGCAATAGATTAACCGTATGGCCGAGTATCAATATCAACAACGCGAAAAATAAGCCGATGCCGGGATAGCCTTCATAAACCCCGCTGGCCATGTTATTGAACTCGACAGCCAGCGATCCGGACGCCAACCCCAAGGCAAACAAACGCAAATAACTCAACACATCGCCTAGCGCGCCGGACAGTTTGGTCAAACCCAACATGCCCTGGGCAAAACGAGCCAGCGGTTTTTCGCGCGGCGCGGTAAAGCCAACGATGAAGAGTGCGCCGATAGCCATCAACACGATGCCCGCCGTTTTTAAACCTGCCACCGCCACTGAACCACTCAGCGCCAGCATAAAGCCACCTGCTATCACGCCGATCCAGCCGATAGCAGGCAGTCTGTCCGACCAGTCTTTACAGCGGTAAGCATTCATCGCATTGGCCAGAATGATGTGAAAAATGCCGATCACCACCGACAGCAGCATCATTCTGTCGGTATCGCTGATTTCTAGCACATGCAATTTCCCCAGCCAGGATGCATCATCCGGCGTCACCCCGAAATAACTGCCGACCATCGCGCCAAAGCCTAACGATGCGGCCGACACCGCCAATAACAACGGGCGGAAGCGCCGCCCCGAATAAGAACGCCCCATTTTTTTCCACAGCACCAGTAAAGCCACGGTCATCACCGCCGCGTAACCGGCATCGGACAAGATCATCGCAAAAAAGATCACAAAGGACACGAAAGTGACCGATGACGGGTCCCAAGTCCGGTAACCCGGCGTCATGTAAAAAGTCACCAAATCCTCGCCAGCGGCCAGCCAGGACGGATTACGCATCAACGTCGGCGGGTTGTCTTCGGCTTTTGAAGCTTCGGCGGCAAAATGAAACGCCTGTTCTTTAGCATAACTTTCGAGTGCCGGCAGGCTTTCAGCCGGCGCCCAGCCTTGCAAGGCAAACGCCGCATCGTTGATGTAAACGTGCGCCGCTGCGGTCTCGCATACCGCGCGGTCTTCCAATTGATTCAGGTCGTGGCTGAACAAATCATGCCAGCGGGTCAAATAAGCCCGCTCCGCCTGCACATCTTCGATGGTGAATTCGACTTCATCGAGCCTCGTTTCCAGCTCGTGCCGGGATTTGCTGCCCAAATGAATACGCGGCACCGGCATGTCCAAAGGCTCTTCTCTGTCCACCACGATGACGTAACAAAAACGGTTATCGTGCCGGACAACTTCCCAAACTGACGCCGACGCTTCGATTTTCGGCAGATCCTTATGCGGAACCGCGTAAAACCAAAGCCGCTGCTCGTCCATTTCCGACAACGGCGACAACACGAAATCACCCCAAGGACGGATGTCCTGAATACGCTTTATCAAAAAATCGCGCTCATCTTCCAGGTCGCGCAGGCGGTTTCTGACTGCCAATATTTGCTGCTGAACCTTAACGGCATTAAAGCGCTGCTTATCGACAACTTGCCGTCTTCGCTGCGGATACGCTCGCAAAAACTGCAAAGCCTCGCGCGCGCCGGCCGTGTGTGCGGTGTCGGCATAATCGACGCTGCGGTCGGTCAACGAAATGATTTGCACACAACCCATGATTTGCAAATCGGCCAATAAACGCTCGCGGTCGGCACTGATGCCGATGAACGTCACTTTATGCATGGTTATAATGCTCATAACGCCGCCTCTCCTTCGAGTTCCGCTTCGCGTTGTTGTAGCTGTTTTTGTTTGGCCAGTTTGGAAATGATGACGCTGGCGCGTTCGGCATCGCCGAGAAAAATACGTATTTTCTGGATATTTTGTTTGGCGGTCGGAATCAGGATTTTCTCGAACAGATTGACCCGCTGAGTGATGCGCCGCACCGCAATTTGCAGGATACGCACACGCTCGGCGGCGATTTCGGCGCGCATACGCTGTTCGGCGGCCTCTTTCAAGCGTTGCACCAGCGTATCGACCCAAGGCGGCGTGGCCAGCCGGGAATAATCGGCAACGGCACATTCGATGCTGTCCAAAAACGGCAGCTTTACGCCGACGACGTTCTGCTCAATGACGCTGTAACTTTTCAAATGCACCAATCCGACTAGGCGAAACTCTTCATCGGCCAGCATCGGCAATTCCTCGCCAATACGGATTTCCAGCGCTTCCACCACCGCTTGCGCCGCCGCATAATCATCCTGCGCTTTTTTGGCTTCCATCATCAACTGCCGCCGTTTCATGTCCAGCGAGGGCAATAAGCGCTGGTACAGTTTTAAATTTTCCTGCTGCTCGTGCAGTGCGTGTTTGCTCAGTTTAAGCTTGGCCATGACGGGCTACGCCGCCTTGTCCGCATCGTGCGGCTCGGCTTTCGGGTAATATTTATCAATCAGGTTTTGCTTCATCAGCAATTCTTTCGGCTCAAAACATTCGGCCAATGTCTGCCAACACAAATCCAAGGCTTCAATAACCGGCAAGGAAACCCGCGTATCCATAAAACGTTCACGGAAAAAATGGCCGAATTTGAGCAATTTCTCATCAAACTGCGACAGTTCAAAGGCCATCGCCTGCTTCTTTTGTGCCTCCACCGCACCGGAATAAAAACGTATCATGGTGTTCATGATCTGCCCGTGATCCTCGCGCGTGGCCTTGCCGACCACATGCTGTTTCAGCCGTGACAGCGAGCCGAACGGGTCAATAAAGCCGTCATGCAGATAAAACTGCCCTTCGGTGATATAGCCGGTGTTATCCGGCACCGGATGGGTCACGTCATCGCCGGGCATGGTGGTCACGCTCAGAATAGTCACTGAGCCCGCGCCTTTAAAATCACAGGCTTTCTCATAGCGCGACGCCAGTTGCGTGTACAGATCGCCCATGTGCCCACGCACCGCCGGAATGCGTTCCTGCGCCACGCCCAATTCTTTCATTGCATCGGCAAAAGCGGTCATGTCGGTCAGCAGCACCAGCACCCGTTTATTGTCCTCAACCGCCATTTTTTCGGCCACTGCTAGCGCCATATCCGGCACCAGCAAACGCTCGACCAGCGGGTCGGACGCCTGATTAACAAACATGATGGTGCGGTGAAAAACCCCGTGTTCCTCGAAAGCGGTGCGGAAAAAATGGTAGTCATCGAAAATCAGACCCATGCCGCCAAACACCACCACATCGGCATTGGCCTGAAAACCGATGCGCGCCAGCAGCTCATTAAATGGCTCGCCAGCAATGGAAAAAATGGGGATTTTCTGGCTTTCCACCAGACAATTGAACAAATCGATCATCGGCACCTGGGTTTCGATCATCCGCGACGGCATCACCCGCATCACCGGATTCACCGTCGGGCCACCGACCGGAATGCGTGGATCGGTCGGCAACGCCGGGCCGCCGTCAATAGGTTCGCCGGAACCTCGAAACACCCGGCCAAGAATGTTATCGGAATAAACCACATCGAGCGGACGGCCAAGAAAAGTGACCTTAGCGTCGGTCGACAAACCTTTGCCGCCGGAAAACACCTGCAGGCTGACAATGTCCCGATCAAGATCGACCACCTTGGCCAAAGACAGCTCGCCGTCGATATTCTCGACCACCGCGAGATCGCCAAAAGCCACGCCTTCCGCCTTCACCCGGATTAAATCACCGACAATTTCCAGCAGGCGTATGTGACGTATTAAATTTTGAATAATGGTCATCGTTTAACTCGTTTTTCCATGGCTTGAGTGTATAAATATAGTCCGTATTATTGCACTGAGATAAGTAAGTAGTTAATTAATTTTTTCTAATAATTCAGCCTCCGCCCCCAAAAAAACGCCAAAGTTGTCCCAAATATGCCAAGTGTTCCGGGAGAATAGATGGCCTCAACGCCCATTGACAAACAAAAACGCAAGAGTGAACCACGGGCATTCAAGCGACAGCCGTATTCTTTTCTACCCCTATATGCACAATGACCGTCGTCCACGCAAGGCTACCAATACCGACGGTTTCATGAACTTAATAGCGACTCATTTTCACGGAATTGACGGCTTATGTTCCGAGCTAGTATTTTAATGCTACAAAAAACAGGCCAACTCGCCGTATAATGCGCGGTTATTTTTACTGACATATAAAGGTACAGTCTATGCAAATTCTTCAAGAAGCGCTTACGTTTGATGACGTTTTATTGGTGCCTGCGCACTCGACTGTGCTGCCACGCGATGTAGATATGAAAACACAGCTGACGCGGGAGATTACGCTGAATATCCCGCTGGTGGCGGCGGCGATGGATACGGTGACTGAAGCCCGGTTGGCGATTGCGATTGCCCAGGAAGGCGGCATCGGCATTATTCATAAGAATATGACTGCCGAGCAGCAGGCGCACGAAGTACGCAGCGTTAAAAAATACGAAAGCGGGGTCATTAAAGACCCGATTACGGTGTCGCCGGATACCAGTATTCGCGATGTGATTAAGTTGACCCGCGCCAGAAACATTTCCGGTGTGCCGGTAGTTGACGGCGCCGAGTTGGTCGGCATCGTCACCAGCCGCGATTTGCGCTTTGAGACGCGCTTTGACGAGCCGGTTTCCAAGGTGATGACGCCTAAAGAGCGCTTGGTGACGGTTAATGAAAATGCCGACCGCAAAGAGGCGATTGCTTTATTACATGAACATCGCATCGAAAAGGTGCTGGTGGTGAATGATGATTTTCATTTACGCGGCATGATTACCGTCAAAGATATTCAAAAAGCCAAGGATTATCCGTTGGCCTGCAAAGACGAACATGAGCAATTACGCGTTGGCGCCGCCATCGGCACCGGACAAGGCACCGAAGAACGGGTTGCCGCATTGGTTGCCGCCGGCGTCGATGTGATTATTGTCGATACCGCGCACGGCCATTCGCAAGGTGTGCTGGATCGGGTGCGCTGGGTCAAACAAAATTATCCGCAAGTGCAAGTCATTGGCGGCAACATTGCCACCGCGGCTGCGGCTTTGGCCTTGGTTGAAGCGGGCGCGGACGGCGTTAAGGTCGGCATCGGCCCCGGCTCCATTTGCACCACGCGCATTATTGCCGGTGTCGGCGTGCCGCAAATCACCGCAGTCAGCAATGTCGCCGATGCGTTGAAAGGCACCGGCGTGCCGTTGATTGCCGATGGCGGCATCCGCTATTCCGGCGATGTCGCCAAGGCACTGGCGGCGGGCGCGCACGCGGTGATGTTGGGCGGTTTATTTGCCGGCACTGAAGAAGCGCCGGGCGAGATTGAATTGTTTCAGGGCCGCTCTTATAAATCTTATCGCGGCATGGGTTCTTTAGGCGCGATGTCGCAGCAGCAAGGTTCCAGCGACCGCTATTTTCAGGAAGAAACCGATTCGACCGAAAAACTGGTACCGGAAGGCATTGAAGGCCGGGTGCCGTACAAAGGCAGTTTGTTGGCGGTTATCCATCAATTATTGGGTGGTATCCGCGCCAGCATGGGTTACACCGGCAGCCAAAGCATTGAAATAATGCACGACAAAGCCCAGTTTGTGCGGGTGACCAGTGCCGGAATGCGCGAAAGCCACGTCCATGATGTGACCATTACCAAAGAAGCGCCTAATTACCGGATGGAGTAAGTTTGCATCGTTCCCACGCTCCAGCGCTCATGTTTATACACAAGTATTCCGGCTCACAATTTTAGGCGTTTGGGAACGCGTGAAAATAGATGAAATTTGTGGGAGCGGCCACCCGGCCGCGAACAATCGCGCACTATTCGCGGCCGGGTGGCCGCTCCCACAACTTATGTATAACGATGAG
>JAUYMY010000083.1 GCA_030699385.1 Methylobacter sp.
GTCAGCGCCACTGCGCAAAGTATGAGCCAAGCCACCAGCGAACAGGCTGCCAGCGTCGAGGAAACCAGTGCATCAGTCGAACAAATGTCAGCGTCCATCAACCAGAACACCGAAAATGCCAAAGTTACCGATGGCATGGCGGCCCAAGCCAGCACTGAAGCGGTACAAGGTGGCGCGGCCGTTAAAGAAACCGTCAGCGCGATGAAGAGTATCGCCGGCAAAATCGGCATCATCGACGACATTGCTTATCAAACCAATTTACTGGCCTTAAACGCCGCTATTGAAGCCGCCCGCGCAGGCGAACACGGTAAAGGCTTTGCCGTTGTCGCCGCCGAAGTGCGCAAACTAGCGGAACGCAGCCAAATCGCCGCGCAGGAAATTAGCGAATTGGCGGAAAGCAGCGTCGAAATGGCGGAAAGTGCGGGTAAACTTTTGGATACCATTGTGCCTTCGATCAAGAAAACCTCCGACTTGGTGCAGGAAATTACCGCCGCTTCTGAAGAGCAATCCTCAGGCGTCAGTCAAATCAACACCGCGATGGATCAGCTCAATCAAATCACCCAGCAAAATGCCAGCTCTTCGGAACAGCTGGCCGCCACCTCCGAAGAAATGAGTGGACAGGCAGCGCAATTACAGGAACTGATGGGGTTTTTTACCGTTGGTGATGGCAGCAAAATGGTAGGCGCAAAAGCCAAGCCTTTTGAGCCAGCGGCCAAAAGAATGGCGGCGTCACAACAGCCGCCTAACGAAGCTAAATTCGTTAGATTCTAAGGCATGAGTTTCCGGCGAATTCGGCTGCTATTTGCAGGAAACGCCGGTTTCCGCTAGCCCTACAACCGACTTTTACTTGTGCTCTGTGGGTATTTCGACCTAGATAACTTTAATTTTGTATGCATTCCCATTTATACCCCCAGAGGGTACGTAGCGCGTGGGAACGAGACAAAAGCTACGGATTATTTCTTAACTTTAAAGAGGAAAGACAGATGAACAAAATGAAAGTTGGAACACGATTGATCCTTGGCTTTTTATTGATAGCCATATTGACTGCCGTTACAGGCATGATAGGCATCGCTAACATGGGGAAAATCAATACCGCAGCGGACGATTTGTATCAAAAAGAACTGCTAGGAGTTTCCTACATCAAGGAAGCCAATATCAACTTGATTTATCAGGCAAGCGCGATTCGCAACTACCTGCTGGCTCAATCCATGCCAGGCATTGATGCAGCGCCTTATCTTGTGGCATTAGCGAAATACCGCGACGGTGCGCGCGACAATCTGGAAAAAGTCCGCAATTTATTCTACACAGAACAAGGCAAGGCGAAATATGCAGAACTGGATTCGGCATACAAGACCTACCTTGAGTCTCAAGACAAAACCCTAGAAATGGCCAAGCAAGAAGAAGCCGCCGGTCTTCAGCAACAAGACCGGAAATCGGCCGCCTATGAGATGAAGGATGGCCGAGCGTTTGCCGACAAAGCCAACGACCTGATGTCTGCCTTGAGCCAAGTCAAGGAGGCAAATGCCAAAAAGGCATCCGACGATAACACGGAGCTTTACCTGTCATCGAAATGGTTGATGATCAGCGTGATCGGGGTTTCGTTGGCAGTTGGCTGCCTGCTCGGTTTTTTGATTACCCGTTCCATTACGCGTCCATTGAATATAGCCCGGGATACCGCCCAAAAAATTGCCGAGGGCGACCTGAGCGCCAATATTCAGGTCACCAGTACCGATGAAATCGGCCAGTTGCTGGCTGCGATGAAAAACATGAGCTGCACGCTACAGACGTTGGCGTCCGAAATGAACCGTATGTCGGGCGAGCACGACAAGGGCGATATCGACATTAAGATCGACGAAGGCAAATTTGAGGGCGCATTCAGGAAAATGGCCGAAGGCATCAATAATATGGTGTTCGGCCACATCGCCGTGAAGAAAAAAGCCATGGCTTGTATTAAGGAATTCGGCGAGGGCAACTTCGATGCCCCGTTGGAAAAATTCCCCGGCAAGAAAGCCTTCATCAACGAAACCATTGAGCAGGTGCGGATCAGTCTAAAGGGCTTGATAGCTGAGATCAACCATATATCAGCTGAACACGACAAGGGCGACATTGATATCAAGATCGATGAGACCAAGTTCAAGAACGACTTCGCACTGATGGCCAAAGGCATTAACGACATGGTGTTCGGCCACATCGCCGTGAAGAAAAAAGCCATGGCTTGTATTAAGGAATTCGGCGAGGGCAACTTCGATGCCCCGTTGGAAAAATTCCCCGGTAAGAAAGTCTTCATCAACGAAATCATTGAGCAGGTGCGGGGCAACCTCAAGGGTCTGATCGCTGAGATGAATCACATGTCAGCCGAACACGACAAGGGCGACATCGACATCAAGATCGACGAGACCAAGTTCAAAAACGACTTCGCACTGATGGCCAAAGGCGTGAACGACATGGTATTCGGCCACATTGCCGTGAAGAAAAAAGCCATGGCTTGTATTAAGGAATTCGGCGAAGGCAACTTGAATGCCCCGCTGGAAAAATTCCCCGGCAAAAAAGTATTTATCAACGAAACTATCGAGCAGTTGCGAAGCAACTTGAAACAGATCGTTGGGGAAATCGGACAGATCGTCGCTGCTGCCAACAAGGGCGATTTCAGCATCAAGATCGATATGAACGGTAAAGCAGGGTTTACCAAGGAACTGTCCGAACTGCTCAACCAGCTGTCCGACACCGTCGACATCGCTTTCAAGGACACCATACAAGTCGCGCAAGCACTGGAGCAAGGCGATTTGACCCAGACCGTCACCCGCGATTACCAAGGCTCATTCGACCAAGTCAAGCAAAGCCTCAACAACACCGTTGCCAAACTGTCGCAAGTGATCTGTGAAGTGAATGGTGCGGCGGTTAATATCGCTTCGGCCAGCGAGGAAGTTTCAGCCACAGCGCAAAGCATGTCGCAAGCCACCAGCGAACAGGCGGCATCGGTGGAAGAAACCAGCGCGTCCGTCGAGCAGATGTCGGCATCGATCAACCAGAACACCGAAAATGCCAAAGTCACCGACGGCATGGCAACCCACGCCAGTGGTGAAGCGGTGCAAGGCGGAGACGCCGTTAAACAAACGGTCAGCGCGATGAAGAGCATTGCCGGCAAAATCGGCATCATCGACGACATCGCTTACCAAACCAACTTGCTGGCCTTGAACGCCGCGATCGAAGCGGCTCGTGCCGGCGAACATGGCAGGGGGTTTGCCGTGGTTGCCGCAGAAGTGCGGAAACTGGCCGAACGCAGCCAAATAGCCGCAGAGGAAATCGGCGAGTTGGCTGAAAGCAGTGTCGAGATGGCTGAAATGGCCGGTAAGCTGTTGGATACCATCGTACCGTCGATTAAGAAAACGTCCGACCTGGTGCAGGAAATTGCCGCTGCTTCTGAAGAACAATCGGCAGGCGCCAACCAAATCAATGCTGCGATGGATCAACTGAATAAGATCACCCAACAAAATGCCAGCTCATCGGAACAGTTGGCCGCCACCTCGGAAGAGATGAGCGGACAGGCCATGCAACTGCAGGAATTGATGGCGTTTTTTACCTTGACCGGTTTATCAGGCAAGGCACCGGCTTTTAAAGCCAAGCTTGGCAAAGTTGCGGTCAAGAAAGCGGAGGGCGACAAACATGTGCCTAACGAAGCTGAATTCGTCAGATTTTAGGAGACGGGCATGAATATAATTGCACAAACAGCAAACCAGACTGCGGGCGTAACACTTGAGGATGCGCAGCAATATTTGACTTTTATGTTGAGCGGCGAAACCTATGCCATCGGCATACTGCGCATCAAGGAGATCATCCAGTACGGCCAGCTTACCGAAGTGCCGCGTATGCCGGCTTTTATCCGTGGCGTTATTAACCTGAGAGGCGCCGTAGTACCGGTCATCGACCTGAGCGCACGTTTCGGCAAGCAGGCCACCAAAGTGGGTCGGCGCAACTGTATCATTATTATTGAGGTGGTGATGGGCGAGGAAACCCAAAATGTCGGGGTCATGGTCGATGCGGTTAACGCCGTGTTGGAAATTTCAGCCAGCGAGATCGAACCGGCGCCGACATTCGGTGCCAACATCCGCGCCGATTTTATCGCCGGCATGGGCAAGATCAACGGTAAATTTGTCATCATTCTGAATATACAGCATGTGCTGTCGATGGATGACATGGCGGAGTTGGCTAGCGTGGGCACGGCAACGACTGGCGAATTGGCGCAGACGGGCTGATCTGTCGCAGCATAGTTATCATTTTTTTACAGATAAAGCATGCATGAACGAACTACAAGCTATCGTCGAAATTAATGAGGTAATTAAAGGCATTGTTTATACGGCGGAAAAATCAGTCTGACCGCAACCAACGCCATGCTGGTCGCGCGGCAGGCGCTAATGCGGTCGGATTCAGCGTAGTGGCGCATGAAGCGAAAAGATGACGGTTGCGATGCAGGCCTTATCCACGCTGATTTATCGGCAGGTGGTGTTGACTGCAAGAAAACGCCATTGCTCGCATAGTGTTGTTTTACCGGCTCGAGCGGACTCTTACGGCGATTTGGCTCAAACCCACATTGTTCCGGCCTGTGCGCGCAGTCAGGCCGATATGCTGGAGATGGAACGACTGATCGCGGATCATGCTGCGTGAATTGCAAATGACCATCCGGCGCACCCGCTACCGGCTTGGTGATTGCGCGTTCTGCGAGTATCGAGGCGGCTCACAGCGGCACCATGACGCCGGTATTGCGGCAGATTGCGCAAGGAGTGGAAGAGGTTGACAGCACTATTGCCGTGCGCGTCAAAAAACTTGAATTACAGCTGACAGAGGCAGGACGATGAAAAAAGCAACGATTGTCTATCAATCCGGTCTGCACCAATGGCTTGCCGTGGCTTTAGGTAATTTCCGAGAAAGAATACGCCCTGATGATCTTGGGCTATAAAAAAAATAGAGCCCACGAAAATCAGGAAAATTTCGTGTTTTTCGTGCCGCCTAGAGGCGCCTACTTTTGGCTTTCGTGGACAATTATTATGCCGCAATACTAACAAAAACCGGGGAAAGAAAATGACCGCACAAGCCGCTCACACAGCCAACCTTACCATCGTCGTGTTGCAAGAAAAAGAGTTCGCACTGTTTCGCGATCTGATCTACCGCATTGCAGGCATCAGTATGTCGTCAGCCAAGAAACCGCTGATTACCAGCCGTCTGGGAAAGCGTCTTAGGCATTACGGATTGACTAATTATAATGATTATTTTCGGATGATTACGGCGGCTGACGGCAAAGCGGAACTGCAAATGGCGGTGGATTTGCTCACCACCAACGAAACCCATTTCTTCCGCGAACCCAAGCATTTCGATTTTTTGCGTCAGCACATTTTGCCGACGAGGAAACCCGGCAGACCTTTGCGCATTTGGAGCGCCGCCTGCTCCAGCGGCGAGGAGCCTTACAGCATTGCCATGCAGCTGGACGAAGTGTTAGGTACTGCGCCCTGGGAAATTATCGCATCCGATCTGAGTACGCGGGTGCTGGAAACAGCGCGCAACGGGCTTTATCCGATGGAGCGCATGTTGGAAATCCCGCCGTTTTATTTATCGAATTATTGTCTTAAAGGCACCGGTAGCCAGGAGGGAAGCTTACTGATTGAGCGCAAACTGCGCGAACGCGTACAATTCATGCAGTATAATCTGACCGAAACGCCGCCGAAGCTGGGCGAGTTCGATGTCATTTTTCTGCGTAACGTGATGATCTATTTCGATCCCGATACCAAACGCCAAGTGGTGTCTCGGCTGTTGTCGCTGCTGCGTCCCGACGGTTATTTTCTGGTTGGCCATTCGGAGACATTGAACGGCATCAGTGAAAATGTGCATTTGGTGCAGCCGGCTGTTTACCGAAAAATTTAACATGGCAAACCCGTTGCATCCCGTGGAGGTTTTTCTTCACCCCGGCGACTATTACTTTGCCGGCCGCTATACCCGTATCTCCACCGTGTTGGGTTCCTGCGTTTCTATGACTTTTTGGCATCCGCAACTACTGGTTGGGGGCATGTGTCATTACATGCTGCCGGAATCCGGCAGGGAATACCGCGCCAGCGCCCGAACTGCGTCCGATGGGCGCTATGCCGATATGGCGGTTGCCATGCTGCTGGAAGAAATGAAGGCCGTCGGCGCACCGCATAAGGAATATCAAGTTAAGTTGTTCGGCGGCGGCAACATGTTCCCAGGCGTCGGTAACAGCAAGGATGCCGGGTTGGGTGCTAAAAATGTGCAGGCCGCACGGCAGCTGGTGCAGCAGCACGGTTTTGACTGTGTGGCCGAACACTTGGGCGACAGCGGCCATCGTAAGGTGATTTTTGAGGTATGGAGCGGCGAAGTTTGGATATGGCATACACAGGCGTTGCTTATCCCGGAATCCGTAAACAGGAGTTTAAAATGACGATTAAGGTATTGATAGTTGATGATTCCGCCGTGGTACGGCAGGTATTAACCGCGAATCTGTCACAAGATCCGGGCATTACTGTCATCGGCGCGGTGGCCGACCCGGTGTTTGCGATGGCGCGGATGCAACTACAATGGCCCGATGTCATCGTGCTGGATGTGGAAATGCCGCGTATGGATGGCATTACCTTTTTAAAAAAGCTGATGGCTGAGTCCCCCACGCCCGTGGTGATTTGCTCGACGCTCACCGAAAAAGGCGCCGAAACCACCATGCAGGCGCTGGCAGCAGGAGCGGTCAGTATCGTTACCAAGCCAAAGCTGGGGCTCAAGCAATTTTTAGAAGATGACTCGGAAAGCCTGCTTTCTGCGGTTAAAGCCGCCGCTCGCGCCAACTTGCGCCGGCTGGGTAAAGCCGCGGTCAGTGTGCCGGTACAAGCCAAATTAACCGCCGATGCGATTCTTCCGGCGAGCGCTCACTCAATGGCCGAAACCACCGACAGAGTGGTCGCCATCGGCACCTCTACCGGCGGCACGCAAGCTTTGGAAATGGTCTTAACCGCTTTGCCGCGGGTTTGTCCCGGTATCGTTATCGTCCAACACATGCCGGAAAAATTTACCGGCGCTTTCGCCGAACGCCTGAACAAACTGTGTCAAATCGAAGTGCGCGAAGCCGTCAACAACGACCGGGTATTGCCGGGGCAAGCGCTCATCGCGCCAGGCGGTCGGCACATGCTGCTCAAACGCAGCGGCGCGCATTACCATGTTGAAATTGTTGACGGCCCGCCGGTCACCCGTCATCGGCCTTCGGTTGATGTGCTGTTTCGCTCTGTCGCCAAATGCGCCGGGAAAAATGCACTCGGCATCATCATGACCGGCATGGGTGATGACGGCGCGAAAGGCATGAGAGAAATGCACGACATGGGTGCCCGCACACTGGGGCAGGACGAAGAGAGTTGTGTGGTGTATGGCATGCCCAAAGAAGCCGCCAAATTGGGCGCAGTAAACCGGGAAGTGCCGCTGGATAAAATGGCTTACGAAATTGTGTTCTATGGCAATGGACACTGATGATTTCATCAAAATAGATAAAACCGATAAATTCGATTAAATCGATTGACGACTAATCCCGCTATTATTAAAATGTCGCCCATTACGTTTTAAATCAAACACTAATCATCACTTTTGGAATCCAATCATTAATGAGGAACTTTTTTACTATGACAAATAATGGCAAGCCTTATTTGACGCCCAGCGAAGCAGCCAAGGTGTTAATGGTATCGCCAGTCACAGTACGCGCTTGGGCTCAAAAAGGCTTGTTGCCCTCAGAGACCACACGGGGCGGGCACCGCCGTTTTCTGCGTGAAAGCGTGGAATTATTTGCCAAACAGACCAAAGCAACCTTACCCGCTAAGGAATTACGGGTATTGGTTGTCGACGACAACAGACAAGTCAGCGGTTTTTTACTCGAATGGCTGACCGGCTTGGATGAACCACTGATTGTTGACACGGCCGCTAATGGTTTCGAAGTGGGCAGCAAAATACATACCTTTGAACCGGACGTTATTTTGCTAGACCCGATGATGCCAGGAATAGATGGCTTTATGGTTTATCGCCAAATCAAAGACAACCCGGAAACCCGCGATATCCGGGTCATCGCCATGACCGGCCATTTAAGCCCCGAAAACCAGCAACGTATTCTTGCAACGGGTGCGGAAACGTGTGTGACCAATCCACTCGACACCCAATTTCTGCTTGGGTTACTGAAGGCCAACTTGTTATCATAGGCGCGCTCTAAGCCCCTCATCCAATTGTTTGAAAAGGTCGCTCATGGACAAGCGCGTTCCCCCTCTCCTCTCGAATATGTTGGCGAATACCCATCGCTGTTGTCTGTTACTTGCGGTATTAGCCGCCATGACCGCGCTGTTCTTTTTATCACCCGGCGCTTATTTTGTGATGACGCCGCAAAATTTCCTGCCGTTGCATACCTTGCTGGAATTTTTCTCAGTGATGGTCGCCTTTATGATCTTTGGCGTGACTTGGCACAGTTTATCGCCCAACCGTCCCGCCAATATCACCTTGCTCAGTTGTGCGATGCTGGCTTCCGGCCTGCTGGATTTTGGCCACACCCTTTCTTATAAAGGGATGCCTGATTTTGTCACCCCCTCCTCGCCAGAAAAAGGCATTGCTTTTTGGTTAGCGGCCCGATTTACCGTGGCGCTGGCTCTGTGTATTACCTCATTTATGAGCACAACGCCGTTGCCTAAACCGCAAATCCGCTATCAACTGCTGCTCGGTTTGTGCCTGTACACGCTGCTGATTTACTGGGTGGTACTGTTTTATCCGATGATTATGCCGCGCACCTTCATTGAAGGTCAGGGCTTAACCGGCTTTAAAGTCGCCTGCGAGTGGGGCATTATTACTCTACTCTGTGTAGCGGCGGGTCGTTTTAAGCGACAGGCCTACCATTCAGACACGCACAATCTAAAATCTTATTTTTTTGCCGCCGCCCTGATTTTTGTAATGAGCGAGCTGTTCTTTACCCAATATAAATCAACCAGCGATGCGTTTAATGTATTGGGTCATCTCTATAAAATCCTCGGTTATTTCTTTCTTTATCAGGCCGTCTTTGTCACCACAATTCAAACACCTTATCTGAAAGTTGGGCAACAGCAAGCCCGATACCGACAATTATTCGACAACATGACCTCCTGCGGCGTAGTTTATCAAGCGATTGACAATGGAAAAGATTTTATCTTTCTGGAAGTTAATCATGCCGCCGAACGCACGGAAAAAATAAGCCGAGAGCATTTTATCGGTCGCCGTTTGACTACTATTTTCCCTGGCGTCATTGATTTCGGCTTGCTTGAGGTATTGCGCCGGGTTTGGCGCAGCGGCCAGCCCGAGCATTTTTCTGCCCATTATTATCAGGACGAGCGTGTCGCCGGTTGGCGGGAAAACTACCTGTATCGATTGGAAGACGGCAATCTGGTGGCTATTTACGATGACATTACCGAACGTAAATTGGCCGAACAGGCATTGCAAGAAAGTGAGAAAAATTTTCGGGCCATTTTTGAAACCGCTGCCATTGGCATGGCCGAAGCCAATCCCGCAACAGGGCAATTTTTGCGCGTCAATGCCAAGTTCTGTGAAATGACCGGCTATTCAGCCCACGAATTACTGAGCAAAACCTTTGCCATGATTACTCATCCCGATGATAGACATAAAAACATAGACAATTGGCGCCGCATGGCACGCGGTGAAACACCTGAATATGTGACTGAAAAACGCTATATTCACAAAGCCGGCCATGAAATATGGGTGCATTTGAATGTGGTCGCGCTCCGCGATGAAACGGGTGAAATAAGCCGCACTCTGGCGGCTATTGCCGATATTACCACTCGCAAACAGGCTGAAACTGACCGCCGCCGCCATGATCGCGAGCTCAAGTCTATTTTTGATGTGCTGCCCGATCTTTATTTTCGTCTGTGCTCGAAAGGCACTATACAGAGCTATTATGCCAATCCAAGCGCGATGGACACGCTCTACGCGCTACCGGAGCACTATCTCGGCAAGCCCTTTATCGATATCCTGCCGCCGGCACAAGCTATCCTGTTTGCGGCCAAACTCAACGAACAGCAAAATAGTGAGCGGATCATTGCGTTTGAATACCAACTCGCAGGCACCCATGGCGAGCGCTACTACGAAGCGCGTCTGACGCGTTTTGCCGACAGCGGCGATATTATCGTGTTGATACGCGACGTCGCCGAACGCAAACAACTGGAACAGCAATTACAACAAGCGCAAAAAATGGAAGCCTTGGGGCAACTGACCGGCGGCATTGCTCACGATTTCAATAATATTTTGGCGGCCATACTCGGTTACTCCAACCTGGCACTGGAACGCTGCGTATCAGACCCTAACGATAAACTGGCACGTTATCTGGGCGAAGTCATTTCCGCCAGTGAACGGGCGCGTGATCTCATCGCCAAAATGCTGGCTTACAGCCGAACCTCTGCGGTGGTGGACAGCGCTCCTCTGAATATAGCCCAAGAAGTTGAAAAAGCGGTCGCTATGTTGTCGGTTGCTATTCCAGCGGGTATTAAAGTCGCCACTCAGCTAGACCCGAATGTGCCCCCGGTACGCATTGATCCGATTGATATACAACAGGTGTTAATTAATCTGGCGGTTAATTCCCGCGACGCCATCGGCGAACAAGGCCGCATCGACATCAGCCTAAAACGTGCCTGGGTTGCGCGTAAAGTCTGCGCTGTTTGTCACACTATCATTACCGGTGAGTATGTCGTTCTGGAAGTGAAAGACAGCGGCGAAGGCATTCCGCTCAATGCGCGGCAACGTATTTTCGACCCTTTTTTTACCACCAAAACAATTGGTAAAGGCTCAGGGCTCGGCTTAAGTATGGTGCAAGGCGTGGTCATAAAAAACAATGCGCATGTGTTAATAGAAACCAGCCCTGACTGGGGCACCTCTTTTTGTTTATTATTTCCCTTTGCCGATGCTGAAGCGCCTGCGTTAGCGACTTTCGTACCTGCGCCACTGGCACAAAAAACCAGGAGTCAACGTATTTGGGTGGTGGAAGATCAAGAAGCACTAGCCGGTTATTATCTGGAACTCCTGCAGGAACAGGGTTATCAGGTCAGCATTTTTACTGACCCCACCGTGGCGCTACATAATTTTCAACTCGCGCCGGACAGCGTGGAGTTAATTCTCACTGACCAGACCATGCCGCACTTAAGCGGTGCCGAACTTGCCCGCGCAGTACTGGCGCTTAGACCGGACTTGCCGATTATTCTGGTCACCGGCTATAGCGAGCGGATTAATGCAGAGGCCGCAAAAAATCTGGGCATTCGCTGTTATTTAAATAAGCCGGTAGACGGCAAAAAATTGCTGAACGTACTGGCCGCAGAACTCAATAGCAACAGCTTTAGCCAAAGGGATGGAACATGATTGAAAATAATGAGCGTCACGCGATGATTTTATGCTACCCCTACCGGGTGTTAATCGTCGATGATGATGTGGTACACCGAGCCTTGGAAAAAGAAATCTTACAAGCACCTAAGTATGCTGTAACCGAGGCCGCTTCGGGCGCTGAAGCCTTGCAACTTCTGAGCGAACAGCCGTTCGATGTGGTGCTGCTGGATAAAAAAATGCCTATCATGAATGGCGACGAAGTCTGTAGACGCATTCGCTGTGATCTGGAACTGGAGTTATTACCTGTCATTATGGTCACCGGCGATAGCAGCAGTGATAATTTGTCCTGTAGTTTAGGTGTCGGCGCCACTGATTTCATCAGCAAACCCTATTTACCTCAGGAACTGATTGCCCGTCTGGATAGCGCGGTTAACCGCAAGCGCCTGACCGATCAACTCGATAGCGCCGAATCTATGCTGTTCGCTCTCGCCCGCATGGTCGAAGCCAAGGACCAAAATACTGGCGACCATTGCTCCCGTTTAGCCCATATCAGCGTGGTCTTGGGGCAAGCACTGGGCTTAGGGCCTGAATATCTGAAGGCGCTACGCCGTGGAGGCGTCATGCACGACATTGGCAAACTGGGCATTCCTGACAGTATTCTGCTTAAACCGGGCAAACTGAGCGAAGACGAATGGTCAATCATGCGTCAGCATCCTGAAATCGGCGCCCGTCTGGTTAAGGACCTCAAAAGTATGCAACTGACATTGCCTATCATCCGTCATCACCATGAACGCTGGGACGGCGGCGGTTATCCCGATGGCTTATCCGGTAAAAACATTCCGTTGCTGGCGCGAGTCTTTCAGATTGCCGATATTTATGATGCACTGGCCAACGAGCGCCCTTACAAACCGGCGATGTCCAGAGAGCAAGTCATCAGCATCATGGAAGAAGAAATCGACAAAGGCTGGCGCGATCCCGAACTCAGCGCCGTGTTTATCGATATTTTACGCCGGCGGCCTCAGGATCTTGCCTTGCCGCCGAATCTTGATAATGATTTGGGCAGCGATTTATTTGCCGATATTGCCAGAACGGGAACACGGGATTAACACCGCCCACTTATCTCACTCACTCACAAACCCGAATATTTCCCTACAATCAACTGAAATACCCTCGCACTCTCTGCTCGACCGCCTTTAATACGCAACTGGAGCGCCTAGCTGGTGCTGCTGATAGGCTTAGCCATGACCGGGGCTTTGGCTTATTCGTTCAAGTCGATAGAAGATGCCAAAGCGTGGGACCGCTTTATCTCTGATTGCAAGCAGGCACAGCTCAATATTGAAGCGCGCCTGCGTGCCCACGGACAAATACAGGAAGGCGGCGCAGCATTATTTGAAGCGTCCGTGCGTATCCGTCAACAAAAATGGCGCACCGACAAGGACAGTCCGCCGGCTTCTTATCTGGAAGAGGTTATCAAAGCCGGTGAACGGGCGCGGAATTTGGTCGCGTACATGCTGACCTATAGCCGCAACCGGACCGAAGATGGCGCCTGACCCTCTGGTTAAAGAAGTGCTTAAAATGCTCGCCTCCACTATTCCATCCGGTATTAAACTGCAAAACACCTTAGGAAGTGTTTTGTAAAATGGCCGGGCTTGATACCGGTAATCTGCTCGGTGTTGTATTTATGGGTTGAATTCGCCATCTTCCCCCAAACCATCGACAAATAACTTTTACAATCAGCAGATTTGTTCCTAACAACTTCAAATAGTGCGAATCTGGTCGCTATCTTTTGCTAAAAACAGAATATCTGGACAAAATCCCATAAATTGGGCAAAATTAGCGGCTAATTATGCTCCTTAACCCTAACTGACTTGCAGATTAATGGCGACTATCACCGTTTTAAATGGGCCGAATTTAAACCTGTTAGGTATTCGCGAACCCGGTCTTTACGGCACTAAAAACCTCGCCGATATTCAGCAACAGCTGGAACAAAAAGCTACAGAACTGGGGCATCAGCTCAATTTTTATCAAAACAATGCTGAACACCAAATCATAGAATTGATACACGCCGCTTATCATGCCCAAGTTGGTTTCATCATTATCAATCCGGCCGCTTTTACCCATACCAGCGTCGCCCTGCGCGATGCGCTGCTAGCTACCAAAATCCCTTTTATAGAGGTTCATTTATCCAACGTCCACGCACGCGAACCTTTTAGAAAACACTCCTATTTCTCCGATATTGCCCAAGGCGTTATCTGCGGATTAGGCGCAACAGGATACGAACTGGCCTTACTGGCCGCTCATCAGATATTAACCGAGAGACATTAAAACCATGGATATTAGAAAAATAAAAAAACTCATCGAGATTATCGAAGAATCCGACATTGCCGAACTGGAAATTAAAGAAGGCGAAGAATCCATCCGTATCAGCCGTTATTCCGCCGCACCTGCGACGGTCGCTTATACGCCTGCACCCGCTGCCGCGCCTGCTACAGCAACTACGGCAACTGCGGCACTCGCGCCTGTCGAGGAAAAAATCACCGGCCATGTGGTTAAATCGCCGATGGTCGGCACCTTTTACCGCTCAGCCTCACCCGGCACAAAGGTTTTTGCCGAAATCGGCCAATCCGTTCAGGTCGGCGACACCTTGTGCATCATTGAAGCGATGAAAATCCTTAACCAGATTGAGTCGGACAAGAGCGGCACTGTCACCAAAATTCTGGTTGAAAACGCCGAACCTGTCGAATACGGCCAACCCTTATTCATCATTGAATAACATCAAGGACGGAAAGCTCATGTTCGATAAAATCGTTATCGCCAATCGCGGCGAGATTGCATTGCGTATTTTGCGCGCGTGCCGGGAATTAGGCATTAAAGTTGTCGCTGTGCATTCCGAGGCCGACCGCGACCTAAAACACGTGCGTCTGGCCGATGAATCAGTCTGTATCGGCCCTGCCGCATCCGCTGACAGCTATTTGAATATTCCGGCCATCATCAGCGCCGCTGAAGTGACCGACGCCGAAGCTATTCATCCCGGCTACGGCTTTTTGTCCGAAAATGCCGACTTTTCCGAAAAGGTCAAACAAAGCGGCTTTGTTTTCATCGGCCCGAATGCCGAAACCATCCGCATGATGGGCGACAAGATTTCCGCCAAAAATGCAATGATTGCAGCCGGAATTCCTTGTGTTCCGGGCAACAATGACCCCTTGTCGGACGACAGTAAAAAGAACCTGAAGCTGGCACAGGAAATCGGCTATCCGGTCATCATCAAAGCCGCTGGCGGCGGCGGTGGGCGCGGTATGCGCACCGTACATACTGAAGCGGCGTTAATCAATGCGATAGCAATGACCAAAGCGGAAGCGGGTACGGCGTTCGGCAATCCCACCGTGTACATGGAAAAGTTTCTGGAAGACCCCCGGCACATCGAGTTTCAGGTCATGGCCGACTCGCACGGCAACGCCATTCATTTGGGCGAACGCGACTGCTCGATGCAGCGCCGCCATCAAAAAGTGGTCGAAGAAGCGCCTGCACCCGGCATCACCGAAGAACAACGCAAGCTGATAGGTGAGCGCTGCGCCAAAGCCTGTGTTGATATTGGCTATTTAGGCGCGGGAACCTTTGAGTTTTTATACGAAAAAGGCGAGTTTTATTTCATTGAAATGAACACCCGCGTACAGGTTGAGCATCCGGTCACCGAAATGGTCACCGGTTTTGACATCGTCAAAGAACAACTGCGCATTGCGGCGGGTTTGCCGTTATCGATAACCCAAGACCAGGTCAAAATCCAGGGCCATGCGATTGAGTGCCGGTTAAACGCCGAAGACCCCAAGACCTTCATGCCCTGCCCCGGCACCATCGACCAGTTCCACATGCCCGGCGGCCCCGGCATCCGTTGCGAAACGCATATTTACAACGGCTATAAAGTACCGCCTTATTACGATTCGATGATAGGCAAGCTAATTGCCCACGGCGAAGACCGCAAAAGCGCGATTGCCCGGATGAACACCGCGTTAAGCGAAATCATCATCGACGGCATTAAAACCAATATCCCGCTGCAGCACGACATCATGAACGACAGCGCCTTTGCCGCCGGCGGGCAGAATATCCATTATTTGGAAAAGAAATTGGGGCTTTATTAGTTTATGTAAGATGGGTACGACTGCATGGACGCAGGAGGTAGAGCAATGCAGGAGCGATTGCCGAGAGGCAATAGCCGAAACCCATCATATTCAATATCCATGCAATGGGGGGCGCGTTGCTCTACCCACCCTGCGTGCTACATGACTTTGTCAGATTACACGCCTTGAGCAGACAACAGAAACCATTGTTCGTACTATTTGGCTGGAGAATAAGTCATGCTACAAGAACAGATCATTAATGAAATCAATCATATTCCAAATGACAAACTCAACGAGCTGTATGACTTAATTCATTATTTCCGATTAGGTTTATTGTACGAGCAACAAGAATTGGACACGAAAAATACTTACCCATTACGCGGAACAAAAATTCGTTACGAGCAACCTTTTGAGTCTGTTGCAGAAAATGATTGGCAAGCGCTTAAATGATTTTGCTGGACACCCATATTTGGCTATGGTGGATTCACGGTGATGACCGCTTAACAAAAGAATATGCAAAGTTATTACAACGACATGAAAAGCAAGGCTTAGGCGTGAGCGTTATTTCTTGCTGGGAAATCGCTAAATTAGTTGAATACCAACGCCTAGAACTACCTTGTTCAGTCAATGAATGGATAACACAAGCACTTGCTTATCCGCATATCCAGTTGCTGAATTTAACCCCACAAATTGCACTGGAGGCAACCCAGTTGCCTCAACCGTTTCATCGAGACCCGGCTGATCAAATAATCGTTGCAACCGCCCGTATTCATGGCTGCCAGTTAATGACTTTAGACGGCAAAATTCGCAATTATCGGCATGTTGAATTATTACCGACAAACAACCCACCTTTTTAATCGAATCTCCTCACATGACTTGGCACCAAATTTCCGTTATCACCACTGAAGACCTTGCCCCTAAACTTGCCGATTATTTCGACAAGCTCGGCGCGGTGTCCGTCACTTACATGGACGCTGAAGACGAGCCGGTGTACGAGCCGGCTATCGGCGAAACCAAAATATGGACGAATACTGAAGTCATTGCGCTGTATGAACTGGACGCAGAACCGGAACTTATCAAGACGCAGATTTATAAAAAGTTTAACTCAGAACAATTGCACGACTGGCGCTATGAGCGGGTAGAAGACCAAGAGTGGGAACGCGCCTGGATGGAATATTACAAGCCGATGAAATTTGCTGACAGGCTCTGGGTTTGCCCGACCGATCAGGAACAATACGAGCCAGGCACGGTTTGCCTGACGCTTGATCCGGGACTGGCGTTCGGCACCGGCACCCATCCGACCACCGCTCTGTGTCTGGAATGGCTGGCCAGCCACGACTTGGCCGATAAAAATGTCATCGATTACGGCTGCGGTTCCGGCATTCTGGCGGTTGCAGCTATTCTGTTGGGCGCCAAACACGCGCACGCAGTCGATATTGACCCGCAAGCCATCACTGCGACCCAAAGCAATGCGCTAAAAAACCAGGTGCTGGATAAAATCGCCTGTTATCTGCCCGAACACTTTACGCCGTTTCAGGCTGACATTGTGCTGGCCAATATTCTGGCGAAACCTTTAATTGATATGGCGGAACAAATTTCCGGCCTAGTCGCGCCGGGCGGCCAACTGGTTTTATCGGGCATTTTGCAAGAGCAGGCCGAGTCGGTGATGGCGGCTTATCGAACTTACATAACATTTGCAGCGCCGGTACAACAGGAAGACTGGATTAGGCTTGAAGGCATTAAGCTGATTTCTGAGAAATAACATTCTTTGTAATCAAAACAGAGTCCACGAAAATTTCGTGTTTTTCGTGTCTTTCGTGGACAATTTTTGGCATGTCCTTTTCAGGAAACCACCTAAGCTGAAAACCTGAGCTGGCCGCCACACAGCGCAAGCCGAATAAACGCCCTTTCATCTATTTTTTAACTCATTTAATACTATGGCCCATCCTGAAATTTATTTAAAAAAGAACGAAGACAAACGTCTGCGCAAAGGCCATTTATGGGTGTTCAGCAACGAAGTCGATACCAAACGCTCGCCGCTGGAACAATTTAACGCAGGCGACTTGGTGCAGGTCAAAAGCGATGACGGCAAAGTCATGGGCACCGCTTACGTTAACCCGCAAGCGCTGATTTGCGCCCGTTTATTATCCAGAAAAGCCAATTTAAAATGCGGCGCCAATTTTTTTAAAGAGCGTTTAACGACCGCACTGATACTACGCGAAAAGCTGTTCGACCAACCTTATTACAGGCTTGTTTTCGGTGAAAGCGACGGCTTGCCCGGCTTGGTCATCGACCGTTTCGGCGCGGTGTTGTCGGTGCAAATCACTACCGCCGGTATCGAGCAACGCAAAGAAGCCTTATTTAGCGCGCTGATTGAATTGCTCAACCCGGAAGCCATCATCCTGAAAAACGACAACAGCCAGCGCACACAAGAAGGCTTAAGTCTGGAATCGGAACTCGCCTATGGTAAGTTGCCCGAACCGCTGATCATCGAAGAAAACGGCGCCAAATTTAAAATCGACATTCTGGGCGGACAAAAAACCGGCTGGTTTTACGATCACCGCAGCAGCCGTGCGCAATTGGCAGGCATGGCTAAAAACCAGCGAGTACTGGATTTATTTTCCTACACCGGTGCCTGGGGCATTCCGGCCGCATTGGCGGGAGCTGCCGAAGTCACCTGCGTCGATGCCTCGGAAAGCGCGCTGGCATTGGCCGCAGAAAATGCAGAGTTGAATCGGGTGCAGGATAAAATGCACTTTGTGCGTAGCGATGTGTTTGAATTTTTAAAACAGGCGCGGCTGGACAACCAGCTTTATGACATTATCGTGCTCGACCCGCCCGCCTTGGTTAAACGCAAAAAAGATTTCAAACAAGGCTACGAAGCCTATCGGCGCTTGAATCATCTGGCCTTGCAAGTGCTGTCCAAAAACGGCATTTTGGTGTCGGCATCGTGCTCGCATCACCTGAGCCGCGAAAACCTGCATGAGATTTTGCGCTCCTCAGGACGGCATATCGACCGCCATTTGGTCTTTTTTGCCGCAGGCGGCCAAGGCCCCGACCATCCAATCGACCCGGCCGCGCCTGAGACCGAATATCTGAAAACTTTTTTTTGTGCTGTGTCTTCAAGCTTGTAAAATGTGAGGCCTTTTTTATGCTCAATGGAAAAGACAAGGAACCTTGTGTGCTTTGCGGCCAGCCGGTGGAAATCACCGGGTTTTCACTGACCACAAGCAACGGCGTACAAAAATTTTGCTGTGCCGGGTGCCTAAGCATTTACCAATTACTGAATGAGGCTGATACAAAACCGACAATAACCCCCCTGCTAACTAAAAAAAAATGAGGATATAACAATAATGAAAGCTTGCGAAAACTGTTCCGGCCGCGTTGAAATCGGCAAAAACCACAAACAAATTCCCGTATGGCAAAGAGGCATCGGTATGGTGTTGATTTACCTGCCTTTGCTGACTTTCCCTTTTGTCATTGCCAGCGCCTATTTGACTTACTACCACTTGCGCATGGTCGGCGGCAAAAACATCAAAACCTGGGGCGATTTCATTCCTGACCGCGCCAGTCATCGTTATGATCTGAAAAGCCAAATCACCATGGAGCGCTCGTTTAGCGCCAGTTTTGCGCAATCCAAACTGTTCTGGATTTTAAACTGCACCTGGTACTGCCCTTACAGCGTCGCGCTGTTTGAATGGCATGCTTATATGGTCAAGATTGTCGAAAACTGGTGGTGTCCGTTCACCCACGAGAAAAAAGAAGGCTACAGCAACGCCACCATTGATAAATCATTTTGGCATTTATATCCTGAAGATATTGCCAAACTGGAAGCGGAAGACCGCGACAATCCGATTTGGAATGAAGATTTAGATAAATGATTTAGATAAAAGGCGGAAGGCGAAAAGTCCCTCTTGAACCTTTCGCCTTTCACCTTTAGCCTCACCCATGCACATCGGTTCCTATCAACTCAAAAACCAACTGATTCTCGCGCCGATGGCCGGTATCAGTGACCGCCCGTTCAGGGAATTGTGCATACAATTCGGCGCGGGATTGGCCGTATCCGAAATGGTCGCGTCTAATCCGGCCTTGCGCCAACATAAAACAACACGGCTAAAAATGGATCACGGCAATGAAACCGGCATCCGTTCCGTACAAATTCTGGGCACCGATCCTCAATTAATGGCTGAGGCGGCGCTATTTAACGCGCAACGCGGCGCGCAAATTATCGACATTAATATGGGTTGTCCGGCCAAAAAAGTCTGTTCGGTCGCCGCAGGTTCGGCGCTGATGCGCGATGAAGCGCTGGTCAAACGCATCCTTGATGCGGTAGTCAATGCGGTCGACATTCCGGTAACGTTAAAAATCCGCACCGGCTGGGATTTGCACAATCGCAACGCCGTTGCCATCGCAAAAATAGCCGAACAAGCGGGCATCGCCGCCTTAACCGTTCATGGCCGCACCCGTGCCTGTAAATTTGAAGGCAGCGCCGAACATGACACGGTTAAACAGGTCAAACAAACCGTCGCTATGCCGGTCATTGCCAACGGCGATATTACCAGCCCGGAGCAAGCGCAATGGATACTGACCTCAACCGGTGCCGATGCCATCATGGTAGGTCGTGGCGCCCAGGGCAACCCGTGGCTGTTTAGCCAAATCAATCATTTTATCCAGCATGGAAAACATCTTGAAAAACCAACAGTTAGCGAAATATACGACCTACTCATGATTCATTTGGACAAACTATATAGTTTCTATGGCAGCGCAAGCGGTGTTAAAATAGCGCGGAAACATATCGCTTGGTATCTCAACCATGTTGCGTCCATCACTCGGGACAGCCAAAGCAACATCAATCAGGCTCAATGTCCAAGCCAACAAATAGCGCTGATTAATTCGGCATTTAATCTTTAACCACCGACAGTGCTGCATCCTATGAACGCATCCCAAAAAAGCGCTGAAATCATCAGCATAGACAGTAAAAAAAACGCTGTTATTCCTTTAGCCGCGCATGTTAAACAAACCGTCGAGCAATATTTTTTGCATTTGAACGGCCATGATGCGGTGGATTTACATGCCATGGTGATTGGCGAAGTGGAAAAACCCTTGTTGCAGGCCACCCTGGAACATGCCGGTTACAACCAAACCAAAGCGGCCAAAACATTAGGCCTAAGCCGCAGCACCCTGCGTAAAAAACTGGAACAATACGGCCTGTCATAACAAGGCCGATTCTAATTCTCCCCACGTCTGTCATTGAAGAGATCTGCATGAACAAAAAAATTACCCGGGCGCTGGTCAGCGTATCCGACAAATCCGGTATTGTGGATTTTTGCCGCGAACTGAACCAACTAGGCATAGAAATCCTATCCACCGGCGGTACAGCCAAAACGCTGGCCGAACACAACATCCCGGCGACTGAAGTGTCCGATTACACCGGTTTTCCGGAAATGATGGATGGCCGCGTTAAAACCTTGCACCCCAAAGTTCACGGCGGCATCTTGGCGCGGCGCGGCATCGATGACGCAGTGATGGCGGCAAACGGCATTAACGCGATTGATATGGTCGTGGTCAACTTGTATCCGTTTGAGCAAACCATCGCCAAACCCGATTGCGACTTTGACACCGCAATTGAAAATATCGACATCGGCGGCCCGACCATGATACGCGCCGCCGCCAAAAACCATGCCGATGTCGCCATCGTCGTCGATCCGGCCGATTACGCCGCGATTATCGCCGAACTGAAAGCGCATGACAGCGGCCTTGCCCAGCAAACCCGTTTCAATCTGGCACTAAAAAGCTTTGAACATACCGCACGTTACGACACCGCCATTGCAACCTATCTGGGCAATCTCAGTCACGTACAATTTCCCGACACACTGAACCTGCAGTTTTATCACCAACAAAGCATGAGATACGGCGAAAACCCGCATCAAAACGCGGCGTTTTACCGCGAAAAATCACCGGTCAACGGCACCATTGCCGCCGCCCGACAACTGCAAGGCAAGGAATTGTCCTACAACAATATTGCCGATGCCGACGCCGCGCTGGAATGCGTCAAATCGTTTAGCGGGCAACCCACCTGTGTCATCGTCAAACACGCTAATCCTTGCGGCGTGGCGCAAGCCGACAACCTGCTTGGCGCTTACGACAAAGCTTACGCCACCGACCCGACTTCGGCCTTCGGCGGCATCATCGCTTTTAACCGCGAATTGGACGAAGCAACCGCCGCCGAAATCGTCAAACGCCAATTTGTCGAAGTAATTATTGCGCCGACCATCAGCGCCGCCGCACAAACCGTGTTGGCCGAAAAACAAAATATCCGCGTGCTGGAATGTGGTAACTGGAGCAGCGATAACCAGCCATCACTCGACTTCAAACGCGTTGCCGGCGGCTTACTGGTTCAGGACAAAGACCTTGGCGAAATCAGCGCCGCCGATTTGACCATCGTCAGCCAACGCAAACCCACCGAACAGGAACTCGCGGATTTGCTGTTTGCCTGGAAAGTCGGCAAATTCGTCAAATCCAACGCGATTGTCTACTGCAAAAACGGCCAAACGATTGGCGTTGGCGCTGGGCAAATGAGCCGAGTTTATTCCGCTAAAATCGCCGGTATCAAAGCCGCCGATGCAGGCTTGGATGTGCCGGGTTCAGCCATGGCATCAGACGCCTTTTTCCCGTTCCGGGACGGCATCGATTCCGCGGCCGAAGCGGGCATCACCGCCGTCATACAGCCCGGCGGCTCAATGCGCGATAACGAAGTGATTGCCGCTGCCGATGAACATAATATCGCCATGGTCTTTACCGGAATGCGTCATTTCCGGCATTAAAGAATAGCGTCCACGAAAGGCACGCTTAACACGAAAAAATTTGTCACTAGGTAAGCCTGTTTCTTTATAACATTTACATTGGAGTCCAATAGCTTTAGCTATTGGACTCCAAACTTGTTTGTTAAGAAACTTTTGAATGGCTACTTAGCTCTCTTTTCGTGCCTTTCGTGTTTTTCGTGGACAATAAAATTGCCCTTCATGCCCCTTGCGGGTACTACAAAACACGAGAACCCTCATGAAAATCCTCATCGTCGGCAGCGGCGGCCGTGAACACGCCCTCGCCTGGAAAGCCCAACAATCAAGCAAAGTCGAAAAAGTCTTCGTTGCGCCCGGCAATGCCGGTACTGCGCTGGAACCGGCTGTTGAAAATGTCGCCATTGCGGTCAACGATATTGACGCGTTGCTGGCCTTCGCCCAAACAGAAGCCATTGATTTAACCATCATCGGCCCTGAAGTGCCGCTAGTTTTAGGTATCGTCGACCGCTTTCAAGCCGCCGGTTTGAAATGCTTCGGCCCCAGCGCCCAAGCCGCGCAACTCGAAGGCTCGAAGACGTTTTGCAAAGACTTCATGATCCGCCACCACATCCCAACCGCCGCATTCCAATCCTTCACCGACAAACAGCAAGCCATTGCCTACATCGAGCAACAAGGCGCGCCAATTGTGGTTAAAGCCGACGGTTTGGCCGCAGGCAAAGGCGTCATCGTCGCGCAAACCGAAGCCGAAGCCATCGCCGCCGTTGAAGACATGTTATCCGGCAACGTGTTTGGCGAAGCCGGTAACCGCGTAGTCATCGAAGAATTTTTGACCGGCGAAGAAGCCAGTTTTATCGTCATCGCCGACGGCAAACACGCCTTGCCGATGGCCACCTCGCAAGACCACAAAGCCCGCGACAACGGCGACCAAGGCCCTAACACCGGCGGCATGGGCGCTTATTCCCCCGCCCCTGTGGTCACAGCAGAAATACACGACAAAGTCATGCGCGATGTCATCAATCCGACCTTAAAAGGCATGGCGGCAGACGGCCTGCCGTACACCGGTTTTCTCTATGCCGGTTTAATGATCAGCGCCGACGGCAGCATTAAAGTATTGGAATACAACTGCCGTTTTGGTGACCCTGAAACCCAGCCCATTATGATGCGTTTAAAAAGCGACCTAGTGGAACTGATAGAAGCCGCACTGGCGGGGAATCTCGATCTGACCACCAGCGACTGGGACGAACGCGCCGCCTTAGGCGTGGTTTTAGCGGCGGGCGGTTATCCCGATGCTTCCGAAAGCGGCGCAGTCATTTCCGGCTTGCCGAATAAGGAAGACGAAGACAGCAAAGTATTTCATGCCGCCACTAAGCAAATCGGCAATGATGTGCTGACCGCAGGCGGCCGGGTGTTATGCGCCTGCGCTTTAGGTCATGATATTAAAGAAGCCCAAAGCAAAGCCTATGCGCTGGCTAACCGCATCCATTGGGATAAGGTTTATTACCGTACTGATATTGGTTTTAAGGCGATAAAACAGTAAATGAGCCAAGTGGTGTGGGCAGGCGGTTTTCCCTTTGTACTCTTTTGGGTACACCGTTTAGCATCGCGGCATTGTTACGCATGTACCCTAAGGCATAAACCACCACGACTACAGTAAACATTAAAAGGTAGAAATTTATGAAACTACAAGTGATGGTACACCCTGCCGAAGAAGGCGGATTTTGGGCAGAAATTCCCGCTTTTGCAGGTTGCGTGTCCGAAGGCGAAACATTAGAAGAAACCCTGTTAAATATCAAAGAAGCCGCCGAAGGTTGGTTAGAAGTGGCAGCCCTGCGCATAACAAATGAAACTCAAGCCCAAATTGCCGAAATCGAATTATGAAAGCCATTTCAGGGAAAGCCTTCTGTAGACTGCTCCATTTACAGGGTTGGCAACTGTAACGTATTCGCGGCAGTCATCATATCTATACACGCCCTGATAAAACAGAAATACTGACCGTTCCCGTCCACGCAAACCAAGATTTAAAAATTGGCACATTAAGCAAGTTGCTTAAAGATGCCGGTTTAACAGAGCAAAATTTATAAGGGCATTATGCCCCATAGGTACTGGTGTAGTGTAACCACTACAAAGCTTTACGGACTTATTCAGACAGTCAGAGTTGGACACGCGGTTTTGCCTTTATACCCTTGGGTACACCGTTTAGCATCGTGAAATTGTTACGTGTGGGGGCAGCTTGCCGCCTTTGCCTTGAACCGGACTAAACTATGCCTTCGATGTGCTTAGGCCAAATGCCTAAGTTTTCGCCCCGCTTTAAAGTGGGAAATTCATTTTCGCAAGGAGAATTGTGTGGGAAAACCGCTTAAAATTATTTTATCGACTTGTGCCGTAGCGGTTTTGCTGCTGATCGCCGCTGCCGCCACCCTGCCATTTGTCATCGACCCCAATGATTTCAAACCTGAATTGGCCGCTGTGGTTAAGGACAAGACCGGCCGCGATTTGGCGCTGGACGGCGATCTGACTTTGTCGCTGTTTCCCGGCGCTCATATTTCGACCGGAAAAATGAGCTTGAGCAATACGCCGGGGTTCGACGGCCAGCCTTTTGCAACGCTGGAAGAAGGCGAGATTAATCTGCTGTTATGGCCGTTGCTGTCAAAGAAAATAGAAATCAGCCGCATTGTTTTAAAAGGCTTGGTTGTCAATCTGGTGCGGAATCCGGAAGGGGTGGCTAACTGGGGCGATTTAAACCGCCCAAAAATTGCACAGGCAACAATACCCGGCCAATCCGATGGGGCATCTTTACCGGCTACAACGCAGGCGGCTTTTGCTATCGGCGGCATGGCTGTTGAAAATGCACGGATTAATTGGCATGACCAAAAAAACGGCCAGCAGATTGAATTCACTGAGCTTAATCTAAATTCCGATGCCTTCGTGTTCAATGAGCCGGTTGGCGTTAGCGTTTCTCTCAAGATCTTGGACAAAAAATCGCAATCGAGCCAAACAATCAAATTCAACACCGAACTGACGGCTAATGAAGCACTCGATAAGTTCACGTTGCGCCAAAGCGATCTGCAGTTAAGCGTATCTGGCGAAAACATCCCCGCTAAAGCGCAAACAGCGGCGTTAACCATTGCCGATGTGGCGCTGGATATGACGCAGCAAACCGCTAAGATTTCCGCCTTGCTGCTGAAATCGGGCGAGATGGCGCTGTCCGCCGACTTAAACGGCAGCGCGATTAAGGACAAACCGTCGTTTCAAGGCGCTGTCAGTGTGGCACCTTTGAACCTTGTTCAGCTCATGCAGCAACTGGACATCAAGCGCCCCGTTATGCAGGATAAGCAGGCGCTGAACAAGCTCGCACTTAATTTCGATTTGGCGGCGACCGCCGAATCGGCGGAGCTGCAAAATCTGCTGATCATGCTGGACGACAGCCAAATTAAAGGCTCGGTCAGTGTGCGGGATTTTGCCCAGACGGCGATCCGTTTCGGCTTGGCTATTGACACGCTGGATCTTGATCGTTATTTATCGCCTGCCAATAAAGCGTCCAAACCCATCGCCAGCCCTGCGTTATTGCTGGCGGCGGGATTTTCTGCGCTGCCGGTTGCAACCTTGAGAAAGCTCAATGCCGATGGCGTGGTCACGCTGGGCAAGCTAAAAGTCAAAGATTTAATCCTGCAGGATGTGCAGGTTAAACTGAACACCAAAAACGGCGTGGTAACTTCGCAACAGAGCATTAAGCAGTTTTATCAGGGCCATTATTCCGGCGACCTCAATCTGGATAAACGCGGCGACAAGCCGCTGTTGGCGGTCAACGAAAAAATGGAGCAGGTGCAGATTGAGCCTTTGTTGAAAGATTACCGGGGCAAGGCGTGGATGAGCGGTCTGATTAACGCATCGATGCAATTGCAGGGACAGGGGCAAAAAGCCGATGAATTGAAATCGTCAGCCAAAGGGCGGCTGAATTTTTTGATTAAGGATTCGGTGATTAAAGGTTTCAATCTGCAAAAGCTGATTGATGAGGGCAAAGCGCGGCTTAAAGGCACGGAATTGGCGGCGGATTATAAACAGGATCAGACGCTGTTTTCGGAAATGAGCGGCAGCGCCAGCATCGCCAACGGCATGTTGCAAAATGATGATTTTGTCGGCAAATCGGCTAAATTGCGGGTGGATGGCAAAGGCAACGTCAACCTGATTTCCGAGGCACTGGCTTACAAAATCAATGCCCAACTGCTCAATGCCGACGCCAGCGCAGAAGAACCGGTTAAGGGCACTGTCGGCATTCATGTTGCCGGGACACTCAGCAAGCCGACTTACCGCATCGACATCGCGTCATTATTGACCGAGAAAAATAAAGCCAAAATTGATAAGTTAATCGATAAATTGGATAAGAAAATAGGTGTCGAGGTGGGCGATTTGTTAAAACATTTTTTGAAGAGAAAGAAAAAAGAGGAATAGGCGGAGGGCGAACTGTAGTCGTGACTAGCCCTATAAATAGTTGGTTTGTATTATATTTTTTCAAAAAATCTAAAACAAATCGCTATGTGAGCCGATGCGAGCTAGTTGTAATTCAGCGTGCTGCACACGATAAATTAGCAGCAAATCCGGTTTGATGTGACATTCTCTAAATTCTGCCCAATTGCCGATTAGCTCATGGTCTTTATAACGCGGTTCAAGTTTGCGTTCTTGTTCCAATTGTAAGATGACATCAAAAATAACCTTTAAATCGGCTAACGGCAAAGTGCGTAGTTTTTTAAAATCTTTCTTAAACTGACTCGCGTAAATAATTTCAAGCATTCGGTAAATCTACTTCCAGTTCAGCAAACAAAGCGCAAATGTCAGCTACTTTATGACCCTGGCCTTGCGCCAACTCCTGCATGGCTTGAATACTGAGGCTATTGGGCTGTTTGGCTTTTAGTTCAAACGGAATGCCACCATGATTAATGACCGCCTTGGCAAATAGTTTGATTGCTTGTGACGGGTTCAACCCAACTTCTGCACAAATGTGGGTAAATTCTACCTTGAGGTCATGCTCAAGGCGGGTAGTGATAATATCTGTCTTCATAACTTTATCAATTGTGTTTTATTTGATAGCAATTGTAATACATCATTATTAAAAACGAACAAACATTCAGATGAATACTGTTAAAGTTGTAATTTTAAAATTCAGAACCTGATACTTGATGTTCAAGTTTTTAAATAACCCAATATAAATCAATTTATTATGACTTTAGTCGCGACTAGCTTTCATCAACAGATTTGAAGTTTCATTCTTCGTGAGCTTCGTGGTAAAAATCTTTTGACCTTACCATTAATGAGAAACTACTCATTTTCACCTTGAACATTGAACCCATGCCCCCCGCCATTTTTCAACAAAAAGTCCTCGCCTGGTTTGACCTGCACGGGCGTAAAGACTTGCCCTGGCAACAGGAACTGACGCCTTACCGCGTCTGGCTTTCCGAGACCATGTTGCAGCAAACTCAGGTCGCCACGGTTATCCCTTATTTCAATGCTTTTGTAACCCACTTCCCCGATGTCGGCAGTTTGGCCGCCGCGCCGGTTGATGACGTGCTGCATCTGTGGTCAGGTCTTGGCTATTACGCGCGCGCCCGTAATCTGCACAAAACTGCACAGCTGGTAGCCGAACAAGGGCGTTTTCCCGATACGCTGGACGGATTGATTGCATTGCCCGGCATCGGCCTGTCAACGGCGGGGGCGATTTTGAGCATTGCTTTTAACAGCCGCCAGCCGATTCTCGATGGCAATGTTAAACGAGTGCTCACCCGCTTTAAAGCCGTTTCCGGTTGGCCGGGTAACAGCGCGGTCAATAAAGAGCTGTGGGCGATCAGCGCCCGCCTGACGCCACTAGAACGGGTCGCCGATTACACGCAGGCGATGATGGATTTGGGCGCCACCGTGTGTACCCGCAGCAGGCCGGCGTGTCCGGTGTGTCCGCTGCATGATGCTTGCTTGGCGCGGCTTAGCGATAATGTGGCGGCATTCCCAACCCCGAAACCGGCCAAAAGCCTGCCGGTTAAGCAGCTTGTTTTTTTGTTGCTGCGTAATGATGACGAGCAGATATTACTGGAAAAAAGGCCGCCAACCGGCATCTGGGGCGGTTTATGGAGTCTGCCGGAATTCGACAGCGTGGCCGCCGCACACGATTGGTGTTTAGCGCGACAGTTTCATATTGCCCAGCAACAGCTGCTGCCCTGCCAACGCCACACTTTTTCCCATTATCATTTAGACTACACGCCGCTGCTGATACAAACCAATAACCCTAACGATTTTGTGATGGAAGCCAATCAAACTGTCTGGTATAAAGCGGATCAACTTAATCGGCTGGGTTTAGCCGCGCCGATTAAATCATTATTGCAATCACAAACGAGAATAAAATGACTAGACTGATTCACTGCGTAAAATTAGGCATAGAAGCCGAAGGCCTCGATACACCGCCATTTCCCGGCCCTAAAGGCCAGGAAATATTTGAAAAGGTCTCCAAGCAAGCCTGGAAAGAATGGTTAGCCAAACAAACCATGTTGATAAATGAAGGCAAATTGGCCAGTTTTGACCCAAAAGCGCGGGAATTTTTGGCCGAAGAGCGCAGCAAATTTTTATTTGAAGGCAACAATGACATGCCCGAAGGCTATGTACCACCGAAAGGCTGAGACAAATACATTTTTCTATAAATATCAAAGGCTTTTCAAAATATTCTTGCGCATTAATAAAGGAATTTTGTTTTTGCCAAAACGCAGGAAAATCCCCGCTTTTTTAATCAACATAGCCGGAATAGTCGCTGGCTGACTCGGTTCTATCGTGTTTGGCAACGGTTTCGCTCCTTGCCAAAAACCTTTCAGGCTGATGTCCTGAGAAAGCTTAGCAACTACAGGGCGGGTGTAAAAACTGTCCACCGGTATTAATTCAACGGGGGTGCCATTTTTGCACTTTACCTAACGGTGAGCTGGCTAATGCTTGTAATAACTTTGCAGGCTAGCAACACCGCTTCAATTTGCATGGAAACATTAGCCACGACGTACCACTTAGTAACTACCAACTGATAGCGCGCGGTCAAAACCAAAGCACAGCCGCCGTTAATGCGCACGTTTACCGTCTCAACCATCCACTGGGTGAATGGGTACTGGAAACGGCAAAAAGCAAAGCCACACCCACCGCGCATATCCGTTTTGATTACGCCGCATGGCGCAAAAATGAGTGTCATCGAATCATTACTGGGACAGTCCGGCACCTTAAAGTTGCAGCGTTTTAGCATAGAAGCTCTATTGTTTGCCGCAGAAACCCAGCACGGTGAATTATTACCCGCCGAGACCGCGCAAAAACTGATGCAATTACCGGCAGTCCACTGTCAGCAGCAAACTATCATCACCAGTACCCCGCTTGAAGAAGCACTGGTTGGCGCAAAAAATGACCTCATTAAAAGGGTCAACAGCCGTAACCTGAGTTTTTTTGAAGAAGTGAGCAAACTTGACCAGTGGGCCGATGACTTGAAATTTAGTTTGGAACACGGCATTAAAGAGATAGACCAGCACATTAAAGAGGTACAGCGTAACGCAAAGATAGCGCCGACACTGGAAGAAAAGTTATCATGATAAAAACGCTAGAACGCACCCGCAATAAACAACGTAAGGAATTATTTGGCCGGCAAGATGAGGTTGATGAGCGTAGAGAATCCTTAATTGAGCACTTGGAAACCAAGTTAAATCAAAAAACAGAAGTAGAAGATTTATTTGTCATTGCTTGGGAAATTCAATAATGATATGCAATTATTTACCAATTAGGTAAATTTCTATATACTAAATGGTCGTCTATGCAAATTGATTTCCTAGATCCAAAGTTACGCAAGCTATGTGAAAACAGTAGGGAAGCCGAAAAAAAGCTAGGTTCCAATTGCGCAAGAAAATTACGTAGCAGATTAAGTGATTTAGAGGCCGTCGCCCATGTGCGAGAGTTAAATGCAGGCCGCCCCCATCCTTTAGAAAGAGATCGCCTTGGACAATTTGCATTAGACCTTGCTGACGGTAAAAGACTGGTATTTAAACCCGATCACGAGCCAGTACCCCAAGATACTGAAGGCAATATCGACTGGTCGCAAATCACTGCGATAACAATTATTTATATTGGAGATTACCATGACTAACCCAGGCGCACTGTTTCGCCCTGATTGGGTATCCCCTCCAGGCGAAACCATTTTGGATTTAATTGAAGAGCGAGAATGGTCGCAAGCCGAACTCGCCCAAAGACTAGGTTTTTCCACCAAACATCTTAACCAGCTCATTAAAGGTAAAGCAGCGTTGAGTGAAGATGCGGCATTGAGATTGGAACGCGTTTTAGGTTCCACGGCTAATTTTTGGCTAAACAGAGAAGTTAAATACAGAGAGCATCTAGCACGTATTGAAGCGCAAGAACGGCATCAAAGCTGGATAGGTTGGTTGGACAAATTGCCACTGGATGAATTAAAAAAAGCCGGTGTTATTCCAAACGAACGTATCACAGCAAAATCCAAACCAAGCCTGGTTGAACCTTTATTGCGTTTTTTTTGTGTCGCTTCCCCCGACCAATGGGAGCAGCGCTATAACGCCGGGATGCAATTGGCATTTCGTAGGACGCGCTCAACCCAGTCGGATATTGGCGCAATATCGTCCTGGCTGCGCTTAGGTGAAATTGAAGCTGAAAAAATAGACGGCCCAAACTATAACCGCGCAAAATTTGAAAAAACGCTCAAATCAATCCGCAACCTGACGACACAGCCGCCAGAACAATTTGAGCCGGAATTGCACCGGTTATGCCGTGAAGCCGGTGTCGCTTTTGTGCTGGTCCCCTCGGTTCCCAAAGCGCATGTTAGCGGTGTTGCGCGCTGGTTGAATGCCCACAGGCCGCTTATCCAACTGTCGCTTTACGGTAAAACTAACGACAGATTCTGGTTTACTTTCTTTCACGAAGCCGCGCACATTCTTTTGCACTCGGAAGATTTCGGCGAAAAAAAGGCCATTTATTTGGATGATTTAAATGCCGACAATCAGGACTCCAAAGAAGAACAAGAAGCCAATCAATGGGCTAAAGAATTATTAATTCCTGCTATTTACAATAAGCAATTGCCTGAGTTACGCAGCAATGATTCGGTTATTCGGTTTGCCCAAACAATCGGCATACATCCCGGTATTGTCGTGGGCCGCTTACAACACGATGGAATCATTCTGCCTTCGTGGCTGAATGGCTTGAAAGTCAGCTTTCAGTTGACTAAAGCCTGATTTATGAAAACCTTGAAGACAAACAAAAAGCCCCGGTGACTCCGCCGAAGCTTAGTGCAGACCGAGAATTCCCAGTCCGATTTAATTATTGGCTGATTATCTGTTGCAAACAAGACATAAAAAAATCCATACGAGCATAACGCATGAGCAAAACCAAACTTGAACTGACTTGGATAGGCAAGGATAAGCGACCTAAACTGGAGCCGAGAATATTATTGGAAGACTCAAGTTTGTCGTATCACGCCAAACATCGCGTTACCGATAATGACCAGTTTGATAACAAGTTGATATTTGGTGATAACTTGCTGGCGTTGAAAGCATTGGAGCAAGAGTACACGGGTAAAGTGAAGTGCGTGTTTATTGACCCACCTTACAATACCGGCAGTGCTTTTACCCATTACGACGATGGCTTGGAACATTCCATTTGGCTTTCATTGATACGTGACCGGCTGGAAATTATTCGTTCTTTGCTGTCAGATGACGGTTCGTTGTGGATTACCATCGATGACAATGAAGCGCATTATTTGAAGGTGTTGTGTGATGAAATTTTTGGACGTGGAAATTTCGTTGCTAGCAATATTTGGCAAAAACGATATTCCAGAGAAAATCGTGAATGTATAGGAGATGCGCACGACTATGTATTGCTTTACGCAAAACAGGCCGATAAGTTCAAGTCTATTAGGAATCGGATACCAATTACAGAAGTACAAGCAAAAATTTACAAAAATCCCAATAATCATCCCCGAGGTCGTTGGCGTGGAATTCCAATGACGGCGCAGGGCTATCGTCCGAATCAGATGTATGAAATTGTCGCGCCTGGAGGAGCTATTCATAGACCCCCCGAGGGTCGTTGTTGGTCAACGATTGAACCAGCATTTATTAAGTTGCGTGATGCTGGTCGTATTTATTTCGGTAAAGATGGTAATAGTCAGCCCAATATCATTCGCTTTCTTGATGAAGTTGATGGATTTGTCCCTTGGACTTGGTGGCCTCATGATGAAGTGGGGCATACTGATGAAGCTAAGAAAGAAATGCATTCGTTATTCGGAAAAACAGAAGCTTTTATCACGCCAAAGCCTGAAAGACTTTTGCAACGAGTCTTGCATATAGCCACCAACCCCGGCGACCTCGTCCTAGACTCCTTCGCCGGTTCCGGCACCACCGGCGCAGTCGCGCACAAAATGGGTCGCCGCTGGATCATGATAGAACTCGGTGAACATTGCCATACGCATATTATTCCACGCCTACAAAAAGTCATCGACGGCGAAGACCCAGGCGGCATAAGCAAAGCAGTTGACTGGCAAGGTGGCGGCGGCTTTCGTTATTACAGCTTGGCACCGTCGTTATTGGAGCAAGACCGCTGGGGTAATTGGGTGGTTAATAAAAACTACAATCCGGCCATGTTGGCAGAAGCGTTGTGCAAACTGGAAGGCTTTACTTGGGCACCTTCTGATAGCCAATGGTGGAATCATGGCTATTCGTCAGAACAAGATTTCATTTATGTCACCACGCACAATTTGTCACATCAGCAGTTGCAGGAATTATCCGATGAAGTCGGCGGCGACCGCTCGTTGTTGGTGTGTTGTACCGCGTTTCGCGGCAAGTCAGACCAATACTCCAATCTTACGTTAAAGAAAATCCCCAAGATGGTGTTGTCACGTTGCGAGTGGGCGCATGACGACTACAGTTTGAATGTGGCCAATTTGCCGATGGCGCAACCCAGTGCTGATAGTGAGCAAAACCAAGCCACTACCAGCAAAAACAAAAAAATGAACATAGCGCAAAATGATTTGTTTGGCGAAGATTGATGGTTTATGAACTCACCGAACATGCCAAAGAAAGTTTACAAAAGCGCAGTAATATTCGCTTGGAATGTTGGACTTGGCGATGACTGCGCCGCATCGTGTTATTACCGTATTTTTTGACCGTAGCTTACGAGGTCTGGTATGAAGTTAAGTATTGATGAAGTCGCCGACGCATTACATTTGCAGTTAGTGAATGACAGTGTTGTTGAGTCAGAAGAAGTTGCTCCCGGTGTCATTGTTGACTATGACGCTGCCGGGGAAATTATAGGCTTGGAAGTGTTGCACTTAACTAAGCGTTTGCGCCCGGTGGACTTGCTGGATTTTCAATTTCAAGCGAACCGGAAAAAGGCTGAAGTTTCGCGCTCCCCAGTTTAAGCGGCAATTTCTACATCATGTTAAAAACTTTTACCCTGGAACCTGCATCTTTTAATTGAGGAAAACTCATGCAAACTCTACAAATACAACTCCCCGATACCATTACTTTAGACGTGCGGGAAATTCACCTGTTGCTTGCCAGCCGACTTTATGAAAAAGGCATTCTTTCTATTGGACAAGCGGCGCAAATGACCCAGCTTTCCAAACGGACATTTATGGAGTTGTTGGGACAGTATCAGGTTTCGGTGCTCAATTACCCTGCCGATGACATTAAGTTGGATTTCGATAATGCCTAGCATCATTTCCAATACCAGTTGCCTGATTCTTTTAGATAATATTGATGCTCTGGATATTCTTGGGACACTTTATCAAAACATTTTTTTGACCGAAGAAGTGGCGGCAGAATTTGGTAAACCGCTAGAAAGCTGGATGACTGTTGTCGCTGTTAAAGATAAAAACTATTTGCGTATCCTCAATGCCAGTGTTGATTTGGGCGAAGCCAGTACCATTGCTTTTGCGCTGCAAATGCTTGAAGACAATGTGATGATTTTGGATGATTTAAAAGCCAGGAAATTGGCGAAACAATTGCAGCTCAAGTTTACCGGTCTGTTGGGTGTGTTACTTAAAGCCAAACAGCAGCATATTATTGTTTCTGTTGGCGATATTTTGCTTCGCTTAAAACAGGCCAACTTCAGGGTTTCTGAAGACTTGGAAAAAGAAGTGTTGAGATTGGCGGGTGAATAGTGGGACAACAGGGAATCCTTTATGCTTGGCGAATAAGAAGAAAAATTATGAACGCATCCGAGTTACAACTAGCAAAAAATCCTGACTTGATTGCATCAGTTGCAGCTATCAAGCGAGCCGCACAGTTGGCAAGACAAACGGCGATACAAACGAACACGGCCATTGTCGTTATCAAGGATGGCGTACTATGCAGAATTTCTGCGGAAGAACTCAAACAACAGGCACAGACATGAGTCAAAAAGTATTGCAAACCGTTTCCGGTCGGTTGAGCTTGCGTGCGCCACAACGTGAATCCTTAGCCGCACTGCAACGCGCCATAGCGGCAACACCGGATATGTTGCATCCGAAACGTGATGTGGCTGAAGTGTTGGAAACCTTGAAGCTGGAGTTTCCAACGTTATCCGACTTTGAACGGGAATTTCCGTCACTGTGTTTTGCCTTGGCGACAGGCGTTGGCAAAACCCGGTTGATGGGTGCCTTCATCAGTTATTTGCACATGGCGCATGGCATTAGCAACTTCTTTGTCTTGGCGCCCAATTTGACCATTTACAACAAACTGATTGCCGACTTTACGCCGAATACCAAAAAGTATGTGTTCAAGGGCATTGCCGAGTTTACCGTCAATTCACCCAAAATTATTACCGGTGATGACTACGAAGTAAAAGGTCGTGCGCTGGATGTGTTTGCGTCCATTTCCATCAACATCTTCAATATTTCAAAAATTAATTCCGAAGTACGCGGTGGCAAGTCGCCCCGGATTAAGCGGCTGTCAGAATACTTGGGCGATAGTTATTTTAATTATTTGGCAGAATTACCCGACTTGGTGCTGTTGATGGACGAGTCACACCGTTACCGAGCCGATGCCGGTGTCCGCGCACTCAATGAACTGAAACCGTTATTAGGACTCGAATTAACTGCAACTCCTTTTACCGAGGGCAGCGGCAATAAAGGTGCCATACCGTTTAAAAATGTGGTGTTTGACTACCCGTTAGCGATGGCGATGCTGGATGGTTTTGTCAAAGAACCGGCGGTAGTGACGCAGCGCAACTTTGATGCCTCGCAACACAGCAAAGAAGAAGTGGAACTCATCAAATTAATGGATGGTATTCGTTTGCATGAAGCCACCAAGGTCGAGTTGCTGACTTATGCGCGTGAGAATGAAGTTGCTGTGGTTAAACCGTTTATGCTGGTTATTGCCAGAGATACCACCCATGCGGCGCAGTTATTGGAATTGATGGAATCTAGCGCATTTTTTGAGGGTAGATACCAGGGTAAAATTATTCAGGTAGACAGCAGCAGAACCGGTGCAGCCGAAGAAGAAATGGTAACGCGGTTGTTGGCGGTAGAAAGTACCGACGAACCTACCGAAGTGGTCATTCACGTTAACATGCTAAAAGAAGGCTGGGATGTGACCAACCTTTATACCATTGTGCCGTTACGTGCCGCCAATGCGCGTACCTTAATTGAACAATCCATTGGTCGTGGTTTACGTTTACCTTATGGCAAGCGTACCGGTGTTATGGCGGTAGACCGCTTGAATATTGTGGCGCATGACCGTTTTCAGGAAATTATTGATGAAGCCAACAATCCTGACAACCCCTTACGTTTGACACAGGTTATTCTGGATGCGCCTTCAGACACAGAAAAAACGGAAAGTGTCGCGGTCAGTTCTAACCTGACAACCCTGATTGGCGGCAATACCGGCAGCATGGTTTACCCGGCCACAGCCAGTCATCCACCGTTGTTTAGCGGTGTTGCAGAAACGGCGGTTGCACAATTTGCTATGACCGAATTGAACAAGTTGCAACATCAGCCGTTAGTGGCTGCCACCAGCACCGCGTTGTTAAATGCGCCGGTGCAAGCGTCGGTCATTAAGGCCGTCACCGAACACTTAACCCGTGGTCAGCAAGCATTACCGGATGACACGCCGGTTGATGTGGCCGATATTGTGGCAAAAGTAACCGAATTGATGGTGCTGCAGACCATTGATATTCCGCGTGTAGTGGTAGTACCCAAAGGCGAAGTGAGCTATGGCTACAAACCCTTTACCTTGGATATGACCGGTTTTAACCTGCAACCGTCAGAGCGCGACATTATTATTCACAGCCTGCAAACCAATGAGCAGGAATTGATGGCGGCGCAAAGTGGCTTGAGTGAGGCAAAGCTGGAAAATTACATTGTCCACGCGCTCATTGATTATGACGATATTTCTTACGACGACCATGCCGAATTAATTTATGAGTTGGCAGCGCAAGCGGTTAAGCACGTCGAAAGTTACTTGTCGTCAACAGACGAAGTGAGCAACGTGCTAAGAAATAACAGCCGGACGCTGGCAAAGATAATACGCAGGCAAATGACTGAACACTTTTGGGAAAAAGCCGATGCCTATGAAGTCGAAGTGCGTAATGGTTTTACCCCGTTAAAGAATTGCGCCTATACCGTAGCTGCCGGTCAGCCGGTTCATGCTTACCGTGATACCGTCACCGACAAAAGTAAAATTAAGCAGATGCTGTTTGGTGGGTTTAGCCGGTGTTTATACCCGGTACAGAAGTTTGATTCTGATACAGAGCGCCGCTTCTCGGTCATCTTGGAACGTGATGCGCAAAAATGGTTTAAACCGGCAAAAGGTCAGTTTCAAATCTACTACAAAGAGGGTGTTGAGCATCCCGAATATGTTCCAGACTTTATTGCCGAAACAAAAGACGCTGTGTTGATGGTGGAAACCAAGTCACAAGCCGAAATGGCCGATGCAACCGTACAGGCAAAAGCCGATGCCGCTATAAAGTGGTGTGAAAATGCGGGGGACTATTTGCAAAGAAACGGCGGTAAGCCTTGGAAATATCTGCTGGTTCCACACGATGAAGTGAAGGAAAATTTCCAGTTGGCAGATTATGTGCAGAAGTTTGAACGGGCGTAATGTTGCAGCGTTGAGCGGACAGTCAGTCAACCGATTGTCCGCTACGGCTTTCTTGGTAAGATTAAACAGCGCGGTTAATGCAGGCTGCCGTGCAAATGCAATACATCCTTACGGCCTGCCCGCTCATTTAAATCATCAACGTTTTGGGTAATCAAACGTTACCTCGCTACTCCGCTTATTCGGCTGCACCGATTTTTTCCTCGGCATCCATCCAGGCCGCTTCCGCTTCATCCAGCGCTTTATCGACCTGCACCTTGCGCTCCATCAGTTGTTTTAAACGCCCCTTTTCCGATTCCGCATAAATCGCAGGATCAGCCAATTGCAGCTCCAGTTGCCGCTGTTCATTATGGTATTTCTCCACGGCCAATTCAGCTTTTTTTAGCGCATCGAATAACGGCTTATGGCGCAGCCTGCGTTCCGCATCCAGTTTGCGCTGATCCTTTTTGGACACCGTTTGCACCGTATCGGCCACAGTTTTTTCGTCGCCTTTTTTTTGCTCGGTCAGCCATACGCGATAATCGTCCAAATCGCCATCGAAAGGCTGCACCTCGCCGCCTGACACCAATAACAGCTGATCGGTGACCGAACGCAACAAATGCCGGTCATGCGACACCACCACGATGGCGCCTTCATAATCCTGCAAGGCCACGCTCAAAGCGTGGCGCATTTCCAGATCCAAATGGTTGGTTGGCTCATCCAGCAGTAATAAATTGGGATTTTGATAGACCAACAGCGCCAACACCAGGCGCGCTTTTTCGCCGCCGGAAAAGGGTTTGACCACCTCCATTACTTTGTCGCCGCAAAAATCGAAACCACCGAGAAAATTGCGCAAATCCTTTTCGGTCGCCTGCTTGTCCAGCTGCTGCAAATGCCATAACGGGCTTTCATCGACACGCAACTGCTCCAACTGATGCTGGGCGAAATAGCCGATTTTTAAAGCTTCCGCTTCATTCCTGGTGCCGAGTAAGGGCTGCATAGTGCCTGCCAGCACTTTAATCAGGCTGGATTTTCCGGCGCCATTCGGCCCCAGCAAACCGATACGATCACCTGGCGAGATCGACAGACCCGCTTGTTTGATCACGCAACTTTGCCCGTAACCAATGTCCACTTTATCCAGCGTTAATAAAGGATTAGGCATTTTTCCCGGCTTGGGGAAACTAAAATCGAACGGCGAATCGACATGCGCCTGCGCAATCAGCTCCATGCGTTCCAGCGCTTTAATCCGGCTTTGCGCTTGCCGGGCTTTAGTCGCTTGCGCCTTGAAGCGGTCGACAAAGCTTTGCATGTGGGCAATTTCGCGCTGCTGCTTTAGATAAGATGACTGCTGTTGCGCCAGTTTTTCCGCACGCATCCGTTCAAAAGCCGAATAATTGCCGGTGTAAATGTCGGCCTTATTTTGCTCAATATTGACGATGTGGGAGGTGATGGTATCGAGAAAATCGCGGTCATGGGAAATCAGCAACAAGGTGCCGGGATATTTGCACAGCCAATCCTGCAACCAGATTACTGCATCCAAATCCAGATGGTTGGTCGGCTCATCAAGCAACAACACATCCGATCTGCACATCAACGCTTGCGCCAGATTAAGCCGCATCCGCCAGCCGCCGGAAAATGAATTGACCGGCTTGGCTTCCTGATCGGCAGTAAAGCCCAAGCCGTTCATCAAACGCGAGGCCCTGGCCTGTGCGGTGTAGCCGCCGATAGTGTCCAGAGCGGCATGGAGTTCAGCCTGTTTTAAGCCGTCATCAGCCTGTTCAGCGGCAAGCAACTGCGTCTGCAGCCGCCTTAACGGCTGGTCGCCGTCAATGACATAATCAATCGCAGAGCGGACAACCGCAGGCGTTTCCTGGGCAACATGGGCGATTTCCAGTGCCGGCGGCATTGAAAAATCGCCTTCATCCAAATGCAGCTCACCTAATACCAAGGCAAAAAAACTCGATTTACCAGCGCCATTAGCACCGGTAAAGCCGACTTTCTGGCCTTTGTGAATAGTGAATGAAGCGTTGGCAAACAGCACCCGTGCGCCACGGCGCAGGGTTATATTTCTAAAATTTAGCATGAAAAGTTAAGGTGAAGGGTGAAAGGCTCAGATTAGTAGGTTGGGTTAGGCGGTAGCCGTAACCCAACACATTCGCGCAAAAATGTCGGGTTACGCTACCGCTAACCCGACCTACCCTGCTAAAATTTAAGCGCCCCGGCAAACGCCAGAAACACTATATTCAATACCGCCAAGCCGATTAACAGATAAATGGTTATCTGCATGCCCAGTACTCTTTTTTTGAAGTCCTTTTCGGGAAGCCCCATAGCGTGGAGTATGCGCCCAATCAGCAAGGTGGCTCCCAATATATGGATCAGTATTGTCGGCGCGCCGTTTAATTCCAGCGTTAACAAAAGCAGCAGCGTTATCGGAATGTATTCCACTGCGTTGGCATGCGTGCGAATAGCCAGCTGTAGCTGTTCATTGCCGCCATCGCCAACGCTGACCCGATTCTTTCTACGCAGTTTTATGACCGAAAGAGCCAATTTTACTATTATCAAAGCTGAGAGCGATGCATAGATTGACGTAATCATGCTTTAAGCAAAGCGCTCAATCATCTTTTCCGCCTGCTCGGCAAACTGCTCCAGATTGCCTCTTTTGACGGTTTCCACCGGAATAACCAGTGCGGTGTTTAGGTTAATATAAATATAAACATAGCGTTTGCCGTATTCCACCCGAACTAACTCGCTCCAGGCCATTTTATTTTTGCCGCTGGGCGATTTTTCCAGCAGATAATTGGCATTTTCAGGGTCAATGGTCAGGGTATAAGTACCGAACATATTGAGCTTTTCTTTAGCGGTATAGTTTTTGAGAATCTGCCTACGCAAATCCAGCATCATAATCTTTGGTGACAATAAGGCCCAGAGTATGGCAATGACAACGATATAACCGGATGAGGCCATGTCGCCATAATAGAAATAATAGAATGAACCGATAAGCCCCATAATACCGGGCACTATCCAGCGATTTTTCCTGATATTACTTTGTATTTCTTCATTTCTCATGAATTGTATTTCATTAAAATGGATTAAATCTTCTTCGCGGAATTCGTATTCAATTTCAAACATGGTTTTAATCTTTTTAAAAGGTTATAAATAAAGTAGTTATTCAGCAGTTAGAAAAATGTGATTCTAATGCATTTTTATCGTGGCATGGGCGCTGCGCCGGAACAGATTGGACAGGGTCAACATGGCCGTCCTGAAATAGCCGTGTATCGCCACTTGGTGCATTTTGTATAGCGACAAATAAACCATCCTGGCGATAAAGCCGCCGACACTGACCGAACCCATCAAGTTGCCCATCAGATTGCCGACCGTGGTGTATTTGCCCAACGCCACCAACGAGCCGTAATCGAGATAAACATAATTGACCAGTTTGCCGCCTTGCAAGCGGTTGATGATCGATTTGCTCAGCGTCGATGCTTGCTGATGCGCCGCCTGCGCCCTCGGCGGCACGTTGCCGTCATGTCCCGGCCACGGACAGGCGGCGCAATCGCCAATGGCAAAGATGTTGTCATCGCTGGTTTTCAAGGTTGCATCGACCACCAGCTGGTTGATCCGGTTGACTTCCAAACCGTCCAGATTTTGCATCCAGTCCGGCGCTTTAATACCGGCCGACCAGACCTTGAGATCCGCCGGAATCATCTCGTCATCATGGGTAAGGACGCCTTCTTTGCTGACTTCGATAACCCGCCGTCCCAGTTTAAGGTCGACGCCTAATTTAACCAATTGCTGTTGCGTGGCTTGGGCTAATTTGCCGGGCAAGGCAGGCAGCAGCTGCGTTGCGGCTTCAATGATAGTCAGTTTCACGTCGCTGGATTCATCCAGGCCGTAAACCGCCAGCAGATTGGTCACCTCATGTAATTGCGCCGACAGCTCGACGCCGGTAGCGCCCGCGCCGATAATCACGATAGACAGGGACTTATCGGCGCTTTGACTGGCATGGCTTTTAATATAAGACTCAACCAATTGCCGTTGAAACTTAAACGCCTGCGCAGTGGTATCCAGAAACAGGCAATGTTCCGCCACGCCCTTGATATTAAAAGTATTGCTGATGCTGCCGACCGCCATCACCAAGGTATCGTAACTAAAAGTGCGCCGGGGAATCAATTCCTCGCCGCTGTCGCTCAGTGTCGGGCTGACATAAATTTCTTTTTTCTGCCGGTCTAAACCTTCCATCCTGCCCAGCCGGAAACGAAAATGATTCCGGTACGCCTGCGCCAAATATTCAATCTGTTCCGACTCATCCAACGTTCCCGCCGCAACTTCATGCAACAACGGCTTCCAGATATGGATAGGCGATGCGTCCAGCAAGGTCACTTCGGCCGCGCCCTTTTTGCCTAATTTTTTGCCCAAGCTGGTTGCCAACTCAAGACCCGCCGCCCCGCCGCCAACAATCACTATCTTGTGTTTTTCATTATTGTTATCAGTCATTGTCATCCCCCTCAAAAAAACATTATTTATCCGTACCGGCAGCATTATATCGAATAGCCTATTTCAATACAGGACTGCTTTAAAATCATTCGGGTATTGGCATAGGCAGGCTCTGGCTAAATACACGTGCTTATGAAACAATTAATTCTTTAAGCCGCGCCGCTTAGGCCCGCTATCAGTGAATTGATTGGGGGCTTAATGGTGACAAAATTAAGGATTTTATGACTAACAATTACGCCATTATCTTGGCCGGTGGCAGCGGCAGTCGTTTATGGCCGCTGTCGCGCACTTTGCGCCCCAAGCAATTACTCGCGCTCGATGGTGAGCAAACGCTGTTGCAGCAAACCGCCTGCCGTTTGCTCAAGCATGTCGAGGCAAGCTGTCTGCTCACCGTCACCCATCAGGATCACAAGTTTGAAGTCAAAGGCCAATTGGCCGAAGTCGATGCTAAGCTTCCGGCAACAGTATTGGCCGAACCTTGCGCGCGCAACACCTTACCCGCGATTGCCTGGGCGGTTTGGGAGATTTTTAAACAAGATCCCGAGGCCATGATCGGCGTTTTTCCATCCGATCATGCCATTAGCGATGAACACAGTTTTCTTGCCGCCTGGCAAGCGGCTGAATTGGCGGCAGCGGAAGGTTATTTGGTGTTGCTGGGCATCACGCCGACAGAACCTGCGACCGGTTACGGCTATATCCAGCCGGGGAATGCGCTGGACATCACCTCCGCTAAGCCGGTTTTGCAAGTGTCCCGCTTTGTTGAAAAACCCGATTTGGCTAAGGCGCAACAATTCGTCGATAGCGGCTATTTGTGGAACAGCGGCATGTTCGTGTTCCGCGCCAGCGTTTTTATGCAGCTGCTGGCGCGTCATCAGCCGGACATTCATCAGGCGATGACATCGACGCAAAGCGACGGCGTGGCGGCTTTTTATGCGCAACTGCCGAACCTGTCCATTGATTACGGGCTGGCGGAGAAAGCCGAACAAGTGGCGGTCGTGCCTGTTGCCATGGGCTGGAGCGATTTGGGCAGTTGGGATTCGATTTATCAACATCGCGACAAGGATGAGGCAGGCAATGTCAGTCAAGGCGATGTATTGATGCAGGATACCCAGGACAGTCTGCTGTGGAGTTCCAACGGCCTGCTGGCTACCTTGGGCGTGCGCAATATTGCGGTGATACAGACTGCTGACGCCACTTTGGTTTGCGACCGCAGCCGTACCGAAGACATTAAACAGCTGGTGGCTTTGGTGCAAAACAGCCACTCGCAGCTGACCGAGACGCATACCACGGTGCATCGTCCGTGGGGCATTTACCGGGTTTTGGAAGAGGGGCCGAATTTCAAAATCAAGTGCATTGTGGTCAATCCCGGCGCCAAATTGTCGATGCAAATGCACAAACACCGTTCCGAACATTGGGTGGTGGTATCCGGCACTGCCAAAATCACCAATGGCACCCAGGATATTGAGCTAGAGGCCAACCAATCAACTTACATTCCCAAAACCCATCGCCATCGTCTGGAAAACCCCGGCCAGTTGCCGTTGCAAATCATTGAAGTGCAATGCGGCGACTATGTGGGGGAAGACGATATTGTGCGTTTCGATGACAGCTACGACCGGACTTAAATAACAATGAATAAAATCGCATTAATCACCGGCATTACCGGACAAGACGGCGCCTATTTGGCCGAATTTCTGCTGCAAAAAGGCTACATTGTGCATGGCGTTAAACGGCGCTCGTCGTTGTTTAATACCGACCGTATCGATCATCTTTATCAGGAACCGCACAGCAAAAATGCGCGTTTCTTTTTGCATTTTGGCGACTTGACCGATGCGACCAATTTAATCCGCATCATTCAGCAAGTTCAGCCGGACGAGATTTATAACCTTGCCGCAATGAGCCATGTCGCGGTGAGTTTCGACACCCCTGAATACACCGCCAATGCCGATGGCATCGGCACCTTGCGGCTGCTTGAAGCTATCCGTATCCTCGGCATGGAAAAAAAGACCCGTTTTTATCAGGCCTCCACTTCCGAACTTTACGGCCTGGTGCAGGAAACGCCGCAAAAAGAAACCACGCCGTTTTATCCGCGCTCGCCTTATGCCGTTGCCAAGCTGTACGCCTACTGGATCACGGTCAATTACCGCGAAGCTTACGGCATGTATGCGTGTAACGGCATCCTGTTTAATCACGAAAGCCCGATACGCGGCGAGACTTTTGTCACCCGCAAGATTACCCGGGCGTTAGCGCGCATTAAACTCGACCTGCAAGACTGCCTGTATCTTGGCAACCTAGACGCTCTGCGCGATTGGGGGCACGCTAAAGATTACGTTGAAATGCAATGGCTGATGCTGCAACAGGACGAGCCGGACGATTTTGTCATTGCCACCGGCGTGCAATACAGTGTGCGCCAGTTTGTCGAAATTGCCGCGCAAGAGCTGGGCATCAGCATCGCTTGGCAAGGCAGCGGGGTGGAGGAAAAAGGCTATGATGCGCAAGGCCGGTGCATCGTGCAGGTTGATGCGCGCTACTTTCGCCCGACCGAAGTCGAAACTTTATTGGGCGATCCAAGCAAAGCCAAACAAAAACTTGGCTGGACGCCGAAGATCACTTTTCATGAACTGGTCGCCGAAATGGTGCGCGAAGACCTAAAATCCGCCGAACGCGACGAACTGGTCAAAAAACATGGCTATTCGGTGTTGAATTGTCATGAGTAAGGTGATTTTCGAGAAAGAATGTCTCGTCCATGAGGATATTGGGCTGTAGAAAAACAAAGTCCACGAAAGTCACGAAATTTTCGTTTTTTTTTCGTGGCTTTCGTGGACAATTATTCAGGTCTGTCCTTTTCAGGAAATAGGCTAAAGCAATCTTTAACTTTCCATGCCCAGTTTTTGTAAGCGGTAGCATAAAGCCCTTAACGATAAGCCGAGCGCTTGGGCGGCGGCGGTTTTGTCGCCGTAATTGGCTTCCAGCGCCACTCTGATGGCTAAGCGTTCAATCTTATCCAAATGATCTTCTAGCGACGCCGATTCCGGTTCAGCACCCGCCGATTTTGCGTCATCGTCACTCAAACCCGGCAAATTCAAATCATTGCGCTCGATGCGGATGCCTTCGTACAGCGCCAGCGCCCGCTCCAAAATATTTTCAAGCTCACGCACATTGCCGGGAAAATGATAGCGCTGTAAGGCCGCCAATGCCGCCGGCGTAACTGCCGGCAAATCCTGTTTGTTGGCGCCGGTCAGTTTGAGCAAAATGTGCTCGACCAGGGCGGGAATATCCTCGGGACGTTCGCGCAAAGCGGGTACATGCAGCTCGATGACATTAATCCGGTAATACAAATCCTGCCGAAAACTGCCGTCTTGAACCATGTCGCCAAGATTGCGGTGGGTGGCGCTGAGCAAACGGACATCGACAGCAATTTCCTGCTGCCCGCCGACCGGCCGTATTTTTTTTTCCTGGATGGCACGCAATAATTTAACTTGCAGAGGCAGCGGCAAATCGGCCACTTCATCGAGAAACAAAGTGCCGCCTTCCGCACTTTGGAAAAAGCCTTTTTTGTCGCAAACCGCGCCGGTGAAACTGCCTTTTTTATGGCCGAAAAACTCGCTTTCCATCAATTCATGAGGAATCGCGCCGCAGTTAATCGCGACAAAAGCATGGTCGTGACGCGAGCTGCGCTGATGGATTAAGCGGGCGACCAATTCTTTGCCGGAGCCGGATTCGCCGCTGATATAAACCGGCGCCTGGCTGCGTGCGAGTTTGTCTATTTTTGCCCGAATATCCTGCATCGCTGGCGAGTCGCCCAGCAGCGCGTAACGGCTGCGCCGGTCTTTTTGGGGCGTGGCATCGGACAGTTTCAGCGCATTATTAATCAGCAATTTAAGCGCGGCTAAATCGACCGGCTTGGAGACAAAATCGAAAGCGCCTTTTTTCATCGCCAAAATAGCCGATTCCATGTTGCCATGCGCTGTGATCACGGCAACCGGTATCGGTGCGGGCAATGCCTGGATGAAGTCGACCAATTCCAAACCGTTGCCGTCGGGCAGTTTCATGTCGGTCAGGCAAAGGTCGAAGGTTTTTTGTTGTAATAAGGCTTTAGCACGACCCACATCTTCGGCGCCGCAGGTCTCGATAGCCATTCGGTTAAGAGTGATTTCCAGCAATTCCCGAATATCGGGTTCGTCGTCTACAATCAGGGCCAGTGGTTTTTTCATAATTCAATCAGGTGAGGTTCAGCATTCAACAAGCACAGCCGAAAACAGCTGCGCTTGTCGTCGGTTAAATAATAGCTCAATTTCGCCTGGTTTAATTCGGCCAGTTCTTTTGAAATATAAAGCCCTAAACCCGTGCCGCTGGACGAGGTGGTAAAAAACGGTTCAAACAAATGGCTCAAATGTTCGTGGCTGATGCCGGAACCGTTGTCAATCACTTCTATGCAAGCCCCTTGCGGGTTGGCAAACGCGCGTAAAATGATGGCACCCAGTTCCGGTTTGCCGTATTTCAGCGCATTGCGGCACAGATTATCCATAATCTGCCGCAAATGCCCCGGATCTATCAGCACATACAAGGCTTCATCGGCATACAGCAGCTTGAAGGCTGCGTTATTAATCGCGTGTTCAGCGCTGAAATTTTTCAGGTAAGCGTCCAGCCAGGGCTTTAAATAGATTTTTTCCCGGCGCGAATCGGTGCGCCGGGAAAGCTGCAAAATATCTTCGATAATATGATTAACGCGCACCGAGTGGGTTTGGATGATTTGGGTCAAGCGCCGGTCTTGGGCGGACAGTTGTGTATTTTCCGACAGCAATTGGCCGGCGTGACTGATAGCGCCTAAAGGATTACGGATTTCGTGGGCGATGCTGGCAGTTAGCCGCCCTAGTGATGCCAGTTTGCTTTGCTGTACCTGCTGGTTGTATAGCGCAATATCTTCAAGAATGATCATGTAAAAAAGTTCTTGGCCGGCAGGCAAAGGCATAAAGCGGCTGTGAATTTCGGACTGATTGGGCAATTGCAGCAAGGCAAGGTTGTATTCGGGGTCAGTGAGCCAGGTCTGAAAAGCTGTCGCTAAATGCGTCGAAATGTCGTTAAGTTGTGTGGGCAGTGCCGACAAATTGACCAGCCGTAAGGCGGCCTCATTAGCCATCTGGATAGCCTGTTGTTTATTGGTGATGATGATGCCCGATTGCAGATGCTGGATAATATATTTATTCAGGTCCTCAAGCTTGATGATGGTTTGCTGCTGTTGGTCGGCCAGCTGAAATATTTGCTCGCTACGCTTTGCCAAAATATATGACAACAGGGCAATGGTAAAAAAGGCCGCACCCAGCATCCCGGCATTGGCATAAGAGGTCGAATCAAAACTATGCGTGTAATCGGCAACGACTTGTTCGCCCAATACCGCCAAACTGGCCAGTGCGGCAAACAGCATCGCGCAACGGCCACCGATTAATAAACCGCCGGCAGCGATAGACACCGCAATCAATGTGCCCATGCCGCTGTTAATCCCGCCGGACGCGTGCATGATCAGCGTGAGTATCAGGATGTCGCTAAAAATAAGCAGCTGTGCTTGCACGGTGTAGCCGGTCAATCGCCATACGATGCAAATGCCGGAGACGAACGAAATGATCAGATAGCTCAGGCTGCTGTAGGTGAATAAACGGCCGTCGTAAGCGCCAAGCAATGAAGAATCGGTATCGCTGTAAAACAACGCGACAAACAGAGCGGCCAAGATAAGGCGATAGCCGAGAAAAACTTTCAGCAACAGCCAGGCTTGTTTGGCGGGAATGCCGTAGCCTTTGGAGAATGGACAGGGAAAGATAGTCTCGTTGGTATTTGGCGGCATGTTGGTTTTTTAAAATGGCGTTTTAGTGGGACTTGGTTAAAATGCTTAAAAAAGCCATTAATCGTAGCATTTAGTTGTCAGTTGCGTGAAAAATACCCGCCGGATTTACCGGCTAATCCAAGGAGTCATCAATGAATATTCATGAGTACCAGGCCAAACAGTTGTTTTTGCATTACGCGATACCGGTGCCTGACGGCAAGTGGGCCGACACGCCCGAAAGTGCTGCGCAAGTCGCCCAAGAACTGGGCGGTGAGGGTTGGGTGGTTAAAGCCCAAGTCCATGCCGGCGGCCGGGGTAAAGTCGGCGGCGTCAAATTGGCTAAATCGCCGGTTGAAGTGGCTGAATTAAGCCGGAAAATGCTCGGTAAACGCTTGGTCACCAAACAGACCGGCGCGGAAGGTTTGCCGGTCAACTCATTGCTGATAGAAAAAACCTACCCGATTAAACGCGAGCTCTATTTAAGTTTGCTGGTTGATCGCGGCACCGAGCGCATTATTTTTGTTGCATCGGCCGCAGGCGGTATGGATATAGAAACCGTCGCTCACGAAACGCCTGAACAGATTATCTCGGTTCCGGTGCATCCGGCCGCCGGTTTGCAAGGCTATCAATGCCGCAAAGTCGCTTACGCCCTGGGGCTTAAAGGCGCGCAGATCAAAGCCCTGGGCAAAATCATGCAGGGCTTGTATGACTTGTTTTTAGCCAAAGACGCCAGCCAGATTGAAATCAATCCGCTGATAGAAACCGACAGCGGCGAGCTGATGGCGCTGGATGCCAAGATCAATTTCGACGACAACGCGGTTGCCGCACATCCCGAAATATTGGCGATGAAAGACCCCGAGCAGGAAGATGAAAAAGAAAACAAAGCCGAACAATTCGGGCTGAATTACATCACGCTGGAAGGCAATATCGGCTGCATGGTCAACGGCGCAGGCTTGGCGATGGCGACGATGGATTTGGTCAAATTGAAAGGCGGCTTACCGGCCAATTTTCTCGATGTCGGCGGCGGCACCAGCGTTGACAAGGTTTGCGAGGCGTTCAAACTGATTTTATCGGATCACAGCGTCAAGGCGGTATTGGTCAATATTTTTGGCGGCATCGTGCAATGCGACATTATCGCGTCGGGCATTTTGGCTGCTGTCGAGCAGGTTCACGTTACCCTACCTGTCGTGGTGCGCCTCGAAGGCACGAATGCCGAACAAGGCCGCGCCTTGCTCAGCAACACCGGATTGAACCTTTATGCAGCGGACGATTTAGCACACGCAGCAGAACAAGTAGTCGCACTCGCAAAGGAGGCCGCATGAGCATTTTAATCGACAAAGATACCAAAGTAATTTGCCAGGGTTTTACAGGCAAACAAGGCACGTTTCATTCACAGCAAGCGCTGGATTACGGCACTAAATTGGTCGGCGGCGTCACCCCGGAACGCGGCGGCGAAACCCATTTGGGTTTGCCCGTATTCAACACAGTACAGGATGCCGTCAACGATACCGGCGCCACCGCCAGCGTCATTTACGTGCCGCCTTTTTATGCGGCTGATGCGATTTTGGAAGCCGTCGATGCCGGCATACAATTGATTGTCTGTATCACCGAAGGCATACCGATATTACAAATGCTGCGCGTCAAAGCGGCGATGACGGGAACCGGTGCGTTGTTAATCGGCCCGAACTGCCCCGGTGTGATCACTCCCGGCGCCTGCAAAATCGGCATTATGCCCGGCCATATCCACCTGCCCGGCTCAATCGGCATCGTCTCGCGTTCCGGCACTTTAACTTATGAATCCGTGCATCAAACCACCGCACAAGGCTTGGGGCAAAGTACCTGCGTCGGCATCGGCGGCGACCCGATTCACGGTATGAATTTCATCGATGTGTTGAGCCGTTTCCAGGCCGATGAGCAAACCAAAGGCATCGTGATGGTCGGCGAAATCGGCGGCGGCGAGGAAGAGGATGCGGCGGAATACATCAAAGCCCATGTCACCAAACCGGTGGTTGCTTATATCGCAGGGCAAACCGCGCCTCCCGGAAAGCGCATGGGCCATGCCGGTGCGATTGTGACCGGCGGCAAAGGCACGGCGGAAGGTAAAGTCGCCGCGCTTAAAGCGGCGGGGATTGAGGTGGTCAGTTCGCCGACTGATATTGGCGTGGCGATGAAGGGATGTTTGTAAAGTTGACTGTAGAGACGCGATTTATCGCGTCTCTCAATTCAGTATAAAAATAATGGAAAACACTAAAATAATTTCGAAGATCACTACTAAAAACTACCGAAATCTGGTTAATGAAGACGGTATTGCTTTAAATAATCTCAATATTTTGATTGGTTCAAATGGTTCTGGTAAAAGCAATTTGGTAGGTATACTGGAGTTCTTAAAAAATTGCTTAACGCCTACATCTGATTTAGATAGCCGGGGAATTACTGCTTTTCAAAACGCATTGTCCAAACTTGGATACAATATTTTAGATGCCTATATTGATAAACCGGCAACCGTCGACTTGATATTTAAGTTTCCTTATTTACATTCATCCAGTGGTATGGAATTTAACTTGTCACTTTTTATAGATAAATCTACTGTATTTATTAATGATGAGACTTTAATTAATCTTAACCATGATACTAAATCAGAGTTATTATTTTATTACCGAAGCCATCTTAATACTCTTGGTAGAGCTTCTGTTTTTATTAAATCAGAGAAATCTGAAAGATATTCTTTAACAGAACTGGAAGAAATACCAACGAATGAATTGTCATTAATTGCTATTCCAAAAATATTAATAGAGAAGGGAATTCTTTCACCCGAACAAATTCCTTTATATAAAGCCAGCCGTGATTTAGAGGATACAGTCAAAAAATGGCAGTTTTACAATGCCAATGAAATGGATTTGGCAAAAATTCGTGGCGAAAGGCCCAAAGTGGGATCAAGTGACGTAATACTTGCCAAATCAGGCGAAAACTTGCCTGCCGTTTTAGACAACATAAGCAATCACATAAAATACGGTCTTGATTTTGATGAGCGCATTAATAATGCAATGAAGGATATATTGCCTATGACCAAGCGCATCAAAACTTCCAGAGAAGGTATGTCGCTGACAGTACGATGGTATTTTGACGGCATGGAAGAACCTTTCTATTTAAACGACATGTCGGACGGAACTGTGCGCATGTTGTGCTGGGCAACTATTTTATACTCGCCCATACTGCCTACGTTATTAGTCATTGATGAACCTGAATTAAGCCTGCATATCGCCTGGATGGGGATTTTAGCGAACTGGATAAAACACGCCTCGCAAAAAACACAGATTATTATTTCAACGCATAGCCCCGACTTATTGGATTACTTTACCGATTGTGCTGGCGATGTGATTTGTTTTGAAAAAACTCAACCTAAAGGGCATTTTAAAGCGCAAAAACTGCCTGAAGCTATCATAAAAGACAAAATAGCAGAGGGTTGGCAACTGGGCGACTTATATCGAACCGGCGATGATGTTATCGGGGGATGGCCTTGGTAATTTGGCTGTTTGCCGGGGGCGGGGAATCTGAATTGGGCGAACGGGAAGGTGATATAAAAGGCATAGTTTGCTTTTTTGAAAAACATTTCCCTGATTTTACGTTTCACAGAATTACACCCGCAAGAAATAAACGCCCCCCTGCTAAAGTTTTACTTAATTCTGCCAATGATGCATTGGGTAAAACAGGAAAAGCTTTTGCCAAGCAAATTAAAGCCAAACTGGACGAGAAGATTAAATATCAGAGTCCGCCCGATGCGATATTAATCTTGGATGATCTGGATTGTAGTTGTGATGTTGAACGTAAATCGCTATTTGAGAACACCGTTAATCAAGCCGGAAACGGGGCATTCAAAGAAATTCGGCGGATTATCGGCTTTGCCGCACCTGAGCTGGAAGCGTGGGCGATTGCTGATTGGGAGAATACCATCGCCAAACATATCGATTTTAGAGAAAACAATAAAGCCATGCAGCATTGGCTGAGCTGTAACGGCGTATCTTTTGCAACGCCGGAAACATTCAGCTTTTATAATAAAAGTAAAAAATCCTGCCACGATAAACTTTCTGATCTATTAATCGAATCCTCTCGACAAAAAAATCAAACGGTTTATTCGAAAGCACAGCATACGCCTCAATTATTGCTTGCTCCTGATTTGAATCCTGATGTTGTGGCTAAAAAATGTCCAATTTTCAGAGATTTTTTCACTCAATTACAAAAATTAAGCCCAAACTCGCAATACCTCCAATGACCCTAAAAATAGCCCTAGCCCAAACCAACTTCCTAGTCGGCGACATCGCCGCCAATGTCGACAATATCGCCCGCGCCGCCATATACGCCCGAGATGAATTGGGCGCGGAGTTGGTCGTCTTTCCTGAACTGACCATCACCGGCTATCCGGCGGAAGACCTGTTATTGCGCGCCGATTTTATTGCCGCCGCCAATAACGCGCTGTATCAACTGGCCGACCGCGTGGCCGACATTGCGCTGGTGGTCGGCTTTCCCGAACGTGCCGGAGACAAGCTTTATAACAGCGCGGCGGTATTGCATCAGGGCGCGATAACGGCCTGTTACCGCAAACGGGCGCAGCCCAATTACGGAGTGTTCGATGAGCAGCGTGTCTCGTTCCCAAGCTCCAGCCCTCATGTTTATACACAAGTATTTCGGTTCACAATTTTAGGCGTTTGGGAACGCGTGAAAATAGATGAAATTTGTGGGAGCGGCCACCCGGCCGCGAACAATCGCGTACTATTCGCGGCCGGGTGGCCGCTCCCACAACTTATGTATAACGATGAGCGTACCAGACTGGGAACGATTTAATAATTATTCACCTTTGAAAGTTTCGTGAAAGTGACTGCCAAACAGATTATGCTATAAACCCGGTGGGTGGCGGCTGGAGAGGTTTTGTCTAGGTCGTATGTTAGGTTAATGGATAAAGGTCAACATGACGAAAAATATGAACCGAAGAGTTTTTTTCCGAATCTATGATGAAGTTAATCTGTCTTGCGAAAAAATAGATAATCAGTGGCTAACTGAACCAACGCCTTTTGCCGACAATAGGCTGCATAACGACTCATTGCCGGTCGAGTTGCTAAGAAAATCGGGTGATGCCGCTTTTTTAATTAATACCAACGACACCTGTAACATTAACATCAGCGCAAGCGGCATCGCTTTTAATTGCGATCAGGCGCTGGAGGCGGGCGATTATCTGCTTATCAAATTGCAGCTGGTATCCACCGGTGCTGTGGTTGTGGCGTGCGCCAAGGTTGTTTATTGCCGAAGCAGTCAAGTGCCGGATGATGAGTATCCTTATCTGTTGGGCGCTCACTTTGTCACCATGGCGGATAAAGATCGGGAATTATTGATTAATCATGTCGCTAAACATCGCTCGCAACAAAACCGCTTTAGGCTGATTCTGCTGGCTACAGCCATTGCTGTGGTGCTGGTGCCTGATCTGGTCTTCGGCACGTTGTATAGTCTGTTGCATTTTCTGGCGGTGTATCTTTTGGAGTTTATTCATATTGTCTTTGAATTTCTCGAAGTCGCGCTTGATGATGTAATCGAGCATCTTTTCCATACCGAGCTGCACGAAACCCAAGTCATTGTTTTTTATATTCTTGCGTTTCTTTTCTTAGCTGGACTTTATGCGCTATGGCGGATTCTGCCACCTTTTTGTCGAAAGTGTAAACATCACCAGATCATCTACTGGTCGCGAAAAAAAGCAAATCTGTTGCTATATTGGCGGGAACAGCCCTTGTTTGAAAAAATCAAGATGATCACTATCGGCTTAGCCGCCATTATTCTTTATCTCTCTGTTGGTATGTAGTTTATTCCGATGAAATTTGAAAAATTGCGTTGTTAATCTACAATCATCACCGACTTATACAATAGATGAGCATAAACACCATGTACAACAAGCAAACCGCCCGTATCCTTATTGTTGACGACGAGCCAGTCAATTTAAAATTACTCAATAAAATGCTTTCTGCTCAGGGTTATGGCGATTTGGTCTTGGTGCAGGATTCGCGGTTGGTGGTTGAGGTTTATCAACAGCAACGTACTGACTTGATTTTATTGGATATTAACATGCCGCATCTGGACGGCTTTGGGGTTATGGAGCAACTCAACCTGCTTAATGACCCTTTGCTGCCGCCGGTGGTGATACTCACTGCCCAGCATAGCCAGGATTTTTTGCTACGCGCGCTCAATGGCGGTGCGCGCGATTTCATCACCAAGCCGTTCGACCGTAACGAGTTGCTGGCGCGGGTACGTAACATGCTTGATGCACAGTTGGCGCATCGTATGGTTTATGAACAAAAAGATGTGCTTGATGAAATGGTGCGAGCGCGTACCGATGAATTGCGCAGCACCCGCTTACAGGTGGTGCAACGGCTCGGACGTGCCGCCGAATATCGCGACAACGAAACCGGTAATCACATTCTGCGCATGAGCCATATTTCGGCCTTACTGGCCAAAGCCGTCGGCTGGAATGAAGCCGATTGCGAATTGATGCTCCATGCCAGTCCGATGCACGACATCGGCAAAATCGGCATTCCTGATCATATCTTGCTTAAACCCGGCGGCTTTGAACCCGAAGAATGGGAAATTATGAAGACCCATGCACTTATTGGGGCAAATATCCTTGAAGGCGATGATTCCGATTTGATGCGTTGCGCCCGCGAAATTGCCCTGAGCCATCATGAAAAATGGGACGGCAGCGGTTATCCTTACGGCCTGTCCGGCGAAGCCATTCCATTGGCGGGGCGCATTGCCGCGCTGGCCGATGTGTTCGATGCGCTGACTTCGGAACGGCCCTACAAAAAAGCCTGGACGATTGAAGCCTCGCTGGATTTGATCAAGAAAAATAGCGGCAGTCATTTTGATCCTGATTTAGTCACTGCGTTTTTAGAGCGCTTGCCGGAAATCCTGGCTATTCGTGACCGTTTTTCCGAGCCACAGCATCATGACTAACGCAGATGGATCAATCCGCTGACCTGTTAAGCAGCGTTCTTGCTGCTGCGACCGAAGTTTCCATTATTGCCACCGACGCAGAAGGTGTCATTACCGTGTTTAATCGCGGCGCTGAACTATTTCTCGGTTATAGCGCCGATGAGGTAGTCGGCAAGCAAACACCCGCCTTATTTCATCTCGGTTCCGAAGTTGCCGCGCGGGGTTTAAAATTGTCTCAAGAATATGGCAAGCCGATTGAGGGTTTTCAGGTTTTTGTCCATAAGCCTGAACTCTATGGCCGCGAACATCTGCAATGGACTTACGTCCATAAGGACGGGCATCATCTCCAGGTATCGTTGATTATTACTGCGATGCGCTCGGCAAAAGGCACTGTCACCGGTTATCTTGGCATCGGCCATGACATCACTGAAGAGATAAAGGCGTATAAGGCGGTTAAGGAATTCAAGAACATGCTGAATCAAGTCCATGATTGCATCTTCATGTTCCGCACCGATAACTTGTGTTTTACCTACGCTAATCTGGGGGCTACGATACAACTGGGCTACAGCAGCGACGAATTGTTGCAGATGACGCCGTTAGATATTAAGCCGGAGTTTACCGAAGCCAGTTTTCGCGAATGCCTGCAGCCGTTGTTGGACGGCGAGAAAACATCGGTGGTTTTTGAAACCGTGCATCAGCATAAAGAAGGGCACACCATACCGGTGGAAGTATCTATACAGCTGGTGTCAGAACTGGGACAGGAAGCGCTGTTTGTCAATGTGGTGCGCGACATTACCGAGCGTAAGTCCGTTGAACGGGCGTTGCAGGAGAATGTCCAGCATACCCAGGCTATCCTCAATAACGTTATCGACTGCATCATTACCATTGATAATCGAGGCATCGTTCAATCGTTCAACCGTGCCGGAGAAGCTATCTTCGGTTACACGGCGGACGAGGTTATTGGCAGAAACGTCAATATACTGATGCCGGAGCCGTATCACAGCGAACACGACGGCTATCTGCAGAATTATCATGCGACCGGCATACCGCGTATTATCGGCAGTGGTCGTGAGGTCAAAGGCTTGCGTAAAGACGGCACGGTATTTCCGATGGATTTGGCCGTGTCGCGTAGCGTTCATAATGGACAACCGCTGTTCATCGGCCTAGTGCGCGACATTACCGAGCGTAAGTCCGTTGAGCGGACGTTGCAGGAGAATCTCCAACACACCCAAGCTATCCTCAATAACGTTATTGACGGCATCATTACCATTGATAATCGAGGTATCGTTCAATCGTTCAACCGTGCCGGAGAAGCTATCTTCGGCTACAAGGCGGACGAAGTTATTGGCAAAAACGTCAATATACTGATGCCGGAGCCGTATCACAGCGAACACGACAGCTATCTGCATAATTATCATGCGACCGGCATACAGCGCATTATCGGCAGTGGCCGTGAGGTCGAAGGCTTGCGTAAAGACGGCACGGTATTTCCGATGGATTTGGCCGTGTCGCGTAGCATTCATAATGGACAGCCGTTGTTTATCGGCCTGGTGCGCGACATTACTGAACGCAAACGGGTTGATCAGATGAAGGTCGAGTTTGTGTCGACGGTCAGCCATGAGTTGCGCACACCGCTCACCTCTATCAGCGGCGCCTTGGGTTTAGTGATTGGCGGTGCGCTCGGCGAGTTGCCGGCGTCGGTGAAACAGATGCTGGATATTGCTTATAAAAACAGCAAACGTCTGGCTCTGCTGATTAACGACCTGTTGGATATGGAAAAACTGCTGGCCGGTAAAATGCACCTGGATTTGCAAACCCAAGCGTTGATGCCGCTGGTGGAGGAAACGCTTGAGTCTGTGCATGCCTATGGTGAGCAATATCAGGTGGTGTTCAATTTGGTCGAACGCGCTGATGATGTTCAGGTGCGGGTTGATGGCGGGCGTTTGCAACAGGTGCTCACTAATTTTCTGTCCAACGCTGCCAAGTTCTCACCCGCTGGCGCTGAAGTAAAAATCGCCGTGCGCCGGCATAAAAACGTGCTTCAACTCGAAGTCATTGACCAAGGCCCCGGTATTCCGGCCGAATTTCATGGCCGCATCTTTCAAAAATTTTCCCAGGCCGATGCCTCGGATACCCGGCAAAAAGGCGGCACCGGTTTGGGGCTGGCGATTAGCAAGGAACTGATCGAACGCATGAATGGCTTGATAGGCTTTGATTCCGAGGAAGGGCAGGGCGCACGTTTTTATCTGCAATTGCCGGTGGTACAAGCCCAGGATATTGTGCCGACTTCGGTTGACCCGTTAATTTTGGGCGCTGAGCGTTTGCTGGTGGTGGAAGACGATCCCGACATTGCCACCTTGTTGTCGATGATGTTGCGCCGGGCGGGTTATCAGGTGGATGTGGCCGACACTGGCGAGTTGGCGCTTAATTATCTTGCCCACAATGAATACGCGGCGATGACGCTGGATTTGATGTTGCCGGATCAAAGCGGTATCGCCTTAATGCGGCAGATCCGCAGTCAGGCAGAGACCGAGGGCTTGCCGATTATTGTGGTGTCGGCGTTTACCGAGGGCGGCAAACTGGCGATTAACGGCGATTTTAGTGTTGTCGATTGGATAGACAAACCGTTTAATGAAGAGCGCTTGACAGCGGCAGTGTTGCGGGCTTTGCCGGTGCTGCCGACGCTTAAGCCACGGGTTTTGCATGTCGAAGATGATGTTGATCTGCATTATATCCTTGCAACCTTGGGTCGTGATTTAGCCGATTTCGAGATCGCCCATAATTTGGCTGAAGCCCGTGCCAAACTGGCGTTTGAACGTTACCATCTGGTAGTGTTGGATATTGGCTTGCCTGACGGCAGCGGTTGGGAATTAATGATGGATTTAAAGCAGCTAGATCCAGAGCCGCCAGTGATTGTGTTATCCGGTTCCGAATTGACGGCGACGCAAAAAAACAGTGTACAGGCGGCGCTGGTCAAGACGCGCATTCCCAATCAGGATTTACTCGATACACTAAAAAAGCACCTTAACATTAGAAAAACGTAACTGCTCAGTGAAAAAAGAAATAATTATTTGTAACTACTCAGCGAAAAGAGAAATAGAACACGGATGGCACTGATCAAACGGATAATCACTGATTAAAAGCACAGCCTATTTTAAAAACCCGTGTAAATCCGTCTTATCCGTGCTGTCCGTGTTCCATTTAATTGTTTTTAGTGGGAAGCTGAGTAGTTACAATTATTTTTAGCAGGGACTGAGTAGTTACCAAAAAACGGCTTCCCATTTAAAGCGGGACAAGCATGCCGAAGTAGACCTTCCAGGTTTTACGACTGCCATGGATGGCGGAAGTGCTGGAGCCGTCGGGAGCGACTCCAGTACGACTGCCATGGATGGCGGAAGTGCTGGAGCCGTCGGGAGCGACTCCAGTAAAAACCTGGAAGGTCTGTCCCGCGTTAAGTTGATAGCCCAAAAAAAACAATAGAGGAATAACACGATGAACCTACAACGCATACTTTATGTCGAAGACGAACCGGATATTCAGGCGGTGGCTAAGCTGGCGCTGGAAATGGTCGGCGGCTTTCAGGTGATGATTTGTAGCGGCGGACAACAGGCATTGGACACGGTAGGCAGTTTTGCGCCGGATTTAATCTTGCTCGACGTGATGATGCCGGGCATGGATGGCCCGGCCACCTTGCAAAAACTGCGCGCCAATCCATCTACCGCCAGCATTCCGGTGATTTTTTTGACTGCTAAGGTGCAGCCGAATGAAGTGGCGCAGTATCAAGCGTTGGGTGCGCTCAACGTGATTGCCAAACCTTTCGATCCGATGACGCTGGCGGCGCAGGTGCAAAAAATATGGGATGACCACGCATGACCGATTTTGCCGACCAGCTTGCGGCCTTACGCGAACAATACGCTCAACGGATGGAAACTGTGCTTGATGATTTGTCCCTGAGTGTTGTCGGGCAGAGTATCGATATTGCACCGGCGCTGTTGGCAAACGCTCACGCCAATTTGCACAAGTTGGCGGGGTCGGGCGGCACTTTCGGCTTTCCCGAGTTGTCCCTCCGGGCGCGGGCATTGGAAATTACCGCAAAGGCTTGGCTTGATGCCGGTGAAGTATCCGAGTTGCCGCACTGGGAGGCGTGGAAGAACGAGGTGTCGGCGCTGCGCGAGACGCTGGTCGTTGCGGGGCTATCCGGTGTGCTTGTCGCTGATGTTGATTCGGCGCTGCCGCCTAAGCAAGCATCCGGGCAAGAAAAGCGTACCCGCGTGGTGTTGGTTGATGATGATGCGCAGATAGGCGAGGAGTTGTGCAAAGGCTTGGGCCAGTTTGGTTATGAGGTCAGTTATTATCGGCTGTTTGCTGATGCTGAGGCGGCCATTTTGGCTGACCCGCCTGATGTGTTGGTGGTTGACATCATGTTGCATGGGCAAGTGCCCGCTGATGGTACTCAAGCCATTACTGCCCTGTTTGCCCGCTTGGACTACACTTTACCGACTATTTTTATTACCTCGCGCACCGATTTTTCGGTGCGCTTGGCGGCCGCAAAGGCCGGCGGCGATGCTTTCTTAACCAAACCGGTGGATATTCCTACACTGGCCGCGCATATTGACAGACTGCACCGGGAGCAAGAAATTGAGCCTTATCGGGTACTGATTGTCGATGACGACGAGGTGTTGGCCGAATATTACCGCTTAACCTTGATTGCTGCGGGCATGTCAGCGGAAAAAGTATGCCGCCCGCAAGACGCATTGACAGCGATGCAGGCCTTACATCCGGATATCTTGCTGATTGATTTGTATATGCCCAGTTGTTCCGGTGCGCAACTGGCAAGGGCGATCCGCTATGAAGATGCCTGGTTGGGTATTCCGATTATCTACCTGTCGGCGGAGGACGATTTTAATAAGCAGATTAATGCGCTGGATAATGGCGGCGACGATTTTCTGACCAAACCGATTTCCGATGCGCGGCTGGTTGCAGCCGTGCGTACACGGGCGGCGCGCGCCCGCAAGGTGGATGAATTGATGAGCAAGGACAGTCTGACCGGTTTGCTCAAGCATTCCAGCATTAAAGAGCGCATGGCGCAGGAATATGATCGCGCCCAGCGGCATGGCAAAGCCATGGCCATTGCAATGGTGGATATGGATCATTTTAAACGCGTCAACGATACTTGGGGGCATCCCATGGGCGATCAGGTTATCAAAACGCTGGCGCATTTGCTGCGCCAGCGATTACGTCGGCAAGACAGCATCGGCCGCTATGGCGGTGAGGAATTTGCTGTGGTGCTGCCGGAATGCGATGCGGCCGATGCGTTGCGGTTACTGGATGATGTCCGGCGCAGATTCGGCGAGATACGCTTTATTCATCATGGCGAAAGTTTCACCGTCACCCTGAGCGCCGGGGTTGCCGACAGTAGCCAATGTACGGATGTCCAGACCTTGCTGGCGGCCTCGGATGCGGCGCTTTATCAGGCTAAGAACGGTGGTCGTAATCAAGTGTGCCAGTCGATAGCGGCGGTTAATGCCATTCCGCAATAAAATCCATAAAGCATTTGTGCTCATCAAAACCATAATAAAGAGATTTTTATGAATACCGATTTTTCCATCTTACTGGCCGGGATGCGCGATAGTTTTGTCGTAGACTTGCCTGAGCGTTGCGATGTGCTTGAAGAATGTGTTTTAGCACTGGGGCGTGGGGATAAAGGGGCTTTTGATGAGCTTTTTCGCAATATCCATAGCCTTAAAGGTTCCGGCGGCACTTTTGGTCTACCGATAGTCAGCAGTATTTGCCATCAGTTTGAGAGCTTTGTCAGCGCGGTTCGTGGCCGTTTTGATTCGTTATCGATGAGTCATGCGCTGAGCTATGTCGATTTGCTGCGTCGTGTTGCCGAAACGCCGGAGCGTGATGGCGTTTTTGCTTCAGCGATTGAGTATGATCTGGAACAACTGCGCATTTCCAGTATGCCGGACTGTGCTTCGGTATTATTGGTCGAGCCCTCTATCGCCGCGCGCCAATTCTGTATGGGGGCGCTCGAACCGCTGTCGGTGCGTTTAGTGAGTCAGGATAGAGGGCTGTCCGCGCTGGAATTGTTGTTGCATCAACCTTTTGATTTGCTGGTTGCCGCGCGCGAACTGCCCGATCTTAACGCGCTCGGGCTGGTGGCGGCGTTACGCGAATCCGGTGGCCGCAATAAAGATATTCCGGTGATTCTGATTAGCAGTAATACCGTCCCGGCGCCGGCTTATTTACATATTAGCAACACCATTAAACGCGATGCTAAATTTGTGTCCACGCTGGAACACTGTGTCAGGGATGTGTTGTTTTTAAGACAGTAAGGTAATTTCTAATAAATAATGCCCCTGATAATCGAAAGCTGTAGAAAAACAGAGTCCACGAAAGTCACGAAAGCCACGAAAAAAAAAGCAGTAAAAATAAGATGCCTACTTTTGGCTTTTCGTGTTTTTCGTGCTTTTCGTGGACAATTATTTGTGGCTGTTTTTTTTCAGGAAATCGCCTAAGGAACGCGCATGAAGCTTGCCTAAATTACCTAAAATGCGTTTGATAATAACGGTGTATGGCGCAGGACGGGGGCAGGGGAGTGCCGTGCAATAAAGCATCGGCGAACTGCCGGCTGTACCAGGGAATCTGTAAACTGCCTTTGGCGCCAAAGCCGTTGAAAATAGCCAGTTGCGGGTGTTTGGGATGCAGACCGATAAAGGGTTGTTTATCCAGTGTACACGGGCGGATATTGGCCTGATGGCTGAGCAGGCTTGTCGCGGTGACGTCCGGCGCAATGTGCCTGAGCGCATTGAGCAATTCATTTTTGCCCTGCTCAGTCGGCAGTGTATTCAAATTATCCCGGTCAAAGGTAGCGCCAATGCGGATTTGTCCGGCGTTTAACGGAATCAGCCAATGGCCGTTATTGAGGATTTTATCCGGCAATTCGCTTTGGTGGGCTAGGGTTAAAATTTCACCTTTGACCGCTTGAAACGGCAGCCAGGAAAACCAGCGGTTTTGCGTGGCTTGATAGCCTTCACAAAAAATAATCTGTTTGGCATTAATAACATCCTGCCCGTCAAATTCAGCCTGCCGGTAACTGTTCCGGGCAATGAAATAGGCTTTCAGGCAGTTTAATAACGGTTTTGTCAGTAAATAAGCGGTCTGTTGTTGCTCCAAAAAACCGAACGGGGCGGCAATGGATTCAAGGCTTGCGCCCGTCGGCTGCAGCTCGCCCACGTAGTCTTGATAAGCGGGATTGTTCAGGCGTTTGGCGGCTTGGTTAAATTCGTTGGCGCTGGCGAACAGCCGCAGCATCGGCTTTTCAATATAAAACGTTTGCTGAAAAAAATCGGCCAACTGTGCATAACACTGTTTTGCCGCAGGCAGCAAAGTGTCGACCTCGGTGGATTTTACCAAACGCAACCCGGTAATCGGGTTGACCAATCCTGCGGCAACTTGCGAGGCATTTTCCAGGCCGTTATCGACAATGACGACCTTGCAGCCGCGCTGCATTAGTTCCCATGCCAGCAGGCTGCCTGCCAGTCCCTGGCCGATAATCAGGAAGTCTGTCATGGTGCGGCGCTATTCGCCTGCCAGCGTTTGTATCCGGTAAAAGCCTTCGCCCTTATTGCCCAGCACCTCGGCTAACCAGGGCAAAACCTGTTTCATTTCAGCGACTAAAGTCCACGGCGGATTGACCACGATCATGCCGCTGGCTGTCATGCCGTGTTCGCTGCTGTCGGCGCGGATACCCAGTTCAAATAGCTGCACATTGTTGATGCCGGAGGCTCCAATGGCGCGTTCCAGCTTTTGGTTGCGGCGGCGTTCGATGACCGGATACCAGAGTGCGTAAGTGCCGGTGGCAAAGCGTTTGTGCATCGCGGCCAGGGTTTCAACCACCTGCGGATAATCGTCTTTTATTTCATAAGAGGGATCAATCAGAACGAGGCCACGGCGTTCAGGCGGCGGCAATAATTTTACAGCGCTACTTAGGCCGTCGGCATGAACGACCTGAATGCGCTTGTCCTTGTGGGCTTCGGCGGTCAATAATTTTATTTCGGTGCTGTGCAGTTCAAACAAACACAGGCGGTCTTTATCACGCAGCAGTTGTTTGACCAGCAGCGGCGAGCCGGGGTAGCGGGTTAATTTGTCGGTGCTGTTAAAGCGTTTGACCAGACTGACATAGCGGGCAACGCATTCGGGCAAGTCGCTACGTTGCCATAGTTTGGCGATGCCGTTGTCAAATTCCCGGTTTTTTAATGCGTAATCACCGTCTAGCTCGTATTTTCCGGGGCCGGCATGAGTGTCGATACAGCACAACGGTTTGTCTTTTTGGGTTAAATAATCGAGGCTTTGTATCAGGACGATATGTTTTAGCACATCGGCAAAATTGCCGGCGTGGAAGGAATGTCGGTAGCTGAGCATGTTAAGTTAGATGATTGAAGGGTAAAGTGATTTTCTGAAAAGACGAAGGAAATCGTCACACGAAGGCACGAAGAGAATATATTTTCAAAACGTTGCGAGTTAGATCTATTTCTCGTCTAACATAAGCTTAAAACGTATATGTTGAATCCTTTGTGCCTTTGTGTGAGAGTAAAGATAGGATTTGTTGGGCTAAGCGGTAGACCTGAGTTACCTTTATTTTTCGGCAATTTTTACCAGCCAGCCGTTTTCGCCATTGCATCTTGATACTTTGGCAGTGACTTTGATGTTGATTCTTGCCGTAGTGTTAACTAATTCGGCGGGTAATTTTCCTTTGACCACAAAAAAAGTTTCTTTATCTTCTGTGCTGATTTCAACCGGAATGCCTTTTACACTGACTTTAATTTGCCCCGGTTTTTCCACATTAAACGCTAAAAAGGAGAACTCGGATTCCGGCGCAACCGTGGTCATATTGGCAGGCACGAATTTGGTTAATTGCGGTTTTAAGCAGCCGTTTTCACCGCCCCCGCCGCCGCCACTACTGCCGCCGTGTCCGCTATGATGCTCTGAAGCATTAACGGCGCTGACTTGAAAGCAGGAAAGCATCAATAAAATAGCGAGTAGTTTGGGTGTTTTCATAGTGGAGCCTTGAATAGTTATTTTTGTTGTGAGGGTTTTTTGCGGCTAATTATAGGCGGAACTGAAGTTTGCCGGTGACAAAAAAACATCTTACAACACATTGGCATAGTCTTGTTCCAGCTGCCTGAAATTCATCGTCGACATGAAGCGGCTGAAACTTAGCCAAGACGAAAGCCCCATCAGATCCTTGAACTGCGGCGGCAGAAAGATTGGCGCAATCACTGTGCCTTCGTCAACTAGATCGGCCAATACTTTCATATCCTCTATCATGGTCTTGCCGCAAAACAACAAGGGGATACGATCCGGTTTGCCCTTGCTGACCGCCAGACGCATGAAATTATAAGTCAGCACAAAGCCCTTGATGTAGGTTAAATCTTTAGTAAATGGCATACCGTTCGAACTGCTGCCCCGAAATACCCGACTGCTCAGCGTGTAACTTTCATCCTGGTCCAGACCTTTATCCTGAAAGAAATAGAAGATGTCCATAAAGTCCGCGCCTTCTTCGGCCAAGGTGATAGCGCGCACTCGGTTTATCAGCCGCATCAGCCGGTTAGGGGTGGAGCTGAAGGTTAATATTTCCATCAATACCGCCAGACCTTCCTGGGTGATGGTGGCCGACGGCGGCCCTTTGCCGAGAAAGGTGCAATACGGTTGCGCTAGGCCGTTCAGCGTGGTGCCCAGATGCACCCATATTTCGTGGACTTCCAGCACCCGCAAATCACGCATGTTGAACATCGCATCGGCGCGCAGTTTGATGTAATCGGTGCCGGCGGCGGCATCGGCGAGGATGCCGTCGCTGAGCATGGCGCGCAGGCCTTCGCCGGGAAATACGGCCTGTATTTTTTCATTCAGGATGGCGACTGCATCTTGTGCGTTGATGGTTTTGGCTTCCTCGACCAGAAAATCCAGTTTAAGTAATTGCGCCAAGGTTGCTTCCATCATGCTGCCCAAATCGGCAATATTCGGGTCGCCGACATGAAAAACGTCTTGTGACGAGCCGTATAATTCTTGGGAAATATTGGCGAAAGTAGGCTTGCCTCGGGCCTCTAACATGCGCACGACGTCCAAATATTCCTTGCAAATGCGGCGCATGATGACGCTGAGAGGATTCAGTTGGCCGAGTTTGCGTTTTAAATCGCGCTCAATCTGGTAAAACTCGTGCTTTTTTTCGTTCGGATCGAAGCCTAAAGGGCGGTTTTGATAATAATCCGGCGTGACCAGCGGCGATTTTTTACAATGGCCGTCAAAAAAAGCCTGTTTTATTTGATCATCCCATTTGATCGCGTCGAGTATGCGGATTGGTTGCTGGGCTTTGACGATACGGTCGGACAGCGCTTTGACCTCGGTCAGATAAGCGGACGGTTTAACGGCTTTTTTGCGCATGTTGTCTTCCATTAACGTTACGGTGATCAAATCACAGGGGTATTGGTAACTACTCAGGAATTGTTAAAAATGACTAAATAGAACTCGGCAATTGCTCCTGCATTGCTCTACCTCCTGCATCCATGCAGTCGACGGATGAAACGGGTTAAACGGATAGTCACTGATAAAAGCACAGCACATCCAAAAAAAGTCTGTGTAAATCTGTCCTATCCGTGCTATCCGTGTTCTATTTCTATTTTCGCTGAGTAGTTACGGGCATTGAACGTAAGTAATTAATCAGCAGTTACGAGAGCAAGTTGACACGAACATCCATGCTGTTCAACACACAACCGACGCCAAACTGATGGAATATCGACACATCGGCGGCGTCGCGCCCCACCGCGATAACCACTCGGCCATCTTGTAGACTGTTCTGTGTAGGGTCGAAAACATACCAGCGATCGCCGATATAGGCCTCAAACCAGGCGTGTAAATCCATCGGTTCAAGCTGGTACAAATATCCGGCTGCCAGCCGCGCCGGAATACTGATGCTTCGGCATAAGGTGATGGCCAGTTGGGCCAGGTCTTTGCAGACGCCATAGCCTTGGTGATTAACCTCAACAGCCGAAAGCGGGCTATCGGAGGAACCGGGAATGTATCGAATGGACTGGTGAACCCAGTCATTAATTTTTTTGACCTGATCGTAACCCGGTTGCGCATCGCCTACGACCTCTCTGGCAAGATCGCCAAACCGGTCTGATTCGCAATAGCGGCTCGGCAATAAATAAAGCAGAACCTGATCGGGAAGATTTTGTATTTCAACGAAATAAGCCGTCGCTGCGTTATCAATAACGCTTGCCGTGATGACCTCGAAGGCAGTATGAATAGAAAATTCTCCTTGCGGGGCAATCAGGCGTTGACAGCAATTTCCATAGCAGTCGTGGCTTTCAGTTATCTGTACAGCAGGTTCAACGACATAACTGGATTGGGCAATCCATTGCTGTGCGTTACTGACAGGACGCAACATCAAAATTAAGGCTGTCGGGTCGTCTATCTGAAAGTGAAGGTCGCAACTAACGCTTAATTTCATTTCTGTTTCCTCAATTTACAAATCGACCCGCATGACTTTAACGGCTTCTTTAGTGAGGCAGGGCAGTGCCTTTATCGCCTCCCGCAGCTTGGTTTCCCAGCTGCGCCGTAGTTGCAGCAAATAATCGTCATCGTTGTCAAAGCAATAATATTCGTCGAAGCTGAAGCTGTCTTTGCGGTAGATCAGCATGTCTACCGGTGCGCCGACACTGGCATTACTGCGGATGGTCGAGTCCATCGAAACCAGACAGCAGCGCGCCGCTTCGTCAATGGAGGTATCCAGTTTAAGGAAGCGGTCGAGTATCGGCTTACCGTATTTGCTTTCGCCGATTTGCAAAAACGGCGTGTTGGCCGAACTGGTGATGCTGTTGCCTTCGGCATAAACCATATAAGCGCCATGCGGTTCGTCGCCGATTTGACCGGCCAGGATGAAACTGGCGGAAGGGTTGAAAGCCGATTGGCCTTCGGTTGACAGATGCTGTTTTTGTTTTTCGACGCTGACATGACCCAGATAGGCGGCAGCTTCGGACAGACATTCGACGTTATTGATATTGACCCCGGCATTTTTAATTTTGTCGCGATGCAGTTGTTCCAAAACCGCCTGTGTGGTGGCAAGATTGCCTGCACACAATAAGACAATTTTGCGGTCATCGTTAGTTTTAAAGGCATGCATTTTGCCGTGGGTACTGACGTTATCAATGCCGGCATTGGTTCTTGAGTCGGAAACCAGAATAAGTCCTTCGTCTATCGAGGCTGCAATACAATAGGTCATAAAAATGTTCGTTTGTTGTAGTTAATGATGCTTTGCCACATTATCCTGCAAAGCCATGTCAACGTCTATGTTGCTCAAAACACACTTGAAACTTTCTGTTCACCACAACCCAGGTTGTGGGAGCGGCCACCCGGCCGCTCCCACAATAATGTCGCTATGTCATTCCAATCTCAACACATCGACAGACACCGACAAAGTATGCGAGCCGCCGCCAAAGGCGATGCCTTTTAACGGCGTGACATCGGTATAATCGCGCCCCCAGGCCAGGGTGATATGTTGGTCGAACGGCAGGGCGTTATTAGTGGGATCAAAATCCAGCCAGCCGGTGTCGGGCACGTATACTTCAAACCAGGCGTGGGACGCATCGGCACCGACTAAACGCGGCTTGCCCGGTTCCGGTAGCGTTTCCACATAACCGCTGACATAGCGCGCGGCAATGCCCATAGAGCGTAAACAAGCAATCGCCAAATGGGCAAAATCCTGACACACGCCACGGCGAAAATGCAGTACGTCGGATAATGGCGTGGCAATGGTGGTAAAGCTGGGGTCGTAAGTGAAATCCACATGAATGCGCTGCATTAAATCGGTCACAACTTGCACCAACGGCCTGCCGGGGTTAAATGAAGGCAGAGCGTAGTGGGCGAGTTCTTCGCTGCTGTTCACCATCGGCGAATCGAGCAGGTACAGCTTGGCGTCCTGTAAGTCGTCATCCGGGCACTCTTGCTGTTGTTGCTGGCTTTGCGATTGTGATTGCGACTGTGTTTGTCTTTGCATTTGTGCAGGCCGACCTTGCAGGCGGTCGCGCACCTGCTCCCAGGTGATTAAATTGGTTGGATGGTCACGGCTTTGCCGGGGAAATACGGTCACTTCGCTGATTGCCGTCACCATCAGGCGTTGATGTGCCTGTTGTATGGCGAAATAGGCGACGCGGTTGCCGAAAAAATCCAGGCGTTGCTGAAAATCAGCGGGTTCAGGCGTAATGTCAAAACGGCTGCTCTGGCATTGCTGACGCCAGAAATCGCGTGGCTGCAAGCGTGCTTCATTCTGGCACAGGCCGACCATTTGGCTGTATTGGTACAGAGTGCTGTGGGTGATGCGGTATTTCACAGTTCATCCTCCGCTTGCGTTGGCGTCATCAGTTGCGGCATTTGGGAATGGCTGAAATAGGCTTGCGCCAGCACTTCATACAGTTGCCATAACAACGTTGTCAGCATTGACAAAATATTCTCCAGCTCTTTGTACACGCTATCTTCGTCGTCGGCCTGAATCAGTTCGGATACTTTGAGCAGGCGCAAATCGGTGTAAGCCCTGAGTATTAAACGCTCTTCTTCACTCAAGCGACCATTGCTGCGTTCTCTGGGCAAGGCGCCGATATGGTTGGATAACTGCTGCAATTGATAAACCAGCGAACGCGGATGGGTTTCATCCTGCAGCAATAATTCCAGCACCATCGGCAACTGGATAAATGAACGGTAGCGGCGGCGGTAAATGCTCAGGCTATCGGTGGACACCAACACCGCTTCCAGCAGCTGGTTTTGCAAGGCCGGTTCGTGACGTTGCACCACCGTGGCGCGCAGCAACGCAACCAGGGCCAGTGAGCCCTCCAAACGGCGGCCGCTATCGAGCATCAACCAACCGGCTTCGCGGGTCATGCTTTCGGTGGTCAACCCAATAAAAGCGACAAAGCCGGTCATTAAATCATCCAGATGTTTTTGCAGTTGCTCCAGATCGCACTCGTTATTGACCACTCGCTGTTGCCAGCGACGCTGAATGTTGTCGACGCAGCGCCAGGTATCTTGGGACCATGCATCGCGGATACTGAAAGCGGTTTGGGCAAAGGCTTGGATATTGGCGGTCAAGGTACCGGCGCGTTGGGCATTTTTAGCCAAATCCAGCAGTTCATGCTGGGGCTGCTTTAATACGTCAGCATTGCTCTTGATAAATCCCGGATAAGTGCCGGTCACCTGGGTCAGCGCGCACAGCAACACGCTCAGGCTCTGGCTATTGAGCGGGTCATCAGATTCCAGTGTTGTGGTTAATTTGAGCACTATGGTGCGCAGCAAACGCGTGGACGTCTTGATGCGTTCCAAATGCCTGCCCACCCAAAACAGGTTATTGGCGGCGCGGCTGGTTAGCGGTTCGGTGACCGGCGATAACACTACATTGCGCCCGGCCTGCAGCCATAAGCTGACCTGCCTATCCGGTTCGTCTGCCAATACCCAGGTGTCCTTGCTGATGCCGCCGGCCTGATTCGACACAATAAAATCATTTTGCTGGCGCGCCACCCGGGTCAGGCCGCCGGGCATCACCTGATAGCCGTCGCCGGCGGCAACGACAAAATTGCGCAACACCGCAAAGCGCGGCTCAATATGATGGTCGACCAATGCCGGCACAGTGGAAAAACTGACATGCTCCTGACCGACATAACAATGCGGTTTGGCGATAATGGCGGCGCGCAGGCGCTCTTTTTCCTTGCTGCTTAACGCGCCGCCAAACAGCACATGATGGCCCGCACTGCGGTTAATCGGCTTAATCACCAGCCGGTCGAGATTTTGCAGCACAAAATCGCGCTCACGGCGCTGACCGCACCACCATGTTGCCACCGACGGCAACAGCAATTCCTGATTTAAAAAATAGCGCGAAAGCCGGGGCAAAAAGGCTAACAAGCCCGGATTTTCCAGCACGCTACTGCCCAGGGGATTGGCAATCGCCACGTTGTTGCGGCGCACCGCTTCGAGCAGTCCGGCAACACCGAGCCGGGACGCGCTGCGCAATTCCAGCGGGTCGCAAAAAGAATCGTCAACACGGCGCAAAATAACATCGACCGGCTGCAAACCATCCAGCGATTTAAGCCAGACGCGGCCATCGCGCACGGTCAGATCGTCGCCCTGAACCAGTGAAAAACCCAGATAAGACGACAAATAGGCATGTTCAAAATAGGTTTCATTCAGCGAACCCGGCGTCAGGATAACGATGCGCGGGTCTTCCTTATTATGCGGCGCACTGTCGGCCAGCCCTTTACGCAAGGCCTTAAAAAATACCGATAGCCGATGCACTTGGGTTTCCCGGAAGATGTCCGGCAACACCCGTGTCATCACGGTGCGGTTTTCCAAAGCATAGCCCGCGCCTGAAGGTGCCTGGCTTCTGTCATCCAATACCCACATGCGGCCGTTATGGCCACGGGCAAGGTTGGCCGAATAGACAATCAGATGGCGCTGCTGGTGGGGCAGGGCGCCCACGCAAGGATGTAAAAAGCCGTCATGCGCCAGCACCAGTTCACTGGGTAATAGGCCTTTTTTTAACAGCTGCTGTTTGCCGTAGATGTCTTTTAACACCAAATCGAGCAGCTCGGCGCGTTGTTGCAAACCGGCCTCAATCAGCCGCCATTCGTCGCTGCTGATCAGTAGCGGCACAGGGTCAAGCCGCCACGGGCGGGTCAGTTTTTGGCTGTCGCCGTAAACATTGTAAGTTACGCCGTTTTCCCGTAACAAACGCTGGGCTTCACGGCGGCACGATTCCAGCTGTTCGCTGCCCATTGCGCCCATTGCATCCATAAAGCGCTCCCAATGCGGCAGCACCTTATGTTCTTTGGCGAGCATTTCATCGTAAACGCCCAATTGGGTGGCGTAAAACTGTACGCCAATATCGTTGGCTGATGCGTTCACATGAGGCCTTGTTAATTTACTTGAAGATAGTTGTGGGAGCGGTCACCCGGCCGCGAACAATTGCGGGCTGTTCGCGGCCGGGTGGCCGCTCCCACAATCACTATAGCCTCATCCATCAAGACCGTTGTTCAATGTCCTGATAATGCCGTAACGGCTCGCCGACATAAATCTGGCGCGGGCGGGTAATAATCACATTCTCGCTGTGCAGCATTTCCCGCCAGTGCGCCATCCAACCGGGCATCCGGCCAATGGCGAATAACACCGTGTACATATTGGTGGGGATACCGGCCGCACGGAGAATCAGACCGGAATAAAAGTCGACATTCGGGTACAGTTTGCGGGAAATGAAATAGTCGTCTTTTAAGGCGATTTCCTCCAAGCGTTGGGCTATATCAAATAACGGATCGTTAACCCCCGCCTTGTTCAATAACTTGTCGCATTGTTTTTTTAACACCATGGCGCGCGGGTCGAAATTTTTGTAAACGCGATGGCCAAAGCCCATTAACCGGCGTGTTGAATTTTTGTCTTTGGCCTGGTTGATAAATTCGGTGCCGTCGCCGCCTTCGGCATGTATTTGCTCAAGCATCTGTATCACTTCCTGATTGGCACCGCCGTGACGCGGCCCCCACAGCGCCGAAATGCCGGCCGAAGCCACGGCGTAGACATTGGCCATGCTGGAGCCTGCGGTACGCACCGACGAAGTGCTGCAATTTTGCTCATGGTCGGCATGTAAAATCAAAAACATATCGATAGCCCGAACGATGTCGTCATCTAATTGGTAATCACGCACCGGCGATGAAAACATCATGTTCAGAAAATTGCGCACATATTTAAGTTTATAAGACGGATAAATCAGCGGTTCGCCGATTGATTTCTTATAAGAAAACGCGGCGATAGTGCGCACCTGCGATATTAAATTGATCACAATTTGCTGTTCTGTTGCAGGATCGAGCTGGTCGGTAATCGGGTAGAAGGTGGATAACGATGCCACCATCGTCGCCAAAATCCCCATAGGATGGGAGCCGCGCGGGAAGCCGTTAAAAAAATGATGCATGTCTTCATGGATAATCGAAGAGCCATTAAGGTCGGCTGAAAACTGCTCCAATTGCTGGGTATTAGGCAGTTCGCCATTCAGCAGCAGATAGGACACTTCAATAAAACGTGAATGTTCGGCCAATTCTTCAATCGGATAACCGCGATAACGCAGTATGCCGGCATCGCCATCGATATAAGTGATGGCGCTTTTGCAGCTGGCGGTATTGCCATAGCCGTCATCCAGAGTCACGTATTGGCTTTGGTTGCGCAAATTGGAAATGTCGATGGCTTTTTCGCCTTCAACGCCGATCATTGTCGGCAATGAGTAGTCTTTATTGTCCAGCGTTAATGTAGCCGGAGCTAATGGCTTTAATCTATCGGTCATTTGAATATCTCTCTCAAGGCTGATGGCTACGAGGCCATCAGTTAATATTATTCCAGTATTCAATGGTACGCACAGCGCACCCTATGCCGCACAGGCATTATCCAGCCCGGTGCCGCAAGTCCATTGTAAACGGATATTCCGAACTTGGCTCCTCAATAGGCGGCGACATCGGTCTGGGCATGGCGCCGTGGGTGCTAAATTGCGCGCTTGCCAGAAAGTCGGACGACAGACTAATAGGCTGGCGCTCAATGATACCGGGCGTATGGCCAAAATCCCAAAACCGGGTGACACGCCGCGCTTCGGCTTCATAGCTGTTCACCGGGAAGGCATCGTAACTGCGGCCGCCGGGGTGGGCAACATGATAAGTGCAACCGCCGACCGAATGGCCGTTCCAGGTATCAATCACATCAATCACCAAGGGCACATGCGGGCTGATGGTCGGATGCAGCGCGGAAGGCGGTTGCCAGGCGCGGTAACGCACACCGGCGACATATTCGCCTTTGCGGCCGGTGTTGCGCAGCGGCAGGCGTCTGCCGTTACAAGTCAGCACATAGCGGCCCTCGGTAAAACCGCTGACTTTAATTTGCACCCGCTCGACCGATGAATCCACATAGCGCGCAGTGCCGGTGCTGCTGACTTCTTCGCCGAGCACATGCCAAGGCTCAATGGCGAAACGCATTTCCAGCTCAATGCCGTCGATCAGCGTGCTGCCGTAACGCGGAAAACGGAATTCAAAAAACGGTTCCAGCCAGTCCAATTCAAAGCCGTAGCCGGCACGTTGCAAGTCTTTAGTCACCTGCTTCATATCTTCGCGGACATAATGTGGCAACATGAAACGGTCATGCAGTTTGGTGCCCCAGCGAATCAAATCGTGTTTGTACGGTTCGCGCCAAAACCAGGCAATCAGCGAGCGCAACAGCACCATTTGCACCAGCGACATTTGTGCATGGGGCGGCATTTCAAAGGCGCGCAACTCCAGTATGCCCAAGCGCCCGGTCGAGCTGTCCGGTGAGTAGAGTTTGTCGATGCAGAACTCGGAACGGTGGGTGTTGCCGGTAATGTCGGTCAACAAATGCCGCAACAGCCGGTCGACCAGCCAAGGGGAGGGCACGTCGCCTTCGGGCATTTGCTGGAAAGCGATTTCCAGTTCATACAGCTTTTCATCGCGGCCTTCATCGACACGCGGCGCCTGGCTGGTTGGGCCGATGAACATGCCGGAAAACAAATACGACAAGCCCGGATGATGCTGCCAGTAAGTCAGTAAACTGCGCAACAAATCGGGGCGGCGCAGCAACGGGCTGTCGGTCGGCGTTTCCGCGCCCATGGTGATATGGTTGCCGCCGCCGGTGCCGGTGTGGCGACCGTCCAACATGAATTTTTCCGTGCCTAACCTGACCTGACGCGCCTGCTCATACAGCAGGGTGGTTTTTTGCACCAATTCCGGCCAGGTTTTCGACGGATGGATATTGACCTCAATCACGCCGGGATCGGGCGTTACCATCAAGCGTTCGATGCGGTAATCGCGTGGCGGCTCATAGCCTTCGAGCACCACCGGCAGCGCCAGATTTTCAGCGGTCGCTTCGACCGCAGCAATCAACTCCAGATAATGTTCCAGCGAGGTCAGCGGCGGCAGGAAAATATGCAAACGGCCTTCGCGCGCTTCGACACACACCGCCGTATGCGGCACTTCCACTTCGATAGTTTGGGCATCGCCGATTTCCTGTTCGGGATAGTCCTTGAGCTTTTGTTCGATGCGGCTGTAACGGCGGGAAACTTCGCCGTAATAATCGCCCAGTTCCGGCAAGGCCTGGAACAAGCTTTGCTCTTCCTGGGTGTCGCGTTGGTCGGGTGCTACCCAAGGCAAACTGGCCAACGGCAAACGCAAGCCCATTGGTGAATTGCCCGGCAGCAAAAACATCTGACCACGGCGAAAATCCCAAGGGCCGCTTTGCCAGCGTTGCTGCGCCCAGTCCCATTTAACCGGCAAGGTAAAGCCTGCGGGCGTCGCCAAATCTTCATCGAGCAGTTGCATCAGCGTTTTGCGCTCAATCGAATCTTTCAGATCGCAGCTTAACGGGTCGATATTGTCCGGCAATGTGCCTTCCTGCCACAGATAGTAAAAGCTGTCTTCAAACGCGGTCTTGATGTAGCGCGGTTGCAAGCCCAGACGCAAGGCAAACTGCTTGATAAAGGCTTCCGCCTGTTCGACGCCATGACCGTAATCTTTGCTAATGTCGGCCAGCAGTTCCGGTTTTCGCCAAAGTGCTACGCCGTCTTTGCGCCAGAAAATGCCGTATTGCCAACGCGGCAACGCCTCGCCCGGATACCATTTGCCTTGCCCGTAATGCAGCATCGCGCCTGCGGTAAACTGATCGCGCAAACGCAAGGTCAACTGATTGGCCAGCTCGCGCTTGTGTGTGCCATCGGCATCGACATTCCATTCCGCGCCTTCCATATCGTCAGCCGAAACAAAAGTCGGCTCGCCGCCCATGGTCAGTCGCACATCATCGGCCTGTAATTGCCGGTCAACCTGCAAACCCAGCGCGTCAATGCGGTACCATTGATCATCGCTGTACGGCTTAGTCACACGCGGGTCTTCATGCAATCGCAGCACTGTGTTGCTAAATTCAAACGCGACTTCGCATTGATCGGTGCCGCCGGTGACCGGCGCGGCGCTGGCAGGATCGGGCGTACATGCCAGCGGAATATGGCCTTCGCCAGCCAGCAAACCGGACGTGGGGTCCAGTCCTATCCAACCGGCGCCCGGAATGTACACTTCAGCCCAGGCATGTAAATCGGTGAAATCCTGTTCCGGCCCGGACGGCCCATCCAGCGATTTAATATCGGCAGTCAACTGCACCAAATAGCCGGACACAAAGCGCGCCGCAAGTCCCAAATGGCGCAGTATTTGCACCAGCAACCAAGCCGAATCGCGGCAGGAACCGCTGAGCGAGGTCAGGGTTTGTTCACAGCTTTGAATGCCGACTTCCATGCGGATGTTGTAGCTGATCGCCTGAAACACTTTGCGGTTCACATCAACCAAAAAATCATTGATGGTGCGTTTACTTAAATCAAAGTTCGCCAGCCATTGTTTCAGCAAGGGCCCTTGCTCGGTAATTTCCAGATAAGGCTGTAATTCTTTCAATAAAAGCGCATCGTAGCTAAACGGATATTGTTCGGCATAGTCTTCGACAAAGAAGTCAAACGGGTTGATCACCGTCATGTCGGCGATGACTTCCACTTCAATGCTAAGTTGTGTGCATTTTTCCGGAAACACCACCCGCGCCTGCAGGTTGCCGAATGGGTCTTGCTGCCAGTTGATAAAATGATTTTCCGGCGTAATGCGCAGACTATAGCCTTTAATCGGCGTGCGGCTATGCACCGCCGGGCGCAGCCTGAAGACATGCGGCGACAGGGATACCGGCCTATCAAAGCTGTAAACAGTTTTGTGACGGACAGCTACTCGAATGGTCATGGTTTTTTTCCTATTGCCAAGGGTGTTGGGCGTTGTAAATGCGCTGCTTCCCAATAAAATACAGGCGTGTTCCAGCCGCGACGCCTACGTCGCGGCTGGAAACCGTTTTGTCTCCCATGAAGGCAAGCAAGCACCATACCAAACGGCTAAAACGCTTATCTGTTGTTCGCCATTTTTATCCGCCATCAGGGTGATTTTATTGGGTTCTCTGTACTCGCCGCGCACAGTGTAGGGTACGCTGCGCATACCGTTAGTTTGTAACTTGGCGTCGGTAAGGTACACACAGCGCACCCTGTATTACGTTATTTTTGATTGTCGTTATTGCGCCAAATTGGTGCATCCATTCGCTAAAATAGGGCGCAACGCCCGCAAAAGGCGCGGTTTTAAACGATGGCAAGGCACAGCTATCAGCAGCTAACCAAACATGGCACTAATGATGCTAATTGTTTACTAAACCCACTAGCCATAGCATACGCCATGAAATCAATCTGGAAAAACTACAACACCGACAGCGCTTACGATGAACTGATGAGCTCGGAATTCCAGCCCAGGCAAATCAGTCACCGCTTATGCCAATACCTGCACTCGCTCAATGCCGACGATATTGACAAGCGCAAAATGGCGGCTGAACTGGCCATTTTGGAAATGGGCATCAGTTTCACCGTCTACAGCGATGAAGGCAACATAGACCGCGCCTGGCCGTTCGACATCATTCCGCGCATCATTGCCTCTACCGAATGGCGCATCATCGAAAAAGGCTTAAAGCAGCGTCTGACCGCGCTGAACTGCTTTATCGCGGATATTTACAGCGAACAGGCCTTTATTAAAGACGGTCTTATGCCTGCGGAAATTATTCTCAGCTCAAAAAATTTCCGCAAAGAATGTGTCGGCATGACACCACGCCACAACGTGTGGGCGAACATTTGCGGCACTGATTTGGTACGCGACAAAGACGGCATTATGTACGTATTGGAAGACAATTTACGGGTGCCTTCGGGGGTTTCCTACATGCTGGAAAACCGGGTCATCACCAAACGCGTATTCCCCGAACTGTTGCAGGACATCGACATCCTGCCTATCGACGACTATCCCAGCCGCTTGCAGGATATGCTGACCTCGCTGGCGCCGGAACACATCAGCAAACCGCAGATTGTGGTGTTGACGCCGGGTATTTATAACTCGGCTTATTTTGAACACGCTTATCTGGCGCAGCAAATGGGCGCGCAACTGGTTGAGGGCGGCGATCTGGTGGTCAATGACGACGATTGCGTGTACATGCGCACCATCGAAGGACTGGAAAAAGTCGACGTGATTTACCGGCGCATTGACGACGATTTTCTTGACCCCGAAGTATTCCGCAAAGATTCCAGCTTGGGCGTACCGGGTTTAATGCGCGCCTGGAAAGCCGGCAATGTGTCGTTATCGAATGCGCCGGGTGCCGGTGTAGCCGATGACAAAGTGGTTTATGCCTATGTGCCTGAGATGATCCGTTATTACCTGAACGAGGAACCCATCCTGCCCAATGTGCAAACTTATTTGTGCGGCAACCCCGAACATTTGGAGTATGTATTGGCGCACTTGCCCGAACTGGTGGTTAAGCCTGCCAACGAATCGGGCGGTTACGGGATGCTGGTCGGCCCCCATGCCAGCAGCCGGGAAATCGCCGCATTCCGGCAAATCATCCAGGAAAACCCGCGTAATTATATCGCCCAACCGACCTTGGCGATTTCCACTGCACCGACCTTGTGCAAAGGCCAGCTCGAACCCCGGCATATCGACCTGAGGCCGTTTATTTTGCAGGGCGCAAATACCTTTGTCACCGCCGGTGGCTTAACCCGGGTCGCGCTAAAAAAAGGCTCGCTGGTGGTCAATTCCTCGCAAGGCGGCGGCAGCAAAGACACCTGGATTATCAACATGGAGCGCAGCTAATGTTATCCCGATCAGCAGAACGCCTGTATTGGCTAGCCCGTTATCTTGAACGCACTGAAAATATCGCCCGATTGGTCAGTGTACACATGAATTTACTGATGGATTTGCCCAATAGCGTGGAAATGAGCTGGCTGCAATTAGTCCGCATCAACGGCGCCAAACAGGAGTTCCATGAAAAATACAAAGTGGCCAACGAGCATAACGTCACCCGGTTTTTGTTAGTCGACGAAAGCTATCCCGGCTCGTTGTTTTCGTCGTTAATCGCGGCGCGGGAAAATATCCGCACCTCCCGCGATTTGCTGCCTGATGAAGCCTGGGAGCAGGTCAACGAAATCTACCTGTTTGTAAAAAACAACATCGATTCGGTGTACAACCGCAGCAACCGGGTGGCGTTTCTGAACGAAATCCTCAAAGGCTGCCAACGCTTTACCGGACTGTTATCGGGCTATATGAGCCACAATCATCCCTACCGGTTTATTCGTTTGGGCAAAAACATTGAGCGTGCCGATATGACCAGCCGGATTCTGGACTTGGCGTCCTTGCTGCTGGCCGAATCGCGTAGCGATGAAATGCGCCAATATGAGAGCATTTTATGGGTGAACATATTAAAATCGCTAAACGCCCAATTAATGTATCGCCAACAAGTCCGAAGCAGTGTCAATGGCGATGACGTGCTGACTTTTTTATTGTTAAACACCAGCCTGCCGCGCTCAATTGGCTGTTGTATTGCTGAAATCGCCGGTTGTATCAATGCCTTGCCCAACAGCGACGGCTTGCCTGACGATGTGGTTAAACTGGATGCTTATGTACAAGCTATTGACACCCATCAAACCACCGAAACGCAATTACGTGGAATCCTGGACAACCTGCAAAACAAGCTGGGGCAATTACACGCCAGAATAGCTAATAACTGGTTTTTACCCGCCGTAGTGGAAGCTCAGGCAAACCAATAGAAAGTTGTGGGAGCGGCCACCCGGCCGCGAACAATCGTGTGCTGTTCGCGGCCGGGTGGCCACTCCCACCATGCTACGATAATTTAAAATGAAATTTTCCATTATTATTCCTGCCCTAAACGAACAGGAAGGTATCAAAAATTGTCTGTCGGCATTACAACCTTATCGCGACCAAGCTGAAATCATTTTGGTGGATGGCGGCAGTTTGGATAACACGCTAGCTATTGCCTCGCCCTTAGTCGATAAAGTCCTAACCAGCGCCAAAGGCCGTGCTAGGCAAATGAATGTTGGCGCAAAAGCAGCTACAGGCGATTTATTGATTTTCTTGCATAGCGATACTTATTTACCCGATCACGCCTTGACCTTAATCAATGACAGCGCAGTGTGGGGACGCTTTAACATCCGCTTAACCGGTTCACATTGGCTGTTGCCGCTTATCAGTCAGCTGATGAACTGGCGTTCCCGTTTAACCGGGATTGCCACCGGTGATCAGGCGATTTTTGTCAAAAAAGCCATGTTTGATGCCGTTAACGGCTACGCCGATATAGCCTTAATGGAAGACATTGATTTAAGCCGACGTTTAAAAAAAATAACTCCGCCGTTGTGTTTAAGCGCAAAAGTGCAAAGTTCCGCGCGGCGCTGGCAAACATTTGGCGTGTTTAAAATGATTGCCTTGATGTGGCGTTGCCGGCTGGGTTATTTTTTGGGCGAAAAACCGGAGGTCTTGGCGCAGCTTTATCAACAAGGGCGTTTTTGGCTGCCGTTTAAACTGTAAAAAGCGATTGCCGTGTTTTTGCTAAGTAATGATTTGACCCTTGATTACGCTTGAGCGCACACTTGACACCCACCTTATGATGTCAAACGGAGTCGCACCATGAATACACCAAAAATCGTATTATTGCTGGTGATTGCCAGTGCCATTGCTGCTTTTTTCTATGTTAACGGTCCGCAGTATTTAACGCTGGAGATGCTAAAAACGCAGTACGCGACCATTGCGGCTTTCCGTGATAATCACGGACTGCTGGCGATTGCGCTTTATGGGCTGATTTATATTGCGGTAACCGGTTTGTCATTGCCGGGGGCGACGATTTTAACGCTGGCGGGCGGGGCGGTGTTCGGCTTGTTCTGGGGCACGGTGATTGTGTCTTTCGCTTCGACCATCGGCGCGACACTGGCGTTTTTAGCGGCGCGTTTTTTGTTTAAGGACAGCATACAAGCAAAATTCGGCGAGCGTTTACAGGACATCAATGACGGCATTGAGCGGGAAGGGGCTTTTTATCTGTTCACCTTACGTCTGGTGCCGCTGTTTCCTTTTTTTATCATTAACTTATTAATGGGCTTGACCACGATAAAAACATTCACTTTTTACTGGGTCAGCCAAGTGGGCATGTTGGCGGGAACGCTGGTGTATGTGAATGCCGGCACACAATTGGGCCAGCTAAAATCCTTATCCGGCATTTTATCGCCGCCATTGGTCGCGTCTTTTGTGTTGTTGGGACTGTTTCCGCTGCTGGCTAAAAAAGCCATTGATGTTATGCAACAAGGTAAGTCTGATGTCTGAATCAGTTACTAAAAAATGGATTAAACCGAAACACTTCGATAACAATTTAATCGTTATCGGCGCGGGTTCCGGCGGTTTGGTCACGGCTTATATCGCTGCGGCGGTTAAGGCAAAAGTCACGCTGATTGAACAACATAAAATGGGCGGCGATTGTTTGAATACCGGCTGTGTGCCGTCTAAAGCCTTAATCCGTTCCGCCAAATTTTTATCGCACATCAGCCGCTCGGCAGAATTCGGCATTAAAAAAGCTACCGTTGAATTTGATTTTGCCGAAGTGATGGAGCGGGTTCAAACCGTTATTAAAAAAGTTGAACCGCATGATTCTATTGAACGCTACCGCGAATTAGGCGTGAATGTGATCATCGGCACGGCTAAAATCATCTCGCCTTGGCATGTAGAAGTTGCCACCGAAACCGGTGTGCAAACGCTTAGCACACGCGCTATTGTGATTGCCGCAGGCGCCAGCCCTTTTGTACCGCCCATTCCAGGCTTAGCTGATGTCGCTTACCTGACGTCCGATACAGTTTGGAATTTGCGCCAAAAACCTAAACGCTTAGTGGTGTTAGGCGGTGGGCCGATTGGTTGTGAATTGGCGCAAGCGTTTTCACGTTTAGGGATTGAAGTCACACAAGTTGAAATGCTGCCACGGATTATGCTGCGTGAAGACAGCGAAGTATCGGCGTTGGTGATGGCTAAATTTCAGCAGGAAGGCATTCGCGTTTTAGTCGAACATAAAGCCAAACAATTTATCGTTGAAAAGGGCGAAAAAATCTTAATCGCCGAACACGACGGCAAAGAAATCCGCATTGCTTTTGATGAAGTTTTATTAGCGATTGGACGGGTTGCGAACATTTCAGGCTATGGCGTTGAGGAAATGGGTATCGCTTTATCGCCGCGCAACACCCTTGCGGTTAATGCCTTTCAGGAAACCAATTATCCGAATATCTATGCTTGCGGCGATGTCGCAGGCCCGTACCAATTTACCCATACCGCCGCGCATCAAGCGTGGTATGCCGCCGTCAATGCCTTGTTCGGTTGCTTCAAGAAATTTAAAACCGATTATTCGGTGATTCCGTGGGCAACCTTTACCGACCCAGAAGTTGCCAGAGTCGGCTTGAATGAACAGGAAGCCAAAGAACAAGGCATTGCTTACGAAGTCAGTGTTTACGCCATTGACGAACTGGATAGGGCGATTGCCGACAGCGAAGCGCAGGGCTTTGTGAAAGTATTGACCGTGCCGAATAAAGATAAAATTCTTGGGGTCACGATTGTCGGCAACCATGCCGGCGATTTGATTGCCGAATTTGTGTTGGCGATGAAACACGGTTTAGGGCTGAATAAGGTGTTGGGAACTATCCACATTTATCCGACCATGGCGGAGGCGAATAAATACGTTGCCGGCGTTTGGAAACGCAATCATGCGCCGCAAAAATTATTGGCGTGGGTCGAGCGTTATCATGCTTGGCGTAGAGGTCAGTGACTTCTTAATGGTCTTTATCCAGAGCCTTCAAATGCTTTAATTTTTCTTTAATCTTGATTTCCAAGCCTCTCTCTACCGGCTGGTAATATTGCCTGCCTTTCAATTCATCGGGAAAATAATTTTCCCCGGCGGCGTATGCTTCCGGTTCATTATGGGCGTAGCGGTATTCTTTGCCGTAATCCAATGATTTCATCAGCTTGGTCGGCGCATTTCTTAAATGCACCGGCACACCTAAGCTGCCGCTTTGTTGGGCATCGGCCATGGCCGCTTTATACGCCATATAAACGGCATTGCTTTTTGGCGCGCAGGCCAAATAAACCACGGCTTGCGCCAAGGCTAATTCGCCTTCCGGGCTGCCTAAACGCTCTTGCGCTTCCCAGGCGTTGATGCAAATCTGTAAGGCTCTCGGATCGGCATTGCCTATGTCTTCGGAGGCAATCCTGACGATACGTCGCGCCAGATAGGATAAATCGCAGCCGCCATCCATCATCCGGCACAGCCAGTACAGCGCCGCATCGGGCGAACTGCCGCGTACTGATTTATGCAGCGCCGAAATCTGGTTATAGAATTCTTCGCCCTGATTATCGAACCGGCGCACACCGCCCGACAGCACTTCTTTGGCAATGGCTTCATTAATCGTCTGACTACCTTTGGCGGCAGCAAGTTCCACGGCGATTTCCAGTAAATTGAGCAGTTTTCGCGCATCGCCGTCAGCGCTTTGGGCAAACAGCTGTTTGATGTCAGCGCTGATGTCGATAGCCTGAGCGCCCAAACCGCGCACCTTGTCGGTCAGGGCTTTGTCGATCACCGCTAACAAATCGTCCGCCGTCAAGGCGTTCAGCACATAGACCCTAGCCCTGGACAATAACGCGTTATTCAGCGCAAAAGACGGGTTTTCGGTGGTCGCGCCGACAAAATAAACCGTGCCGTCTTCGACATGCGGCAAAAAAGCATCTTGCTGCGACTTGTTGAAACGATGCACTTCATCGACAAATAAAATGGTGCGCCGGTGCTGTTCCAGCTGGATTTTTTTGGCTTCGCTAACCGCCGCCCTGATTTCTTTAACGCCGGATAAAACCGCCGAAATGGGCATGAACTCGGCATCGGAATGTTGGGCAATGAGCCGCGCCAAGGTAGTTTTTCCGGTGCCGGGCGGCCCCCAGAAAATCATTGAATGCAATCGTCCGGAGCTAATCGCTTCATACAGCGGTTTGCCGGGTTGCAGGATGTGTTGTTGGCCGACATAATCGGCTAGCTGGTTTGGCCGCATCCGGTCGGCCAACGGCTTGGTCAAATCATCGAACAGCATAAGAGCGGTTGTGCCGTCTTTCTTTAATCAGAGAAAACATCGACGCCCTCAGGCGCTTTAAACTCAAACAAGGTCTGTTTTAACGGCGGGTTCAGCACCACATTAGAAAAATAAATGCGCGTCAGTTGGCCGAAATTGTCACTCAATTCCATGCCGCCCAAGGAGTCGTTGTTCAACCCCATCAAGACATATTTAAAGGTGCTTTCCGGATTTTTCGGCACTAATTTGACCCACATCAAATCGCCGTCGACGCCTTGCTGTTCCATGGTGAAATTATCTTCCAGCGATATTTCACCGCTCAACAGTAATGCGGGTGTCGAACCGACCGATTCATCGAGTTTTTTAATGGTGACCTGTTCTAAATCAGTATCGTAAAACCAGACTTTGCCCGCAGTGGAAATAATCTGTTGTTGAAAAGGCCTTAGGTAATCCCAGCGGAATTTACCTGGCCGTTGCAGGTAAAAAAGTCCGTGGCTGGTTTGCACCGGATTACCCTGTTCATTAATCAATACCTGTTTAAAATCAGCGGTCAGCGATTTGGTATTTTTTAAAAACGCTTTTAATTGCCTGATCGGTTTATCTTCTGCATGAGCTGACGCATGAACCAGTAGCATTGCCAGCAAGCCGGCAAAAATTATCATTTTTTTCATAAATAGCCTTAAAATAATGGATCGGATACGTTGGTAGGCAAGGATAGTGTTCACGAAAATTATTAACCACGAAGAAAATAAAGATTTTTGAGTGACTACTTAATTCATAATTGTCCACGAAAGGCACGAAAGGCACGAAAAACACGAAATTTTCGTGCTTTTCGTGATTTTCGTGGACTTTATTACATTCGTCAGGAGACATTCTTGCATTCACGATGTCTCATTCTTCGTGATTTCCGTGGTGATAATCCTACAATTCCCGCGTCGCACTGAATTTAATATCAGGCCAGCGCTCTTCGGTCAGTTGCAGATTGACCCGGCTGTTGGCGACATAAACCAAGTAACCTCCGCCGTCTTCGGCCAGATTGTCAAAAGCCTTTTTCTTGAATTCTTCCAATTTGGCCGGTTTGTCCGAACTGACCCAGCGCACCGCTGAAATCGGTATCGCATCATAAACGCATTCGACGTTGTATTCGCTTTTGAGCCTGAATGCGGTGACGTCAAACTGCAACACACCGACCGCGCCCAAAATCAGGTCGTTATTTTTAAGCGGCCTGAACAACTGCGTCGCGCCTTCTTCAGTCAATTGCACCAAGCCTTTTTGCAGCGCTTTGGCGCGTAACGGGTCTTTTAACACCACGCGGCGGAATAATTCCGGCGCAAAATAAGGGATGCCGCCGAATTTAAGCGTCTCGCCCTGGGTAAAGGTGTCGCCGACCTGAATGGTGCCGTGATTATGTAGGCCGATAATGTCGCCGGGATAGGCTTCTTCGACGCTTTTCCGGCTGTCGGCCTGAAAGGTGATCGCATTGGCAACCTGGACATTTTTACCGAGCCGGACGTGATGGATTTTCATGCCTTTGTCGAATTTGCCGGAACACACTCTTAAAAACGCAATGCGGTCGCGGTGCGACGGGTCCATGTTAGCCTGCACTTTAAACACAAAGCCGCTAAAATTCGGTTCTTCCGGCAGCACTTCGCGTTGCTCGGCCTGCCTCGGCCTTGGCGGCGGCGCATATTCGGCGAACGCATCGAGCAATTCGATAATGCCGAAGTTGTTGATGGCCGAGCCGAAAAATACTGGCGTCAGTTTGCCTGATAAATAATCTTCCAGATGAAATTCATGGCTGGCGCCTTTGACCAAATCAATTTCATCGCGGAGTTCCTGCGCCTGATCGTCAAGTAATTGATCCAGTTTCGGATTATCCAAACCTTTGATGATTTCAGCCTGGGCAATCTTGCCGCCGTGCTGGGCGCTGAACAGGTGAATCTCATCTTTATATAAATGGTAAACGCCTTTAAAACGCTTGCCCATGCCGATAGGCCAGGTCATCGGCGCGCATTTGATGTTCAGCACGTCCTCAACTTCATCCATTAATTCAATCGGTTCACGGCCTTCTCTGTCCAATTTGTTGATGAAGGTCAAAATCGGAGTGGTGCGCAAACGGCATACTTCCATCAGGTTGATCGTCCTTTCTTCAACGCCTTTGGCCACGTCTATGACCATCAGCGCGGAATCGACTGCGGTCAAGGTGCGGTAAGTGTCTTCGGAAAAATCTTCATGGCCCGGCGTATCGAGCAGGTTGAGAATGCAGTCGTTATGCTCGAACTGCATCACCGACGTGGTCACTGAAATGCCCCGTTCCTTTTCCATTTCCATCCAGTCGGAGGTTGCATGGCGCGCCGCTTTACGGCCTTTTACCGAACCGGCCAGCTGAATCGCGCCGCCGAACAGCAACAATTTTTCGGTGATGGTGGTTTTACCGGCATCCGGGTGGGAAATGATGGCGAAGGTGCGTCGCCGTTGCAGTTCTGAAAGTGTTTCTGACATGCTTTTGGTTTACTTAAGAGACTTAAAAAGCCGCCGATTATAACGTATTATGCAAAACGCTTGGCTATAGAAATATCGCGTTGCCCGAGCAACGTTGCAAGTTAGACCTTCCAGGTTTTACGACTGCCATGGATGGCGGAAGTACTGGAGCCGCCGGGATGGCTCCAGTAAAAACCTGTAAGGTCGGCATGTCGCTCTATTTATAGCGTTTCGGGGGCTGTTTTTTTGAAACTTCGTGCTTCCCGTGCCCTTCGTGGGAATAAGGCCATTTCCGAGAAATAACATCCCTTGATGATCATGATCTGTAAAAAATAAAGTCCACGAAAAGCACGAAAAACACGAAAAATTTCGTGGCTTTCGTGCTTTTCGTGGACAATTTTTGGTATGTCTTTTTCAGGAAATCGCCTAAATCTTTTAGCCTGTGATTAACGAGGATTTAGGCTTGACAAGTTCACTCCCTGGGCGTTGCCGAGGCGATATAAACCATTGCCAATATCGAGAAGATATAAGCCTGGATGGCGCCGGTCAGCAGACCTAAGAGCTGCATCACCACCGGAAAAAACAACGGTGTGAAACTGAGAAAAATGCCGCCAATGACGGTGCCGCTCATGATGTTGCCGTATAACCTGACTGCCAAAGCCAGGGTGCGGGAAAATTCACCGACAATGTTGAATGGCAGCATGAACACGCTAGGCTGGCAATATTGTTTAAGGTAACGCCATAAACCGACACGATAAATGCCGTAAACCGGCACCGCAACGAAAACAGTCAGCGCCAGCGCTGTCGTGGTCGATAATGAACCTGTTGGCGGCATAAAGCCCGGAACCACAGCCAGCACATTGGACAGGAAGATAAACAAAAACAGCGTGCCGATCAGCGGCAGATAGGGGGCCGGTTGCTGTTGGCTGAGTTCATGGACTTGTTGATTCACGCTGAGCACAATCACTTCCAGCAGGTTTTGTACTCTTGAAATAGGCGCATCCACCGATAATCGGCGGGTAACCAAAAAACTGCCGCCAACCAGAAAAACCATGACCAACCAAGTAAAAGCCAAGGTCGCATTGATTTTAATGAGGCCGTATTGCCACAAAATAATCTGGTCAGGATTATTAAGCATGTCAGTGCTACAGCCAGCCTTTGCGTTTAAAAAACCAATACGGCGAAACGCCGGCTAATAACATTAAAAACAAGGCGCCGGGATAACCCAGCTGTAAGCTGAGTTCTGGCATGTAACGGAAATTCATGCCATAAATGCTGGCGACCAGTGTTGGCGGCAAAAACACTACGGCGGCAATGGAAAAAATCTTAATGATCTTGTTTTGCGCGATGTTAATAAAGCCTTGGGTCGAGTCCATCAAGAAGTTGATTTTGTCGAACAAAAAAGTGGTGTGTGACATCAACGTGTCGACGTCGCGCATGATTTGCCGCGCGGTTTCCTGCAATTCGGGGTGGGTGCGCAAATGCCGTTGCAGAAAGGATATGGAACGTTGCGTATCCATCAGGCACAGCCGAATCTTACCGTTGCTGTCTTCCAGTTTAGCCAGTTGGTCAATGGCGTTTTCCAGGTCGGAATCGATTTCTTCCAGCACCATATAACTGACGTCTTCCAGTTTGCGATGAATATCCTCGAGCGCATCGGCGAGGTTCTCCACTTTTTGCTCAAACATCAATATCAGTAATTCTTGTGGCGAATGCGCCTCGACTTGCCCGCGCCGGGCGCGCATACGTAACAGGCGAAAATCGGCCAAAGCGCCGTCGCGCAGGGTAATCAGCCGGTCATTTTGCAAAATGAAGGCGACTGTCGCGGTACTGTGCCGGCCCTCACTTTGGGCGAGAAACAATGAACGCACATGGACGCCGGTGTTATCGGTAAAGTAACGCGCCGAAGATTCGATTTCCTCGACATCGTCCGATTCCGGCAATGCCGTGCGCAAAAACGCCTGCAGTTGCGCGCGCTCGCTGTCGCTGGCGTCATGCGCATCTATCCAGGCGGCTTTGGCGACGGCCTGTTTGAGTTGATCTTCAGTCGGCGTTTGTTCTTTAAGGCGACCGACTTTGTCGATATTAAACAGTCTTAACATGCATGTTTTCTCATTTTTTAGTGTTCAGGCAAGTTATCCGGGCGAATCAAGGTGACCAGTTTAGCGCTGCCTTCAGCCAGTTCTATCCACTCGCCCGAGAAAACAAGGTGGGCTAACGCGGCAGTAGGCAGGCATTTTCCGTTAGCCGCTAACGGAATCGAGTTGGGCGTTAATTTTAACAACAAGTCTTCCAAGCCAGGATTATGCCCGACCAGCAACACCCTCCGTTCTTCGCCGCGTAATTTTAGCAGTGCAAGCAGGGTCTCGGCATTGGCTTCATAAATGCTTGGATCGCTGATGATGGCTGACTCGGCTATGCCAAGCTGTTTGCAAACCCGTTGCGCGGTTGCCAGTGCCCGTATTGCCGGCGAACTGAGGATAGCGTCGGGTGTTAATTTTTGCTCGGCAAGCCAGCGCCCGATTTGCTTGGCCGCACGTCGGCCACGCTTTTTTAAGGGACGGGAAAAATCATCCATTTCAATAGACCAATCCGATTTGGCATGACGTAATAATAAAAGTTCGTGAGGCATAAATAGGTTGTCAATGGAGGCTGAGGGTGCAACTGCCTTACTATACCAGTTAATGTTTACAATTTTATTAAATCACCGGTAAAAAAAACACCTGAAATGACCGTTTGCATAACACATTTTAGCGAACCTGTCGGTGCTATTACGTATTGTTTGAGATGGTTGATTTCTTTATGCTTATAAATGAAATATAACCCGCAATCAAAGATGAGGTGTGTCATGGCAATAAAAGAAGATTTTGAAAATTTACTGGACAAGTTGCAAGTAGAACGCGACGAAATTAATTTAAAACTGCATTTGGCTTCTATGGAAGCTAAACAGGAATTTGAGGGGGCTGAACAGCAATGGCAACGGTTAAAAATAAAAGCCGCTGAAATAGCCGATGATTCGGTAGAAACATCTGAAGAGTTTATCGCTAAGGCTAAAGTCATTGGCGAAGAACTTAAAGAGGCTTATCAACGTGTTGCCAAGCGCTTAGCCGATTAATCTGTAACTTATTCATCAATAATGATTATCACGGACACGAATTTTTAGCCTTTGTGTCTGTGATGAACAATCAGCACTGAGTTGATTTGAGGGCTCTAATCAAATCGCCGGCAACCACTTTAAGCCATCCACTATCGCTAGTCCGATGAGAGGACTGGCATCAATCACAACAATCCGCGCCATGCGCAACGCTTCGCCGGGATTATTCTTTAAACTGCTGACATTCACTGTTTTCATGGGCGGGTCTCATAGGAAGAAGGTACGCGTAAATTAAGGCTGGCACTAGACCCTGCGAAGTTTACTACGTATACTTTGATAGGCTTAATTTTCACGATTACATTCGCATAGAATCCATGATAATAAGCAGCGGCATTGGTTTTTAACGCCGGAGTAAGGAAAGAATTTTAGATAAGGTAATCGTAATAGTTAAGGCTAGTAATGACGTTTTTGCATTCAGGATACACTTCCAACATTAATTTATCGGCAACAGAAATGCTTGAAATAAGTCAGGAAATTAGCCGGGATTTTACCCCCTGTTTTTCAAGCAGGATGCCAAAACGTGTTGAAAAAATAAAGTTTTCAACTAAAGAATTATTCGACATTAGCGAAGAAATCGGCCGTGACTTTGCGCCGAAAATATCCAGCACTATCCCCGAACTGATGCTGTTGCCGGTCGATCCCGGCCATATTCATGCGTATTGGCATCTTGAGCAAAACCATGATGTTGCAACGCCTGATAACCCCGCGCCGCATCCGCTGACCTTAAGGATTTATGCGCAGCCTGAGGAAAAAATGCCCACTAGCCAAGCGCCTTCATGGTTTGATTTAACGCTTGATCAGTTCGAAACTCAACAGCATATATCTTTGCCAAACCCGGTTAATGCAACGGCTTATTCTGCCGCGATTGGTCAAGCCGGCCCGGATCAAAATTTTATCGTGTTTGCCCGATCAAATACCGTTCATGCCCCCAGTGCCGGCGTGATCTGGTATCCAACTACCGAAAATCCGATTTATTGTCTAAGTAAAAATGCATCAGGCCAAAGCGCCTACAGTGCGGCGTGATGAGCAAATCTGCCCAAGGTTTTTTAGCTATTGTTCTTCACGCTCATCTTCCTTATGTGCGGCACCCCGAACATGACAGTTTTTTTGAGGAAAGCTGGCTGTTTGAAGCCATCACCGAATGCTATCTGCCGCTGCTTGGCGTACTCGACCGACTGGAACATGACAAAATAAATTACCGGCTGACGCTGTCATTGTCGCCGACTCTGATTTCCATGCTGCGCGACGAGTTGCTGCAAGCGCGTTATTTGACTTATTTGCAGAGTCGTCTGGAATTGGCGGAAAAGGAAATTGTCAGAACCCGCAAGCAGCCGGAATACCAGAAGTTGGCGCGCTTATATCGCCGTTTTTTTCTGCACACGCTAAATACCTATCAACAGCGTTATCGTGGCGATTTACTCGCCGCGTTTAAACAACATCAGGCCACCGGCAAGCTGGAATTGATAACTACCGCTGCAACCCACGGCTTTTTGCCGCTGCTCAATGTCAGCGAAACCGCCGTGCGCAACCAGATTAATACCGGTGTTGCCACCTTTAAAGCCAATTTTGGTGTTGCGCCGACCGGCTTTTGGCTGCCGGAATGCGCCTATTATCCGGGGTTGGAAAGCGCATTGGCCGATGCCGGCATAAGCTATTTTTTTGTCGATAGCCACGGTATTTTGGATGCCAGTTCATCGCCCAGCGATGGCGTTTATGCGCCGCTGGCTTGCGTTAACGGGGTTGCCGCGTTTGCCCGTGACCCCGAATCGTCGCGGCAGGTTTGGAGTTCAAAAGACGGCTATCCGGGTGATTTCGATTACCGCGAATATTACTGCGATATTGGGTTTGAGCTGGATTTGGCTTATCTTGCGCCCTATATTCTCGATGGTGAAACCCGCATCAATACCGGTATCAAATATCATCGCGTCACCGGCGGCGACCAGCCCAAAGCTATTTATAATCCCAAGCGCGCCAAGGCTAAAGCCTACCAACATGCCCAGGATTTTATCAACAAACGCCAACAGCAAATACACCAGCTGGCGGCGACGATGGACAGGCCGCCAATTATTGTCGCACCTTATGATGCCGAGCTGTTCGGCCATTGGTGGTTTGAAGGCGCTTACTGGCTGGAGTCGGTGCTGAGATTGGCCAGCGAAAATAGCAATGGCTTACAGCTAATCAGTTGCAGCGATTATTTAACGAGCCAGCCAGCGCCGCAAATCGCCACGCCGGCCGCTTCAACCTGGGGCGATCAGGGATATTCAAGTTACTGGATTAATGACAGCAATGACTGGATTTATCCTTTGCTGCACAAGGCCGAAACTGACATGGAAAAACTGGCGCGTGATGTTCAGGGCTTGGCGTTGACGCCATTACAGACCCGAACGTTAAATCAGGCGGCGCGGTCGATTTTACTGGCACAGGCGTCCGATTGGCCGTTCATCATGAAATCGGGCACCACCATTGATTATGCCAACAAGCGCATTACCGATCATCTGGCGCGGTTTAATTATCTGCATGACAGCATCCGCAAGAACAAAATTAACGAGCGTTATTTAACCGCGCTGGAGATTATGGACGATATTTTCCCGGACATTGATTTTCGCAATTACAACCCCGCCAAGGTGTCTTGACTTCTCCAGGTCAAGAATAGAAACCACCAATGTTAAAAAAACAAACCCCGATACCTGGATAAATCCTCGGGGGTGTCTATGTCCCATTGCAGTCTGATTTCATGCCCTTTAAGCTGTTGCTGCTTAATCCGCTCGCGGGTAATGGCTAGCACCTGTGCCGTCCCCCACGGCATATCATTATCACGCAACAGCGCTGTTTGCGGCTTATTAACACCGATTAAGCTATAACCCCCGTCTTCAGTAGGCGCTAACACCACGTCGGCGCCGTGTTTAAGTGCGTTTATCGCCTGCTTAAAATCATCCGTTATTAACGACGGGCAATCACAGCCGATTAACAGCACCCGTTTGAATACTTGCAAGCCTGCATTCATCGCATCCGACATACGCCCGCCTAAACCGCAAGCGCTTTGCCGATGCAAGGTTAATGAATAGCTTGCCGCCCATTGTCGAAAGAAATCATCCTCAAGCGTTGGACTGCACCAAAGCTGCACTGGACACAGCGCGGCTTCATGCAACAATGTTAATACGCGCTCAGTCAGCTCAACATGTACCTGCATGGCTTGCTCTGCCGTTATTAACTCAGTGATTAAACGGGTTTTAACCTGCCCTGCAATCGGGGCTTTGCAAAAGACTTGAATCACCGTGTCGGGATATTGATAGCGCATCAATGTTTCTACTTAAATGAATATGAAATAGTCAGGTAATTGGATCGACACCTGTTTAGCGCCCCGTATTTTCATGGTTCTTCGGGGTTGGGCGCTGGTCTATAATTTTACGCCATCAAACCTCATCACGATAATAGAACTCGGCAATTGCTCTTTCATTCATGCCACTGAATTTTATCAATTCCATCTTAATCTGTGTGATTCGTGTTCTATTGCCACTCCAGCGGACAGAGGCTGAGTTGTTTTGCCCCTTTTTGGATTCAGGCGTTACAATATGCGCCATTACGGTTACAGGGGGCTTGCTTCACTATGAAAAAAATTAAGGTTCTGTTTGTCTGCATGGGCAATATTTGCCGCTCGCCGACTGCTGAAGGTGTGTTTGCCAAGCTGGTTAAAGAGCAGAATTTGGATGCGCATTTTACTATCGATTCGGCAGGTACCCACGCTTATCATGTCGGCAATCAGCCGGATTTGCGCTCGCAAGCGGCGGCGCTTGAGCGGGGCGTGGATTTATCCGGTTTGCGGGCTAGGCAAGTTGTTTATGGCGATTTTGAGGATTTCGATTTTGTGCTGGCAATGGATGATGAAAACCATTCGATTCTGATGTCTGCCTGTCCCGAACACTATCAAAGAAAAATCAAATATTTTCTCGACTATGCGCCGCAACTGAATGAACGTCAGGTGCCGGACCCTTATTACGGCGGGCAATACGGTTTTGAGCGGGTGCTGGATATGATTGAGGCGGCTTCTGCCGGGTTTTTAACGGCCTTGCGCGCAGCGGGCAGCATCAAATAATGGTAACTACTCAGTAAAAAAACAGAACACGGACGACACAGATAAGACGGATTTGCACGGGTATATTTAAAATATACCCGTGCTTTTAATCAGTGATGCCCCGTTTCATCAGTGTTATCCGTGTTCTGTTTAATTGTGTTTAGCATAGAGCAATTACAAATAACGAAGGGGAATGTCATGGCGATAATATCGAATACGGTTATTTATCTGGACGGCGATGTGGTGCTGGAAGCGTTTTTTGCTTTCGATGATACGCTGACAGGGCAGAGGCCTGCGGTGTTAATTAATCATGCCTGGGGCGGCCGCGATGATTTTGTCGCCGAGAAAGCAAAAAAATTGGCTGAATTAGGTTATCTCGGTTTTGCGGTCGATATGTACGGCAAGGGCGTTTTAGGAACAAACCCTGAAGAAAACATGGCCTTGATGCAGCCTTTTATGGCAGATCGGGCTATGTTGCAGCGGCGTATCAAAGCGGCGTTGGCGGCGGTGAAATTAATGCCCTGGGTTGATGACAGCAAAATCGCTGCGATGGGCTTTTGTTTCGGCGGTTTGTGTGTGCTTGATTTGGCTAGAACCGGTGTCGATATAAAAGGCGTAGTCAGTTTTCACGGATTACTGCTGCCGCCCGGCAATACGCGGGGCAATACGATTAAGGCCAAGGTGCTGGCTTTGCATGGCAATGACGATCCTATGGTGCCGCCCGAACAAGTGCTGGCGTTTGAGCAGGAAATGACGGAGGCAGGCGCCGATTGGCAGTTGCATAGTTATGGCAATACGATGCATGCTTTTACCAATCCGGCGGCTAATGATCCGGGATTCGGCACGGTTTACCAGCCAGACGCGGATCGGCGTTCGTGGCTGGCAATGCAGAATTTTTTTGCAGAAATATTCAGCTGATATGCATAAATGTGCCGTTTTTACCTTTGATAAAACGCTATCGCTTTCGACACTATAGAGACAATTTGTTATAATTTCGCACTTAATTTTGTGACTGTGGCGCACTTAAAAACATAAACAATCAGGAAAAGTGTGTTGCGCTTTAAGTCATGGAACCATGCCGGTCTATTAACGGCACACTGTGCAATATAGGGATCAATGTCAAACTTCGCTAAAGAAATAATACCTGTCAATCTCGAAGACGAGATGAAACAGTCCTATCTCGATTACGCCATGAGCGTCATCGTCGGTCGAGCCCTTCCAGATGTCAGAGACGGCCTAAAGCCGGTGCATCGTCGTGTGTTGTATGCGATGAGCGAACTGGGTAACGACTGGAATAAACCGTATAAAAAATCGGCGCGTGTGGTCGGGGATGTTATCGGTAAATACCATCCGCATGGCGATACGGCGGTTTATGACACCATGGTGCGGATGGCGCAGAATTTTTCGATGCGTTATATGCTGATCGACGGTCAGGGCAATTTCGGTTCGGTGGACGGCGATTCGCCTGCGGCGATGCGTTATACCGAAGTGCGCATGTCGAAAATCGCCCATGAATTGCTGGCCGATTTGGACAAGGAAACCGTCGATTTCGCGCCGAACTATGACGAATCCGAATCCGAGCCGAAAGTATTGCCGACACGGGTGCCGACCTTACTGATTAACGGTTCATCCGGTATTGCAGTGGGCATGGCGACCAATATTCCGCCGCATAATCTGACTGAAGTGGTCAGCGCCTGTCTGGCAATGATCGATCAGCCGGATTTGACTGTGCATGATTTGATGGCGCATATCCCCGGCCCTGATTTTCCTACGGCGGCGATTATCAACGGCGCTTCCGGCATTTACAATGCTTACACGACCGGACGCGGCAAGATTTATTTACGCGCACGTTGCCATTTCGAAGACATTGGCGACAGCAGCCGTCAGGCGATTATTACTACCGAATTGCCTTATCAGGTCAACAAAGCGCGATTGCTGGAAAAAATTGCCGAGCTGGTCAAGGAAGGCAAACTTGAAGGTATTTCCGGTCTGCGCGACGAGTCGGACAAAGACGGTATGCGCATGGTGATTGAGCTGCGTCGCGGCGAAATGCCCGAAGTGGTGCTGAATAATCTGTATAAACAGACGCAATTCCAGACCGTGTTTGGCATCAATATGGTGGCGCTACTGGATGGCCGCCCGCATTGCATGAATTTGCGCGAGATTATCCATGCCTTTATTAATCACCGGCGTGAAATCGTTACCCGCCGGACCATCTATAACCTGCGCAAAGCCAGGGAAAGGGCGCATATCTTGGAAGGGCTTGCAGTTGCGTTAGCCAATATCGACGAAATGATTGCGCTGATTAAGTCGGCCGCCAATCCTGCCGAGGCTAAAGTCGGCTTGTTGGAAAAAAGCTGGGATGCCGGATTGGTTGCGGTGTTGCTGGATCGCGCCGATGCCGATCGTTCGCGGCCGGATGATTTACCGGTTGAGTTCGGCATTCATGCCGGGATTTATCGTTTGTCTGAAACTCAGGCACAGGCTATTCTCGAACTGCGTCTGCATCGATTGACAGGTCTGGAGCAGGACAAGATAGTCAACGAATACAAGCAGCTGCTCGAACAAATTGACGAATATTTGTTTATTCTGGGCAGCGATACCCGGTTGATGGAAATCATTCGGGAAGAATTGGTCGCGATTAAAGAACAATATTCCGATGAACGGCGCACCGAAATCATCCAAAACCATTCGGATTTGTCCGATGAAGATTTGATTACCGAAGAAGATATGGTCGTCACCATGTCGCACGAAGGCTATGTCAAATCGCAACCGCTCAGCGATTATAAGGCGCAACGGCGCGGCGGGCGCGGCAAATCGGCGACGCAAACCAAAGAGCTGGATTATGTCGACAAGCTGATTGTCGCCAATACTCACGATATTATTCTGTGCTTCTCGTCGCGGGGCAAGGTGTACTGGCTTAAAGTGTATCAATTGCCGGTTGCCAGTCGTGCCGCCAGAGGCAAGCCTTTCGTTAATTTGCTGCCGTTGGAAGAAGGCGAAAAAATCAACGCAATGTTGCCGATACGCGAATTTACCGATACTAAATTCATTTTCATGGCGACTTCGGCGGGGACGGTTAAAAAGACCCCGTTAAAAGAATTCGAGCGTCAACGCACGAACGGCAAAATCGCCATCGATTTACGCGAAGACGATACCTTGGTTGGCGTTGCGGTGACCGACGGTCAGCAAAACGTGCTGTTGTTCAGCAGCACCGGCAAGGCGGTTTGTTTCAATGAAGAAGATGTGCGCTCGATGGGTCGGACAGCGTCCGGTGTGCGCGGCATTCGCTTGCAGGAAGGGCAAAAAGTCATTTCGCTGATTATCGCGACCGAAGGCACGGTGTTGAATATTACCGAAAACGGTTTCGGCAAGCGCACTAGGTTGGAAGAATTTACCTGCCACAAACGCGGCGGCCAGGGTCTGATTGCGATACAAACCTCGGCGCGAAATGGCGCGGTAGTGGGTGCGGTGCTGGTCAATGATAATGATGAAATCATGCTGATTACCGATGGCGGCACCCTGGTGCGCACACCGGTTGAAGGCATTTCTGTGGTTGGGCGGAATACGCAGGGCGTGACTATTATCAAGCCGGACAAAAATGAAAAAGTGATAGGCGTTGATCGTATCGAAGGCTTGGCTGGGGTTGATGATGCCGAGGATGATGAGCCTTTAGATGATGCCATCGTATCGGAAGATGACTTGCCATTGAGCGATAACCCAGATTTAGACGACAATGTAGAATCGGGCGATGAATGAGATCTTAACGATTTAAGAGCAGCCAAAGAACAATCAGCAGGCGAAAAACCAGTTTCTTTAGCCGCCGCAATCATTGAATTAGGATTGTAATGCAGCGCTAATTACCAGATTTTTCAACTTATTTAATAACTTGTCCAAGAGAATCATAATGTCCAGAGTTTATAATTTTAGCGCAGGCCCGTCTGCATTCCCGGAATCGGTATTGCAACAGGCGCAACAAGAAATATTGGAATGGCGCGACAGCGGCATGTCGGTTATGGAAATGAGCCATCGCGGCAAACATTTCTCCATCATTGCCGAAGAGCTGGAAAGCGATTTGAGGGCGCTGTTGGCTATCCCGGAAAACTATAAGGTGTTGTTTTTGCAAGGCGGTGCGTCGGCGCAGTTCTCGCTGATACCGCAAAATATTTTGAACGGTAAAACCAAAGCCTGTTATTTGAATACCGGTGCCTGGTCGGAAAAAGCCATTAAGGATGCCGGGGCGTATTGCGATGTCATTGTTAGCGCCAGCTCGGAAGCGACCAAATTTACTACGATTCCAGCGGCCGCCAGCTGGGCTATCGATAATGAAGCCGCTTATTTGCATTACACATCGAATGAAACTATACACGGCGTGGAATTCCAATCTACCCCTGATAGCCACGGTTTGCCGTTGGTATCGGATATGTCATCGAACATCTTGTCGCGCAAAATCGATGTCAGCCAATACGGCATAATTTATGCCGGAACCCAGAAAAATATGGGTCCAGCCGGTGTGACCGTGGTCATCGTCAGAGATGATTTGGTCGGTCATGCGCCTAAATGCGTGCCGCCGGTTTTCAATTATGCCGAGCAGGCAAAAAACCAATCGATGCTGAATACGCCGGCAACCTATAGCTGGTATTTGACCGGTTTGGTGTTGAAATGGTTAACAGCGCAAGGCGGAGTTGAGGCGATTGAGCAACGTAATATTGCCAAGTCGGTAAAATTGTACCAAGCGATTGACCAGTCGGCGCTGTATTCTAATCCGGTTGAAATTGCCTCGCGTTCGCGGATGAATGTGCCGTTTATTCTGAGCGACGAAAGTCTGGATAAGCCGTTTTTAGCGGCTGCAGAAGCGAATGGTTTGTTTGAATTAAAAGGCCATCGTTCAGTCGGCGGTATGCGCGCAAGCATTTATAATGCGATGCCGGAAGCCGGTGTACAGGCTCTGATTGATTTTATGGCCGAGTTTGAGCGCACCCATTAATCGAAATTTTAATCATTAAATCAGACCGCCATGTCATCTGTTACCCCGCTTGCAGAATTAAGAGACAAAATTGATGCTATCGATCAGCAGATTCTGCAATTGATGAATCAGCGCGCATCTTGCGCCATGGAAGTTGCCAAAACCAAGATTGCGCAGGGCGAGCAAGGCACGTTTTATCGCCCGGATCGTGAGGCCTTGGTGTTGCGGCGTATTAAAGACCTGAATCAAGGGCCTTTGTCCGATGATACGGCGGCGCATTTTTTTAGGGAATTGATGTCGGCGTGTTTGGCGTTGGAAAAACCGCTGGACGTCGCGTATTTGGGGCCTGAAGGTACGTTTACCCAGCAAGCGGCGATTAAGCATTTCGGTTCGGCGGTCAAAACTGTCCCGGTGACGACGATTAACGATATTTTTAATGCGGTGGAAAACGGCAACTGCCAGTTTGGTGTGGTGCCGGTTGAAAACTCCACCGAGGGTATCATTAGCCACACGCTTGATCGATTTTTGAATTCGCCGCTGAAAATATGCGGCGAAGTTGAAATCAGGGTGCATCAAAACCTTTTGGGTTTGGTCGATAGTCTGGATGACGTGACCGAGGTGTTTTCGCATCAGCAATCGTTGGCACAGTGTCGGCAATGGCTGGATAATCATTTGCCGAATGCCAAACGCACGGCGGTCAACAGCAACACCGAGGCGGCAAGATTGGCGTCAACCCATAAACAGACGGTTGCGATAGCGGGCATTGTTGCCGCTGAAATTTATCAGCTGAATGTCATCGAAAAAAATATCGAGGACGAAGCCAACAATACCACCCGTTTTATCATTATCGGCCAGCAAATATCGACACCTACCGGCAACGATAAAACGTCGCTGGTGGTGTCTACCGGCAATCAGCCCGGTGCGCTGTACCGGATATTAGAACCTTTTGCGCGATTTAACATCGGCATGGTGCATATTGAATCCAGACCGTCGCGGCAGGGCTTGTGGGATTATGTGTTTTTTATCGATATTGAAGGCCATAGCGAAGATGAAAATGTCGCCAAGGCTTTAGTCATATTGAATGACAACGTGAATATGCTCAAGCTGCTGGGTTCTTATCCCAAGGCCGTACTCTAATCATTCTTTCTCATCTTTCCGGTGAGATTTAAACGCTCCCAAACAGATCCCATGAACAACGCTGATAAAATTTACAACCTCGCCGTGTCTGGCGTACAAAAACTGGTTCCCTATATACCCGGCAAGCCGATTGAAGAGCTTGAGCGCGAACTGGGGCTTAGCCACATTATAAAACTCGCTTCTAATGAGAATCCTTTAGGGCCGGGTAAAAAAGCTTTAGCGGCGATACAGGCGACATTGCAGGATTTGGCCTTGTACCCGGATGGCAATGGTTTTAATTTAAAGTCTGCGCTCGCTGAAAAGTACGCGGTCGAGATGAGCCAGATTACCTTGGGCAATGGTTCTAACGAGATATTGGAACTGGTGGCGAGGGCGTTTTTGACGCCTGATCTTGAAGTGGTTTTTTCGCAACATGCTTTTGCGGTTTATCCGCTGGTGACACAGGCGGTAGGTGCTACGGCGGTGGTTGCGCCCGCGTTAAATTACGGTCATGATTTGGCTGCGATGCTGCAACGGGTGACCGAGAAAACGCGCTTGGTATTTATCGCCAATCCCAATAATCCGACCGGCACTTTGCTGGGTCATGCCGAGTTAGAAGCCTTTATTGGCGCATTGCCGGATACGTGCATCTGCGTATTGGATGAAGCCTATTGTGAGTTTGTCGGCGATAGTAGCGCAGACGATTCAATCGCCTGGCTGAACTTATACTCCAATCTGCTGATTACCCGCACTTTTTCCAAGGCTTATGGTTTGGCCGGATTGCGTATCGGTTATGGCTTATCCAGTCCGCAATTAGCCGATATTTTAAATCGGGTGCGCCAGCCGTTTAACAATAATATGCTGGCTTTGGCCGCTGCCGAAGCCGCGCTGAGCGATACCGAACATTTGCAAAATACCCTTGCCGTTAATGCCCAAGGTATGCAGTTGATCACTGAAGGTTTTAAAAAATTGGGTCTGGAATGGATTCCCTCAGCGGGGAATTTTGTGCTGGTTGATTTGAAACAGCCCGCGCTACCGATTTACGAAGCCTTGCTACATAAAGGCGTTATCGTCAGGCCGGTGGGCGTTTATGAGTTGCCCAATCATTTGCGTATTACTATCGGTACACAGGCGGAAAACCAGTTGTTTTTAAACGCATTAGCTGATGTTTTAAGTAACTGATGTTTAAGCGGATTTGTATCATCGGTGTCGGCCTGATCGGCGGCTCTATCGCGCGCTCGGCACGGCAGCACGGTTTATGCGATTGCATCATCGGTTATGGCCGTCCGCAAGATGAGCAAAATCTGCAAACGGCAAAACAGTTGGGTGTTATCGATGACTATACGCTGAAGCTGGGCAAAGCCGTCCAAGACGCCGATTGTGTAGTGATTGCGACGCCGGTTGCGAGTATCGAAAGCATTTTTACCCTGCTTAAACCGTTGTGGTCGGATAGTGCGATTTATACCGATGTCGGCAGCACCAAAGGCAGTGTTGTTGCCGCTGCAGAACGGGTTTTTGGCGCGGTGCCGGCTAATCTGGTGCCCGCGCATCCGATTGCCGGGGCGGAACAAAGCGGGGTGACAGCATCGGTCGACGACTTGTTTGTCAATAAACGCCTGATTATCACGCCAGCCGACAATACCCGGCCTGAAGCGGTGCAAAAAATCCATGATTTCTGGCAGCGGCTAGGCTCGTTGGTATCGGTGATGGATGTCCAGCATCATGACAGCGTGTTGGCTGCAACCAGCCACTTGCCGCATATTCTGGCTTTTGCCTTGGTCGATATGCTCGGACATAAAGACGAACAGAGCGAGATATTCCAATACGCAGCCGGCGGTTTTAAGGATTTCACCCGGATTGCGTCAAGCGATCCGACCATGTGGAAAGATATTTGTAGCGCCAATAAAGACGAAATCATCCCTTTAATCGAGCAGTTAAAGGATGAATTGGATAAAATACAGTGCTTGCTGGAAAATGATGATACCCAGCAACTTTTTGCAACCTTTACGTATGCCAGAAATGCACGGCAACGCTTTCTTGACCAGTTCAATAATAATTAATATGTCAAAATCAATTACATTCTACGTTCAACCCGGCGGTAAATTACAAGGCGAGGCGCGTGTGCCCGGCGATAAATCGATGTCGCACCGCTCCATTATGCTGGGTTCGCTGGCGACCGGCGTGACCCACGTTAAAGGCTTTCTCGAAGCGGAAGATGCGCTGGCGACTTTGCAGGCGTTTCGCGATATGGGCGTTGAAATTGAAGGCCCGGTCAATGGCGAATTGACGATACACGGCGTCGGCAAGCATGGGCTAAAAGCGCCCAAAAACGATTTGTATCTGGGAAATTCCGGCACATCGATGCGTTTGCTGAGCGGTTTATTGGCGGGTCAAGCATTTAATTCAGTTTTGACCGGCGACAAGTCTTTGTCCGGCAGACCGATGAAGCGGGTTACCGATCCGTTGGCAATGATGGGCGCCGATATAAAAACTACGGAAAAAGGCACGGCGCCATTGCATATTACCGGCAAAGCAGGGCAGTTGACCGCTATTGATTATGCGATGCCGATTGCCAGCGCCCAGGTTAAATCCTGTTTGTTGTTGGCCGGTATGTACGCGCAAGGCGTCACCACGGTGACTGAGCCTGCGCCGACCCGTGACCATACCGAGCGTATGTTGACCGGGTTTAGTTATCCGGTGAAGCAAGAAGGCAGTATCGCCAAGGATGGTGTGTATGCCGCAGGCCTGCCGGGAGCAGGCGCGGCGAAAGTCAGCATTAGCGCTGAAGGCAGTTTGACGGCCACCGATATTGACGTGCCCAGCGACATTTCATCGGCGGCATTTTTTCTGGTTGGCGCATCGATTGCGCCGGGTTCGGATTTGTTGCTGAAGCATGTCGGCGTTAATCCAACGCGTACAGGGATCATCGATATCCTCAGATTGATGGGCGCGAACATTGAAGTGTTGAACGAGCGCACCGTCGGCGGCGAGCCGGTCGCTGATTTGCATGTGGTTTATAGCCCGCTGAAAGGCATTGATATTCCTGAGCATTTAGTGCCATTGGCGATTGACGAATTTCCGGTGCTGTTTGTCGCCGCAGCCTGTGCAGAAGGCCAAACCCGCTTGACCGGCGCCGAAGAGTTGCGGGTGAAAGAATCAGACCGCATTCAAGTGATGGCGGATGGTTTGCAAATTTTGGGTGTGGATGCCCAATCGACCGAGGATGGCATGATCATTCAAGGCGGCGCCATTGGCGGCGGTGAAGTGATTTCACATGGCGACCACCGGATTGCCATGTCGTTTTCCATTGCCGGTTTGCGCGCAACTGCACCGATTACTATCCACGATTGCGAAAACGTCAATACCTCATTTCCTGAATTTAGAGACTTGGCCAAACGCTTAGGCCTTGATTTGGTGTGCAGGGAAGATTAATGGCTATTCCGGTATTAACGATTGATGGCCCAAGCGGTGCCGGAAAAGGCACGGTGAGTCGGGCGGTCGCAAAAAAACTGGGTTGGAACTATCTCGATAGCGGTTCTATTTACCGCTCATTGGCTATCGCCGTGTTGAAACAAGGCGTTGATCTTGCTGATGAATCGGCTATTGTCAGCGTGGCGCAGACGATGGCGCTGGAATTCGATTGCCATGATGAATTGGTCGTCAGATTGGATGGTGTGGACATAACTGCCAAGTTAGGACTCGAAAGTACGGGTAGTACTGCTTCCATTATTGCCGCATTACCCGAAGTCAGGCGGGTTTTATTGCAAAAACAACAGGATTTCAAACAATTACCCGGTTTGGTTGCGGATGGGCGTGATATGGGTACGGTGGTTTTTCCGGATGCAAAAAATAAGGTGTTCTTAACCGCCAGTGCTGCTGAAAGAGCCAAAAGACGATATAAACAGTTGATAGAAAAAGGGAATGATGCTAACCTACCACGGATAACAACTGAGATAGAAGAGCGTGATCGTCGCGATAGTGAGCGTAAGAATGCTCCGTTAGCGGTGGCCGGTGGCGCGCTTTATATCGATTCTTCTGAGATGACGCTTGATGCGGTTATTGAAGAAGTGCTGAATTTAATCCGTTAAGGATTTTTTACGTGGTCACCCCAATGCTTGGGCGTGATCTTTTTTTTAACTTTGATAAAGAAAAGGCTTGTTCGTGTTTCGACAAGCTTGGGAATGGAATATGAGCGAAAGCTTTGCTGAATTATTTGAAGAAAGTCTAATCAAGACGGAAATGCGTCCTGGTGCCATGTTAATGGGTACGGTTGTTGATATCGAAAACGATATGATCATCGTCAGCACCCATTCTAAATCGGAAGGTGTCATTCCAAAATGGCAGTTTCTAAATAACGATGGCGAATTAGAAGTTGCCATTGGCGACGAAGTCGAGGTTGCCCTTGATTTATTTGAAGACGGTCTAGGTGCTACGCTTCTTTCTCGTGATAAAGCGAAGAAAAACAAAGCTTGGTCTGAACTTGAACACGCGTTTGAAAAAGAAGCAACTATCGTCGGCCGTATTACCGGCAAAGTACGTGGTGGTTTTACCGTGTCTGTTGGCGCATTGCGTGCGTTCTTGCCGGGATCATTGGTTGATGTTCGCCCAATCAGAGACACGACTTTCTTGGAAAATCGTGACCTCGAATTTAAAGTTATCAAAATCGACCAAAAACGTAACAACGTTGTCCTGTCACGTCGTGCAGTAGTCGAAAAGGAATATAGTGCAGAACGCGAAGAATTGCTGAAAACGCTGGAAGAAGGCGCAGTGGTTACCGGTATCGTTAAAAACCTGACCGATTACGGCGCGTTTATCGACCTTGGCGGCATTGACTGTCTGTTACACATCACCGATATGGCATGGAGACGCGTGCGTCATCCGTCCGAATGCGTAGAAATCGGTCAAGAAATTAAAGTTAAGGTCCTGAAATACGATAAAGACAAAAACCGTGTTTCATTAGGCATGAAGCAAATGGGTGAAGATCCATGGCAAAACATTGCTCGTCGCTACCCTGCCGGCACACGCGTATTCGGTAAAGTCAACAACTTGACCGATTACGGTTGCTTTGTTGAGATCGAAGAAGGCGTGGAAGGTTTGGTTCACGTTTCTGAAATGGATTGGACTAACAAAAACGTTAATCCTTCTAAATTGGTTCAATTAGGCGATGAAGTCGAAGTTATGGTGCTGGAAATTGACGAAGAACGTCGTCGTATTTCTTTAGGCATGAAACAGTGCAAAACCAATCCTTGGGATGAGTTTGCTGCAACGCACAACAAAGGCGACAAGATTTCAGGAAAAATCAAATCAATCACTGATTTTGGTATTTTCATCGGTCTGGATGGCGGTATCGATGGTTTGGTTCACATGTCTGATATTTCCTGGGCAGAAGAAGGCGAAGCCTCAGTCCGCGACTTTAAGAAAGGCGATGAACTGGAAACTGTTATTTTGGCCGTTGATTCTGAGCGTGAGCGTATCTCTTTAGGTATCAAACAACTGGAACAAGACCCTTTCCAAAACTTCCTGGCCACTTATGAAAAAGGTAGCCTGGTAAAAGGAACGGTTAAGGAAGTTGATGCTAAAGGTGCGGTTATCACGTTAGCTGATCATGTTGAAGGTTACTTACGCGCTTCCGAAATTCAACGCGACCGCGTTGAAGATGCCAGAACCTTGTTGAAAGAAGGTGATGAAGTTGAAGCCAAGTTCATTGGCGTAGACAAGAAGAGCAAGTCAATTTCTTTATCTATTAAAGCGAAAGACAGCGACGAAGAAACCCATACTATTAAAGATCATTCTCAACAAACGGCTAGCCCGGTATCTACATCTACTTTTGCTGATCTCTTTAAGGATCTGAAAAAATAAAAAATCATGAAGGGGGCAGGTGCAAATGCCTGCTCTTTTTATTTTATTTGTTTGTTTTCGCGGGATAGAATGTGACAAAATCAGAGCTAATTGAAGCACTTGCTAAACATCAGCCGCATCTGGCGCAGAAAGATGTAGAGATAGCGGTCAAATGTATTATTGAACAAATGAATCAAGCGTTATCTTCCGGCGAAAGAATCGAAATTAGAGGTTTTGGTAGTTTTTCACTGCATTTACGTCCTCCTCGTATGGGACGTAATCCTAAAACCGGTGAATCGGTTGCATTATCAAAAAAGTATGTGCCGCATTTTAAACCGGGTAAGGAACTTCGTGATCGCGTAGATGCTTCGCGGGAAAAATGTAAGATAGTCGATTAAATTGATAAAGCCCTGCAACACAGGGCTTTATTGTTTATACCCAATTGTTTATACCCATTGAAGTTTAAGTTTTTGCCGATTCAATGCCAGCCATTGAATGGCTATTATCGGTATCGCCGATTCTATTTCGCCTTTTTCCAGCATTCTGTACGCCTGATCAAAATCAACCGCGCTCACCAAAATATCTTCATCCTCATGGTCCAAGCCATGAATGCCGCCCACTTCGGAACTGTCCACTTTGCCGCAAAACAGACTAATCCGCTCTGATGAGCCACCCGGCGTGGTGTAGAATTCGCTGATCAGCAACAATTGCTGTATTTCACAGCCTGCTTCTTCCAGCGATTCGCGGTAAGCAACCTCCTCGGCCGATTCGCCTTCTTCGATTGCCCCCGCCACAATTTCCACCAGCCAGGCCTTGTCGGGATTTAACAGCGCGCCTGCCCTGAATTGCTCGATTAATACCACCTTATCGGCATCGGGATCATAGAGCAAAACCGCAACGCAGCTGCCGCGCATGAACAATTCGCGGGTGATTTCCGTGCTCCAGCCGCCGCCGAACAAGGTGTGTTTGAGGCGATATTTTTCGACACGGAAAAAGCCCTGATAAACGCTTTCCTTGTTTAATACCTTGAATTGTTTATCCATGGTATTCAACTTTATAAATGACGCCGCGCTTGTCATCGCTAATCAGCAGGCTGCCGTCCGGCAGTTCCAGAATATCGACCGGGCGACCCAGCACATCACCCTTTTTAGTCAGCCAGCCGTCAATGAAAACCTGTTCCGCAACCGGCTTATTTTGTTTGAACTTCACCAACACCACGCGATAGCCGTGCGCTTCAGAACGATTCCATGAGCCGTGTTGCGCAACAAATAACTGCTGTTTAAATTCCGCCGGAAATTGCTTGCCGCGATAAAAACGCATCCCCAACGGCGCTAAATGGGCGTTGAATGTCCATGCCGGTGCGGTAAATTCATCGCATTGTTTGCCGGCGGCAAATTCAGGGTCGGGGGTGTCGCCGCCGTGACAATAAGGGAAACCAAAATGTTCGCCGCGCCTTGTCCATTGATTAAGTTTATCGTGCGGCTGGTCATCGCCTAAATAATCGCGGCCATTCTCGGTGAAAAATAGGGCGTCGGTTTGCGGCTGCCAATCAAAACCCACTGAGCTTCTGATGCCTCGGGCCAGTATTTCAAAGTCGCTGCCATCGGCATTTAATCTGACCAGCGAGCTATAAATAGGTTTTTCGGGTTCGCATACATTGCAAGGCGCGCCGACCGTGGTGTACAGTTTATTGTCAGGGCCAAAACGCAGGTATTTCCAGCCGTGATGTTTGTCTGTCGGAAATTGGTCGTAAACCACAGCCGGTTTAGGCGGCTTAGCTAACTGTTCAGAGATGCGGTCAAAACGGATAATGCGGCTGATTTCTGCGACATAGAGTGTGCCATTTTTGTAGGTCACGCCATTAGGCATGGTTAAATCTTTGGCTATAACATAGCGCTGATCCGCCTTGCCATCATTGTTGCTATCTTGCACTGCATAAATCTTGCCTTCAGCGCCGGTGCCGACAAACACCACGCCGTTATCGCCCAATGCCAAACTGCGCGCATTGGGCACATTGTCGGCAAAAATAGACAGTTTGAATCCAGCGGGTAGGTGCAGTTTTTTTAAAATGTCCTCCTGATTGCCGGATTGTGCAAAGGCTAAACAGGGCATTAATAACAAGATTACTTTTATAATAAACATTGAGGCATCTCCATCAGTCGAATTTCGGCTATATTAGCATTGTTCAAGGGCTTGGAATGTGTTATTCAAGCCCCATATAAAGCAAACCTTAACTTATCAAAAGGCTAAAATTATGATGCGTATTTTACTTTTTCTTGCGACCAATGCGGCGATATTGGTCGTCGTCAGCATTGTTTTTAATATTTTAGGCTTGAGCGGCACTTTGGATGCCCAAGGTATCGGTCTTGACCTGAATGCACTGTTAATCATGTCAGCGGTGATTGGCATGACCGGTTCCGTTATTTCGTTGGTGATGTCCAAATGGTCGGCGAAAAGAGCAATGGGCGTCTATGTTATTGAGCAGCCGCAAAACCAAAATGAGCAGTGGCTGCTTGATATTGTCAGCAAACAAGCTCGGCAGGCCGGTATCGGTATGCCGGAAGTGGGTATTTTTCAAACGCCGGAATCGAACGCTTTTGCTACCGGCATGAGCAAAAACAGCGCCTTGGTGGCTGTCAGCAGCGGTCTGCTGCAAAATATGGATGCTGATGAAGTGGAAGCGGTGATTGGCCATGAAATCAGCCATGTGGCTAATGGCGATATGGTGACAATGGCATTGATGCAGGGCGTGGTCAACACCTTTGTCTACTTTTTTGCCACTGTCATCGGTCACGTCGTTGATCGCGTGGTGTTTAAAACCGAACGAGGTTACGGCCCCGCTTATTACATCACCCAGATCGCAGCACAAGTCGTGCTGGGGATTTTGGCATCTATGCTGGTGATGTGGTTTTCCCGTTACCGCGAGTTCAAGGCCGATGCGGGTGGTGCAAATCTGGCTGGCCGGGAAAAAATGATTGCCGCGCTTCGCGCCTTGCAGCGAGGACATGAAGCGGAAGACCTGCCGGGACAATTGGCGGCTTTTGGTATTAACGGCGGCGGTGTGCGAAAATTATTTATGACTCATCCTCCGTTGGAAGAGCGTATTGCCGCATTACAAAACAGCCGTTAAATAGACACACTCGCAACTATCAGCCCCTCATTTTTGCGTGGCAAGTGCCGCGTGGGAATGAGGGGCATTTTTTTTGTAAATAGGTAGCGGCTAAGAATCTGTTTTCAGCGTAAGTTTTAACGGTGAATTCTGCGATATAATGAGCGCCGATATGGCTTGATTCAGGTCATCCAACAAAACCCTTGTAGCGCTCTGCCTGCAAGTTTAACCGAGAGGACATTTGCGTGGCGAAGGCTAGTGATTTAAAAAGAGGCATGGTGGTTGAGATAAATGGTGTACCCCATGCAGTTAAACAGGTCGACGCTAAAAGTCCATCATCCCGTGGCGCATCAACCTTGTATAAAATCCGTTTCACCAATCTTAAAACCGGACAAAAACTGGATGAGTCGTTGAAAGGCGACGATTTCTTTAAGGATGCCGATTTGGTGCGCGCCAAGGTGCAGTTTTCTTATATCGATGGCGAAAACTATATCTTCATGAATATGGAAGATTACACCCAATACAGCTTGGGTCGTGAAGACTTGGAAGGCCAAGTCGAGTATTTGACCGAAGGTCTGGAAGGCATCGTGGCGTTGTTGGTTGACGATGCAGTGTTGGGCATTGAATTGCCCAGTTCCGTGGTGTTGCCGATTGTGGAAACGGCGCCGGCTATTAAGGGCGCGACCGCATCGGGGCGCACCAAAACCGCCCGCGTGACCACAGGTCTGGAAGTGCAAGTGCCCGAATATCTGGAGACCGAGGAGTTGATTAAGATCAATACCGAAACCGGAAAATTCATGTCGCGCGCTTGAGCCATGTCTGAGCGTTTAACGGTTAGCCAAGGCGAATTTGAACTAGAGAGACTGCCGAAACGGCCACGCGAAGTTTTGCGTGCCTGGGATGCGGCAGATGAATATCTGCTTGATGCTTCGGCTACGCTCGGCGCGAATGCAGCGCGGGTGTTGATTTTGAATGACAGTTTTGGCGCGCTGGCGGTGGCGCTAAACGCTTATAAACCCTATGCTGTGTCGGATTCCTATGTGTCGCAACAGGCGACACGGCTTAATCTGACCGCAAACAATCTGCCTGAACACAGTGCCACCTTGCTGAACAGCCTTGAGCCATTAACGGGATTGTTTGATTGTGTGCTGATTAAAGTGCCAAAAACCTTGGCGCTACTCGAACACCAGTTAATCTGCTTGCGTCCGCATCTGACGCCGACCACGCAGATTATTGTTGCCGGCATGATTAAAAACCTGCCGCCTTCGGTCTGGAAACTACTGGAAAGTTTAATCGGGCCGACTACCACTTCACTGGCCAAAAAAAAGGCGCGGCTTATTTTTGCTACGCTTGATGCCGACTTGATGATTCCGTCGAACCCTTATCCGGTCAGTTATCAACTGGAAAATACCGAATATCTGATCAGCAATCACGCCAATGTGTTTTCGCGCGATAGCCTCGACATCGGTACGCGCTTTTTTCTCCAACATCTGCCCGCTCGGCAGGATGCCTGCGATATTGTCGATTTGGGTTGTGGCAACGGCCTAGTCGGTTTAATTGCTGCCGAACGCAGTCCAGCGGCGACCATGCATTTTATCGATGAATCTTTTATGGCGGTAGCGTCGGCCAAGGATAATTTTCAGCGCGCTTTTAGCGGGCAGCGCGAGGCGACTTTTGCTGTCGGTGATGGCTTGATGGCTGTTGAGTCGGCATCAGCCGAGCTGATTTTGTGCAATCCGCCGTTCCATCAGCAACATACGGTCGGCGATCAGATTGCCGTCAGTTTATTTAAGCAGTCGCGCCGGGTGTTGCGTAAAGGCGGCGAATTGTGGGTGATCGGCAATCGCCATTTGGCTTACGCTAATGATCTTAATCGCCTTTTCGGCGCACATTCGGTGATCGCCGCTAACTCGAAATTTATTATTGTGAAAGCCGTGTTAGCAGGTTAGACGCAAAATTCAGGCAAAAAAAATCCCGGAGCTATAAGCGGCCGGGAGAGGGGGTTCAAACAGGAGAGACGCTGTTTGAGGGTGGGACAATCGATGTGATTTAGCTTTGCAAGCTGCGGTTAACGGCAATATTAGTGAAAATGGTGGCCGCTGCAAACATGACCGTTGAAACCACGAATTCGCCGGCTATAAAACCTAAAATTCCGATGAAAAACATCAGTCCTATTGCAATATCTCTTTTAAAATCATTCATGTTAAAGTCCTTGACATATTTTTTGAAAAGAATGGCTCAATGTTGGCTACACTATACGTTACGTGTTTATTGGTTGACAATGCCAACAATTATTGATTAATAATTTCCTATTTCGATACAATTGAATGCTTAGGTTTTCCCGTTAAATTCAATAAGAATAATGTTAATATCCTTCGGTTTTACCAAATAACGAGGGTGATATAGCTTCTGTTTCCACTTAAAAAATAACTGTGTTAATTAAATTTTGTAATGACAAAATAACGAGACAAGGACATGCAGAAAATAAGATATCAAATAAAGCCGGGAAATCCTTATCCTTCAGGCTCTAGAGCTAAAACAAAGGGCGTTAATTTTTCCATTTTCAGTCGTTATGCGACGCAAGTGGAACTGTTGTTGTTTGATAGCTCGGACTGTGACGAACCCTTTCAAATCATTAAGTTACAGGAAGAGGTTAACCGCACTTTTTTCTCCTGGCATGTTTATGTCGCAGAATTGCCGGTTGGTACTTGGTATGCGTGGCGCATGGATGGGCCGAATTTAGTACAGGCGGGCTTGCATTTTGATAAAGACAAACAGCTTATTGATCCTTGGGTGCGTGCTGTCAGCCATAAGCGCTGGAGCCGTAAAGACGCTTGTATGCCCGGTAATAATGAACTGAGCGCAATGCGCTGCGTTGTTGTTGACGATAATTATGATTGGGAAGGCGATGAGCCGCTACGTATTCGTAGCGAAAGGGCTATTGTGTATGAATTGCATGTTGGCGGTTTTACCCGGCATCCGTCTTCAAAAGTGGAGTATCCGGGGACTTTTTCCGGATTGATTGAGAAGATTCCTTACCTGAAAGAACTCGGCATTACTCATGTTGAATTGTTGCCGGTGATGGCTTTCGATGAGCAGGATGTGCCTAAATATACCGCCGATATGGGGCTGAAAAACTACTGGGGTTACAGCACCCACAGTTTTTTCAGTCCGCATCCTGGGTATTGCGTCACTCCTGAACAGGGCACTCATGTCCAGGAATTTCGCGATTTGGTTAAAGCGCTGCATCAGGCGGGCATGGGCGTCATTATGGATGTCGTGTTTAACCATACCGCCGAGGCTGGCGCCGATGGCCCCATTATTAACTTCAGGGGCATTGGCGATGATATTTTTTATCATCATGATAAAACCGACAAAAGCATTCTTCACGATTATACCGGTTGCGGCAATACGGTAAATGCCAATCATCCGTTGGTGGCCAACTTCATTGTTAGCTGTCTGGAATATTGGGTCAGGGAAATGCATGTTGATGGTTTCCGTTTTGATTTAGCCAGTGCACTGGCGCGTGGGGAAAATGGTGAAGTGCTGCAAGACCCGCCTTTATTGTGGGCGATAGAGTTGTCAGAACAATTGGCTAAAACCAAGCTGATTGCCGAGGCCTGGGATGCGGCGGGATTGTATCAAGTCGGTAGCTTTCCCGGTTATCGCTGGGCTGAATGGAACGGCCGATACCGGGACGTTGTCCGGCGTTTTGTACGCGGCGACCAAGGCTTGATTAACGAGCTGGCCACCCGTATTTGCGGCAGTAATGATCTGTATGAGCATAGCGGTCGCTTGCCTATTAACAGCGTCAATTTTGTCACCTGCCATGATGGTTTTACTTTGTACGATTTGTTCAGTTACAACGAAAAACATAATTACGCGAACGGTGAAAACAATCAGGACGGCTGCAATAACAACTTGAGCTACAACTGCGGCATTGAAGGCGACACCGATAACACCGATATTTTGACGGTGCGCAGAAGACAGGCGAAAAATGTTTTCGCTATTTTATTGCTGAGTCATGGCGTGCCGATGCTGTTGGCCGGTGACGAACTGTTAAACAGCCAGCATGGCAACAATAATGGTTATTGTCAGGATAATGAATTGTCCTGGATAGATTGGAACATGGCCGAGCAAAATGCCGACATGTTGCGTTTTGTGCAATTGATGATCGCATTGCGCAAAAGACATATCTCTATTATGCGGCGGCGTTTTTTGAGTGGAAAGTCAGTTAATGAAAGAGGACTGCCGGAAATACAATGGCATGGCACACAGCTAAATCAACCGTTATGGGCTGATGCTAAATCGCAGATTTTGGCTTTTACGCTGGTCGGCATTGACAGTGACGAGGTTGATTTACATGTGGTCATGAACATGTCCGATCAACAAGTCAGCATAGACTTGCCGGTTATTCCCAATCGCGCCTGGTGTCTGTCTTTAGATACCTCACTGGCATCGCCACAGGATATTGTGCCGTTAAAAGACCAGCAGCAATTGATAGACAATTTTTATCAGGTCAATGGTCGCACGGTAGTGGTTTTTGAAAATAAGTCGTATTGATGTGGCTATGGCTGAGCTTATCGTTATATAGTGCCTGAACGACAATGTTAGACCTGCAAGGTTTTGAAAAAACTTGCAGGTCTGTTCCGCGTTAGGTGATTAACCGATTTTAATGCCGTAAATCCTTAACTACGCGCACCACTTCATGATCGCCGGCGATGGTTTCGATGCTGAAGCCGAGCTTGGTCACTAATGACAGCATCGGCTTGTTAACCGCCAGCACTTCGCCTTCAAAGAACGACATGCCTTTGGCTTTGGCCGTTTGCAATAAGGTTTTCATCAGTCGGGTGCCGATGCCCAGATGCTGACAGTCGTCGGCAACAACCAGTGCAAATTCTACCGAATGACCGTCCGGGTTAACCATGTAACGGCCTACGCCCAATTCATTCGGCATGTTTTTGTCATCGGTAACTGCGACAAAAGCCATTTCACGGTCATAATCGATTTGAGTAAAACGCACCACCATTTCCGGCGTCAATTCCTGCAATGACTGCATAAAACGGAAATATTTAGTCCGTTCGGATAAGCGATGGACAAAATCTTTTTCCATGCTGGCATCTTCCGGGCGAATCGGCCTGATGGTGACGCTGCTGCCGTTAGCTAATTGATAATGTTGGGTTAATTCATGCGGGTAAGGATGAATCGCCATGTGCGAATAAGGCGACAGCTGATGGGACGTTTCCGCTTTAATGCGTGCATCAACCGCCATCACGCCGTGTTCATCGACAATCAGCGGGTTAATATCCAGTTCCAAAATTTCCGGCAGTTCGCTGACCATAGTCGAGATATTCAGCAGCACATTGACCAGCGCTTTTTTGTCGGCGGGCGGCAATTGGCGGAAGGCATCCAAATATCTGGCTGCCTTGGTTTTGGCAATCATTTGTTCAACCATATAGGCATTTAGCGGCGGCAGGGCTACCGCGCTGTCTTGCAAAATTTCCACCATGGTGCCGCCAAGACCGACGCTGATGGCTGGGCCGAATACCGGATCTCTGACCACGCCAACCATCAGTTCGCGCCCGCTGGCGGACTTGAACATGGCTTCAACCGTCATGCCGACTTCGGTGATTTCGGGGTGTTTTTGTTTGATCGCAGCTTCCATTTCCATGAAATTGCGCGAAATTTCCTGCACGCTGTTGATGTTAAGACGCACGCCGCCAATATCCGATTTATGGCTGAATTCAGCCATGTTGACTTTTAACACCACCGGAAAACGCAAGGTTTCGGCGGCAATCATAGCGTCTTTGGCGTTAGAAACTTTAATGGTCTGGTTGACCGGAATATGGAACGCGGCCAGGATGGCTTTGGATTCCTGTGCGGTTAAAACCTGGCGGCCTTCCGATAATACCCGCTCAATAATCAAACGCGCACCGGCAACATCCGGAGCCGCCAATTCATCGGTAGGCGAGGGGATTTGTTTCAACAGGATTTGGTTTTGATTGTAGCTGGCTAGAAATGCAAACGCATCAACCGCGATTTCTGGGGTACTAAAATGCGCTACTTTGCTGTTGTCGAACAGATCGCGGCCTTCCTGAACCCGCGCGCCGCCCGTCCATGACGCCAATACCGGTTTTTTGCTGGTTTTAGCCGCTTCAATGACACATTCGGCCACCTGGGTTGGATTGGTCATCGCCTGCGGTGTCAAAATCACCAATATGCCGTCGATGTTTTTATCTTTAAGGCAGACCTCCAGCGCTTTTTGGTAACGTTCAGCGCTTGCATCACCGAGAATATCGACAGGATTGGCATGAGACCAATGCACCGGCAATACTTCGTCCAGCGCACTGATGCTGGCCGGGCTCAGTTCCGCCATCTGTATGCCAACATCTTCGGCGCGGTCGGTACTCATTACGCCAGGGCCGCCTGCATTGGTGATGATGGCCAGTCGGTCTTTTTTGACTACATAATTGTTGGCCAGGACGCGCGCGGCAGAGAACAATTCGTTGATGCTGTAAGCCCTGACCACACCAGCCCTTGCAATCGCCGCATCGAACACATTATCGCCGCCGACCATGGCGCCGGTGTGCGACATTGCTGCTTTGCAACCGGCTTCATGGCGGCCGGATTTGATCAGAATGACCGGCTTTAAGCGCGCCGCCGCTTTGAGTCCACTCAAAAAACGGCGAGCATCGCGTATGCCTTCGACATACATCAAAATACCGGTGGTTTTGCTGTCGGTTGCCAGATAATCCAGCACTTCGCCAAAATCAATATCGGCCGCGCCGCCCATCGAAACTACAGTCGAAAAGCCGATGTCCTGGGATTTGGCCCAGTCCAGAATCGCCGTACACACCGCGCCGGATTGCGACAGTAAGGCTAGATTGCCGTCTTTAATGGTGCCGTCGCCAAAGGTGGCATTCAAATACCCGCTAGGACGCGCAACGCCTAGGCAATTTGGGCCGATGATACGGATATTGTAGCGGTGGGCGATGTCCAGAATTTCTTGTTGCAGACGTTTGCCTTCCGCGCCCAGTTCGCCGAAACCGGCGCTGATAATAATGACCGAGGTCACGCCTTTTTCGCCGCATTGGCGCACCACGCCGGGCACGCTCGGTGCCGGCGTCGCAATGACCACCAGATCAAGGTCTTCAGGAACAGCATTGATGTCGGGATAGGCTTTTAAGCCTAATAAAGTGTCGCGTTTGTTGTTAACCGGATACAGACCGCCTTCAAAACCGGCTTCCTGCATGTTTAGCAGGAGTCGGTAACCCACGCTTTCTTCGCGTTCGGAGGCTCCGACGATAGCGACAGATTTGGGGGTGAAAAAGCGGTTTAGATAATGAGGGCCCATTGATGCTCCAGAGATAGTAAGGGAAAGGAAACGCGCTTGATAATACAAAATTCTAGCATTGTTAGCGTGGTTATCGGGTTAAATTTTAGTGACAGGTGTGAATGGCTAAGGTTTTAAAATTTCATACAGCTGTAAGGCGGCTCACCTTGGCAAATGCCCCAGAAACGACCGAAATCGCCTTCGTCGCTTGGTTTCCAGTTTTCTGAAAAAGCCTCGAATACGGTGCCGCTCCAGCCTTTTGCCGCCAATTTTTTGAAGGTTGATTTGACCACCAGCGCCTGATTTTTCTTGCTGGCAACGCTGCACGGTTGTCGAGTAAATTTATTGCTTTCAATGCTGCCTTCGGGGCCGTTGGGCCAGCCAAATTCAGTCAACATGACGTCTTTACCGGGATACGTTTTGCGCACTTGTTCGACGCGGGCAAGATGAAAATCGGCGGCTTTGTTGGCCGGCGTGCAAGGCAGCGTGTCGGAATATTTGTTTTCCCACCACGGGAAAACATTAATGCCTATCCAATCGACTTGCGCGCCAAAATTGGTTATGTGGCAGGGCGTCTGCCGGTTGCACCATTCCCACCAGGTATCAATAGTGGTGACAGGTTGCGCTACGCCAGCTTCGCGAAGGGCCGTTATGCAACGGCTGATTTCGCCATCGAAGGCATAGTCGTGACGGGTTCTGACTTCGGAACCGCAGCTTAATTTAATGATGGTTTTGGGGTAGGCTTTCGCGACTTCAATGCCGGAGCTGATAGAGCGTGAATTGACCGCGATGTCATCATCGAGCCAGATAATCGCAATGACTTTAAGGTGCCTTGCTTCAGCGGCAGCGAAGGTATGTTCCAGGCCATTCATCACGCCGTAAGTCATGATGCAGCGAAAAGGTGTGTCTTTGACTAATTTATCCAGCAGTTGGTCGATTAATTCTTTCGACGGATGCGCACCGTAATCGGGACTGAGTTTGCCGACATAAGGGCTAAAGGCGGCGCATTGCAGGGCGTCTGATTTAGCTGTTTTTTTGGTTTGCTCGCGTGCCGAAACGTTTTGGCAAATAAGCAGTGCGATGGACAGGGTAAGGAATAAAAGTCGTTGTTTCATGAACCTTTTTTAATTAAATGGCATTTAAAAATGCGGGGTGAGCGTGCGGTAAATACAAAAGATCAGATAAGTTTTTTACCTTTTTCATTATAGTCTTGGCGCTTCCAAACATCATCTCGCAATACTGTATTCATAATGACTATTCTCCTGCTTCACGCAAAGCAAATTCAACCACGGTGTCGCCAAGCCATATACCACGCTGCCGCATCCGTCCAATAGCTTCAGCCATAGACAAAGGATAGCCCAGTTGTTTAGCGCGCAATAAAATGCCGATTGATCCGGTAATGGTCAGACCCGACAAACGCGCAAAGCGGCGTCCAACTGTCTCATCAATGGCGACCAAAGTAATGCCTTGTTGCAAAGCCAATTGGATGACCGCCGCTTCTCCGGCATCGAGCGAGTTTTTTAACAGCAAAGGAATCGGGGTTGGCTGGCTTTGCTTATCAAGCCACGTCATGCGTTCAAACTCAGTGATTGCAAAACCGTCTGCGCCACCGGCCTCAATTTCTCGGCAAACTTCAACAGGCACCAAAACGCGGCGGTATAACAGCGGCAACATTTCCAGCGAACCGGTTGCCGCAATCAAGGAAATGATCGGCGTGGTATTGATAACCAATACTTTTTTTTCAGGCATTAGCAACATCCGCTTGCAGCTCTTCCGCATTCAAATCAATCACCGCGACACCGTAACGGTGCAAACTGGTTAAAAAGGTGACCCGCTCCATGCCGACCAGCGCCGCTGCGGTACCACTGGAAATGCGCTTGAGTTCATACAACTTAACCGCCATTGCCATTTTTGCTTCCTGTTCAAATTGCGCTGGCGATTGCTGTAACGCATCGGGTAATTTTTCCGGATAGTTCACGATCATTTGCATTCACTTATCTCCTGTTGTAGAAGGAAACGGACGTATTTCTACACTTTATGTCGAATAACAAAAAATGGAATGACACAGCCTATCAGGGCACAGACAAACAGCACTCCCCACGCGGTTTGGTTCCAGTCGACCGGGTAGCTGTCAGCTTTGACCGGTTTGCTGATACCGGGAATGCTCGGTAAATCGCCATCGCCGCCATCGACTTTCAATTGTGCTTTCATGCCTTTTTCCATGTGTTGCGCCAGTTCGCAATGCACCAGATAGGTTTTTTTCTGGCTCGGCACAATCAACGAGGCTTTCAATTCGCCTTGTCCGTACAGTTCCAGATGGAACATGCCTTGCGGGTAAAGATAGCCGGGCAAGCCGTGTATCATTAATTGGTGGCGGATTTGGTCGTCATTGATGAAGGTGATATTGATGCGGGAGCAGGGTTTTACGTCCCATTGCTGATTATCGAAGGCAAACATTTTGCCGGGAAATTTCAGTGCATGTTTCTGCCCGGCGCGGATGGTGATGTTGACATCGCCTGACACTTTCGGGCAGTCCTTGGGCAGGTTGTCGCTGTTGGCGTTCATGATCATGCCTTTTTCGTCCATCATCATGCTGCCGTGGTGCATCATGGTCATGGGTTCGTCGGCCATTGCCGAGTGACTGTAGAGAGCCAGCATAATTAACAGGGTGATTAAACTTTTCATTGTTTTTGTTTCCGTTTGTAAACCAGCGCCACAAAAACAACTAAGCCTATGGCCAAGCCCGCCGCTAGGCCGAAGATGATGATGCGCACATAATCGGGTGCAATCAGTCCGGCTTCGCCAAGTAAGGGCGCAAAATCGCCTTGTCCCCAGACCGCTTGTTTTTTGGCGTAGTAATCTTTGTTAAAAATTTGGTCAAGAAAGGCGTCATGCATAAGCGGCATACCTTGTTCGTCGATTAACGGCTTGTAGGCCAGAATCGCCATGTTGCCGCCGGGTTCCATGCCATCGGTGGTGGTGCCGGTGGGGACGTGATCATGGAACATCCATAAGCCGGGGCCGTAGCTGTTTAAGCCGTTATTTTCGGTGCGCAGGCGTAAATCAAGCCGTTGTGCCGGGGCAATGTCGAACACGTCACGGGTTATTTGTGATGCCGCCGACAAGTCAACGCCGTCGAAAGCGGTGATGGTGGCTTTGTGCCCGTGGATATGCAGCGCGACCGGGGAGCGCTGGGCGTTGGCGATATGCAGTTTGATGTCTTCGTTATCATTGGCGACGATGACGCCATCGCGCAGCGTGTACGGGAAGGAATGGCCGTTCAGCATAAAATAGTTTTCAAACGATTCGTTCATGTTATAGCCCCGGTTCATGCGCTGCGCGATCAGGCGAGGGTCATTGGCATTCTGGATGATCTGCGCCAGCTTTTTATCGACCGACTGATAATGCAAATCGTATTCCTGGTTGTAGGATTCTTTCACCGCAACGGCAGGATGGCGGACGTGCCCTGCACCGATGTTGAAGGTTTGTACCCAGTTATTGGGCCGGTTTTCTTCGACGATAATCATGCCGCTCAAGCCCATCATGGTGTGCTGGGCGGTTTGTATGTGGCAATGGTAAAGCATGGTGCCGGCATGGCGGGGCTGGATTTCATAAGTGTGGCTTTTGCCGGGGAACACCGGGTGTTCCTCCATGCCGTCATTATCGTCACCTGCGGCGGTTTCCCAGGGATGGTCGACGCCATGCAGATGGATGGTGTGCGGCAGGTAATGGGTGTTTTCCAGTGTGACATAAACCTTGTCGCCCTGTTCCACGCGAATAACAGGGGAGGGCGCACGCAGCAGCGGATTCGCGACCAGCGAATTGAAGTTTTTAACCGCCATACCGCTGGCCTTGGGGGTAAATACCCACAGTCCCGGTTGAATGCCGGGCGCAATATCAAAGGTGTTAATCAGAAAATCGCCATCGGGACTAGCGCCGTTAAGTTCTGCAATTTCCAATTTGATGCGGATGATGTCGGGATCGCCGTCGCCGTCGAGATCGTCGGTCATCGTCAATGCGTCTTGAGCCAGATGCGAATTCATCAAGGTCTGCATCGAGACATTGTTAGCGCCTTTGACGGCAATGGCGATGTCGTAAGGATTATCGGGTTCGCAGGCGAGAGATTCATCAATCGTTACGCCGTCAATGATTTGTGCCTGCCGCCATTCCGGGTGCTCGTTAGAACACGGTTTTTCTACGGCGCTGGTCTCTTCCGAACGGTAAAAAACAGTTTCAGGCGGGGTAATATCCGCTGTTTGTGTTGAGCTAGGCAGAAAATAAACAGCAACGGCGATTAATGCAAGAATCAGCAGCATTAATACAATAAGGATTTTTTTGGACATATAACGACAGAAAATTGCTACAAAGTGACGCTATTGTAAAGGCCGGACCCGTTAAAACATAGGTGCATTTTTAGCGCAGGTCTTGCCACCGTTAATTAGTTATGCCGATGATAGGCTGTGTTTTAAATAGCACCGGTGGGCATTATACTTGCTATAATTCCGCCGAAATTTAATGTTGTTAGATTGGGCTTTTCTTTAAAGCTAGGCAAGCCCAGCCTTTCCCGCCTTCATTTATCTACATCTTTACTTGGTATTAAAGCATGGTTAATTCGAACTCATACAATCCCGACCTTGATTGGACCCAAGTCAGGGAAACGTCAAAAATGCTGATTTTGTCGGCTATTCAAGTAGAAGATATGCTGAATGAATCCGATTTGTCGGTTAACACGCTGACCGAATCATTCACTTCAATTGTTGAGCACATGCAGGCGATTAATAATCATCTGTTGGCCCTCGACTCCTGTGAAATCAGAAATGAAGCAATAGCCTGTTGCGCAGAAACAACGGATAAAATCCAGGCATCGATTATTGCTTTCCAGTTTTATGACCGGATGCAGCAATGTCTGCAACATGTCACTTTAAATTTAAAAGGCTTGTCGGAGCTGGTGGAAAGCCCTGACCGCCTTTATAACCCAAATGAATGGCGTCAGTTTCAACATCAAATTCGCTCCCGCTATACCATGGAATCTGAAAAGCTGATGTTTGACGCTATCGTGCAGGGTAAGTCTGTCGATGAGGCCTTAGCCTTAAAAACTGCGCATCAAGAAGAAGATCAGTCAGACAATATAGAGCTTTTTTAATCCACAATGTCATTTAAACGCTTAATTATTATTGGCGCATTGCCGTCTTTGCTCGCCGGTTGCTCCAGTATGTTCGGCACACAGCCACCGGCGCCGGTGTTCGGCGGACAGTCCGCACCTGAACAAACGTCTCCCCGCGTACCGGAAGTCATCAGGCCAGATCAACCGGTTGTTAAAACCAAACCGCTGAAAGACTTTTCGGCGATAAAGATAGAACCGTTATTGCCTTCAGAGCCGGCACCGGTCGAGCCGTTACCGCAATTTCCAGAATCACAGGCTTCGGAGTCCATCAGCTTAGAACCGATGGAGCAGTCACCGCCACCCCAGCCTGAATTAACGCCGTTTCAGCCGATAGAAACTACCGTAGCGTTGTCGCCGGTCGTAACTGCTTTAGTGTCTGCCGCCAACCAAAACACCAAAGCGGGCGATATTGAGTCAGCCGCCGCGTCGATTGAGCGCGCGATCAGAATCGAGCCCAGAAATGCGACTTTGTTTTATAAATTAGCCTTATTAAGATTAAAGCAGTCAAAGCCGCGTCTGGCTGAGGATTTGGCCAAAAAGTCCGCGTTACTGGCCGTTAACGATAATACGTTGAAAAAACATTGCTGGTTATTGATTGCTCACGCCAGAGAATTGCAACAAAACTTCCCCGGCGCCAAAGAAGCCAAGATGAAGGCCGATAGTTTTTAAACGGCTATTCTTTTACTTCCGTTCCGACGCAACGCGTAGGAACGGGAGCACGATGAATATGACGCGTTTGCCTGATTGGTAGGATAATCGCTTAACATCCTGTATGATTTGGCATTTTCAACATACCCGCAAGTTCAAATGAGAAAGTCGTTTTTTGCGCTCAACTTAGATAGACAGCGCTCCATTTCCTACATCCTTGTCGTCTCGGCAAGTCTGTCACTCGCCTCCTGCAGCACCGTTTTAAACAACCTGCCGGGAGTCTATAGCATTGATGTTCAGCAGGGTAATATCGTCGATCAAGCAATGATTGACCAGCTCAGACCCAGTATGAATAAACGTCAGGTACTTTACATCATGGGCTCACCCATGCTGGTCAATTTCTTCCATCAAAAACGCTGGGATTATCTTTATACGGAGCGATCCGGCGATGAAGCGAAGGAACAAAAAAGAATTTCACTGTTCTTTAATAACGACCAGTTGGCCGCCGTGCAAGGTGATTTAAAGCCCAGTGCGGTTCCTGTTATCAAAACATCAAATGAAACAACGGTGGACGTTCCCAAGCGCGATCTTGAAAAAACCATGTGGGAAAAAATCACCGGCCTGTTCGGCTATGACGGCATTGATAGTCCCGCTAAAACCAATCCAGCTGACGCAGCCGTATCAACGGATAAATTGCCGTTTTAGGCCAGTGCGACTTTAATACCCATGCGTAGGATCTTGCAATCCGATTAACGGCTCGGCTAAACGAATAACCTCGGATTCAATCCTGCCATCTGCGTACAAGTCGATGAGACGGTAACCGGGCGCGGTGTCGGTTACCAGAAAATCGCTACAGTAAGGGGCAAATTGAAAGCAGGTCGATGGCGCGCCCAATACCCGAACATTTGCGTTTTGAATATCCATGATCTGATGAATATGGCCGGTGGTGATGGCTTTTACTTGCGAATAGTGCCCCACCATCGCCCATAATTCACCGCTGTTTTCTATGATCATAGTGTCCATCCAGGAGCTTTTCGTTTCTAGGCAGTGATGATGAATAGCGATAAGCGCATGGCGATCCTGATGCCCTTTTAAGGCGCTCTCAAGAAAATCCAATTCCTCGACGGACAAACGGCCTCTAGGCTCACCGGGTATCTGGCTGTTCAGGCTGATCAACTGCCAATTATCCAATAACAGCTGTTTGCGGCAGTTAATGCGCTCGGTGCCGAACACCTGCTGCATCAGCTGATAATCATCATGATTGCCAGGCAGACAGATGCACGGCGTTTGATAGACTTCAAGGCTGGCTAAAATGCGCCGGTAACTTGCCAGACAAGGTTCCTGAGCCAAGTCGCCGGTCAGTATTATCAAATCGAAATACTGTTTTTTAGCAAATGCCTGTTTTAGGCAGGCATGAAAATAATGTTCGGTGTTAATACCCAGCATCGTGTCTTCCGGTGCTGCCAAAATATGTAGATCGGATAATTGCAGGATGGACAGGCAGTTGGTTTTATCAGGCATCGGAAGTTTTATCCTATTTTTTTACACAGCACTTTAGAATTTCTTTGCGGGTTATATAACGCCCGGAGCCGCTCGGGCAGATCGCTCAGTACCGCCGATAAAAAACCCCGTTCAATAAACCAGTGCATGGTTTGCGTGGATAACACGAATAAGGTGTTAAGTTTAAGTGCCGCTGCCCGACGATAAACATATTCCAGCATCCTATTGCCCCGGTGTGCGCCCAAATATTCGGGGTGTACGGCAAGGCAGGCAATGGCGCCGAAGTGGCCTTCGACATCGGGGTGCAACGCGGTGCAGCCGATAATCAAGCCATCGCGCTCAATCACAATATAGTCGGCAATTTCCATTTCGATTTTTTCACGGGAACGTTTTGCCAGCTTGCCTTGTTGTTCCAGCGGCTTGATTAATTCCAAAATGCCGCCGATGTCGTTCAGCGTCGCTGGGCGCAATTCTTCATACGCAGTTGAGCTGATCAGCGTACCGATACCGTCGCGGCTGAATAATTCGAGCAACAGCGCGCCATCGGTGCGGCGGTTAAGCAGATGCACCCGGTCGATACCGGCCTGGCAACTTTGTATCGCGGCTTTAAGCGGCAAGCTGATGTCGGTGGACAATTCCGGATGTTGCTGCAAGAAAGCCTCGGCCTCGGCGGTGGTCATTTGCTGGAGTTGTTCGCCATTATCAGGATTGCAGCAGTTTTGTTCGGTCAATAACACCAATTTTTCCGCTTTCAATGCAATCGAAACGGCGGTAGCGACTTGTTCTGCCGACAGATTAAACACTTCGCCGCTGGGTGAATAACCGATAGGCGAAATCAACACCACATTATTCTGGTCGAGTTGTTGATGAATGGCTACGCTGTCGATGCGGCGCACGGCGCCGGTATGATCATAATCAATACCATCAATCACGCCAATCGGTTTGGCGGTGACAAAATTGCCCGAAGCTACCTTAATTTTTGCGCCTGCCATCGGCGAATTAGCCAGCCCCATCGACAGTAGCGCCTCAATTTCCACACGCACCAAGCCCGCCGCTTCTTTGACGCATTGCAAGGCGAGCTCATCGGTGATGCGCAAGTTGTTATGAAAACGCGCCGGTGCATCCAGTTTGGCAAGCCGCTGGTCAATTTGCGGCCGTATGCCGTGAACCAAGACCAAACGTATGCCCAAACTGTGCAGCAAGGCGAAATCGTGGACATGATGAGCAAAGTCATCGGCCAGCACCGCTTCGCCGCCAAAAGAGATGACAAAGGTCAGGTTGCGATGCGCGTGTATGTAAGGCGAGGAATCCCTGAACCAGCTGACGAAAGCATTTTGTGTGTTCATAGTCAGTTTTGAGCAAGGGTTTTAGTAATACACTCTGAAGGAGTGCTGTATTTGTTCAAACTCGTACAAATAAGGCAGTGCCACTTCGTGATTGGCCGCGATGACCAATAAATCATGGGAAAAAACCGAGGTGTTGTACCAGTTAAAACTGCCCTCGATGACAATATAATCGTCAATAATGCAGTATTTGGAATGTATCGGCGAATAAGGCACCGGATGGTCATCTTGCCCGTAAACCAGGCCTATCGGGATACCGGCATGTTTTAAGCGTTCGACCGTCGGCAGCAGCGGGCGATTGAGTTCATCGTGCATGGAACGCTCTACGCCGACACGCCCTTGCCGGGCCAAATGCCCGTTCAGCAGGATATGCACATAAACGCCCCTGTTTTTGGCGTTGATCAGCGCGTTGACGACGCTGTCGTGATGGTCGCCGAGCAAATCGCCGATCAGGAATATCGACAGCTTAATCGAATGCCGGGCGCGGTTAATCTCGGCCAAAATGGCGTGATGCGGTCGGTACGGCTGGCCGTTCAGCATGACGTGGCGGCCAAAGGTGTAGAGCAGGTTGAAATGGCTTAACGGGTCGATACCGTATTTTTGGATAACGCCGCCGCGCTGGCTTTGAAAAATGTTGTCCAGCAGACGGCAGACGCCTTTGGAATGGAAGGTCATCCCCGATTCCCAGTTGGCCCACCAGCGGTCGAAGGTGATGTTAAATGAGCCTAATATGCTGTCTTCGTCATTAAAAATGATGAATTTGGTGTGCATATCCGGCTCTACTTCAATCAAGTGATGCTTGGGGCTGCAAAACACGCCGATCAATTCAACCCGCGAACGTTTTAGGCGGGCATAGTTTTGGCTGTTGGTCAGGGTCATTTTTCGCCAGTCAACGATACATTGCACCAAAACCCCCTGATCGCTGGCAGCCAGCAAATGAGTGGTAAAATCATAGTCGTCAATGCAATCGACGCTGACTTTTATTGTGCATAAACGGCCGGGATTTTCGTGTTTGCTGCGGATAACTTTGTCGATCAGGTCATGTATATAACGCTTGGGATGAAAGGGATGGAACTGCTGGCCTTTGGTGAACTTGGGCACCAGCTGCAAGGCACCAAAATGGTGGTTGTACCAATCCACATCGCTCTGCAATTCGCCGGCATTTAACTCGTGGGCGCGATAATGATTAGCCGTGGCCCAGTCGCCGGTAATGCGCCGGTACTGCGGCTGGTCGCCTTGCAGTTGCTGCCAGTCCATAAAGATATATTCGCTTTGCGAGGCAATCGAGCGTTCATCCAGATGCACGATAAAGGCAAATTTAATGCAGTTAATGTGGCCGAAATTATTGGAAAATGGGTGGATATAAAAATCCCGGGTGCAGCGTTTGTGTCTATCCCACTGAATATCGTAGGCATCGGTGTCGACAATGTAGGTTTCACAGATTTCGTCGCGGTAAACTTTAACTATCACTTTGATATTGGCCAGAACGCCGTAAAACACATCAAAGTCTATTTTTCCCCAGCGAATATAAAAGGTGTCGTTAAAATCATTCACGCGCTGGAAAGAGCCACCCAGATTGGCATGGGTGGGCGCGGCGTAATGTTCTGCTATCTGCATATTTTTATCTCCATGATGAAAGGGCAAAGCCTTACCAGACTGTGAAAGTATGTTTGTAACTGCTCAGCGACAAAGTAAATAGAACTCGGCAATTGCTCCTGCATTGCTCTACCTCCTGCGTCCATGCAGTCGGCGGATGGCGCTGATGAAATGGATAATCACTTTTTAAAAAATCCGTGTAAATCCGTCTTATCTGTGTAATCCGTGTTCCATTAATAATTTTATTTAGGCTCAAAAGCCATAAAATAACCGCAATGGTCGGAAACGCTACCGTAATCCTGTTCGGTGAATAAAACCCGCGCCGAGATGACTTGCAGCTCGCTGGTTTTATCCAGAAAAATATAATCGATACGGTAATCGTCGCTCAAATAATTTTGCCAATGCGGATCGTTAACCCGGAAAATCTTGTCAAACACGCCTTGTTCATTAGCGGCTAAATATTGGTCGTCATATTGGTGCGCATCGACTACCAGATGATAACCGGTTGACCCAGCGGCAATATTGAAATCGCCGCATAATAAGGTCGCAGTCACCGACGCCGATTTTTTAGCGTCGGCCCACTCGCACAGGCGTTGGAATTGCCCGGCAAAACCGTCTTCCCACCAACTTAAATGCGCCGAAAACACATTAATCAGGCCGATATGGGGCACTTTGATTTGCGCCATGACCACTTTGCGTGAATGTATGCTGTAAACGTCATGGCTGTCCGACACATACTTGGCGTCGTGTTTATGCAACGGGTATTTGCTTAAAATGGCCACGCCTTCGCGGTATTTGTCAAAACCCAAATGCGACCAATCTGTGTGTATATGATAAGGCACCGGCAACCGGTCATTAATGATACGGGCGGAATTGGACGCCCAGTCTCCGTCTCCGTCATTCCAAAGTTCGGCCACTTCTTGCAGACAGACCACGTCAACATCCAGCTCCTTAATTGCTTTGGCTATTTGCGAGAATTTATCATCCTGATGGTCTTCCTGGTAACAATGCAGGTTAAGGATTAACACTTTTAGCGGTTCGTGGCTAAGCGAGTAATTGTTGCCGTCATTATTATCCCAAAAAAGCTCGCCGTTGCGCTCAAGGCAAATGCTGTATTGTAGGCGAAAAGCCTGGCCGATTTTTAGCCAGCCTTTCCAAATTGTGCTGCCGTATTGGTTTGGGTTTCTGGCATTGCTGAGCACCTCTTTGTCCCAATAAGCCCTTTTAAAATGGCAGGGCGTTTTCTGGCTGTGCCGCCAGTTGTCGGTCGTCCAGTGCAAGGTCACTTTATCGCCGGACTGGAAGTTATGCACCGCGACCGTCACCGGAATGTTTTTTTGCCCTTCCTCAAACCGGTCTGCAAAACCGATATTTAACACCGGTGGCGCGCCAATGGCATTAACGCCGGAATCGGCCTGACTGACATAATTCAAGCCCTGATTATTGTCCCAGTATTCGTGCCCGGAAATCCGATAGCGCAAGCCAAACTGTATATTGCCGGGCAGCGATTGGTCGGCACTCAGCTTAAAACTGGCCTGCGCTTGCCAGTATTCTTTATCGTGCCCCATCGTGCTGTGATAGTTTGCGGGCAGGGTTTGCCATGCGCCATCCTCGCCTGCCCACACCACATCAATGCGCTTGTCGTAACCGGCATTTTGCACCCGCATAAAAAAACGCAAGGTCTGCTCGACCTCGGCTTTTTTTCGGGAGATCACGTTTTCAACATACAGCAGTTGGATTTTGTCCATTCTTTACCCCCGCAATGGCAGCTTTGAGCCAAGCCATATTATTTATCTGAAAGACTATAGCGTGACATTATATGATACAAGTTGATATGGGGTTTAAGCGTATCCAGACTTTTTTATCGGCTGGCTTTATTACCAAGTAGCGTAAAACCCCGCCGTTCATGCATAGGTATCTACACAACTTTTCGTAAACTTTGGCATGGTGCCGCATGATTTTTAAAAAAACTGTCCGGCGCGGACTCACACCTAAACGACCGCTATCAGCGTCTTAGCCCATTGCGTTCACTACGCCCTCTGCTTCTGGTTTTCATCAGCCCGGTAACAAACGTTTTAGACCGTGGGTCTTACATGTTTTTTCGCAAAGGCGTTTGTAAATCAATACTACCCGTCTTGGCATCATGCTAAATGCGCTTCAGCAAAAGTCAAAATAGCCTTCGATTGGTAGCCGTTAGCCAACTGACGCAAGTGCGTAGCGAAAGCTTGATAGTTGGGGTCGATGCCGGTAATGCGCTCAGCATACTGCAAGATGTCGCGCATATTGCCGATTAACGCCAGCCGGTACAGCTCCTGCATCTCTGCGGCAGGCGGCAGAATCGGCATCTCGGCAAGCTCTCCTGGGCTCGGAGTAGGATCTGTTCCCTGCACGGCGATCCATTTAAGTTGCATCAGCGCTGCTATCTGCGCCAGTAGTTTGTCCTGATCGACAGGTTTGGGCAGGAAGGCATTGGCTCCGGCTTGCAGGCATTTGGTCTCATCGGCATTCAAGGTGCTGGCGGACAGTGCGATAATAGGCACCTGCGCCAGAGCCGGTAACTGGCGCAGCAGATGAGTCACTTCCTCGCCATCCATCTTCGGCATGACGATATCCATCAGGATGAGGTCAGGTATCGCGGCTTGGGCCAGCTCCAGTGCCTCAATGCCGTCACATGCCTCGATAATTCCGAAACCCAATGGGCTCAGCAGGTCAACCAGGACGGCGCGATTCGAAGCGACATCATCGACAATCAGCACTTTGCGGCGCGGCCCCTTGTACCCGCTGATAACCTGCACCGGGTTCAGCAATACCGGTGTGGAACTGCTCGCCTCCTCCAGTTCCAGTTCGAAGCGAAAGATGCTGCCCTTGCCGACGCGGCTTTCAACCACGATATCGCTACCCAAAGAGCGCACCAGTTGGCGACTAATGGCAAGCCCCAAACCGGTACCGCCCAGCCGCCGCTGCAAATCGCCGACCTGTTCGAAGGGGCTGAAGATAAGTTCCAGTTCGCTTGGCGCGATACCGATGCCGGTGTCTTCAATAGCGAAGGAAAATCGGGACGGCCCGACCCGGCCGACACGCAACACAACCTGCCCGCTGTCGGTAAACTTGACGGCATTGGTCAATAGGTTGAGCAACACCTGCCGCAACCGACGCTGGTCGCAACGGATGCCTGCCGGTAAATCGGGTGCTTGCCGACAGAAAAACTCCAAGCCCTTTTGTTGCGCCTTGAGGCTCACTATATCGGCGACACCGCGCAGGAACTTAGTCAGCGAGATGTTGCTCAAGACGAAATCAAGTCTACCGGTTTCGATACGGGACAAGTCGAGAATATCGTCAATCAGCGCCTGCAGGTATTCGCCGCTTTGGCGAATGACATTGAGAGCCGCCGCTTTGCGCTCACCAACGAGCTCATCCCGCTGCAATATCTGTGCATAACCGAGAATGCCGTTCAACGGCGTGCGCAACTCGTGGCTCATATGCGCCAGAAACAGGCTTTTGGCCTTGTTGGCCGCTTCGGCCGCGTCTCGAGCAAGAAGCAAGTCCGCCGTGCGTTGCTGTACCGTTTCTTCCAGTTGATCTTTGTGCCGCCTCAGTTCATCTTCCGCTTGCTTGCGTTCGGTAAGATCGTAGGTCAGGCCGACAAAGCCGGTGATCTTTCCGCTTTCCGTTCGTAGCGCGGTCATGGACAACAGCACCGGCACGCGCGTCCCATCCTTGCGAATGAATGTCCACTCTTTTTCCTCGGTCAGGTTGCGTCGTGGGCGAGTCGTAAACACCGCGAGTCCTGGCGGGATCGTTTCGCCGAGTTCTTCAGACAAGTGGCGAGCGCACAGGGCAACTTCTTCCATATCGTGCCAGAGCGCCGGAGTCTGTTTGCCTACCACTTCATCGGCTGTGTAACCCAATAAGCGTTCGGCGGCATGATTAAAGCTGGTCACGATGCCGTCGGGCGTCGCCGAGATAATGCCATAGGCTACATTATCCAAAATCGTCCGTTGGAACAGCATCAGCTGGCGCAGGTCGGCTTCCCGTTGCTGTATCGCGTCCATCATCGCGTTGAAGCTTTGACCCAGCCGGGCGACCTCGTCGGTACCGGAAGTCAACACGCGTTGGCTGTAATCGGCATGGGAATGCACTTGCGCGACAGTCTCGGCCAGCGTGGATATGGGGCCGACGATGCTTTTTTGCAGAGCGGCCAGCAGGCCTAGGGCAAGGATCGTCAGCAGGACAATCACGCCTATGGCAAACACTCGCAGAGTATTACGGGTTTGGCGATTGAGCTCACCCAGATTCATGACCAGATACAAAGACGCGTTATCTTGCAGATTCTGCACCAGAACCGCAGTGTTTCGATCTAGGTAAATACCGTTAGCTGTAGGCAGAGGCTGCGGTAATGTTGCGTTGGAGCGAATGCTGTAACGGGCCAGCATGCGTCCATCACGCAAATTGATTTGCGCCTCAAGAATTTGCGGATTGGCCCGTAAGGTATCGAGAATTTCCTGGGAGCGTACCGAGTCCTCAAAAGCAACTGCGGCTTCCGCACTCACGGAAACCAGTTGCGCGTAAGGCTCCATAACTTGCCGTGCGCGGCTTTCCAGCGAAACATGCTCAAACAGCATGAATGCCGCGCTCGCCGCCGCAAAAGCCAGCAGTGCCGCGATGAACAATTCAAGGATGAGCTTCCCGCGAAAACTCAGTTGCCGAAACTTGATTAACGCCATCTTTTCACTTCCCCGTTTTCCACTATTTCCCGAGAGACTTCCAGCATCTTGGTCTGTATCGTCAACGATGCGGAGCGCGACTGATCGAGGTTAATGCTCATTTCCACACGATCCCCGACATGAAACTGGATAATGCCGCCTTCCTGCAAAAACTCCGGCGCATCGCCGACCGTCAGCGTCGGCAGGTTTTTCAATGCCGCGAGCGCTGCACGGCGTTTCGCGGCATCTTGGTGTGCAACAAAAATAATCTGGCAATTCGGCAATTCATTCAGGGTATCCGCGCGAACAATCTCGAATGAGCGTCCCTGTTCAGCGCGTCCCGCCAGCGTGTTATCCAGCACATCACCAAACGGGTCGTTGCCCAGGATGCAGATACGCCAGGATGGACGGTCGTCAGCGAATACATTGGGCGGCCAAGTCACATAGCGGGCGAAATTGCGCAGGAAAGCGGCTTCGACCTTGTTCGGGTTCTCTGCCGCCAACGCTTGACTCGCGCTCAGACTTGGTAAATAAAGCATCAGCAACAGCATGACTGTCCAACGAATAAAATAAAGGCCTTTCATGAATTCGCGCGGATTCAGAATCTGAGCGAGAAACTGAGCAGAAATTCGCGGGGGCGGCTGCGCGTGCTTTGCGAGGGCCGGTAGTATTCATCGGCCAGATTCTTGCCCATTAGGTTCACATTCATGCCGTGACCGCCCATTTCCCACGAGTAGCCTATCATCGCGTTAAGCAATGCATAAGTCTGATGGGAAGATTCGGGACTGTCGGGCAGCAGCGTCTGGTCGTAGACGAAGTTGACGCCGCCGCCGAGATAAAAGCCTTTGAGTTTCTCGGTGGCGAAATCGTAACGCGTCCACAAATTGGCCAGATGCGGCGCGCTCATTTGCAGCGGCGCGTTGTGAAAACGCAGCACGTTCTTGTAGTTGGCTTGTCCGGTGGCATCCAGCGTTAACGGGTCTTGCGCGAGAATGGCCGCGTCGTTGCCGCTGAATTCGGTGATACGCGCATCCATGTAACTGTAAGAAACATAGGTTTGCCAGTTATCGGTAATCTTGGCCGTCGCATCCCACTCGACACCGCGAGAGCGTTGTTCGCCGCTTTGGACATTGGAGATCACTACCGAGCCGGCGCTGTTGGTAATAGCGAGATCGTTGACGATATTGTTGTTACTGATGTCGAAGTAAGTCAGCGTGCTGGAGAGGCGGCCGCCGAACAAGTCGGCCTTGAAGCCGATATCGTAACCCCGGCCTTCGGTTGGAACTGCGGGCGTGCCGGTTCCATCGGGATTATTGAGTATTTGCGAACCGGGAACGAACGATTCGGCATAAGTGGCAAATGCCGAGAGTTCGGGCGTAATCTTGTAGAGCAGGCCGTATTGAGGCGTGATTGCGGACGCCTTGATTTCGGGTTGCGACTGGCTGGTCAGGTGATTGGTCAGCTGGTTTTGCGTCGAAGTTAGCCGCCAACCGGCAAGCGTGAGCAAGCGATTGTCGAAGAAACCCAACGTTGTGCCGCCGTAAACGGACTTATCCACATATTCGCTGCTCTGATCGGTGGCATTTGCGGTCAGCGCGGAAACAGGTACCGTTACATCGCGGTTCCAAGTGCCGGGGTTGCCGAGATCCCACAGCGGCAGCGGCGACGCGGTGGGGTTATTGCCGAGCGCCGGGTCATTGGCCGCCTGCGCTGCCCGGTTGTCGAAACTGCGGATGACGTACTGGCCGCCGAACAGCAGGCGCAGGCTGGTCCGTCCGAAGTTGTAGTTGCCGACGGACTGAATTTCGACGGTATCGTCGCGGTTGGTGTAGGTCTGTTGCCTAACGCGGCGGCCCTGCATCAGGGTCTGATTGTTGGCCATGCCGAGGTTGCCGGAAAACAGCGCGTCGACCTCGTATTCAAGGTGCGAGTAGCCGGTACGGAGGTTCCAGTGATCGTCGGCCTTGAAATCGATCCAGGTGCTCAGGTTATGCGTTTGGCTGTCGCGAAAATTCGCGTTGGACATGCTGTTCCAATTACCGGGCAGATTGGCAACGTCGACAGCCGATAGATTAGGATCGAACAGAGTTGGCACCACGCCGGCTTGAGTGCCGTAGCCGGGTTTTTGCATCAGCTGCGGTTGTTCCTCCTTGCGGAAGTTTTCATACTTAAGCGAAACGCTCAGGCGTTCGCTGGGCTGCCAGAGCAAAGACGGCGAGATGTTCCAGAAATGCGCATCGTAAGGCTGCCAATAATCCATGTCGTGGTCGTAGGAGGCCGCAAGCCGGTAGAACAGGGTGTTCGAGGCAGGCCCGGTCACGTCGGTATCGAAACGATATTGGCCGTATGCGCCGTAACGGGCATCGGCGGTAGCGGCGAACTTGGCTTGGGGCGTCTTGGTGATGATATTGACGATGCCGCCGGGAGCAACCTGGCCGTAAAGAAACGACGCCGGCCCCTTGACCACTTCGACGCGGGAAATATTGGTGAAATCGAAAATCGACGGGCCGTGCAGACCGTCGCGCAGCATTTGCACGTTGCCGGGCGTGGCGCTGACGGCGAAGCCGCGGATGGCGAGGTTCGCGTTGCCTTCGTTGAAATCGTTGCTGCGGTAAGTGACGCCCGGCGAGTAGCGGGCGACATCGAAAATATTCACTGGCTTCTGGTCCTTGATGAAGGACTCGGTGAAAGCCTGAATCGCAAACGGCAGGTCGCGGATCGGCGTGTCGAAGCGGGAGCCGGACACCGAATTCGAGGCGCGGTAGCCGGTGTCCATGCGTGTAGAGACCTCGAACGGGGAGACTCTGACTTTGACCAGTTCATCAAGATCCATATCCGCCAAGTCTTTCAGATCCGTCGAAGCTTTGGCGGAGCCGGAACCAGCCAAGCCGGTCGCGGCGTCCGGCGTGTTGGTTTTTATTTTGGATTGTTTGGTCTTAGTGTCGGCGAGCTTCGCCGGGCTTTGAGCGCCAACCCCCTTCGATTCGTTGTTTGCAGCATAAATAGGTACTACGGTCGCCATTGCAGAAGGCAAGGACAACAAATTAAATGCTAAAACGATTAAAACAAACGCGCCCCCACTAAATTCAGATAAGAAGTCTTTCATTTGGAATCTCTGAAAATATAGAGTCGGCGCCGATTGAACATTGATCAGGGAAAGAAGTGCTTCATTGCGTAGTATACAGCATTGGATAGAGTAGACATCTGGCTTATCAAAAGAAGATTTCCAGCACCTCAACGATAAATTAACGGCAACACCATCAGAACTCGACCTTCTGAGATTATCGAAGGATAAACTATTTTGTGCGCGTTCCTTAGGCCATTTCCGAGAAATAACATCCCTTGATGATCATGATTTGTAAAAAACAGAGTCCACGCTTACCACGAAAGCCACGAAAGAAAGCAGTCAAAATAAATAGCTTTGCTTATTTTCGTGTCGCCTGGGGATGTCTACTTTTGGCTTTTCGTGTTAAGTGTGGAAAATTATTTGGGGCTGTTTTTTTCAGGAAATCACCTAGTGTAACTAGGTTCAACCTGAGCTAAATTCCAATGGTGTGGCGAAAGTTAGGGCGAAACGGGCAAAAATAACCGATTGTGTTTAAAAACAATCGGTTATTTCGATATGATGGCGGAGAATAAGGGATTCGAACCCTTGATACGTTGCCGTATACACACTTTCCAGGCGTGCGCCTTCGACCGCTCGGCCAACTCTCCTTTTATTTGCGCTTCCTTGAACTATAGGAAGCCGGTTAGGATAATCGATATTACATGTTAGCGCAATGATCTTCATTTAAAACTTGTTTAAGTTGGCTACACAATTTCTATTGATTGTGTGAGTTTACCCCGGCCAAATAATCACCGCCGTTCTGAGTCGGCTTTTGCCGAAGCTGGACATTCGCTCGAAGTCTTCGCAGGCAATCGGAATGAACTGGCAGTCGAGTTCGCTTTGCCGGCCTTCTTCCGGGTCGGGGTCGTGCATGTACAGACAGTCATCGTCGAAGCCGCTCATGACCACCCAGTGCGGCGCTTTTTTCCTGTCCATCCGAAAGGTGCTGATCAGGATTAACGGTATCGCCCCGGCTTTGAACGCGCTAATTAAATCATTCTGGCTGATGTTGGCGTAATGTATGTTGATGCCTTGTTCGGTCGCCTCGCGCTTGAAGCAGTTATCGACCAGTTCCACGACCTGCTTTTTTTCCTCGTTGCGCACGCCGTCGATAAACAGCGTGCCGGTTTGATTAATCCAAACGTCAACCGCAAATTGCCGCCGTTTTGCGGCTAACGCCAAGCCTATCGGGTGACAACCACCATGTCCTGAGGTCATGAAAATGGTGGTGGCTTCGCGCCACAGATTGATCTCTTCTTCCTTGGACGGTTGATAAGCCCGGTTTAAGCCGTGCATCGCCATCATCAGCGAGGCGGGACCGCAGGTAAACGGCGTAGTTTGTCTTAACCAATGTACCGAGCGGTGTTGCAGGGTGTCGCGGTAACGGCGGATGCGTTTTTGATAGCGCAGTGCGTCTTTGTGGTCTTCATAGTAATCCCGGTAGATGCCAAATTTCTGGTAGCCCAACGTTTCATAAAGCTTGATTGCTGCCGTGTTATCGATACTGACTTCAAGGCGCAGATACAATCTGCCTGCGTCATTGGCGGCTTGTTCGCCTGCCGACATCAGCAGTTTGGCAATGCCCGAGCCGCGTTGCGAGGGCGCGACGGCCAGCGAATAGACCCTGGCCAGCCGGGTGCCGGGGTGATAAATAATCAGCACATAGCCGGCGACCGCCATGGATGGTGGAAGTGTCGCAATCGGTATGGAATCGATGCGAGCACTCTCATTTATTTGTTCCGCCACCAGCAAGGCGCGATGCTCCGTGCTGATCCAGTGTTTGAAGCTGCGACGGCTTAATTGGTCGGTGTCGAAACAGGTTTTCTCAAGCGTTACCAGTTGGTCAAGATCGGTCAACAGGGCAGGGCGGATTAAAATATTCAAGCTGATACTCCTGATAGGCCTTGCGCAATGACCTGTCTGGCGCGGAACAACACCATTTCCTGCCAAGCCCTATCGGCGGGATAAAAATGCTGACGCATGATTTTGCTGTGTTCGTGGCGCGCTTGCTCGTTGCCGGCTTGCGCCCATAATTGATGGTCGCGCAGTAATATCTCAAACAGCTGATCGGTGCTGAAGGTGCCAAATTCCAAAGTGACGTAACAGCTGCGTTCATTCATGATCGCGTGCCAGAGATAGTCCAGCAGTCCGGTTTTCGGCACCGAGCTGGATGTCCCCAGCAAGGGCAATGCCACCGAATCGCCGTATAAACTGCGGGCTGTGCGCGTTCCTGCGCTATCCGGCTGATGGTCGCAAATGATTTCGCCATAGCCGTAGGAACCCAGGCCGGTGTGCAGGTCGATAACGGCCAAATCCCGTTGCTGCAACGCATATTCGCGTATCAGGTCTTCACAGACCCGTCTGCCGTGCGTGGGGGCTTTGCCGCCGTAAAACGGCCCGGACGGATCGCTGTATTGCCCGGCGCTAATGGCTTTTTCCAGCGCTATGCGGCCATGTTGCTGCTCAAATTCGGCAAGTTCTATTTGTCTTTGCGCGGCATCGGCCAGATAAAATGCATCTTTGAGCAAGCCATAGTCTTTGTTTTCAGGCAGCGGCCTTAAAAAATCGACGCCATTGCGGTTAAGGTCAACACCGTCGGCATCGCAACGCCGTTGCCACGCATAACCCCACGGCGTCAGCGCATGAACCATCAATATCGCCGTATCGGCCGGAATAATGACATGGCCATCGGCAAGCAAACCCAGTAGGTCGATTTGCACGGCGCTACCGGCAAAGCCTTCTATGCCGTGGGTTCCGCCAAGCAAGACCAGCACCCGTGATGCGCCTTCCGGGCCTATCCAGGCCGTATCGCTAACCAGCGCTTCGCCGTCCGGCCCAGTGCCGGGACAGGGGGAAGCTTGATGCTGTGTATGGCAGGATAATTTAGTTAACTGCGCCAACCAGCGTTGCCTAGCGGCGGCATAGCTGTCAGGAAAAACGATGGTATCGACGGCAGCAAGAGGAAGACAATAGGACATAAGGATTACCTGTGATTTTTCTTAAGCATAAGCCCAGTTAGGCTAATCATGAAATATTTTTCCATCGCCATAAAAACGCCTTGTGTAAACAACGGACTGGTTCCAGAATTACGCCTCACTTTGTTACAGGATTTGTTGTTATGGCGCGCACTCTTTTGGTGGTTGACGATCTTTCCGATTGGAATCCTTATTATCCCAGCGATCAGGTCATCACCTTTGAAACCTATCTGGCGACCGGGCAGGATGAGTCCGAGCAGCGGATGCGCATTATCAATCTGTGCAGCAGCTACCGTTATCTTTCCGATGGTTATTACTGCTCGCTGCTGGCCGAAGCCAGAGGCCATCATGTTATTCCTTCGGTTAAAACATTGAATGATCTGGGCAAAAAAGCACTGTATCGGCTACAACTTGAAGATTTGTCGCAAACCTTGGCGCGTGCTTTTAAATCCACCGACAAGCATAACGAAATAACCCTGATGAGCTATTTCGGCACAACACCCGACCCCGCTTTTCAGGAGCTTGCCAGATTGCTGTTTGAACGCTTTTCCTGCCCGATTCTGGAAATGACCTTGCGCTACCGGCAGAGCTGGGAAATTATCGGCTTAAAAGCGGTGTCACACCGGCATTTGGACGATGGGCAACAAACCGTTTTTGCCGATGCGCTGGATAAATTCAGCAAGAAAGTTTGGCGCAAAGGCCGCGCCCGTAAAGCGGCGCGCTTCGATTTGGCGATCTTAATTAATCCCGAAGAACAATTGCCGCCGAGCAACCGGGGCGCGATTAAAAAGTTTATCAAAATCGGCCGGGAAATGGGCATTGAAATAGAGCTGATCAGCCAGCAGCATTATGTTCGCCTGCCCGAGTTTGACGGCTTGTTCATCCGTGAAACGACTAACATCGACCATCACACTTACCGCTTCGCCAAAAAAGCCGAGGCCGAGGGACTGGTGGTTATCGACGATCCGACCTCAATGCTGCGCTGCACCAATAAAGTCTATCTGGCTGATTTGTTTCGTACTCATAAAGTGCCTACACCCAAGACCTGGCTGTTGCACAAAGGCAATACCGCACATTTGGATAGAGTGGAAGCCGAAGCCGGCTTTCCGGTGGTGATAAAAATCCCGGACGGCTCGTTTTCGCGTGGCATCGTCAAAGTGAATGACCGCAAAGAGCTGGAACTGAAAGTGGAAGAACTGTTTCAGAAATCCGCGCTGTTGCTGGCGCAGGAATTTCTCTATACCGATTTCGACTGGCGCATCGGCGTCTTCAACAACAAGGCCTTGTACGCCTGCCGCTATTATATGGTTAAAAATCATTGGCAAATTTATCGCCACGGCGCCAGCCGTATTGATAGCGGCAGTTTTGCCACCTTGCCCACATTTGAAGTGCCTAAAGCCGTGCTCGATGCCGCATTAAAAGCGACTCTGCCGATAGGCAACGGCTTGTACGGTGTTGATGTTAAAGAAAAAGACGGCAAAGGTTATGTGATAGAAGTCAATGACAACCCCAATATCGACAGCGGTATCGAGGACAAATATCTGGGCGATGAACTGTACCGTTTGATCATGGCCGAATTACTGCGGCGCATGGAGAATCGCAGCAAAGGCGTTTAGCTTAAGCCCCATTCGCCCTTTGCCTTTCACCCGCTTTATAGCGTATCTTGCACGGCAATTTTAACGATCATCCTCCACGGAGCAAAAAAATGACCAATCATGTGACCTTGACCCAGTTTATTATTGAGCAGCAGCGCGAGTTGCCGGGCGTATCGGGGACGTTTACCTCGTTATTAAACGATGTAGTGACCGCCTGTAAGAAAATCTCGCATTTGGTCAATCGGGGCAACCTGATCGGCGTATTGGGCAGCGCCGATTCCGAAAACGTACAAGGCGAAGTGCAGAAAAAACTGGACATCATCACCAATGACATCATGATCGAGGCACTGAACTGGACGGGGCATTTGGCCGGCATGGCGTCGGAAGAAAATGACGGCATCATCGCCATTCCCGCACAGTACCCGAAAGGCAAATATCTGGCCTTGTTCGATCCGCTGGACGGTTCGTCCAATATCGATGTCAATCTGGCGGTAGGTACCATATTTTCGATACTGCGTTGCCGCGAAGGCGTGGAACCGGCGCTGGAGGACTTTTTACGCAAAGGTTCCGAGCAGGTGTGCGCCGGCTTCGTGTTGTACGGGCCGTCAACCATGATGGTGCTAACCACCGGCCATGGCGTTAACGGGTTTACTTTAGATCAGGATATAGGCGAATTTATCCTGACCCATCCTGCTATGACCATTCCTAACGAAACCCGCGAATTTGCCATTAATATGTCCAATCAGCGTTTTTGGGAGCCGCCGATACAGCGTTATATCGACGAATGCTTGCAGGGCACGGAAGGCGTGCGCGAAAAAGATTTTAATATGCGCTGGATTGCGTCGATGGTGGCCGAGGTTTACCGGATACTCACGCGCGGCGGGGTTTTTATGTACCCTTATGACTTGCGCGATCCGTCAAAAGCCGGAAGGTTGCGCCTGATGTATGAAGCCAACCCGATGGCGTTTATTATCGAGCAAGCGGGCGGCGCCTGTTCTACCGGCCGAGAGCGCATTCTTGATATGACGCCTACCAGCCTACATCAGCGGGTTCCGGTTATTTTAGGCTCGAAAAACGAGGTCGAGCGGATCGTGGGCTATCATTTGGCTTAGCTCATAATCGGTTTTTTTTAACTGAAATTTTCGGATAATTTTAATAATTGAGTACGGTTAGAAATGGAAAGAAGGCTTTATCAAAGGATTCCTGTACAGGTTTCTGTCATTGTCACGACTGAAGACGGTGTGCGTATTAAGGCGGTTGCAGTCGATGTGTCCAGCGGCGGATTGGGTATCGAATGCCACACTAAACAGCGCAATATAATGACTCCAGGCGGCAGTTTTGTTCGTGACGGCAAGCCGGTGTCGGTATTTGTTGATTTGGATTTGTCCGATGACGAGGAGCCGTCATTGAAAATAGCGACCCGGTGTTATGTGGTTTTTTCGCGGCGTATCTCCAGCGATCAATGCAAAATTGGTTTGCGCTATGCCGATAGTGAAAGTAGCAGCCATGACTGCATCGCTCGTTTTATTGAAAAAAAGACTAAAAGCGCCTTTTCATAAAGATTCAGCGAAGGTTGTTAAAAACAATCAAAACGTCCGAGCCACCCGACTCTTTTTGCTATTTTTTTAAATTGGCCACCCGGCCGTTAAGGTTCTGCGTTTGTCGTGCATTGTCGGTAAAAAATGACTGAAATGATGCAACTTGAGCGTCAGATGCTTCTATCGGTGTCGTCAATACATACCAGTTAACGCCTTCTGTACAGGGAGGCGTGGTTAAGGAACCCGCATAGCTTACATAATGGCTGGTATCGAGTCCTCTAGGGTCGATAAAGACATTTTCAGGCGAGTTTGTTGTTACTGTTGTCGGTGCATTATCAAGAATCTTTTGCAATTCGTTGTTATGGGCGCCAGGCTGAACAACGACCCCGATGACCGCTAATTTACCGTCGGGCGTGCCGTGGACAAAATGTATTTCCATGGGGTAGCTGAGGCCATTCACGGTATGCTCGCCAGGGCTATGGATATGGTATTGCAAAAGGGTATATTCATCGTGACTTAAGCTATTCCCAATATACATTTTACCCGGCGAGGTTATGCTTTCGTTGACCTTGATAGTGTGCCCGTTATTTTCAACGACTAACGGATTGGCATGGTAATTAAGAATGATGTCATTTAGTTTGGCTTGATTGGTCAGCGGGGTGCTTATATTAATAGGCGATTGCTTCTGGCCAATGCCGCATTCGGCGTAGGGATAATTAAGTGGGATTGGCGCGCTGGAGGTTGGGTCGATAATTTCAGCCCAATGGTTTTGTCCATCTAAAACAGCTGTGTCGGTATCTATTTCATAAGTCCAATGCGGATTGGCAAAAACGGAATGCGCCGTCATCAGCACTATTAATGCAATACCTGTTGTTATTTTTTTGCTATTTTTCATTATTGCAGCCTTCATTATTAGCAGGTATGTGTGCGGCAAAACGTCATAATATCAGTAGGTTGTTTTTCGGAGTTAATGGAGGGACGGCTTTCCTCTGATGGGTTAATCTGGTTTTTTGGCGGGGGATTGCTGCCGTTTATAATAGTGTCAGGGGCTTGTAAGCTATGAACGGTCTTGCTTGTTGCCGCTGAATCGCTGTCCTGTTGCTGATTGCCGGCGTGTGCAAAAAAAGGGAAAAGGCATAAGCAGATAGAAAAAATAATAGTTTTATTCATCTTAAAGTACCTTGTATATAAAGCGGTTCAGTTAATGGGATGGTTTTTGTGTGGGGCTTAATATTAAGTGCTGTCCAGCCTATGCAAAATTTCTTCGCGTATTTGTTCTTGTCTCACCGGGTCGGTGATGGGCTGTGACTGGTTGTCGGTGATATAGAACATGTCTTCGGCGCGGCTGCCTATGGTGCTGATTTTCGCGCTGTGCAGGTGGATGTTTTGTTGCACGAAGGCGCGGCCTATTTTCGATAAAAGTCCGGCATGGTCGGTGGTGATCAGTTCAATGATGGTGTGCCGGTTTAACGGGTCGGCATGAAATTGAACGCTGGTGGGGATAGGAAAATGCTTGGCTTGCCGCGATTGGCGATGGATGTTTTTGTGTTTTTTGACCTCGCGGTGCAACAGGTTATTGCGTAGCGCGGTGCAAATATGCACTTCCCTGAACAGTTCGTTGATCGGTTCTCCCGATTGTTCAAGCACCAGAAAACTATTGAGCACGTAGTCGTCGGTGGTGGTCATGATTCTGGCGTCCAGGATAGTCAGTCCGAGTTGGTCGAGTGTGGCTGTGCTCAGCGAAAAAATGGCTTCTTCATTTTTGGTGTAAACAAACACTTCGGCACTGCCGCGCTGGGTTTGCGGGCGCAGCAGAACCAGGGGCAGTTCATCTTCTTTGGAGGAGGCGATGGCAATGGTGTGCCAGGCTATTTCATCGGCCGAATAGCGTAAAAAATAATCGTCGCCGGTATGTTGCCAGGAGTTGAGAATGACCGGTTCCAAAATGCCGAGTTTAAGCAGTTCGTCTTTGGCTTCTTTTTTGTTGGCGAGCAGGCGTTCAGCCAGGGTGACCGGGTTTTGCAGGCCCCTGTGCAAGGTGCGGTAAGTCACCGAATACAGTTCTTTCAGCAGCGCATCTTTCCAGGCGTTCCACAATTCGGGATTGGTCGCGCGAATATCGGCGACAGTCAGCAGATACAGGTAATTCAGGTATTCAAGGCTGCCGACGCTTTGGGCAAATTGATGGATGACATCGGGGTCGCTGATGTCTTTGCGTTGCGCTGTCATCGACATGACCAAATGATTGCGCACCAGCCAGCACACTAAATTGGTGTCGTGCGCAGAAAGTTCGTGTTGCAGGCAAAACTCTCGGGCGATGTCTTCGCCAATGACCGAGTGATCGCCGTTCCTGCCTTTGGCGATGTCATGGAAAAGGGCGGCAAGGTAGAGCAGTTCCGGTTTTGCAATCAACAGAAAAATATCGTTGCAAAAAGGCAGTTCGTCAAAGTGTTTTTCCAGGGCGAAGCGGCGCAGGTTGCGGATTACAAACAGGGTGTGCTCGTCCACGGTGTAAATATGAAATAAATCGTACTGCATCCGGGCGACGATGTTGGCAAAACAAGGGATGTAAGCGGCTAAAACGCCGTAGCGGTTCATCCGCCTTAGCTGGTCGGTGATGCCGCGCGGTTGCCGTAACGCTTCGATAAAAAGCCGGTTGGCGGCTTTGTTATGGCGAAAGTCGTCGTCGATTAAATGCAGGTTTTTACGGATCAGGCGGATGGTGGTTGCCCTGACGCCTTTGATTGATGAGTTCTGCTCCAGAATCAGAAAAATTTCCAGCAAGGTCAGCGGATGCCGCTCGAAAATAGTCTCGTCACTGGCTTCTAAATAACCGTTGATGACAACGAATTTGTCGTTAAGCGGCAGGGTTTTGTACACGTCTTCACCGGCGACAAAACGCTCATTAAACAACTGCAGCAGCATTTCATTGAGTCGTTCCAAACCGAGTACAGTTTTAAAATAAAACTGCATGAACTGTTCAACATCCTGATTGTATTGCTGGTGTTCTGTGCTAAAGCCAAACTGCTGGGCGAGATCGCGCTGGTAATCAAATATCAGCCTGTCTTCACAGCGGTTGGTTAATAGATGCAGTGCATAGCGGATGCGCCACAGCACTTCGAGTGCGGCGACCAGTTCCAAATATTCGGATTCGGGCAGGAAGCTGTATTTAATCAGCTCTTTGATTGATGATGCGTTGTAATGGCGTTTAAATACCCAGGAAATCACTTGTCTATCACGCAATCCGCCCGGTCCCTCTTTGATGTTGGGTTCGAGGTTGTAGGCGGTGTCGTGAAATTTGGCGTAACGCTGGCGCTGCTCTTCCATTTTAGCGGCAAAAAACTGGTCGGAAGGCCAGATTTTATCCGGGCTGATGCGTTGCTTTAAGGCTTTGCGTAGCGTGGTGCTGCCGGTAATCAGGCGGCTTTCCATCAAACTGGTCATTATGGTTTGGTCGGCTACAGCCGCTTCGACGCATTGTTTGACGCTGCGGACGCTTTGCCCCAGTTTTAAACCGATGTCCCAGAGAAAGGTAAAAAAGTTTGATAATTCATCCTGATAAGGACGGGTGTCTTCAGAATCGAGCAGCACCACTAAATCAATATCGGAATAGGGGAACAGTTCTTTTCTGCCGTAACCGCCGACGGCGCATAACGCCAGTTGCCCGGCGTGTTCACCGAGATAATGCTGCCAGCAGCAGGTTAATATTTCGTCGATAAAATCCGATTTTTCTTTTAATAGCTTGGCAACTGATTTGTGGGGATTAAATTTTTCCCTCAGCTCGGTGTCTTTTTGCCTTAACAGCTGTTTAACGTGCTGCAGGCTGTCTTTTTCGGCAAAAATCGAAGCGTTAATGCTGTTATTCAACGTGCTCACATTTCTTCTTGGCGTAAGGTTAGTATTTCATAGCCGCTTTGGGTGACCAAAATGGTGTGTTCCCATTGTGCAGACAGGCTTCGGTCTTTGGTGACTGCCGTCCAGCCGTCGGGCAATACTTTCATGTGCCGTTTGCCGAGATTAATCATCGGCTCGATGGTTAATATCATGCCCGCTTCCAGCACTTCGCCTTCTCCCACTTTGCCGTAATGCAAGACTTGCGGTTCTTCGTGAAATTTTTTGCCGATGCCGTGCCCACAAAATTCCCTGACCACCGAGTAACGGTTCGATTCGGCATGTTTTTGGATGGCGTGGCCTATGTCGCCTAAAGTCGCGCCCGGTTTGACTTGTTCTATGCCCAAAAACATCGCTTCCTGGGTTATTTTAACCAAACGTTTGGCATGTTGGCTGACGTCGCCCACACAAAACATTTTGCTGGTATCGCCGTGGTAGTCGTCTTTAATCACGGTGATGTCAACATTGACGATGTCGCCTGATTTGAGTTTTTTCTCGCTGGGAATACCGTGGCAGATTTGCTGGTTAACGGAGGTGCAAATTGACTTTGGAAAGCCGTGATAGTTGAGCGGCGCGGGAATGGCTTGCTGCACATCAACGATATAATCGTGGCAAATCTGGTTAAGTTCATCGGTGGTGACGCCGGGAACCACATAAGGTGCAATCATGTCTAACACATCGGCGGCCAGTCTTCCGGCGACGCGCATTTTTTCGATTTCACTTTCGGTTTTAATAATAATGCTCATGAAACAAGGGAGTAGGGCTAAAGGCGAAGGGCGCTTAATGGTATACGTTTTGGTTTGCGCCCGTTTAATGCAAATATTTTAGCACAAGGCAATCGCATGATGTTGTTGCCTGAGCAGCACGAAGGCGGTAGAGGGTTTATGTCTATTAAAGGCTGGTCAATTACCATTCAAACGAGGTGAAGCTAACCCCAATATCCCAGCCACTTTCTGTTTGATTGCAGCGCACCACTTGGCCTTCACAGCGCAGACGTATTATCTGCCCTTGCTTTTTCGGCATTAAGATGACGCAACGCAGCATCGAATTTAGCGGAATCGCCTCAGCGGTAGTGAAGCAAAAACCAGCCGTACTCAGGTTGCGAGTGACTCCCGTGCCTTCTTCAAGCTCTACCGTGCAATGGGTTGAAAATCGCATGGCCGAGCGTTGTTCTTTATTTTCAGGCATATCTCGTTCCGTTCTTTTAGTGTAGGGTTAGCGTGGCGTAACCCCGACATTTTTGCGTGAATAAGTCGGGTTACGGTTAATACGGTTACCGCTAATCATATTAACCCATAAATTACAATCGGATACATCATAAATAAGATGACTTCTCATTACCCACAGGTAGCCGCAGTCCGAATCAAATCGGATAGCGGTGTGCGCTCTTTATCGTTAATCTTGGGTAATTGTGGCTTGAGGGAATCCACGCGGTCATTTTAACCTGATTTAAAGGTATTGCCTGCGACTAATCCACTTTAAGAAACCTTGAGAAGTTATCATTTTTACTGCCTTTTTTCGTGGCTTTCGAACTAAGCGTGGACAATTGTTTGAAGCTGTTATTTGGTGGGAAATCGCCATAATCAGCTTCTGGCCTTTAGCCTTTAGCCACGAAATGAGTATAATTGCACGCACTATCGAACGCTAAACCGCTTGGACAACATCGTAATGAAACCACAACCTATTTTTGACTACCCCCTTTTCGCTTTGGGGTTTAGAGCTTTTTTTGCCTTGGCGGGACTGGCCGCGCTGGTGCTGATTGTGTTTTGGAACGCGCTGTTCAATGGCACTTTAGCGGCAGAACATTATTTCCCCGACAGTTATTGGCATGCGCATGAAATGCTGCTTGGCTATGCCGTTGCGGTCATTGCCGGGTTCTTATTGACGGCGGTGAAAAACTGGACGGGCAAGCCGACATTGACCGGCGATGGTTTGGCCAGCCTGTGTTTATTATGGCTGTATGGCCGCATCCTGCCGTTTTATGCGGGGCTGTTGCCTGACGTTTTGATTGCGCTGGTGGATTTTTCTTTCTTGCCGATGTTGGCTTATCAGGTCAGCAAGCCGATTATTGCGGCCAAACAGCACAAAAATCTATTTTTTATCGGCCTATTGCTGCTGTTGACGCTAGGCAACGGCTTGATCCATGCTGAAATGCTGGGCGTATCAATCAATACGGCAGCGACAGGCCTTGAGCTGGTGGTTGCGATTATCATCATTTTGATTTTGATTATTGCCGGACGCGTGTTTCCTTTTTTCACTGAACGCGGCATTTCGGGAACGCTGATTATCCGTAACCCGATGCTGGATAATGCCTCGGTTGCCTCTGCGCTTATTGTCTTTGCGCTGCAATTAGCCGGTATTTCGGGCACTTTATTGGCGTTGGCTGCGGCCATTGCCGTTGCGGTTAACGGCCTCCGATTCGCCGGATGGTATGTGCAACGCATCTGGTATGTGCCGTTGTTATGGGTGCTTTATACCGGTTACGCCTGGATCATTTTGGGTTTTGTCCTGACCGCATTAACCGCCTATTCGCTGGTGTTGCCGTCGCTGGCGCTGCACGCGTTTACGCTGGGCGGCGTTGGCGTGTTGACCTTGGGGATGATGACGAGGGTCTCATTAGGCCACACCGGGCGGGCGCTCAAAGCGTCCAATGCGATCTCTATCGCCTTTGTGTTGATTAACTGAAGTTTCCTAAAAAATCATCAAGCCACCATGCGAAGCAATACGGCTACCAGCGAATTTTTCGTGGGTTTGCCAGGTTTGGGGCAAACCCTATCAAAATCCTCATTGAGTCCAGCTTCAGCGATAAGCCGTCGAACAT
>JAUYMY010000007.1 GCA_030699385.1 Methylobacter sp.
GATCCCATCCCGAACTCGGAAGTGAAACCATTTAGCGCCGATGATAGTGTGGCAGTTTGCCATGCGAAAGTAGGGAATTGCCAAGCTCTTAAATTAAAAACCCAAGCCTCATGCTTGGGTTTTTTTTTGCCTGTCGTTTCATGCTATCTAAGAGGGTGTCCAAGAATAGGATTACCCACGTAAATAATTCTCTTGTCCCAAGAAAATTTTAAATTTTTCCAAGAACCTATTGTTAAAATTAACGCCTATGTCATGAAGCTTATCGGTTAGTCGCTTCTTTTGACGGGCTTATTGTCGGTTAATTTACGCGTGGATAATCCTGTTAAAATTTCCAAAGCAACAAAGCTTGCGGCAGACTTTCGTCAAAATCTTTAATGCCGTATTTGTTGTGCCAATATTGGTATTCGATACCGATATAAATATGCTCTTGCATCCCCCAAAAATCGCCGACATCCAAGCGTAGTTGCGGTTGCGCCAAAATCTGGCCTACATAGTTGGCGTTTTTTGCGCCAATAAAATCGGCAAAACCCTCTAAACTCCAGTGTGTACCTGCTACAGTGAAGGGCAATTTCCAAACAGGAGTAAGTTGCCAGGACGTGCCGGAAGAGACCGGTTCTAACACATCGTGCCGCAAAAAATCGACGGAAAAGAATTTAAAGCCTGGCAAATTAAACTCGATATTGAAGCCATACAATATGATGCGGGCACCGCTACGGCTGCTGTTTAGATTTTCGCCTAAATTAACACCACCCGCTAAATTTAAGTCTTTGAAAGGGCCGAAGGCCAAATTTCCCCCGCTCATTTTGCTAAGACTTAAATAGCTGTAAAGCTCGCCGTACAGATTCACTTGCGAAGGTTCGCCGCTGTCTGAAATCAGCGTATCCATAAAAAAGAAATTGCGCCCCAGCGCCCAACCGTCGGCATGAGTGAGGGTCAAAATGGAACGACTGACATCATTCGGATTGCCGGGTATTTGATAGCCGTTGCCGTGTAAATATTGAATTTCAGTGCTATGCCAATCGAATATCTTGGCCGCTGCGCTGAGCGGCCAGATGAATAGGAAAGTGCAAAGTAGTAATAGCGTGATGGGAGCGATGCCTACATCGCGACTTGTTGTTAATCGCGACGTAGGCGTCGCTCCCACAATAGCGCTTACGGTTGTTTCCTTGGTATCAATCATTAAAATTCCTGATTATCGGTGAGTTCAGCAAGCTGACGTAGAATCTGGCGGGCTTCATCATAGCGAAGTTCGTTAATCAACTTGCGTAATTGGGCAAATAAATCGACTTGATTCGCCGCCAGATACGGTTTGAGTGTGTTCAGTAAGGTTTCAGAAATAAAGTCGCTCTCTTGAAATAAGTCGTTAAGCTCGGCGGCACTGCGTCGCAACGCTTCACTATTGCCCTGATTGATAAGTGGTTGATGTAAGGCGCTAATAACGGCCATTGCTTGATTAAAAACGTGTCGGAATGTGCTCAATGCGCTACCTACGAGTGCATTTATAGCTTACAGCAACGCCTACGTCGTGACTAGAATCTAATCGATGTATTGAAAAGGCTTTTAGCCTTTGACAGTAAACAAAAAACCGCCGCACCATTCGAGTGCTCTCATTAGTGTGGTAACATTGCCGCCTTAGACTTTTTTATGTTGCCCAATGACTCATCTCTCCCCTCCCGCCCAATTAATCGACCGCTTCGGCAGAACCGTTGATTATTTGCGGATTTCCATTACCGACCGCTGTGATTTCCGTTGTTTATATTGCATGGCTGAAGACATGACTTTCTTGCCGCGCGCGCAGATTTTGACGCTGGAAGAGATTTATACGCTGGCGCAAGCTTTCGCCGAATTGGGCGTGAAAAAAATCAGGATCACCGGCGGCGAGCCGTTGGTTAGGAAAGGCGCGTTGGAGTTATTGCAAAACATCGGCGCTATCGACAGCCTGAATGAATTGGTGCTAACGACCAATGGCTCGCAACTTGAGGCCATGGCGGCGGCATTAAAACAGGCGGGCGTCAAGCGCATCAATATCAGCCTGGATACGCTGGATGCCGACAAGTTTAAGGCGATCACCCGAACCGGCGATTTGCAGCAAGTGCTAAGAGGCATTCAAGCCAGCAAGGTGGCCGGGTTTGAGCGGATAAAAATCAACGCGGTCATCCTGAAAGACAGAAACCATCTGGAAGTCAATGATCTGGTGCAGTTTGCGGTTGATAACGGCATCGACATCAGCTTTATCGAGGAAATGCCGTTGGGCGTCGTCGATCAACATAACCGGGCTGACGCCTATTATTCCAGCGATTTAATCAAGGCTGATTTAGCGGAAAAGTTTACTTTAATCGCCACGCCGGAAAAAACCGGTGGACCGTCAAATTATTTTAAGGTGGAGGGCACACAAACCCGCGTCGGTTTTATTTCCCCACACAGCGAAAATTTTTGCAGCACCTGCAACCGCGTGCGCCTGACCGTCGAAGGTCGCTTGCTGTTATGTCTGGGCAATGAGCATTCGGTCGATCTAAAACAAGTTATTCGCGCTAATCCCGGTGATATGACCGTACTGAAACAGGCCATTATCGACGCGATGCTGATTAAGCCGGAAAAACACGAATTTAACATCAACGAGCAGCCGGTCATCTTGCGTTATATGAGCATGACGGGGGGCTGAATTTTAACTATCCTCCCGCCCTTAAATGGAACACGGATGACACCGATTAGACTGATCGCCACAGATTTTTTTAACTTAACTCAAGAAGTACGAACACTACCCGTTCAAAGCTAGCTTTGAATTCCCCAGATGTCACACCAGCGTAAAAAAATCTGTGTAAACCCGTTTGATCCGTGTCATCCGTGTTCCATTAGGGTAGTTACAACATAATCCTTTTTATCTATGAACCTTTCACCTGAGATTTAAACAATGTCTTTCGCCCAACTCGGTTTAACCGAGGAACTCCTTAAAGCCGTAGCCGATCAAGGCTATGTCATACCTACGCCGGTACAACAACAGGCCATCCCGTTGATTCTTGAAGGCCGCGATGTGCTGGCCGGCGCACAAACCGGCACCGGAAAAACCGCCAGTTTTACCTTACCCTTGTTACAAAAACTGGCGGAAACCCACGACCCGCACCAAAAACCGCACCGCGTCCGTGCGCTGATTCTGGTGCCTACCCGCGAATTGGCAGCGCAGGTTTATGAAAGCGTCAAAACCTACGGCGCACATTTGCCCTTGCATGCGGAACTGGTGGTCGGCGGTGCCAGTATCGGCATCCAGACCCGGCATTTGCGCAGGGGTTGCGACATTGTAGTGGCGACGCCGGGGCGGATTATCGACCACGTCCAGCAACGCAATATCAACCTGTCCAACGTGGAAATTTTGGTGCTGGATGAGGCGGACAGGATGCTCGACATGGGCTTTTTGCCCGACATTAAACAGCTAATGGCGTTGATTCCGAAAAAACGCCAGAGTCTGTTGTTTTCCGCCACCGTGCCCAATGCAATCAAAGCGCTGGCGGCGCAGTTGTTAAATAATCCGGTTGAAGTCGAAGTCGCCAAACAAAACGCCACCGCTGATAATGTGTCGGAACGAGTTTACGGCATCGACCGAGAGTACAAACGCGAATTGCTGTCCTATTTGATCGGCAGCAATAATTGGAAACAAGTGCTGGTTTTTGTGCGCACTAAACACGGCGCAGACCGCTTGGAAAAACAGCTAATTGAAGACGGCATCCGCACCGCCGCGCTGCATGGCGACAAGACGCAAGGCGCGCGCAACAAGGCGCTGGAGCAGTTTAAAACTGGCAAGGTTGCTGTATTGGTTGCCACCGACATTGCCGCGCGTGGTTTGGATATTGACGATTTGCCGCACGTCGTGAATTTCGATGTGCCGCAAGTGCCGGAAGATTATATTCACCGCATTGGCCGCACCGGACGCGCTGGTTTAAGCGGTGTGGCCTTGTCACTAGTCTGCCCCGAAGAAGCCTGGATGCTGGCGGAAATTGAGAAATTGCTCAAACGGCAAATCCCGCGTGTGGCCGACACCGGCTATGAGCCGGTATCGTTGAAAGTGATGGATGCGCCGAAAAAGAACACGCCGAACAAAACCACCGGCAAAAAAGATATGCGTCACACCAAAAAACCGGTTCGCGGCAAATCAACGGTGCGCGGTGAAAAACAGCCGGACAACAAACGAAGCGATACACGCGGCAAAGGACGTTCAGGTTCGAGAAGTCGGGATTAAATTATCGCCTGCTGTTTGCAGCTAATCGAATTGTCCACGAAAGGCATGAAATTATGCTTATTTTTCGTGTTTTTTGTGATTTTCGTGGACAAAATATTTTTGCCTTCATTCCCTTCATGGCAATGAAATCAAGTACGCTATCCGCATTCATCCAACTTTATGCACAACATTGAAATCCCCGTCTGGCCTTATGTTTACGGACAACCTTCCGGTTCCGGCAAAATCCGCAGCTTACCGGAAGATTTTATCGTCAACGAAAACCTGTCTTTCGAGCCGTCCGGCGTGGGCGAACATGTTTTTTTGCAGATAGAAAAAAAAGGCGAAAACACCGAATTTGTTGCCCGGCAATTGGCCCGGTTTGCCAATGTCCGGCAGCGCGATGTCAGTTATGCGGGCTTAAAAGACCGTTACGCGGTCACAAGCCAATGGTTTAGCGTTTGGTTGCCGGGCAAGGCCGACCCTGATTGGACGGCTTTTGCATCGGACGCCATCAAGGTGTTGCAGGTTGCGCGCCATGCCAGAAAACTCAAGCGCGGCGTGTTATCAGGCAACAGCTTTAAGCTGGTCATTCGCGATTGGCAGGGCGATAAAGACAAGACCGTGCAGCAATTGGAGCAGATCAAAGCCCACGGCATCGCCAATTATTTCGGCCCGCAACGCTTCGGCAACCAAGGCCAAAACGTCAGCAAGGCGGTGGCGATGTTTGACGGTGCAAAAGCCGGGCGGGAACAGCGCAGCCTTTATTTGTCGGCGGCACGGTCGTATCTGTTTAACCAGATTTTAGCCGCACGGATCACGCAACATAACTGGAATCAACCGCTTGCCGGTGATATGTATCAATTCGACCTGTCGCACAGTTGTTTCCACTCGGAACAGCCGGATGCCGAAATCATCCGGCGGCTGGCAACAAAAGAAATCCATCCTACCGGCGTTTTGTGGGGCCTGGGAGAGGCCGATGTATCAGCCGATGCGCTGGCTATTGAATTGGCGGTTATCAATGCGCACGGGCAATTGGCTCAAGGCTTGATAGCCAACGGCGTTGATCGTGATCGGCGAGCATTGAGGGTGAATGTACAGGATTTGAATTGGCAATTTGTTGATGACACGGTGCTTGAGCTTAGCTTTACGCTCCCGGCAGGAAGCTATGCTACATCAGTGTTGCGGGAAATTATCGATAGCCAATAGCATCAGCGGGGCGAATAAATGTTAGAAAATAAGGTTATCCCAAGGCTGAGTTGATCGTCACGATTAGTGTAGGCGTCGCCACCCAAAATAAAATCATGGACTCTGTTTCGCCTAAAACATTGAGTGATGCCGCAGACAGTGCGCTGTATTTAGCCAAAGACGGCGGCAGGAATCGAGTCTGTTCGCATTAACAAGATGAATAAGTTTGCTAGGAACTTAAGATTTGAAATAGCGGTCGGTTTCTTCTTTCACCACATTGGACAAAATTAACAGGCCTATCAAATTCGGTATGGCCATCATGCCGTTCATCAGGTCGGAAAAATTCCAGACAAACTCCAAATTCATCATGGCGCCAATTAACACCACTGCGATAAACAAAATGCGATAAACACGAATGACGCGCGCGCCAAACAAATATTCAACCGCTTTTTCGCCGTAATAATTCCAGCCAATCAGCGTGGAATAAGCAAATAGCGCTGTTGCAAGCGCCACAATCAGTTTACCGGTGACGCCCAAGGTTTCAGCAAAACTGGCGCTGGTTAATTGCCCCGCATCAACACCTTGCGTCCAGGCGTTTGCGGTCAAAATAACCAACGCCGTTATGGTACAAACCACCAAGGTGTCGATAAAAGTTTGTGTCATGCTGACCAAGGCTTGTTTGACCGGATCATTAGTACGCGCTGCTGCGGCGGCAATCGGTGCTGAACCTAAACCTGATTCATTGGAAAACACCCCGCGCGCAATACCAAAACGCATGGCGGCCGCGATAGTTGCGCCAGCAAAACCGCCGCTAGCCGCTGCCGGCGAAAAAGCATGTTGAAAAATTAATGCGAAGGCATGAGGAATTTCGGCGGCATTGAGCACCAGTACTACCAGTGCCGAGCCGACATAGCCGATAATCATAAACGGCACCAAAATTGAGGTGAATTTACCAATGGTGCGGATACCGCCCAAAATCACCAAGGCGGTTAATACCATCAATATAAGGCCAGTTACCCACGGTGCTATTTGGAATGTGGCCTCGAAAATTTTGGCGGTGGCGTTGGCCTGTGTCATGTTGCCGATACCAAAAGTCGCCAGCGCGGTGAACAAGGCAAAAAGCCAGCCCAGTTTCGGTAATCCGGCGCCTTTCGCCAGATAATACATAGGGCCGCCACGCATACCGTGTTCGCCTTTTTCGCGGTATTTAACCGCCAATACCGCTTCGGCATATTTGGTGACCATGCCTACCAAGCCGGTCATCCACATCCAAAATACCGCGCCCGGCCCGCCCAGCGTAATCGCCGTGGCAACGCCGACAATATTGCCAATGCCTACGGTGGCGGCAAGTGCTGTCATCAGCGCTGCAAAATGGCTGATATCGCCTGCATGACCATGATCTTTATGGAAAATCATCCGCAAAGCCAACGGCAATACCCGAAATTGCAAGCCTTTCAACAACACGGTCAGATAAAGCCCGGTGCCGACCAATAAAGTCAACATCGGCGGCCCCCAAACCCAACCGGACAGCGTTGCAATCAGTGTTTCAAAAAAATTCATGTTTTATCGTCTCCGTTGTTTTTAAAAATAATAGAGGATGTCCCCTATTAAATTCCCGGTCTAAAAATGGCGGTCGTATTTTGCGTTCGCCCTAAAATGGTCAGGGCAGATTAATCATCCACCCATTGACCTTTAGCCGATCCATAAACTCGAACGCCCAGTAATCCACCTGGAAACCAAAGCTGATAGTCGTCTTGGGATAGTGAGTAATGACAAATGTCAGAGCCTTCAACCTTGATGTCTGCAGGCGAAGCAGGATGGCGTCCATGCTCTTTATGGTAGGCAGCAATCGCCAGCACCACCTCATCGCAGATTTTTTGCCGCTCAGATTGCATAAGCCACATAGAGGAGGCATTGGCTAAAGCCCAAACAAATAAGCCGCAAAATAACCAAAAAATCGCCTTGCCGACTAATTTAATAGCTTTCATGAGTGAATAGTTGGCTCACAATGAAGTTCTATTAACGAATCTATCGATGATTGAATCCATATTGGCGGCTCGGTTTTGCTGATTTCGGTGTCGCCCAGCTTTAATTCCAACGGCCCAAGCGCCGATGTCCAATTCAATTCGGCGTTGACTTGTTCTAATTGTTCCAAATGCGCCAGCAATTCCAGTAAATCCGTCTGATTAATGTTTTTTTTAAATTTTCTCATTTTTATAACACGATTCATTTCCCAATTTTAGGCTTTTTAATCAGTGTGTTAATTAATAACCCTGCCAATCAATTCGCCCAATTTAACCGTTTTGCCCGCTTTAAACTCGGCATCCCATGCGGCTTTATCCTTGCCGAACAGGACAATAATCGTAGACCCCATATTAAACCGGCCCATTTCTTCGCCGACATTCAACGTGGGCGCATCTTCGCCATAGTGCCAGCTTTGCACATCACTGATGCTCGGCGGTGTGACCACGCCGTGCCAGACGGTTTCCACGCTGGACACGAAGATTGCACCGACCAGAATCAAAGCCATTGGACCTATCTCGGTGTCGAAGATGGCGGCAACGCGCTCGTTTCTGGCGAATAATCCGGGTACCGAGTTAACGGTGGCGCCATTGACGCTGAACAAACGGCCGGGGATATGCACCATTTCCCGCAAGGTGCCGGTTAGCGGCATGTGCAGGCGATGATAATCTTTGGGCGACAGATAAATGGTAGTGAATACGCCGTTGTTAAACGGTTCGGCGCGGGCGGCATCGCCGCCTAATAAGTCGGTGGCGCTAAAGCTTTTGCCTTTGGCCTGGAAAATGTCGCCGTCGGTAATAGATCCGGCCTGGCTGACGGCGCCATCGGCCGGGCAAACAATCGCGTTTCTTTCCGTGCTGAGCGGTCTAATGCCGGGTTTTAGTGCGCGGGTGAAAAAATGGTTGAAACTCTTGTAGACATTGATGTCTGGCTCTAACGCTTCAGCCATATTAACGTCGTAATGCCTGATAATCTGCTTGATGAACAGGTTTTTAAAGGATCTGTTTTCGCAGTGAGTCAATTTACTCATCAACTGCGACAAGGCATGATGCGGCAAAATATATTGGGGCAGGGTGGTCAGGGCTTCTTTAAAATTCATGGCTGGTAATTGTTGGGTGTTTTGCCGCTTAGGAAATAGGCAAAGGCGATTATTTCAGCAACGGCAACATAGAGTTCATTGGGGATTTCATCGCCTAACGGGATTTGCGCCAAAATCCGTGCCAGTTCCGGCTCGGTTTGCAGCGGTATGCCGTGTTCTTTGGCGATAGCGAGAATTTGTTCGGCGGTAAGTCCTGTGCCTTTGGCGGTGACCTTGGGCGCGTTCTTGCCGTCGTATTTTAAGGCGACGGCAAGATCGGTGGTGTAATAGGTCTTAGCCATGATGGCTTAACTTAGAGAAATTATTTTTGTCCACGAAAAGCACGAAAGACACGAAAAAGAATGTGTGTTTCGTGCTTTTTGTGTCTTTCGTGGACATTTCTCTTGATGGATTCATTGTTGGCAATAACTCAAGGCAGCGTAACTAATTCCGGCGCTTGCCAATCGGGGTTTCTGTGTTCCACGACGACGGTGGTGTAAATGCCGCCGCGCACGTTAAATTCGGCGCGCACACGCATAAAATTGGGGGCGATGGCTTTGACTAGATCATCAAGGATTTCGTTGGTAATGGCTTCATGGAAGGCGCCTTGATCGCGGAATGCCCATAAATACAGTTTTAGCGCTTTAAGTTCGACGCACAGTTTTGCCGGTACGTATTCAATCTGGATGGTGGCAAAGTCCGGCTGGCCGGTTTTTGGGCATAGGCAGGTAAATTCAGGGGTATCGATGCGAATGGTGTAGTCGCGGCTTAGGTTTGGATTGTCGAAGGTTTCTAAATCTTTGCTGGGTTGAGTTGTCATGGTGTGCTGATAAGTGAGAGTTAAATTAAAGTCGAAACTTTAGCGTGTATCGTGAATAATAGCGGGTTATTTTAATTCAACTGTAGGGATATTCATACCAGCATCATGAAACTTGAAAAAATCAAACTTTCGGGTTTTAAATCCTTTGTTGATTCAACGGTCATACCGATCAGCGGTAATTTGACAGCGATTGTCGGGCCTAACGGCTGCGGAAAATCCAATATTATCGATGCGGTGCGCTGGGTGATGGGCGAAAGTTCGGCCAAGCATTTGCGTGGCGGCAGTATGGCGGATGTGATTTTTAACGGCTCTTCGGGGCGAAAACCGGTCAGCACCGCGTCGGTCGAGCTGGTTTTTAATAACACTGAGGGCAAACTGGGCGGCGAATATTCGCAATACGACACCATTGCAATTAAGCGCCAGGTCAGTCGTGACGGCACTTCGGTGTTTATGCTGAACGGTTCGCGTTGCCGCCGTAAAGACATTACCGACATCTTTTTGGGCACCGGTTTGGGTTCGCGCAGTTATGCGATTATCGAGCAGGGCACTATTTCGCGCATGGTCGAAGCCAAGCCGGATGATTTGCGCGTACATATCGAGGAAGCGGCGGGCGTGTCCAAATATAAGGAGCGCCGCAGCGAAACCGAAACCCGGATGAAACACACCCGCGAGAATCTGGAGCGGCTCGACGATTTGCGCGATGAAGTCGAAAAACAAATTAAACATTTGCAAAAACAGGCGGAAAAAGCCGAAAAATATACCGAACTTAAAAAGCGGGAGCGCCAATTCAAGTTGGAGTTGCTGGCGATGCGCTGGAATACCTATCATCAGGCGGCCAAGCAATTGGATGAAAAATTGCAGGCGGTGGCGCACGAGCATAATCGCCTGTTTGTAGAATTGCGTGACATCGACAGCACGATTGACAGCAAACGCGCCGAGCACAAAATTCAGCAACAGCAGACCGACCGTTTTCAGGGCGATTATTATCAAGTGGTTGCCGAGGTCGGCAGTCTTGAGCAGGCCATCAAACACAGCGAAAACAGCCGCGAACAAACGGCTGTTGAAATTAAGCGTTTGCGCGAGCAGGCCGAGCAATCGCTGGCTGAACTCGAAGCCGACATGCAGCAACTGGAAGCCATTAAGGAAGCATTGTTTGAAGCGGAAGAGGCGTTGATTGTTGCCGAAGAAAGACAGGATGAGGTGTTATCAAATCAGCAAGACGCGCAGCAACAACGCAGTGCCTGGCAGCAGCAATGGGAAACGTACCGGACGACAAGTTCACGTTATAAAGAACAGGCGGAAGTGCAGCGGGTAAAAATCACCCAGCTGGAAAATCAGAATCGTCAGTTACAAATCCGGCTGGATAAGTTGCATGGCGAGCGCGATGAATTGGAATCGAATGATTTGCAAGGCGAAATTGAAGCGCTCGACAGCAGCATCGAAATGATTGAAACGCAACGCGAACAACTGCAAAATCAGCTGGAGGATCTGCATCAGCAGATACGCGAACAGCGTCAGCAGATCAAGCAGGCGCATGATGCGCTGCATAGCCGCCGTTCGGACATGCACAGCGTTAAAGGCAAAATCACTTCGCTGGAATTATTGCAGCAACATGCTATGGGCAAGGATAACAAGCAGTTAAGCGCATGGCTGGCGTCGGTCGATTTGGCGGAAAACCGACGGCTGGCCGAGTTTTTGGAAGTGCAGCCGGGCTGGGATACGGCGGTTGAAACGGTGTTGGGCAGTTATCTTGAGGCGATTTGCATCGACAGCGCCGATCAGCTTATTCCGGGCTTGCAGCGTTTGACCGATGAATCGTTGACCTTGCTTGAAACGGGCGCTAAAACATCGGCTTATGCGGTTAACTCGGCCTGTATTAGCTTGCTGGATAAAGTAAAAGCGCCGTGGGATTTGGGTAATTTACTGGCCGGGATTTACTGTGCCGATGATAGCGATGCGGCGCGGACGTTGTCGGCGCAGTTGCAGGTTCATGAATCGGTCATCACCCCGGATGGCACTTGGTTCGGTGCTGGCTGGATCAGGATGATCCGCGCCAAAGACAGTAAAACCGGGGTGTTGCAGCGGGAAAAAGAGCTGCGTTTGTTAAAACAGCGGCAGGAAGAGTTGCACGGCGAAATTGAAGATTTTGAACAGCAGTTGGAAAATGCCGAAGCCGGTTTGAAAGAGGCGGAAAGCGCGCGCGAATCGCTACAGCAGCAGGATACTGGTTTGGGCGGTGAATTGTCGTTAAAAAGCGCTGAATTTAGCGCTCATTCGGCAAGGCTGGAACATCAGCAGCGCCGTCTGGAGCAGGTTAGTGATGATATTGACGAGATTGGCCGCGAGTTTGCCGAAAATGCTGAAACCCTCGCCGAAGTTCAGTTGGTGCAGGCGCAGGCCGAACAGATTATGGCTGAACAGGAGCAAAAAAAGCAGGATTTAGAAGCGTTAAATCAGGAACTGCAAAGCGGGCAACAGCAGATCGATAACGCCGCTAATGAAGCCCGGCAACAGGTTTACAGCATTAAGTCGCACATTGAATCGTTGCGCTCCTCTGAAACCTTGATCGGCAAACAGCTCGACCGGTTGCGCTTGCAGCATCAGCAATCGCTTGAGCGCATTGCCGAATTGGAAAACAAGCTGAAGCAAACGCTGACGCCGATGGATGAGGAAAAAAAGCAGCTGGAACAGCGAGCTGTCGATAAGGTGCGGCTGGAATCCGGTCTGAAACAACAGCGCCAGCAACAAGAAGCGCTTGAGGCGGACATAACCCAGCTGTCCGAACAACATGTCCGCACCCAGCGCGCGTTGGAGCAGCAAAAAGAAGCGCTGGACACGATCCGCTTTGAGTTGCAGGAAAGTAAAGTGCGCCAGCAAACCGTCAATGAGCAGCTGAAAGAAATTGATGCCGATGTCGAACAGGTGCTACAAAGCCTGCCGGAACAGGCGGAAGAGCACAGCTGGAAAAAGACGGTGGATGATTTATTGGCGCAAATCGAAAGATTGGGTACCATTAATTTGACCGCGATAGAGGAATACAAAGCGCAATCCGAGCGTATGGAATTTCTCAACGAACAACATGCTGATTTAATTGAGGCCTTGCAAACGCTGGATAAGGCGATCAGCCAGATAGACAAAGAAAGTCGGCTGCGTTTTAAAGAAACATTCGATAAAATAAACACCGGTTTGCAGGAAAAGTTCCCTAAATTATTCGGCGGCGGTCATGCTTATTTGGAACTGACCGAAGAGGACGAACTGGAGGCGGGGGTTAATATTATCGCCCGGCCGCCCGGCAAGAAAAACAGTTCCATCCATTTGTTGTCGGGTGGCGAAAAAGCATTAACGGCGGTGGCCTTGGTGTTTTCGATTTTTGAGCTGAATCCGGCGCCGTTTTGTTTGTTGGACGAAGTCGATGCACCGCTGGATGATGCCAATGTCGGGCGGTTTTCAAAAATGGTGGAAGAAATGTCAGTAACGGTGCAGTTTTTATATATTTCTCATAATAAGGTGACGATGGAAATTGCAAAGCAGCTGGCAGGTGTTACTATGAAAGAGCCGGGCGTGTCCCGGATGGTCGCAGTTGATATTGAAGAAGCAGTGAGTCTGGCGGAAATCTAATGGATAAAGAAATATTAAGAATTGTAATTATCGCAACCGGTATGCTGGTCGTTCTCGGCATGTTGGCTTGGGCTTATATTAAAGATAAAAGAGCCCAGGAAGACATGGATTTTTACGATGATGAGGGCGATTATGCCGAAGAGTCGTTGGCGGCAACAGCACTGATAGATGACGATGACTTTGATATTACCCCGATAGGGGGTGATGCTACGGGTGCGCCTAATAAATCGGATCGATATTACGACGATGACGATGAAGAAGAAGAGTATTTCGCGCCGGATGATGAGGTAGTGCCTGCACCTAGAACCGCTGTGCCGGCGATTATCCAATTCAGTATTATCACTAAAGGCGACGAGGATTTTAACGGCGTTGATTTGGTGGAAGCCTTTGACTCGGTCGGACTTGAATATGGCAGTTTAAAGATATTCGAACGTCTGGACGAAAGTCGTTTGGTTGATTACGGCGTCGCCTGCATTGTCGAGCCGGGCACTTTTCCGGATAAAGATTTGGATCAGTTTCATTGTCCAGGCATTGTATTTTTTATGCAACCCGAAGCGCTCGATGATGCGCGTGCGGTTTTTGAAGACTATATAGAAACCATTGCTGTATTGGCGAAAAAATTGGACGGCGTCATTCTTGATCACAGAAGGCAGCATTTGACCGAAGCGACTGTTGAAGCGATTCGGCAGAGTTTGTGATTTTGCGATTATTCAGCCTCAAATTAGCATATTGATTTGAGGCTTTAAAAGAAGTTCTCAATACTGAAGTGGCTACAAAACACGACCTCAAAGAGTTAGAGCTAAAAATTGATACTCGATTCGAAAAGATTCTAGGTGAATTCACGCTGGTTAAATGGATGATTGGCTTTAATCTGGCTATTTCGGTTTCTATTTTGTTTAAACTATTCAGTTCTTAGGTTTTACCGGGTATTGTGCTGCAGGCGCCGCTTTATGTGTAAAGCTTGAGTTTATACCATTCACCTATTCAGATTAATCCAATGCCATCCCTCAGCAATACACAGTTAGCGCTTCTTAAACAAGCCGATGTTGAATTTGTCCATTTATCCCCCGATCTTATCGCTCAAATCGCTAAGCAATCCGATCCAAAATGGTTGGGTGATGAGCAACTGCTTGAATTTTTGCAAGTCTGCAATGCGTTGTACCGTGGCGGCGAACCGTTCATTTCTGATGCGGATTATGATTTTATTTTTCTCGCGGAACTGCAACAACGTCATCCGCAGCATCCGTATTTAGAAACGGTCGAACCGGAAGCCGGTTTTGTTGGCAAGACGGTGGCGCTGCCGGAACCGATGCTGTCAACCGAAAAATCCTACAGTAAAAGCGGCATTGAAAAATGGCTGTCCCGGCTGGAAAAAGCCGCCGAAAACTGCAATGTGGATTTTTCAAACCTGATGATTCGCGCTACGCCGAAATTGGATGGCTATGCGGCTTACGATGATGGAAAAACGCTGTACACGCGCGGCGATGGACGCAAAGGCACCGACATCAGTCGGGTTTTCGAACGCGGCCTGAAAGTCGGCGGCAACGGCGAACGAGGGCAAGGCGCCGGTGAAATTGTGGTCAGCCAAACCTATTTCAACAGCCATCTGGCTGAATATTTTGAAAACTCCCGTAATTTTCAGGCCAGCATCATCAAAGAAAAAGAGCTGGAACGACATGCGCTGGAAGCCATACAAAATGATGCAGCGGTGTTTTTTCCATTCACCCAACTGCCTGCTTGGCAAGGCACGGCCGCCGAGGTATTAGCCGATTTTGACCGCATTATCGAAACCGTGTACACGCTGGTCGATTACGATGTGGATGGTGTGGTTTTCGAGCTGGTCGGCAATGAACAAATTAAACACTACTTGGGTGCAACGCGGCACCATCACCGCTGGCAGATTGCTTATAAAAGCAATGTTGAAACCGCCGAAGTCATCGTGCTGAATGTCACTCCGCAAACCTCCCGTTCCGGCCGGGTCAATCCGGTTGCCGAACTGACGCCGACTAAACTCAGCGGCGCGGTGATTTCCAGAGCCACCGCCCATCATTACGGCATGGTCAAGGAACTGGGTATCGGTGTCGGCACGTTAATTGAACTGACGCGCTCAGGTCTGGTGATACCTAAAATCGAGCGAGTCATTACTCCGGCTCCGCCGCAAATCCCGGAACAGTGCCCGAGTTGCGGTAGCGCGCTGGTTTGGGACAGTGACTACCTGTATTGCCTGAACACCACGCAATGTCCCGCACAAATTGAAAATACTATCGAGCATTTTTTCAGGACGCTGGCCAATGTCGATGGTTTTGGCGGAAAAACCGTCGAAAAGCTCCATGCGTCCGGCATCAACTCGGTTTATGCCGTTTACCAGTTGGACATGGAAAAATTGCAGGCCATGGGTTTTGGCGACAAAACCGCGCAAAACTTGCTTGATCAATTACAGCGCAGCCGCACCGAAGCTATAGAAGACTGGCGCTTTCTGGGCGCGTTCGGCATTCACCGGATGGGTTTGGGTAATTGCGAGCGTCTGTTGCAACATCATCATTTGTTAGATATTTTCAAATTGAGCGTTGAAGACGTAATCAATATCGAAGGCTTTGCCGAGAAAACCGGCGCCGCCGTGGTCGAATGTCTGGCAAAAATCGAAGCCGATTTTATGCAAATCTACGCTCTGGGTTTTAACTTAATTCCAACGCCGTTAATTGCCGAGCAGCAACAAGCTAGCAGCCCGATTTCCGGCAAGACCATCGTTTTTACCGGCACCATGATTCACGGCAAGCGCGATGATATGAGTAAGGAAGCCAAGCGTTTGGGCGCGAAGGTAGGCGCATCGGTCAGCGGAAAGACTGATTTTCTGGTCACCGGTTCCGATGTGGGCGCGGCAAAAACCGCGGCAGCTACCGAAAAAGGGGTGCGGGTGATCAGTGAGGAAGAGTATTTGGCCTTGTTGGGGTAGTTCAATTTATCGCTCTGGCGCATACCCAAACATCGACCCGGCTAACGCCGTTTTTTTTCAATACCGAAGCCAGTTCATGGACGGTTGAGCCGGTGGTCATCACATCATCCAGTATCGCAACATGCCGGGCATGAATCGGTTTAATCACGGAAAAGGCGTTTTTCAGGTTTTTACGGCGTTTTTTTGCCGATAATTGGGTTTGATGCAGCGTGTCGCGGTGTCGGCTGCAACTGCCCAGATCCAGCGGAATATGTAATTCTTTGCTCACGGTTCGGGCGATTTCTATCGCCTGATTGAAGCCGCGTTCGCGGTAGCGGGCTTTGTGTAGCGGAACCGGGATAATCAAATCGGGCAATTCGGCGCTTTGTTTTAAATGGTCGGCCAATAGCAGGCCTAGCAGGCGGGCATTTTTATAATGCGCATTGAATTTTAGGTTGTTGATTAAATGGCGGATGGCACCTTGATGAATGAACGACGCGTAGGTTTCATCAAAAGCGGGTTGTCCGCTGAGGCAACGGCCGCACAGTGTCGGTGCGTTAGGCGGCATTTCCAGTAAGGCGGCGCAGCGATAGCAGCACTGATTATTTTTGGGCAAGTGTTGGTAACAGCAAGTACAGATGTCGCGGGAATCGTAGCCGGGATTGCCGCATAAGATGCAGGTGGGCGGCAGCAGGTAATCCTGTATAATATTGATCCAGTTGTATACCATTTTCATTTGAACAAGTTGACCAATTTATCGGTTGTCTTTGTTTAAGACTTACAGTAACTGGAGCTTAACAGAATGTCTGCAAACCCTGCAATTCGCCATGACTGGCAGTTGGACGAAGTGCAAGCGCTTTATGCCTTGCCTTTTAATGACCTGATTTTTAAGGCGCAAAGCGTACACCGCGAGCATTTCGATCCTAATGAAGTCCAAATTAGCAGTCTGTTGAGCATCAAAACCGGCTCCTGTTCCGAAGATTGCGGCTATTGTCCGCAAAGCGCGCGCTATGATTCTGATTTGACGCCCGAGGCGCTAATGCCGGTGGATAAGGTTTTGCAGGCGGCGCAATTGGCTAAAGATCAGGGCGCATCGCGTTTTTGCATGGGTGCGGCGTGGCGCCAACCTAAAGACCGGGATGTGGAGCGGGTGGTGGAAATGGTTCAGGGCGTGAAGGCGCTAGGACTGGAAACCTGCGTTACCTTGGGCATGTTGACCGATGCGCAAACCATCCGCTTAAAAGAAGGCGGTTTGGATTATTACAACCACAATCTGGACACCTCGGAAGATTATTATTCCGAAGTCATTACTACGCGGACTTATCAGGATAGGCTGGATACGCTGGCGCGGGTCAGGGATGCCGGGATTAACGTATGTTGCGGCGGCATCGTCGGCATGGGCGAGAGCGATGTCGACCGCGCCAAGCTGCTAATCGAACTGGCGAATCTGCCTAAACATCCGGAAAGCGTGCCGGTCAATATGCTAGTGCAAGTTGAGGGCACGCCGCTGATGGGCACCGAAGCGCTGGACCCTATTATTTTTATCCGCACCATTGCGGTAGCCCGGATCATGATGCCCGAGTCGCGGGTGCGGCTGTCGGCTGGGCGCAAAGCGATGAGCGATGAAATGCAGGCATTGTGCTTTTTGGCCGGTGCCAATTCGATTTTTTATGGCGATAAATTGCTGACCACCGATAACCCGATGACCAACCATGATTTGGCCTTGTTTAAGCGACTGGGCGTGTATTCCGGCGGTTCAAGTTACGCTTAAGCCTAGAAAAATAAAACGTCCACGAAAAACACAAAAGGCACGAAAATTTCGTGTTTTTTCGTGCTAAGTGTGGACAAAAACTTTAAATCTAATGACCTCCCCATTCTCAGAATTAGCAGCCAACCTCAATGATATTGCCCTGCAGGGTTTGTATCGTTCCCGGCGGATTATAGACTCCCCTCAAGGTATTAATCTGCACATTGACGGCAAGTCTGTCGTCAATTTTTGCAGTAATGATTATTTGGGGCTGGCCAATCATCCTGATGTGGTCAGCGCGTTTAAAATCGGGGCGGATAAATACGGCGTCGGCAGCGGCTCGGCGCATTTGATTTGTGGGCATAGCGCGGCACATCATGCGTTGGAAGAAGAGCTGGCGGCGTTTACCGGACGCGACCGGGCATTGTTGTTTTCCACCGGCTACATGGCCAACATGGGCGTGATTTCGGCGTTAGTGGGGCGCGGTGATGCGGTGTTTGAAGACCGTTTGAACCATGCTTCCTTGCTGGATGGCGGTCTGTTGTCCGCTGCGCGCTTTAAGCGTTATGCGCATGGCGATGCGCTTGATCTGGCGGCAAAATTGGAATCAGCCGCAGGCCGCAAGCTGGTTGTGACCGATAGCACATTCAGCATGGATGGCGATTTTGCGCCGCTCGACGCATTGGCGCTTGCGGCAAAAAATCAGGGCGCCTGGTTGATGGTTGACGATGCGCACGGACTGGGCGTCATTGGCGAACACGGCGGCGGGATTGTTGAATATTTCGGCCTGGGTCAAGACGAGGTGCCGGTGTTGATGGGGACTTTGGGCAAGGGGTTTGGCACTTTTGGCGCGTTTGTGGCGGGTTCCGAGGAATTGATTGAAACCCTGATACAGAAAGCCCGTACTTATATTTATACCACGGCGTTACCGGCGGCAGTTGCCGAGGCGACGCGAACCAGCCTGAAAATCGTCATTGCTGAAAATTGGCGTCGGGATAAGCTTAAAAAACTAGCGGCGCGCTTTAGTTTAGGCGCTGAGCAAATCGGCTTGCAGCTGATGCCATCATCGTCGGCCATTCAGCCTGTTTTAATCGGCGACAGTCAAACAGCGGTGGACATCAGCAACGCTTTGTTAAATGCCGGTTTTCTGGTCAGCGCGATTCGCCCACCGACCGTGCCGCAAGGCGGCGCAAGATTGCGGGTGACTTTTTCCGCTTTGCATGAAGAGCAGCATGTCGACCGTTTGCTGGATGCACTGGACAAAGCAATGATTGGCTGTAAATGACCAAAATTTATCTGGAAACTTTCGGGCAAGGCAGGCCCATTGTGCTGGTGCATGGCTGGGCGATGCACAGCGGCATTTGGCGGGAATTTGCCCGGCAATTGGCGCTTAATTATCGGGTGATTTGTGTCGATTTGCCGGGGCACGGGCATAGCGAGGCCATCGATACTTTTACCTTGGCGAGGATCAGTGCCGAGCTGGTTAAAGCCATTCCTGAGCAAAGCTGTTGTTGGCTGGGCTGGTCGTTAGGTGCAACCGTGGCGCTGGATATGACTGCACGTTATCCTGAGCGGGTGTCTTCGCTGATTTTGCTGGCAGGGAATCCTGCCTTTGTGGGAGCAACTCAATGGCCGGGGATGGATGTTTTGCTGCTGGATGCTTTTGCCGATCAACTAAATGAAAATTGTCAGGCGACGTTGCTGCGTTTTTTATCCTTACAGATAAAGGGTCTGCCTGGTCAGAAAGCTTGTTTAAAAAACCTTAAAACCGCCGTATTGGAATGCGCCGAGCCGGATAAAAACACTTTGCAGAGTGGCTTAGGTGTACTGAAACAAGCAGATTTGAGGCCGGTTCTGTCAGGCTTAAACATTCCTGTTTCGGTTATCTTGGGCGGCTTGGACGCTTTGGTTCCGGTAGCCGTAGGCGAAAAAATGCTGCAATTGTTGCCAAGCCTGGAACTGAATATCATCGACAGGGCAGGGCACGTACCTTTTTTGTCGCACAGCCCGGAAACGCTGGCGATTATTAGTCAATTTATGGATAACCATGCACTTGGATAAAGCCAAAATCAGGCAGTCGTTTGCGGCTGCCTCGGTGACTTATGACGGCGTTGCGGCTTTGCAGCGCAGCGTTGGCTCGGCGCTGTTGGCTATGATAGACAGCGAAAATATGGGCGGAACTTTGCTCGATGTGGGCTGCGGCACCGGTTTTTTAACCGCGAATTTGGTAGGGCGCTTGGAAAGGGGCACGCAAAGCTTAGCCTGCACGACGCTTATCGCGCTGGACATTGCTTTGCAGATGCTGCAAGTCACGCGGGCAAAACTGGCCGATAGGCCGAATGTCAGCTATATCTGCGCCGATGCCGAACGATTGCCGCTGGCCGGAAAAAGCGTCGATGGCGTGTGTTCCAATCTCGCATTGCAATGGTGCGTCAATCTTGAAACGGTTTTTAGCGACATGAAACGGGTGTTGAAACCGGGCGGACAGCTGGTTTTTTCGACATTCGGGCCGCAGACATTGCAGGAGTTAAAAACCGCGTGGGCAGAAGTCGACGATTTTAACCATGTCAATGAGTTTTACTCTGAATCGCAGTTGAGGCAGTTTCTGCAGCAGGCGGGTTACGCCGAGATAACGATTGAAATCAGCATTTACCGACCCTGCTATGCGTCTGTTTTGGCGCTGATGAAAGAACTCAAGCATATCGGCGCGCATAATGTCATGGCGGGGCGCAACAAAAACATGACCGGCAAGGTGCAGATGCAACAAATGATGGCAGCTTATGAGCGGCACCGGGACGGCAGCTTTATTCCAGCGACTTTTGAGGTGATTATAGTGAGGGCAAGTTGATGGCAACGGGCTATTTTATAACCGGCACCGATACCAATGTCGGCAAAACCTGGGCAACGATTGCACTGATGCGTTATTTTCAAAATCAAGACCAATCGGTGGTGGGCATGAAGCCGGTTGCAGCAGGCTGTGTGATGCAGGACGGGCAGCTGAAAAATGAAGATGCTTTGTTGATACAGGCAAACGCGTCCGTGCCGATTGATTATGACTTAATTAACTCTTACGCCTACGCGTTGCCGGTGTCGCCGCATATTGCCGGGGTCGGCAATCCGGCCAACTTGGCGCACTTAGTTACCCAGTTTGAGCGCTTAAAAAATCGGGCGGACAGGGTTGTAGTTGAAGGTGCGGGCGGTTGGTACAGCCCGTTAAATGAATGGGAAGCCAACAGCGATTTGGCCGTGGCGTTGGCGCTGCCGGTTATCATGGTGGTCGCGATCAGGCTGGGTTGCATCAATCATGCACGCTTGACTTATCAGGCGATAAGGCAATCAGGCGTAGACTGCGCCGGTTGGATTGCGATGTGCACAGACCCCGATATGTTAAGCCGGGATGAAAATATAGCCGCGATAAAAACCGCTGTGAATGCGCCTTTGCTCGGCGTGTTGCCTTATCGGGAACTTGCCGATTTTGATTTTTTTTCGGCACAGCTGAAGTTATAACCGCAGCCCGCTAACATATCGCCACGGCAGCTTGGCCTTTGCTTTCGCGCTTGCAGGCATACATGGCTTTGTCGGCATGGTGCAGCAAGGCTTCCGCTGTAACCCCGTGTTGCGGATAGGTGGCAATGCCGATACTGATATTGGTGGTGACTGTGTTGCCCCGGTAGCTAAAACTGGTGGCCGCCAAGTTTTCTTGTATGCGTTTTGCGACCAGTTCCGCCCCTTCCAAGCCGGTGTCCGGCAACAATACGGTAAATTCGTCGCCGCCGTAGCGGGCAGCCGTGTCGCAGCCTCTTAAACAATGGCGGAAGTTGTCGGCAATGGCCTGCAACAGCAGGTTGCCGGCTTCGTGGCCGTATTGGTCATTGACGATTTTTAAGTTGTCGCAATCACCCAGCAGCACGCTGAACGTATGTTCGCCGCGCCGGGCTTGTTGCAGCTGTTTTTCCAAGTGATCCATGAAAGCCCGGCGGTTGTTCAGATGGGTCAACTCATCGGTTTGCGCGACGGTTTTGATACGGCTGAAAGTATGATAGATGTCGTTCGACAGCATGGTGGTGATGTAACCCACCAATAACATAGGAAACAGCCAGGTCAACAGCACGCTGCTTTGGCTTAGCGAGAATAGCTCGCTGCCGGGTGCGCCGTTTTTGCCCAATAATAAATAGCAAGAACCGATTAAAACCACTTCCAACAGCGTGGTGAGTTTGCCTAGAGCCAGGGCGCTGGTGATGATGGGCAGAAAATACAGGTTAAGCAACAGACTGTCTTGGCGGCCGGTGTGCCAAACCGACCAGGTGATTAAAAAGATCATGACCCAGGTTTCTAAAGCCAGTTTCCAAACGTTGGCTTTGGCAAAGAAGTTGGCATAATGAAATAACATGACGAAGGAGGCGAAAGCGCAAAGGCCGCCCAGTAACAAGGTTTTAACGTCGTCTTCGATATTGCCTACCACCAGATAAAACATCATCAAGACCAGCAGCAACCATTCGATTTCCGCGATGGTGCGGGAAAAGCCAGTCAGTGCATCGGGTTCTTGATTGAGACGAAAAAAAGGTTCCTTGGTCATGGTGATTTTCCAGGCTAGTAATGTTGGGCGGCATCTTAGCATAATAACTTAGCCGGATTGCTTTATGCACTTGGACTTTAATGTCTTTACCGGCTTTAGCTAAAAATAAAACATGACAGAGCCGCTCTGAAAGCCCTATTATTTTCATTTTGTAGCTACTCAGTGAAAATAGAAATAGAACACGGATGGCACGGATAGGACAGATTTACACAGATTTTTTAGAATGCGCGGTGCTTTTAATCAGTGACTATCCGTTTAACCCGTGTCGCCTAGAGGCGCCTACTTTTGGTATCCGTGTTCTGTTTAGTTATTTTTAACAGTCCCTGAGCAATTACTTCATTTTTTCTGTTTGATTATCCGTTTAATCAACGGCACAAGGTTAATGCATGTCGATACACGCCATCTCATCCGTAAAATTCATGTTAGTCGCCGGAATTCTGTTATCAGGATGCACCTCGACACGGCAAATTGTGGTTGATCATCCGTCAACGCAAGCCAGCGAATTTCAGCCTTTATCGGGCTTTCAAGCCATTGATGGCGATGATTATTATGTGCGACTGATTTCGGAATTCGATTTTAAAGGCGAGAACATCTTAAAAAGCGGCTGCGCCAACAGGGCGCCGTCTTATGAAAAGGGCGATTTGTCCGCAGCACTTATCTATAGCGTGCGTAATGAGACGCTTAAATTTAGCCGTGAAGCGACCGGTTTTTTGTATCAGGCGACCACAGGCAAGTGCAATTTTACTTTCGATGCTAAAAAATTGTATTTAACACCGTGGATACGTCTGGACTCAGGCAAGGAAACGCTGGTCGATTATAATTTTTACACCAATGCGAATAGTGATACGGATGTGTCAAGCTTGGTCAGTGATGTCAATACCGCCAGTAATTTACTGGCGCTAACCGGTGTTGGCATGGGCGTGGCTATTGTGGGGCAGGTTGCCGGGCAATGGGTGATGAATAATCAGCAGGCACCCGCTACACCGGGGGCAGCGCATCAATCGGCCAAGCATAGTTCGGAGACGCATTCGCTACCGATGTTCACGGATTTTTCCGGTAAGACGGGGACGCTCAATCAGACGGTGTTTAAAGTTTACGATGTGGCGGAAGGCGGCTTTAATCTATTTGGTTCAGATACTCAGCAGTTAGGGGAGTTAAAAATTTATCCCGAAATTCTGCCGTCTTTGTTGTTAAAAAACTCTGCCGAGGGTATTCCCGATGCGCGCGATTTGTCGTTTGATGAGCTAGGTTATGCACCGATAAAATCAGTGACTGGGGATATTAATTTTCAGCAATTGCTCGAACAATCAACGCATCCGGCCAAAGCAAATTTAAAGCCCGACTGGAATAATTATCAGGAAGTCGAGGGCGCGTGTCGAAAATTGAAGCTGGTCATGAAAGACTTGGGTTTCAACAAATTTGATCGCAATGCAGTAATTTACTATTTTCTGGCTAAAAGCGGCGACTGGAATAATTATAATCTCCCTCGGCAAAAAATAGTGGCTGCCGAAATGCGCCCTAAAATGATAGAAAGTTATCGTGGTAAAAACTTTGCTAATTGTCTCGCAGATGATGATTATGCAGTGATGAAAGTTATGGGCTTGCCTGTTAATACAGATGCTGATTGGGAGCAGATGGGCGCGGAGAGTCAGAAAAAAGAGCATTCGTTTACCCCATTAAAGTCGATTGAGCGGCAGTTAGTTGCTGTGTTAAAAAATCCAAATAAGGCGGAAATGGAGCGGCAGTTGTTCCCTTTGTTAAATACGGCGGCAAAGGGCGATGGCAGTGTGTTGCTGCAAAATCATTTAGGTGACTTTGGCTTGGAATTGTTGTTGAACCCTCTGGTAACGCCTATTGTGGCTGATGTTGCCGACGCATCGATTGTTGCGACTGCGCCACCTGCGTCTATTCCGGGCGAAGGCATTGTTGTTGATGCCCGTCAATTGGCGCAAGTTTTTTCAGCGCTATCAATCAATGAGTTAAGCTGTGCGCGCCCGGTTCCTGATAGTGTGGGCAAGTTGGCGGGTAGCGCAGGGATTTTATTATTCACTACTCACGAAGGCAGTCCGCGTGCAAAAGGCGGCGCCATGGAATTTGAATTTTTCGGCGGAAAAATTACCCGCATTGCTTTTCAGTTGTCCACTTATCGGGATTTTGAGCAGGACTTGCTTGATCGTACCGAAGTCGGCGGCTGTCGGATTGATCCTTCTTTTCTCGCCAAGCTGCGCTAATTTGGCTAATGAAGAAGACCAAAAAACAGTAAATTTCAGGCGGACAGGACGTCCGATTGGTCTTCAGCAAAATAAAATATGGATTTGGATGTTGATATAATCCATAATATTTTTGCGGTAAATATTAATAATAAAACACTACGAGGAGAGAAACTATGGCTTTAATTACTTGGACGGCTAGTCAATATGGCACCAATGTTGGCTTTGCAGATGATGAGCATAAAATTTTGTTCGATAAACTGAATAAGCTCTATGACTTGGCAACAAGCGGAGCTGCGCGTCCTGCTATTGGTGCGCAATTAGATGATTTGATTGCATATGTCGTTGACCATTTTGCCCATGAAGAAAAAGAAATGCAGGCAAAAGGTTATGCGGGCTATGATCGTCACAAAGAAGAGCATGTCGCTTTGTTAGGTATTTGCGGTGGCCTGCAAGCAAAATTTCACGCAGGTGAAGCAGAGGTTGACGAAAGTGTGGGGCAATTGGTTAAGGGCTGGTTAGATAATCATATCCCTAACTTTGATATGCCTTATGCGGATGCGTTAAACAGCTGATCAAGTTTCAAAGCAAAAACAAAAGGCTTGTGAGTTTTATTGATTCACAAGCCTTTTTTTTTGCTCTCAATAAAATCAAGGAAAGGACAGCTGGTATAGATTGCGCTCATAGGTTAAAATTGAGAAGTTTATTTGTGATAATTATTAGGTAAAGGGAATAGGGACTTTGCTATGTCCTGCAATTACCAAATGATATGACGCATACAAGAGTTTTATAACTACTAACGAGGAGGCTGCTCCGTGAAGAAAAAAAAGCAACTGTTCGCAGGACTGATTCTAATGGCTTTAGGCCTTGGGACAGCACAGGCGGATTACACGCTCAATTTAATGAAAGGGGTTACAAAAGTCAGTAATGACATTTATGACCTGCACATGTTGATTCTATGGATTTGTGTATTTATAGGTATCGGTGTATTCGGAACTATGTTCTATTCGATTTATCATCATCGTAAATCAAAAGGACATAAAGCGGAGCAGTTTCATGAAAATACCACTATTGAGATTATTTGGACGATTATTCCGACTTTAATTTTGATTGGCATGGCTATTCCGGCCACTAAAGCCATGATTGAATTGGATGATGTGCAAGAGTCCGAGATGTCCATTAAGGTCACTGGATATCAATGGAAATGGGAATATGAATACCTTGATAATGGTATCCATTTTTTCAGTAGTCTTGATGAGGCCAGCAATAAAGCGCGCCAGATGAATTCAGGCATAGACCCACGCTCAGTGCCTAATTACTTGCTGAATGTTGACAAGCCATTGGTGATCCCAACTAAAAAGAAAATTCGCTTTGTATTTACTGCGGCGGACGTTATTCACTCTTGGTGGGTGCCTGATCTAGGCTGGAAAAAAGATACGATTCCTGGATTTATCAATGAATCATGGACTTCTGTCGACAAAGCAGGCACTTATCGCGGTCAATGCACCGAGCTGTGTGGTAAAGATCATGGCTTTATGCCCATTGTGGTCATTGCCATGGATGAGCCTGATTATAATGCCTGGGTTGAACAACAAAAAGCCGCCGCGTTAGCAGAAGCGAGTTCAGCCGATAAGACGTGGTCTACTGAAGAATTAGTCGCTAAAGGACAATCTGTGTATGAAACAAATTGTGCTTCTTGCCACATGGTTGATGGGGCAGGTTTAGCCGGAACTTTCCCCGCTATAACGAAAAGTCCAGTGGTCACTGGTGATATTGATGCCCAAGTCAACTTGATGTTGAACGGAAAGGGCATGATGCCTGCCTTCGGAAAAATATTAAGCGCAGTTGATTTTGCAGCCGTTGTAACCTATACCCGTAATGGCCTGGGTAATTCAGTGGGTGATTCCATTCAACCTTCAGCTATCCAGGCTCTGCAATCGGCAACACCGGCGGCAGATAAAAATGAATAAGTCATTGCGTTGTTATCGATCTAATCTTTTTTATAGTTTTAAGAGGTATAAATTATGTCTGCTGTAGTCGCTGAACATGATGATCATCACGATCATCACGATCATGGTCCTGCTAAGGGGCTGTTAAGATGGATTATTACCACCAACCATAAAGATATCGGTACGCTCTATTTGCTGTTTGCGTTGGCGATGTTTTTTGTTGGTGGCGCCATGGCAATGGTTATTCGTGCCGAATTGTTTGAACCGGGTATGCAGTTTGTTAATCCCCAGTTTTTTAATTCAATGACCACCATGCACGCATTGGTTATGGTATTTGGCGCGGTTATGCCGGCATTTGTCGGCTTGGCCAATTGGATGATTCCAATGATGATTGGTGCGCCGGATATGGCATTGCCGCGCATGAATAACATGAGCTTCTGGTTGTTAGTTGCTGGTGTTTTATTATTGGCCAGCACCTTATTTATGGAAGGCGGCGCGCCTGCCAGCGGCTGGACTTTGTATCCGCCTTTGGTATTGCAAACCGGTAATGCGTTGCCTTTTGCGATTTTCTCAGTGCATTTACTGGGCATCTCGTCAATTATGGGTGCTATTAACATCGTCGCGACTATTTTTAATATGCGCGCGCCCGGCATGACCTTAATGAAAATGCCGATGTTTGTTTGGACTTGGCTGATTACTGGCTTTTTGTTGATTGCCATCATGCCGGTTTTTGCCGGTGCGGTGACCATGTTGTTGACAGACAAGTTCTTCGACACCAGCTTTTTTGATGCAGCGGGCGGCGGCGATCCCGTTCTTTATCAGCACATTTTCTGGTTCTTTGGTCATCCTGAAGTTTATGTGATGATTCTGCCTACTTTCGGCGTAGCATCTACCATTATTCCTGTGTTTGCACGTAAGCCCTTGTTTGGTTACAGTTCAATGGTTTATGCGACGGCGGCAATTGCCTTCTTGTCATTTATCGTTTGGGCTCACCACATGTTTACCGTGGGTATGCCGATAGCGGGTGAGTTGTATTTCATGTACGCCACCATGTTAATTGCTATTCCTACCGGAGTTAAAGTATTTAACTGGACTGCAACCATGTGGAAAGGTTCAATGACCTTTGAAACACCGATGCTGTTTTCAATTGCATTTGTGGTTTTGTTTACCATGGGTGGTTTTACCGGTCTGATGATGGCAGTTGCGCCGGTTGATTTTCAGTATCACGATACTTATTTCATCGTTGCGCATTTTCATTACACACTGGTTCCTGCCTCTGTGTTTATATTGATGGCTGCCGGTTATTTCTGGCTGCCTAAATGGACAGGACACATGTATGACGAAAGAATCGGTCGCTTGCATTTCTGGCTGTCTGTTGTTTCAGTAAACATCCTGTTTTTCCCTCAGCATTTTTTGGGTCTTGCCGGTATGCCGCGCAGAATCCCAGATTACGCCGTGCAATTTGCTGATTGGAATATGATTTCGAGTATTGGTGGCTTTATCTTCGGAGCCAGCCAGTTGTTGTTCCTTTATGTTGTTATTAAAACTATCAAAGGCGGAACAGGCGAAAAAGTAACTGATGAAGTATGGGAAGATGCCGCTAAGCATAGCTTGGAGTGGACTTTGTCTTCGCCGCCCCCCTATCATTCTTTTACTACACCACCTAAAGTTATCCCAACTGAGCATTTCTAGGGTAGTTTATGCAGGTTGCTTTTACAGGCAACCTGTTTTTAGATAACGTGTCCGGTAAAATAATGAATATTAAACAAAAAAATATGTTGACTGCATTGGTTTTAATTTCAATTGCGGTCACTATTTATGTTTTTGCAGTGATTAGAGCTGTTTCTCAATGAACGAAATTACTAAACAAAAAAACGCTAAGTTGGTGCGTATCTTAGTGTTTGTGGTATTAGGGATGTTTGGTTTTGGCTATGCCCTGGTGCCGATTTATGACGTTTTGTGTGAAGTAACAGGGCTTAATGGAAAAGTCGAAGCATCTGCAGTTAAGGATGTCGGCTATGAAATTGATAAAAACAGAGAAATCACCGTAGAGTTTATGACTGCGCTGAATGAGGCGACAGCAATGGTGTTTCGTTCAGAAATGAAAAAATTAAAAGTTCATCCGGGCGAATATTATACGGTGAATTTTTATGCGGAAAATAAGACCGATAAAGTCATGGTTGCTCAGGCAATTCCAAGTATTTCGCCTGGGGCGGCTGCTGAGTTTTTTAAAAAAACCGAGTGTTTTTGTTTTTCAGAACAGACCTTTCAACCGCGAGAAGGCCGGACTATGCCGGTGCGTTTTGTGGTTAATCCTGACTTACCTGAAAAATATAAAACAATTACACTCGCATATACATTTTTTGATAATACTGAAGCATCAGTAAAAAAATAAGAGGGGAAGTTTATGTCTACAAGTGACGCTTATTACATTCCGCATAAAGCGACCTGGCCAGTGATTGGTACGGCCGGATTAGTAACAATGCTGGCTGGGTTTGCAAATTATCTAAATGGCTCATCAATTGGTCCGACACTGATGGTGTTGGGACTGATTGTCTTTATAGTGATGCTGACTGGCTGGTTTACTTTACAGTCTGGAGAAAGCGAATCCGGCATGTACAGTAGCCAGGTCGGTATTTCTTATCGCATGGGCATGATGTGGTTCATTTTTTCAGAAATTATGTTTTTTGCGGTTTTCTTCGGCACACTTTGGTACACCCGTAATTTATCGGTGCCTTGGTTGGGCGGAGAAGGTACAGGCGCTGCGACTAAAGAATTACTGTGGCCTACTTTTGAAGCGGTTTGGCCTACTAATGGCCCAGGTAAAGTTGGCGGTGAATTTGAATCAATGGGCGCATGGGGCTTGCCTTTTTTGAACACGTTGATTCTATTAACTAGTGGCGTATCTTGCACCTGGGCTCATCATGGTTTATTGGCTAAAAATCGTGATCAGCTGATTAAAGGTTTAGCGGTTACTGTTGGTTTAGGCTTGTTATTCGTGGCTTGCCAAGCGTTTGAATACCATGAAGCTTACACCGAAATGGGTCTAACGCTGGGTTCTGGCATTTATGGCTCGACCTTTTTCATGCTGACCGGCTTTCATGGTTTTCACGTTTGTGTGGGCGCTATTATTCTTGCTGTTGTCTTGTTTCGTAGCTGGAAAGGCCATTTCAAACCGGAAAATCATTTTGCCTTTGAAGCTGCGGCTTGGTACTGGCATTTTGTTGACGTAGTTTGGTTGGGCTTGTTTGTATTTGTTTATGTAATTTAATATAAACAGCGATACCGAAAAAAGCGCTGTCTCACAGACAGCGCTTTTTTTTTGTCGGAATGGTTGATTATTTTGTGGATAATCGCAGTTTTTGCTTTACTTGACCGGAGCCGTTGCTGTTTGATGAATTTTGGCACCCAGTCCGTGCGGCGTGAACAGACCGGTGGCAAATGCGATAAAAATAAAAATGAATAACACAATAGAAAGGGTAATGCGAAAAGTCAGGGCTTTGACTGTTTTTTCGGATTGTTCCGGCGTTTTATGTCCCACCAGATGAAATAGCGCGGAACCGAGGCTGATAATTATCAGGATAAAGGCGATAATAACGATGCTTTTTATAATCATGAAGGTAGCGTGATGTTGATGAGGATTTTTGTATTCTCGGTTATTTAGCTGTTTGTGCCAATAGGATAAAGAAAAAAAGCATGTTTCCCCGGATAAAGTTTAAATTCATCCCAACCTTAATTTATATCTGCCTATTGCCGGTGTTACTGGCTTTAGGCACTTGGCAGTTAGACCGTTCACAACAGAAACGGGCATTACTCGAATTGCAGCAGCAAGCGCTCGAAAGCGAAACGTTACCGTTGGCGTCGGTTATGGAAAATAATGCAGAAACGTTGCGATACCGGCAAGTCGAGGTGGCTGGGCATTACGATGTGGCTCATCAGTTTTTGCTCGATAATCAAATCAGCGAAGGGAAGGCCGGTTATTTTGTGTTGACGCCGTTTATTCTAAAGGGCGACAGCCAAGCGATATTAGTGAACCGGGGTTGGATTCCCGTGGCCCAAAATCGCTCAATTCTTCCTGATTTACAGATTAATCAAGCAGATGCAATGATTAGCGGTCGGATTAATAATTTTCCCAGCGTTGGTATAAAATTGGCCGGCGCCGAAATTCCAACAGCCGGTTGGCCTGCGCTAGTACAGGTGGTTGATAGCGAGGTATTGGCTAAAAAATTAGGTTATTCATTGTTTCAATTCCAACTTGAACTGGCTAAAGAGCTTCCCGATGGCTTTAAACGGGACTGGCACGCATCAACCATCATGCAGCCAGAACAACACACAGCCTATGCATTTCAGTGGTTTGCATTGGCATTGACATTAACGATACTGTTTATTTGGTATAGCTTTCGCCGCGCCAGTTCCGGACTGGCTTGCGGCATACACACCATCCCTGGCGATAAAAACAACGATGCACAATCAAAAAAATAAAAATCATCTATTAATTATGCTCATTTTTGGCATGTCGGTTATTCCCTTTTTGATTGCCTGGGGACTAAAAGAGCATCCCCAGCTGTTAAACGGGCAAACTAATCATGGTCAGTTAATAACGCCGCCCTTGACAACCGAACGCAGTAATTTAAGCGGATTTGATTCGTTTTCGGCGGAAAATATGTCAGAACTTTCCGGGCACTGGCTGCTGGTCAATGTCATTCCCAATGCAGACTGCAATCAAGTCTGTGTTGACGCTCTGCATAAAACCAAGCAGTTGCGGCTGATGTTAAATAAGGAATTGCCCCGTACCCGTCGCATCGTCATGGTTTTAACCGAGGTTGCACCGGAAACTGCGAGCACGTGGTGGACAGATGACAAGACTCTCATCAGGGTTAAGCCGAATGATGCCGTTATCAAGAAAATTGCCAGCATCAGACAAGGCAATATTCCAGACGGCATGCTGCTGTTAATGGATCCGTTAGGCAATGTAATGATGCAATATGAGCCGGAATTTGATCCTTACGACGTGAAAAGTGATCTGATGCACCTGTTACGAATCTCACAAATTGGATAGTGGAAAATAAAATGTTTAGAAAAATAACTCTCTTTGGCGTTGTTTTAGCCTTAATCGTTATCATCGCAGGTTCATACGTTCGCTTATCGGGTGCAGGATTCGGTTGCCCGGATTGGCCGGGCTGTTACGGGCAAGCCATCCCTTCCGATTCTGCCGACTTTACCGAGCAGGCCGCTAAGGCATTTCCTGAGCAGATTCCAGATATTGCAAAAGCCTGGAAAGAAATGGGGCATCGCTATTTGGCTGCAACTTTGGGCCTGACTATTCTGTTATTGGCGTTGCTGTCATGGCGTCAACAACAAAATCGCTTGGCAGTCATTTCGGCGGCATTGACCTTGCTGGTTTTGGTTGTTTTGCAAGCCGCTTTAGGCATGTGGGCGGTAAAATTGCAAGTGATGCCGATTGTGGTCACGGGTCATTTATTACTTGGCATGACGACTTTTTGGTTGCTATTTTGGCTAGCTCTGCGGACAAGTCTGGCGCATTCGCCATCGCTTTCGCGTTGGAACGGCTTAACGGTGTTTGTCCGTTTTGCTATGGCAGTCCTGTTTTTAGAGATTGTGTTAGGTGGCTGGGTCAGTGCCAATTATGCCGCTTTAGCCTGTAGCGGTTTTCCGCAATGCAATGGCGTGTGGTGGCCGAAAGCCGATTATCAAGCGGCGCTGAATTTATTGAGCGGATTAAGCACCGGTTATACCGGCGTCATCGCATTCGATGCGCAAGTTGCTGCAAATTGGCTGCATCGGGTCGGCGCTTTGGTCAGTTTTATCGTACTGACTGGCTTAATGCTAGCGGCCACCTCAGGGACTCAGCCGAAAGCGGTACGAAAAGCCGGGTTATGGTTGAGCGCGCTGTTGTTGCTACAAATCGGTTCGGCTATTATCGGCGTCAAGCTTGGCGCGCCATTATGGGCGGCAGTCGCTCATAATGCCTTTGCTGCGCTGTTAATGTTACCGCTGATTGCGATTAGTTTTTACAGTCGTCAGGCTTATGTTGAAACTTTACCGGCTGAGACGGAAGTTGTTTCGATACCGCCTGAAGTTGTTGAGCCTGAGTCGGTTTATGCGCGCCTTAAATCACAGTTAAAGCGCACCCGTTCGGGTCTTAGTGGGGTGCTGGCGCAAATTCCTATCGGTCAAAAAGAAATCGACGAGGATTTGTTGGAAGCGATTGAAGCCCAGTTATTAATGGCTGACATAGGCGTTGATGCAACCGCGCAAATTATCAAACGTCTAACTGAAAGCGTTGAGCGGCATCAGCTTAATGATGGCGAGGCCTTAACGGCGGCATTAAAACAAGAACTGCTGAGTATGCTGTTGCCTTGTAACCAGAATTTGCATATCCCCAAACAGGACAAACCTTTTGTAATTTTGGTTGTCGGTGTGAACGGGGCCGGTAAAACCACTACTATCGGCAAGCTGGCCAAGCGTTTGCAGACGCAAGGCCATAGCGTCATGCTGGCGGCTGGCGATACTTTTAGGGCGGCTGCGGTCGAGCAATTGCAAACTTGGGGCGAGCGCAACAACATCCATGTGGTGGCTCAGCATACCGGCGCAGATTCGGCATCGGTCATTTATGACGGCGTGCAGTCGGCGCAAGCGAAAGGCATTGATGTGCTGATTGCCGATACCGCAGGACGTTTGCAGACCAAGTCGAACCTGATGGATGAGTTGAAAAAAGTGAAACGGATTATGGGCAAACTGGATGAAACAGCGCCCCATGAAGTGCTATTAGTCTTGGATGCGGGTACCGGGCAAAATGCTTTGTCGCAGGCTAAGCTGTTTAATGAAACCGTTGCCTTGACCGGTTTGGTGTTGACCAAGCTTGATGGGACGGCAAAAGGCGGGGTGATTTTTGCGCTGGCCAAACAGTTCGGCATTCCTATTCGTTTTATCGGCATAGGCGAAGGCATTGATGATTTGCAGGATTTTGATGCAGAAGCTTTCGTTAATGCTCTGTTTGTTAAAGATTAAAATAAGCTATGTTACAGTTCGATCATGTCAGTATGAGATACCCCGCAGCAGGCGATGTGTTGCGTAATGTCAGTTTTCATTTAGAACGTGGCGAAATGGCGTTTCTGACCGGACATTCAGGCGCCGGAAAAAGCACGTTATTTAAATTAATTGCGGTCATTGAGCGCTGTAGTCGGGGGCAGGTTTTATTGGATGGAGAAAATCTTAACCAAGTCAAGGATAGACGGATTCCTTTCATACGCAGAAAAGTCGGCCTGATTTTTCAGGATTACAAGTTATTACAAGACCGCACTGTTTTTGATAACGTAGCCTTGCCCTTAGTCATAGCGGGCTATGGTCATCACGAAGTGGCGCGAAGAGTGCGGGCGGCATTGGATAAAGTCGGCCTAAAAAATAAAGAAAAAAAGTACCCCGCCGTGTTGTCTGGTGGTGAACAACAGCGAGTCGGCATCGCCAGAGCCGTGGTTAACAAGCCGCCGTTAATTGTAGCCGATGAACCTACCGGTAATCTTGATCCTGAGCTTTCAGCTGAAATTATGCATTTGTTTGAGCAGTTTCAACAAGTTGGAGTCACCGTGTTGATTGCTTCGCATGATATTTCATTGATTACGCAAATGAACCATCGGATTTTAAAACTGGATCATGGGCAACTGGTTGCGAGTTAAATGATGAAACGCGTTAATAGAAAGGAAAATAAGCAGGAGCGTTGGCAAACTAAACGAGCTGGCGGCGATTTTGTCGATAAACTTTATGCTTATCGCAATCTTCATGCACATGCTTTGTTTTCAAGTCTAGGACGTCTGGTTGCATCACGATTTTCTTCGGCAATGACCATTGTCGTTTTGGCCATTGCCATTTCACTCTCCAGCGGATTTTATATTCTAGTGGCTAACCTTCAGCAGTTGGCAGGCAATCTGGAAGCGAGTAACCAAATTTCATTGTTTCTTAAAGATGAGGTTTCAGAGGCAAGGGCGAATAAGTTTGCCGATTCTATCAGGAAAAACCCTGATATTCAGGATGTTAAACTGATTACCAAGGAGCAGGCGCTGGCAGAATTTCAAGCGTACAGCGGCTTTTCCGAAGCGGTCAAGGCATTGAAAAAAAACCCGTTACCCGCCGTGATTCAAGTGTTGCCGAAAAACGCATTTGAAAATGAGCAAGCATTAGAGGTTTTACTGGATGATTTTAAGCGCACCGCAGAAGTTGATTTTGCCCAAATGGATATGCAATGGGTTAAGCGCTTACAGTCCATTATGGAATTGGCGCGGCGCGGCGTTACTTTATTAAGCCTGTTGCTGGGTATTGGCGTGTTATTTATTACCGCGAATACCATACGCTTGGAATTGCATAACCGCCGAGATGAAGTGGTTATCGCTAAATTAGTCGGTGCGACGAATGGCTTTATTTGCCGGCCATTTTTATACAGCGGTTTTTGGATTGGTTTTTTCTCTGGTGTGATGGCGTGGTTTATTGTCACAATCATCATGTTGTTTTTGAAACAATCTGTCGAAAATCTGTCCAGACTTTATGATGACAGCTTTCATTTGCTGTTTTTGGGATTTGCCGAAACGTTGTCATTATTGTTTATTTCCTCTGTGCTGGGAATTTTGGGGTCGTGGATAGTGCTCCATTTCCAGTTGCGACAATTAAAACCCGAGTAGAAAAACTATTAGCACTCTTGTTTGTAGAGTGCTAGAATCCGAAAAAAACTTCAACAAGGGGAATCTTCAATGAGTAATGCCTTAGCTTTACCTGTTAATTTATCGGTCGGAACATTTGATGCTTATTTAAATGTCGTCAGGCAAATGCCTAAGTTGACAATAGAACAGGAACGCGAATTAGCCTTAAAGTTCAGAGATAGCGGCGATTTAGAAGCGGCCCGCGAATTGGTGATGACTAATTTACGTTTTGTTATTCACGTTGCCAGAGGCTACAGTGGCTATGGATTGTCCATGCCGGACATTATTCAGGAAGGTAATATTGGCCTGATGAAAGCCGTTAAGCGTTTTGACCCCGATGTTGGGGTACGTTTGGTTTCTTTCGCGGTACACTGGATTAAGGCCGAAATTCACGAGTATGTGATTAAAAATTGGGGCATCGTCAAAGTTGCCACCACCAAGGCGCAACGTAAATTGTTTTTTAATTTGCGTAAATCAAAACAGGGCTTAGGCTGGTTATCTAATGACGAGGCTGAAGCGATTGCCAAAGATCTGGATGTCGATGTCAGTGCTGTTTATGAAATGGAAAAACGCTTGGGCAGCCGGGATTTATCGTTTGATATGCCGGTTGATGAAGTTGCCGAAGAAACCTACACCGCGCCGGCCAGCTATCTTCATCAGCATGGCACCGATCCTGCGGTACTGCTGGAAAATTCAGATTGGGTCGGTCATGAGCAGGATTTATTGGCGGACGCCATGGCTGAGTTAGACGAACGTAGCCTGGATATTCTGTCAAGCCGCTGGTTAGCGGATGAAAAAGCGACATTGCATGAACTTGCTGAACGTTATAGCGTGTCTGCTGAAAGAATCAGGCAATTGGAGCAAAATGCGATGAAAAAGTTGCGGGCGGCGGTTGAACTGGCCGCTTGACCTTTCGACTACTGTTCAGGGTAGGCTTTGATTTAAGGTCAGGCCTAAAAACAAAAGGCTTAACAATTTAATCGTTAAGCCTTTTTTATTGCCTTACCGTTTACTCATTTTAATCTGCACTGAGTATATCTAAAACAGCCTGCGCCTGTTTTGCGGTTTCAATACCTAGATTAGTCAGATAGCCGCCGTCATCTTGTGAGATCAGGCCCTTTTCGAACAAACGATGGGTCGCGGCAATGGTTTCTGGTGTGGCCGTTTTATGTACTTTGATGCCTTCTTGTGTGGTTGCCAGGTTGTAGCGAGCCAGAATATTCAGTTCATCTACAATATTTTGGGTGTAGGGCATAGTAAATCCTCATAATTCATTAGTTTTAAAGCGATAGCATAATGCTATTTACGTCGAAGCAGTACTTTTTTTATGCGATTTTCTTCGTGCAACAATGACACCATCACGGATTGGGTTGATAAAGGCGTCAAATTCGGGGGCATTAAAAATGAGTTGATTGTGTTCAATAATGGCCTCTGTCCAGCCGGGGAAAATATCAGTGGGATTTTCTACCGCCACCCGGCCGCGCCAAAGTACATTATCGGCAATATACAGCCCGCCTGGGCGAATCCTATCTTTAGCTAGCTGCCATATTGCTGGATAATCGCCCTTGTCGACATCGTTATAGCAGATGTCGAACAATCCCTCAGTCTGGGCAAAAACATCTTGAGCCATGCCGGCGCGAAAATCGATTCTATCCCATAAACCGGCGGCACCGAGGTAATGTTCGGCCTTTTGCTGATTGAGAAAATCGGCATCGGTGCAAATCACTTGCCCTTTAGCGCCTACCGCTTTGGCAAACCAATAAGCCGAATAACCATAACCACTGCCAAATTCAAATACCCGTTCGGCATTAATCATTTTGGCTTGGACTTCAAGAAAAGTCCCCGCTAAGCGGCCAATAATAGGAAAATTGTTTTTTTGTGCCAGCTCTTCCATTTCAGTCAATACCGGATGGTCAGTCTGATGCAGCAAACCGCGCAGGTAATGTTCTATTGCCGGATTGACCGGAATCAATACGCCGGGGTTTAAAACAGTCGGGGATTTTATATCGGCCATTAGCAGTTTCTCATCAATGATGGTTGTGGTGAAGCGGACGGGAGTATGCAATAAGTTAAAATAGCTCAATTTCATTGGCGATATTATCTTGCTCTGGAATAATCATGTTTTCATACAAAATCACCTGGTTTCTGCCATTTTCTTTCGCATAATAAAGCGCCTTGTCGGCACAATCCAATTGTGTTGTCGGCATAGAAACGCCATTTATCCGCGTTAAACCAATGCTGACCGTGATGCGGCCTACGGTAGGGAAATGGTAATTGGCAACAGCTTCCCGGAAACGATTAAAAATAGTCATAGCCATCTTTTGGCTGGCCAAGTTCAGGATGACCACAAATTCTTCGCCACCAAAGCGGAACAGGAAATCATTGTAACGAAAACATTTGCCCATCAGCTGGCTAAAAGTCAGCAGCACTTCGTCGCCATATAAATGTCCGAAGTCATCATTAACCCGTTTGAAATGATCAATATCCAATATGGCAATCCACGAGCTTTCCCCTTCAGGATTATCAATGTACCTATAATGCTCGCAGACTTGTAATAATCGGACATCTAACGATTGTCGGTTAGGTAACTTGGTTAATACATCCCGTTCTTTGGTGTCATGTAATATCACTAAATTTCGATAAATTAAGCGCAGATTGTCCAATATATTTAGCCTGTTTGGGTCAAATTCACCTTCAATACGAATAGCGCGTTCAGGGCCGCTGCCCCCTCTTATAGAAAAAATAACCCAAGTATATAACCCCGCCTCGTCTACAGCGCTAAGATGTAAATCTACTGTATGATTGAGTTTGGAAAACAGAGCGTTATAATTTTCATCGTCATTTCTGGAAAAATCCAAGGGGAAGCGTCTGACTAATAACTCGTGAACAGTGGTTGTGTCGCCGATATTTTTTCTTTCGTGCTCATACATTTCATAAGCGCTTGCATGATCAACTCCGGGCATGTCATCGAGAATCGCTAAAAACGTATGCGTTAATGCTTGGTAATCCTGTTGTGCAGATAACTGAATAGTCCAAGAAAAAAGCTGCTGTATTGTCAAAGGCATAAGTATCTACACATCTTTATGTATTTAAAATCAATTTGTTAGTGTTGTGTAGACGGTTTTTAATAAGGATAAACACTAAGGTGAGATGAGTTTTTACTGTGCAATGCCGCCAATTTTTAGCTATAAATTACGAATAATGTTACAGCAGGGTTTATTGTCTGGCGCCGGGTTATAAACAACTGACTGTGCAAATTAAACTAATTATTCTACGCGATCTTTTACCTTCACTCCAAACCCATTTTTTGGGGCAAAGACATGGAATCCTGGCATAAATAGGTTCAATATTTACGTCATCAACAGCCAGTCAAAAAATTAAAAATACTTTTTAAAGTGAGTATATTCGGTAAAATTGCCGGGCTGGCCGGGATTGGCAATTGCTTGCTCAGTAACCGCCAATGCGCCTGTCCCATTTTATTCAAGGCAAAAGAACAATAACCCATGACAATACAAGACAAAATTGCGCAATCGATGGAAAGGCTGATGTATGGCAGTCGCTGGATATTGGCGCCGGTTTATTTCGGGCTGAGTTTGGCATTATTAGCGCTGGCGGTAAAATTCTTTCAGGAGTTTTATCATTTTTTGCCGCATATACTGGACATGGATGAATCCAGTTTGATTTTAAAAGTGCTGTCGATGATTGACCTGATTTTGGTGGGCAGTCTGATTTTGATTGTGATGTTCAGTGGTTATGAAAATTTCGTTTCGCAATTGGACATTGCCGAAGCGACCGAAAAACTCGAATGGCTGGGCAAACACGATTACGGCTCGTTAAAAATGAAACTGGCATCATCGATTGTTGCCATTTCTTCCATCCATTTGCTGAAAGTATTTATGAACATTGAGGCCACCGATAATGGCAAGCTGATGTGGTATGTCATCATTCATTTGACCATGGTGGTGTCCGCGCTGTTAATGGGCTATCTTGAAAAACTGAGTAAACATTAATTATGCGCTTAATACTCTTTGGCACCTCGGCTTGCCATCTTTGCGAACAGGCGGAAATTATCCTTCATCAATGTGTGCAGGCCGGCGCCGATTTGGTGATTGATGCTGTCGATATTGCCGAACAAACACAATGGCAGGAACCTTATGCCTTACGCATCCCGGTTTTATATGACCCCGAAACGGGGCGCGATTTGGGTTGGCCGTTTGATGCCGCTCAGATTAAGGCCTTTTTTATTCGCTAGTTGATAGGCCTGTTATGAGTCCACATCAATACATCCGTTTCGCGCTTAATCTGTCTTATGATCAATACCTTAGGGTTTATCAAGGCGTCGCAAAAAATGTGTCGGTGCTCGCCGATGACGGCAGACGCGTTGCTTTTCCGGCTGGCAGGATTCAGCCTTTTTTGACCAAGGACGGTATCAACGGCTATTTCGAGATGGAATTAACGCCCGAACATAAATTTGTCAGCATCAAAAAAATCCGTTAACCAGACGCACTGTTTAACGCCTATTCCACATTGATTAATCAACATGAAAAAACTACTCAATAAAAGCTTCGTCACCAACTTTATCTCCGTCATCATCATTGCCACCGGCTATCTTTGTCCGGTGCAGCAGGATTTGGTTAAATCCATCGGTTTTTTTGCCCTGTCGGGAGCCATTACCAATTGGTTGGCCATTTACATGCTGTTTGAGAAAGTGCCGTTTTTGTACGGCTCTGGGGTGATACCGGCACGCTTTGAAGAATTCAAGCTGTCGATTAAGCAGTTGATGATGCAGCAGTTTTTTACTGCAAAAAACATCGAGCAATTTATTGAAACCGAGGAGCAACAAGGCAAGGGCGTGTTGAATCTGGAGCCTTTATTGGCTGCGGTCGATTATGACAAGGTTTATGAAGGCTTGGTGTCGTCGATTATGGGCTCGTCTTTTGGCGGCATGTTGGCGATGATGGGCGGCGAAGAAGCGCTGGCGCCGTTAAAAGAGCCGTTTACCGAAAAAATGAAAATCACCCTGACCGAAATGGTCGAGTCCGAGCGCTTTAAAAGTGCATTAAAACAAGGTTTGGATGCGCATAAAATCGGCGGCGACATTGTCGACAAAATCGAAATCGTCATCGACAAGCGCCTGAGCGAATTGACGCCGCAATTGGTCAAGGAAATGGTGCAGGCCATCATTCGTGAACATTTGGGTTGGCTGGTGGTTTGGGGTGGTATTTTCGGCGGCCTGATGGGCGCCTTATTTGTCTTTGCCTGATGGAAACGATTGAGCTCGCGTTTGAGGAATTCGGCGACCCGGATCATGCCCCGCTGATTATATTGCATGGCTTTTTTGCCTCGTCGCGCAACTGGCGGCAGATTGCGCAAAAACTGGCCGGGCGCTTTCATGTTTATGTGCCGGACATGCGCAATCACGGCGCGTCGCCGCATCATCCGTTGATGGATTATCCGGCCATGACCGCTGACGTGTTGCATTTTATGGACGAGCGTGGTTTGACAACGGCCAGCCTGTTAGGGCACAGCATGGGCGGAAAAATAGCCATGTGGCTGGCGCTCACCTTTCCGAACAGGTTGGAAAAGTTGGTGGTGGCGGACATCGCGCCGGTCAGTTACCCGCATAATTTCGATGCGACCGTGCTGGCCTTAAAAGCCTTGCCGCTGGCCGACATCAGCAACCGCAAACAGGCTGAAACGCTGTTGGCACCGGCCATTCCTGAGTTGAGTTACCGCCAGTTTTTGTTACAGAATCTTGTGTTGCAGGATGGTAAATATGTTTGGCGGGTTGATCTGGCTATTTTTCACCGGGCGGCACCCCATATCGCCGCTTTCCCTGCGACCGGTCAGGATGCGGCTTTTACCGGTCAAGCCTTGTTTATCGCGGGCGGCGATTCAGATTACATTAAGCCAGACGACCTAAAATCGCTGTTTCCGAAGGCGGCGTTTAGCGCGATAGAAGGTGCCGGGCATTGGCTGCATGTACAGCAACCGGCGGCCTTTTTGGCACGGGTTGAAGATTTTTTTAGCGTAAAATGAAAATGTGGCGGCGCTTTAAATAAGTCTGCGTAAAAAACAAAGTCCACGCTTAGCACGAAAGCCACGAAAGTTACGAAAGAGTCGTATGATTGCATTTTTCGTGCTTTTTGTGTTTTTCGTGGATAAAAAATAATAATTGCCTTTGATGCAAAGGCAGGGTCAGCCAAATGCTGCATTCAGCATTTGAATTTTTTAACTATTTGTATTATCGAGAATGTCCCAAATGAATAAAAAAATAAAAAAAGCAGTTTTTCCGGTTGCGGGTTTGGGTACCCGATTTTTACCCGCCACCAAAGCCAGTCCAAAGGAAATGTTGCCGGTTGTGGACAAGCCTTTGATCCAGTATTGTGTTGAAGAGGCGGTCGCCGCCGGCGTTGATACTATTATATTTGTCACCGGCCGAACCAAAAACGTCATCATGGATCACTTCGACAAAGCTTACGAATTGGAAAACGAGCTGACTATTCGCGGCAAAACCGGCATCTTACAAATGGTGCGGGAAATGATGCCGGCACATGTATCGTTTGTCTTTATTCGTCAGCCCGAAGCGTTGGGCCTGGGCCATGCGGTGTTGTGCGCCAAGTCGATTGTCGGCGATGAGCCGTTCGCCGTTATCCTAGCCGATGATTTGATTGCCAATAGGGCTGGTGATGGCTGCTTGACACAAATGGTCGAGCAATACGATCAAAATCAGTGCAGCATTTTAGGCGTGGAACGGGTCAGCCCGCAGGAAACCGACAAATACGGCATCGTCAAAACCAAGGAACTATCGCCATCGGTCGGCCAAGTCGAGCTGATTGTCGAGAAACCCGCGCCCGAGCGCGCACCGTCAAACCTCGCTGTGGTCGGGCGCTATATTTTAACGCCGGCGATTTTTGACAAGATTGAAACAACAGCACGCGGTGCCGGTGGTGAGATTCAGCTAACCGATGCTATCGCAGCACTAATGACCGATGAGCAGGTGTTAGCCTACGAATTTGAAGGCAAGCGTTATGATTGCGGCTCAAAGCTCGGTTATTTGCAAGCAACCGTTGAATATGGCTTGGTTCATGACGAGTTAAAGGATGATTTCCGGGCTTATCTGAAAAATCTGATTCTTGATTAATGAAACACGGATGGCTCAGATAGGATGGATTTACACGGACTTTTTAAAATAGGCTGTGCTTTTAATCAGCCATTATCCGATCAATCAGTGTCATTTTTTTTAGGGTGACACTGATGCAATTTAAAACTGTTTTTTATCTTATCGCTATGACAATCAGCACCGCAACACCTGCTGCAGAAACCCGGCTGCCCTCCTGTCCTAACAGTCCTAACTGCGTATCCAGTCAGGCGACGGCCGACGGTCATTTTATTGCCCCCTTTAAAATCATCGGTACTGTCGAAGCGGCTTGGGCGGCATTGAAAAAGTCATTGGCCAGCCAAAATCGGACTGTCATTACCCGCGAAACTGAAGGCGCGCTTCACGCCGAGGCAACCAGCCTGCTATTTCGCTTTGTTGACGATATTGACGTAATACTCGATAAAGCCGCTGGATTAATTCACATCCGCTCGGCATCGCGCACCGGTTATGGCGATTTTGGTGTTAACCGCAAGCGGGTTGAAATGCTTCGCGCCCAACTGCAACAAGCGCATGTGATTGAGTGACGGCTTAAGGCTGACATCTCTTTCCCGCGGTTTAAAAAAAAGGCCTAAATGACCGACTATTCTCGTTCGCTGTTTGTTTTTCGGCGCGATCTGCGTCTGTATGACAACACTGCATTGCTTTACGCTTTGCGGCTTTCGGCCCAGGTGTTGCCTTGTTTTATTTTTGATCCTCGTCAGATTGAGCCCCACCCTTATCAGAGTCAGCCCGGTTTGCAGTTTATGCTGCAGTCTATTGCTGATCTTGAGCAGCAAGTGCAGGCCGCAGGTGGTAAATTAGCGCTTTATCATGCCGCGCCGGGGCAGGTCATCAAACAGCTGGTCGAACAACATCAAATACAGGCGGTGTTTATCAACCGCGATTACACCCCGTTCAGCCGGCAACGTGATGATGAAATGGCTGCTGTGTGCCGACAATTGGGCATTGGCTTTCATGTGTTGGCTGATGCCCTGCTTAACGAGCCGGAACAGGCGGTGAAAGGCGATAACACGCCTTATAAAGTGTTCACCGCATTTTATAATAATGCCAGACAGTTTCCGGTGGCCTTGCCGCAAGCGTTGGAGCAAGCGAATTTTTTATCGGTAGCATCGGAATTGACTCTAGCACAGCTGGGTTTATTAGCCGAACAAGCGGTAGTTAAAGGTGGTCGCCAGCAAGCGCTGGCGATAGTCGAGCAAATGAGAGACTGCGCCGATTACCAACAAATCCGCGACTTTCCTGCGCTGGACGCGACCAGTAAATTGTCCGCGCATTTAAAGTTTGGCACTTGTTCAGTGCGGGAAGTGTTTTATGCGCTGACCGAACAGCTCGGCAGCGAACATCCGCTGATCCGGCAATTGTATTGGCGTGATTTTTTTACCCATGTCGCGTATCACTTTCCAGCCGTTTTCGGGCGTGCTTTTCTGGAAAGATTTGCAACCGTGCATTGGGATAACAACGCCGATTATTTTCAAGCCTGGTGCGCCGGTAAAACCGGCTTTCCTATCGTCGATGCCGGGATGCGTGAATTGAACGCTACCGGTTTTATGCATAACCGGGTGCGCATGATTGCCGCCTCGTTTTTGGTCAAAGACCTGCATATTGATTGGCGCTGGGGCGAGCGCTATTTTGCCCAGCATCTGGCCGATTACGATCCTTGCGTCAATAACGGCAACTGGCAATGGGCGGCCTCGACCGGCTGTGATGCGCAGCCGTATTTCAGGATTTTTAATCCCTGGCTACAGCAACTTAAATTCGATAAGGACTGCCATTATATTTATCGCTGGCTGCCCGAACTGCAAGCTTTTGCGCCGAAAATACTGCATCAATGGGACAAAAAACACAGCGCCTGTGCTTATCCCGCGCCGATTGTTGACCATGCCCGCGAGAGCCAACTCAGCAAAGCCCGGTTTAAGGCGACAAGTGGCGCTTAGCGTTGGTTTAAAGCGGGCTGCGATAACGCCTGATGCAAGGCCGCCGCAAGATCCTCATATTCAAATTTGAAACCCTGCGCCAGCAAGCGTTCCGGCACTACGCGCTGACTGCCCAGCAGCAGTTGCGACATTTCGCCGAGCATTATTTTTAACACGCAGGCCGGAACCGGCAGCAGGGCAGGGCGGTTTAGGCATTGCGCCAATAGCCGGGTGAATTCGGCATTGGTCACCGGGTTTGGCGCGGTTGCGTTATAAGCGCCGTGCATCGTGGTATCGGTCATCATGGCTAAAGCGATATTAATCCAGTCCTGCCGGTGAATCCAGGACATCCACTGACGCCCATCACCCAGTCGCCCGCCCAAGCCCAAACGAAACGGCAGCAGCATCTGCTGCAAAAAACCGCCGCCTTCGGCAATCACCAAACCGGTTCTGATTAGGCAGACCCGGACGCCGAATTGTTCGGCCTGCTTGGCAACGGCTTCCCAATCGGCGCATAACTGCTGCGAGAAGTCTTCATAGGGTGTTGCGTGTTCGCTTAATACCGTATCGCCCTGATTGCCGTAATAGCCGATAGCGGAGCCGCTGATTAATAAATTGGGTTTAATTTCCATACGCGCAATACAGGTTATTAGCTGCTCAGTCAAACCGATGCGGCTATCCCTGATTTCCTGTTTGCGCGCTTTGCTCCAGCGTGCTCCAACAATCGGCGCACCGGCAAGATTGATGATGACCTGATAGCGGTCTTCTGCGTTAAGCTGGCTCAGACTAGTTAACGCAGTAACGCCGGAGCCGCATAACTTGGCGACTTTATCCGGATTACGGCTTAACACCGTAACCGTATGGCCTTGTTCAATCAGGCTGTTAATCAGTGCGCCGCCAATAAAACCGGTACCGCCGGTAATTAATATGTTCATTATCGTACCCTCATAATTGTTTGCCGAGATCCGCTGGCTATCTTATCAAATTGTAACTTCCCATTAATGATAGGTAAAAAAATTATCACCACGAAGATCACAAAGACAGCCCTGACGCATGAAATAAAAATCATAAAAAAACAAGGCGAATTCAACCCATAAATGCAACACCGAGCAAATTGCCGGTATCAAGCCCGGCCATTTTACAAAACACCTCCCAAGGTGTTTTGTGGTTTAAGGCTTTTCTAGACCTATGGTTAAGCCCCGCCAAAGCTTTGTTGGCATCGGCTTGGGTCAATATGTCTCGCTCCCAAGCTCCAGAGGCTGTGAAAGTATTATCAAAATCACTAGAAAATGCGCTGTAAGTCATTGATTATTGGTTGTCGAAATTGGCAATTCCGCCTAATTTCAGAATACTTTCACTCTCTCTCTGGAGCTTGGGAGCGAGAAACTACGGGGCAAGTAGGCCGACACCGACACAGACCGCGCCTGCCGCCACAATGGCTGTCCATCCGGATGAAGGTCGTGTCTCAACCACGGCGATACTCGGATTTCCTGGATCGTAATAGACGCTTACCTTGCGACCAACAGGAAAGACTTCCGCAAGAAGTTGTTCTTTCGCAGGAGAGTTATCTCTTACACCAAAGGAAAACTGCCCAGAAGAGAAGTTGTCGCCGTCAACGACGTAACTGTATTTGATTTCTGCGCTAGAGCCACCGTCGTGGGGATCAACAACGACATCGGATCTGGTTATCTCTCCTTCAGTCGATGGCCAGGAGGCAGCCTTAGCATTCATGCGGCGAAGAACAAGACCGAACAGAACCAGAAATGCGCCCAAGAGAAGAAACGTGATTCGTATGACTACCATCATTTGAGTGCGCTCACTTTGCAGACGCCCAACGTTTGAATTAAGGCGTGCCGTTAGGCGTCCCGCTTGAATGATAGGTTAGGTGTTGTTTCTCTTTGCAAGGGCATTCTCGATTTCGCTCAATGCATTGTATTCCTTCTTTTCGATATCAGAGCTGATCAATTCAAAGTCCTCCGGCACTGGAGTTTTAGCGTTCGGAAACTGCTGCCACTCATGAAGAGCTTTGTTATAGAGGGCTTGTTTGACGCAATAGCGAACCGCCTTTTCATGTTTTTCGTCCTGAAAGTTGTTTGCCATAGCATCTTCGCGACGCCAGCAGGCGGCAAGCAACCAGTGATGATAAGCAAACTCGTATTGGGCGGTTGTATGATACTGCCAAGCGTGCCGCTCAAGCCCGTGGTATTCAGTGTTGTTCTTGGCGGGTATTCGTGAATCGATGACATCTGGACGATGGGAGGCCCAAGGGTATTCATTGCGCATGCAGGGAAATAACGACGTAATACCTCCCGCGCCCGCAAAGTGTAGCTTCAAAAATTGATCGACAAGTGCGTCGTAATCAGGTTTCCATTCAAATTGCATAGCAGTAACCCACGATACCTAACGTAGAGCTAAGGGGCATGCCGCTCACGGACGCTAAACGAAGCCCCAAAGTTTGATAAATTACAAAACTTTAAAACCGCCATGAGGCGGCACGTCCCTTTGAGCGCCATGTTAGGCCTGCTTTAATGGCTCAGTAAATACGCACACTTTGTGTGCGACATGGGAACCCTCGATTTCCCAAAAGATATGCTGTATGTCTTTGATGCGCACGCTCTTATTGGTATCACTGAGATTCATTGAGGCACCATGAATGGCATCTCCAATGTTCATCCCCGCAAATGGCGTACTGCTTTCGTAGGATGCAGCCACGCAAGAGCTATCATCTTGTTCATAAATTTCAAGGTGGTACTCGGTTTTCATACATGTTCCTTTTTGAGTTTGGTGCAACTTTGTCACTGGTTGAAAAGATAAGCCTAACGTAGAGCTAACTGGGCGCGGCACGGAAAGCTGAAAAAATAAAACCGCATTGTAACCGCGCTCCGGTTGAGCGCCATGTTATGCAAGCTATGCCGTCATAGACAAAATACTTTTTCGACCCATTCATCATGCTCAAATGGCCCGTGTATTGATTTAAAGCAACCACGACTTTCTTCAATATTTCTGTTTAGGTCAGTGGCAACCCAGTCAACAGTACAAATGACTTTATTTGCTTCTAGGATTACACCCTTGATGATGCCAAGGTGAAATATTTTAATGCCAGTTTGACCTCCGCCTTTCATGCGTTTGATTGCAATTCTGTCACCAGCCTTCATTTCTGATGCTTTTTTATACTGAGCGGGTTGATCATCTTCTTCCCAGCCAAGCATCCAAATACCTTGCTCAATAAATTTCTGGTCTTGATGCTCAACACCACCCCATGAAGCACCAACAACCCAATATTTTGACATTTACTTCTCCATTTATTTCATTGCATAACGCAAAGGTAAGGGGCGTGCCGCCAACGGACGCTTAGCGAAGCCGCCGAACCCGATTAAAAAGCCAACCTTTAAAACCGCTAACGGGCGGCGCGTCCCTTTGACCGTTTTGTTAGGCCAAAAATGGATGTTAGACCCGGCCACTGGTAGCCCCACGCCGCAACTCTGATAGCTCTGGAATCTTTTCTAAAGAAGCGATTGACCGCTCTACTACTAGCCAGAAATAGCTCGCAACATTCAGTGTCAGAAGTAAGTCTGCGTTTGGAACCTGACCTTCTGGAACGTTCATAACTCCCTTTTCTATGAGGTGCTTGAAGGGAGCCTCATATGATGACCCGTCAAGCGTCATGCCCAGAAAGCGGCCATTATCTGTATTCCAGAAATGAGTGAATTTAGTTGTGCGCCCGTGTGCAAGTTGATTTCTTAGTTGGAACAAAATGTCCAACGTTTTCCAATCCTCGCCAATCACTTTTGGAAACTCGATGCCGTAGAGTGTCCGCAGCCACTTCTTCCAAGTGTCTAACCCTGTCGCGCGGCTCACGTCTTTCGCAATAACTTCCATCAGACGCCCCTGAAAGCCCTCATCTTGTGATGCTTTTGATGTGCACCACAGGTTGGAGAACTCTTCCAAAACTGACTCGAAGTAACAAGCGGAGGCAAGTATTGCAAAGTAGTAAATGCCTGGGTTGTGGTTTTCGCTACTGAGAGCATACTTAACAAAATCAGCGACATGTTTCGTCATGTCGCCTAGAACAACGCCGGATGCTACTGGAATGTTTTGTTTAGGTGATGTCATATTTCTGTTGGTCTAACGTTAAGTAGACACCTAAGTAGGTGTATATTAAATTTAAATTACCGGGGTATGGTGGTGTATAATGCCGCTTCGGTAATCTGTTAGGTTGGATTCTATGGTAATTACATTATTGATAGCAACCTTTTTATGCAAAATACAAATACACCTCCTAAGTTCGGCAATTCTCATTATGGAATAATATATTTTAATCAAAGTGTTATAAATTAAATTTTCTGGTTTGTTTTTCATTTTACAGAATTCTATTTTTCATAGGTTCAGTATCTATTTGATGTTATTTAAATTTCCATAATGGGAATTGCTGCTATGCCTTGCGCTAATTGTTCGCAAGCCTTGTTATGCGCTTCTCTAGCTTGTTTTAAGGCTATTTCTGGAAAATAACATCCCTTAATGATCATGGCATGTAAAAAATAAAGTCCACGAAAAGCACGAAAATTTCGTGGCTTTCGTGCTTTTCGTGAACAATTTTTGGTATTTCTTTTTCAGGAAATAGCCTTATAGCTGTATCTGATAGGGGTATGGCGGTATTTTTTTTGACGGTTCAAAATATACCGTCATATATGCCGACATAACCGGTTGTCAACGTATTTTGACGTACTTCGATGGGCAATAAAAAACCCGCTAAGCCTTGCGGCTTGCGGGTTTTTGTAGTTCTTTGCACGGCTCTGAACCAATGTTTGGTACCGAGGGCCGGAATCGAACCGGCACGATGTCACCATCACCGGATTTTGAATCCGGCGCGTCTACCAGTTCCGCCACCCCGGCAAAGAACGTGCATTATAGGGAGAGTTGATTAATAATGCTACTCTTTTTTTGTTATTTTCAAAAACAACCTTAATAATATCGTCTGCCATGAGAAAAAGTGAGTTTAATTACCTATTGCCTGAAGCGCTAATTGCGCAAAAACCTTTGGCTGAACGGGATGCAAGTCGTTTGCTATGTATGGGGAGGGGCACGGGAAAGATAGCCGATCGGCAGTTTACTGATTTCATTGAGTTGATCAATGAGACTGATTTGCTGGTTTTTAATAACACTAAGGTGATTCCGGCCCGATTGTTTGGCAACAAACAAAGCGGCGGCAAAGTTGAGATTCTTATTGAACGCATTTTGGATGAGCATCATGCCATTGCTCATGTCCGGTCGAGCAAGTCGGCGAAAGCCGGTACGTTAATAGCGCTGGATAAGGGCTATTGCTGCGAGGTGTTGGGCAGGGCGGATGATTTGTTTCAGCTGGAGTTTAAAGGTGACAGCAGTTTGCTCGGCATACTGGAGCAAATTGGTCATATTCCGTTGCCACCTTATATTACGCGTGCAGATGACGAATCTGACCTGACTCGCTATCAGACTGTTTTTGCCAAAGAGGCGGGGGCGGTTGCCGCGCCGACTGCTGGCCTGCATTTTGATCAGGCGATGATGGACAAGCTTAAGGCCAAAGGTGTGCAAAGCGCTTTTGTGACCTTGCACGTTGGCAGCGGGACTTTTCAGCCGGTCAGGGTGGAAGATTTATCTGAACATTTAATGCACAAGGAATATTTTGCGGTGTTGCCGGAGACGGTGGCGGCGGTTCAACAGACCAGAGACAGGGGCGGGCGGGTTATTGCAATCGGGACGACGGCGGTTCGTGCGTTGGAATCGGCATCCCGAGGCGGCCAACTGGAAGCCGGTTTTGGCGATACTGACTTGTTTATTACTCCCGGCTACTCATTTAAATCGGTCGATGCGATGCTGACTAATTTCCATTTGCCTGAATCGACTTTGCTGATGCTGGTTTCGGCGTTTGCCGGTTATGAACACATTATGGCGGCCTACCGCCATGCTATTGATCGTTCTTACCGATTTTTCAGCTATGGTGATGCGATGTTTTTGGGTTAGTAATTTATCATTACCGATAGATAGCATAAAATTTATCAAACCAACTTAGAAATGAGCATGAAATAATTTGAACTGCTTGCACTCCGGCTATTGGCAACTTGCCTAAATTATTTTAATGTCTACAACCATCCCACCGCAGGCTTGGAGCTCATCGAGTCGGCGGATTTTATCCAACAACTTCTATGATCACTATTATTCAACGCGTAACCTGCGCTAAAGTCACCGTCAATAGTCAGGATATTGGTAGCATTGATACCGGCATACTGGCGTTGGTTGCGGTGGAAAAGGCAGACACTGAAAAAGACGCCCAACGCTTATTGGAACGCATCCTTAATTATCGGATTTTTGCCGATAGCGACGACCGGATGAATTTGAGTTTAAGGGATATTGACGGCGGTTTGTTGTTGGTTCCGCAATTTACGCTGGCGGCGGATACCCAAAAAGGCAACCGGCCCAGTTTTATTTCTGCGGCGCCGCCGGAGCAAGGTAAAAAGATGTTCGACTATTTGCAACAATTGGCCAAACAAACCTATTCAAAAGTTGAATTCGGCCAGTTCGGTGCCGATATGCAAGTTGCGCTGGTCAATAACGGGCCGGTTACTTTTACGCTGAGAACCCATTAGCAGTGGGTAAAATAGAACACGGATGCCAACAGTAGGCGCTTTAGGCGACGCTGATTGGGCGGATTTAGGCAAGTTGATGCATTTATTAGTTTTAACGGCGATGACCCGTCCAATCGGTACGCGATTAAAAATCATCATCATCATCTTCTTCTTCATAAGGCTGCGCTTTTACGTTATCAGGGATTTTCGGCATGGTGGCTGAGCGCAACAGAATCAACGCGCCGCCCAACACAAACAGCAACGCGATTATAAATAATACTATCCACATTCCATCTGTCCCCATTTTTGGTTTGCCTAAGCGGGTTACGGTAGAATACCCGCACACTGAATTATTTTACATACCTCACTATGAAACAAGTCGAATTACTTTCCCCTGCCGGAACCCTTAAAAACATGCGCTATGCGTTTGCTTACGGCGCCGATGCCGTTTATGCAGGGCTGCCGCGCTACAGCCTTAGGGTGCGCAACAATGATTTCCTTGAAGACAATCTGGCGAAAGGTATCGCTGAAGCGCATGAACTGGGCAAAAAGTTTTTCCTGGCCACTAATGTGATTCCGCATAATGCCAAGGTTAAAACTTTCATCAAAGATATTACCCCGGTGATTGCAATGCAGCCGGATGCGTTGATTATGGCCGATCCCGGCTTGATTATGATGACCCGCGAAGCGTGGCCAGAGATGCCTATCCATTTGTCGGTACAAGCCAATACGGTCAATTATGCCTCGGTCAATTTCTGGAAAAGCATGGGCGTCGAGCGAGTCATTTTGTCGCGCGAATTGTCATTGGATGAAATTGAAGACATCCGCCAGCGTTGCCCCGATACCGAGCTTGAAGTATTTGTCCACGGCGCCTTATGTATCGCTTATTCCGGGCGCTGCCTGTTGTCCGGCTATTTCAACCACCGCGACCCTAATCAGGGTACTTGCACCAATTCCTGCCGCTGGAAATACGACACGCTGCCCGCACACGAAAATGCCGAAGGCGATTATGTGCTGGACGGCGCGGCGCTGTCGATGTCTGACATCAGCAACGCCAGTTGCGGCGGTGCGGAACGCCATCCGTTGGCGGACAAGGTGTATTTTCTGGAAGAGGAGGGCCGCAAAGGCGAATTGCTGCCGGTGATGGAAGATGAAAACGGCACTTACATCATGAATTCGAAAGACTTGCGGGCTATTGAGCATGTGCAGCGTCTGGTTGAAATCGGCGTGGACAGCCTTAAAATAGAAGGCCGCACCAAGTCGCATTATTACGTGGCGCGTACTGCGCAAACTTACCGTCAGGCAATTGATGATGCGCTGGCAGGGCGAGCCTTCCAACCTGAACTGATTGGCGTGTTGGAAAATTTGGCTAATCGGGGTTATACCGATGGTTTTTATCAGCGCCATCATACCCATGAACAGCAAAACTATATCACCGGTTATTCCAAAAGCCATCAGCAGCAGTTTTGCGGTGAAATCAGAAGTTATGATCCGGCAACCGGCTTAGCTACCATTGATGTTAAAAACAAGTTTTCGGTCGGCGACAAGTTGGAATTGATCCTGCCGCAAGGCAATCAGGATATTGTGATTGAGCGCATGGAAGGTATGTTCGGGCAAGACATGGAGGAGGCGTCGGGCGGCGGTTATGAAGTGAAAATACCGCTGCCTGACATTTGTGCCGATAAGGGCTTGCTAGCACGGTATACTTGAGATTGAGCGTTCTGTGTCGGAATAGATGGGGAAAAGCATGACAGATGATGAATTAAAAGCATTGGTTGCGAGTATTGTCGTTGCGCAAAAGGTAACTGATGAGCAAATGAAGCGCACGGATGAACGCATGAAGCTGACTGATGAAAAATTTGCCAGCTTGAATGAGTCGAAAAAAGCACTCGATGAACAAATAGAAAGAACGGAGGCGCAGCTGGAAAAAACCTCGCGTAAAATCAATAGGCTGGCAGAGTTGTACGGCAACGTGTCGCAAAATCAAGGAGATGTGGCAGAAGAGTTTTTTCTGAACAGCTTGCTAAAAGATAACCATTTAGGGGCTATTCACTTTGATGATGTGGCCAGAAGCATGGAAAAACAGCGGGGTCAGATTCAGGAAGAATATGATTTGGTGATGACGAACGGTGATGCTGTAGATATTGTCGAGGTTAAATATAAAGCCCACATCAATGACCTGGACAAGCTGGACCGTAAAATAAGGCATTTTAAAAAACTATTTCCTATTTACCAGAAATACAAACAATACGGTGCGATTGCCTCATTCCACATCAATGACGATGCAAAAAAAGAAGCCTTGAAACGGGGCTATTTTGTGTTGCAACGTAGCGGCGATTTAGTGCATACCGAAAGCAGCGATCATTTGACGGTATTGTAGCGGCATCACCTAATCCTGCATCTTTTGTGTGTTGGACGTTTTTTTTGTTTCACTTTTTGATATTTAAATTATGAACTTTACTACCGCTAATCTTTGCGATAGCCATTCAGATGAAGACCACTTTCAGATTGCCGAGCCACTGCTTCAAGCTTATGGCGGTCAGGCTCGTTTTTGTGGGCAAATCACCACCATCAAGGTGTTCGAGGACGATGCTTTAATTAAAGCCGTTTTGCAGGAGAAGGTCGATAACCGGGTATTGGTTATCGATGGCGGCGGCTCCCACCGCTGTGCCTTATTGGATGCCGACTCGGCAAAACTTGCCATCGCCAATGGTTGGCAAGGCGTAGTGATTCACGGCTGTATTCGGGATTCTGCACTGATTAATCAGCTGCCTATCGGTATCCGCGCACTGCATACGCATCCACTGAAAAGCCATAAAAAAGACCCAGGCGACCGCGATTTATTAATCACGTTTGCCGGCATCAATTTCAAGCAAAATCATTTTTTATATGCGGATGCCGATGGAATTATCGTTTCGGAAACGCTGTTGAGTTAGAATAACATCACATTAACCTAGTAAAGAAGTCAAGATATGCATATTGTACTCGCTAACCCCCGTGGATTCTGTGCCGGCGTCGACCGCGCCATTGAAATTGTCGATCAGGCCATTGAAGCTTTCGGCGCGCCCATTTACGTCCGTCACGAAGTTGTCCACAACCGTACCGTGGTTGACGGCCTTAAAGAAAAAGGCGCCATTTTTATTGAAGATTTAACCGATGTGCCGGTGGGGTCTTATTTGATTTTCAGCGCCCACGGCGTGTCCAAACAAGTGCAGCAGGAAGCTAAAGAGCGTGATTTAACGGTGTTTGATGCCACTTGTCCGCTGGTCACCAAAGTTCATTTGCAAGTCGCTAAACATGCCAAAGAAAACCGGGAAGTCATCTTGATTGGCCATGCCGGGCACCCGGAAGTTGAGGGTACCATGGGCCAATACGAAAGAAGCACCGACAACGGCGGTATTTATCTGGTGGAAACCCCGGCTGATGTTGAAAGGCTGGCGGTAAAAAATCCCGATAATCTGGCTTATGTGACGCAAACCACCTTGTCGATGACCGACACCAAGATTATGGTCGATGCCTTACGGGCGCGCTTTAAATCGATTCAGGAACAAAAAAAGGACGATATTTGTTACGCCACGCAAAACCGTCAGGATGCCGTTTATGAACTGGCTAAAACGGCGGATATTATCCTTGTTGTGGGCTCGCCTAACAGTTCCAATTCTAATCGTTTGCGCGAAATTGCCGAGCAACTTGGCAAGCAATCGTATTTAATTGATACGGCAAAAGACATGCAACAAAACTGGTTTGACGGTGTTGCCGTGGTTGGCGTTACCGCCGGTGCTTCTGCCCCCGAAGTGCTGGTTCAGGAAGTCATCGATCAATTAAAACAATGGGGCAGTCAATCGACCGTTGAGATTCAAGGCATTGAAGAAAAAGTGGTATTTTCTTTACCCAAGGAATTAAAAAAACACCTCAATTAATCCTTTCTATGTTAGGGCGGCACTACGGTGTCCGCCTTTTAATATCGATTTATCTACGAACCCGCATTAATATAAAGACAAAAATGCAGGTTTTTATCTAAAATAGCCCCGCGACACCACCAACCTTAACAGCAATAACGGAAAATAGGCCGTTGTTGATTGCTGAATTTATTTTAATTTTTCTGAAGATAATTATGACATTTACCGCAATGGATCTTGTGGCTCAGGCCAAACAACATATTGTTGAAATTGATATTGATGCTGCCAAAAACGCCTTGGGCACCAGTCTTGTTTTGGATGTCAGAGAGCTTGCTGAATACACGAGCGGCCATTTGCCGGGTGCATTCAACATACCGCGCGGCGTATTGGAGTTCAAGATAGGCACGCATCCCGACTTTCAGGATAAACAAGATGCCCCTATTATTGTTTATTGCCAATCCGGCGGCCGTTCGGCATTGGCCACTGAAGCATTAAATAAAATGGGTTTCAATAATGCGCTGAGCATGGCGGGCGGATTTAAGGCCTGGACTGATAGCGGCAACGAAGTCGTTTAAATGGCTGAGTTGGAAACTATCCGGCTGGATAAGTGGCTCTGGGCGGCGCGTTTTTTTAAAACACGAAATCTAGCCGCCGAAGCCATTTCCGGCGGAAAAGTCCATGTTAACGGGCAACGCAGCAAGCCCGGCAAAGAAGTGAAAATCGGTGCCGAGCTTTCGATCAGCAAAGACAGTTATCGTTGGGAAATCGTCATTATCGCCATCAACGGCCAGCGGCGTTCGGCCAAAGAAGCGCTCTTTCTGTATCAGGAAAGTCCTGAAAGCCTTGCCAGGCGCGAGCTGCAAATCATACAGAATCGCGAACAGCGGGAATTATTCGATTTTAGCGGTAGGGAGCATAAGCCGAATAAAAAGGAACGGCGTTTGATTCACCAGTTTAAGCAAGGATAATTACAAACAGGTAGGCGGCTTAGGCAAGCCGGCCAGTTTGCAGGCGTATTTTAACGGGCCGTCGGGAAACAAGCGATGCAGATAGCGGCTGTTGCCTTTTGCCACGCCCAGTTCTTTAGCAATCGCCTTGGTAAATACCCGTGCATTAGGCAAGTGTTTGAATTGCTGATAATAATGGCGGATAAACAAAATGATTTCCCAGTGTTCAGCACTGAGTTCGATGTTGCTTACTGCGGCCAACTGTTCAGCGACCGATTCATTCCAGTCTGACGAGTTGAGCAAGAAACCTTGGTCTGTTGTTTCAAGGCTGAAGGTCGTAGAGCTCATGTCCATGACTGAATAAGCGGATGTTGAACAGTCAACTTAACCAGACCTGCATAATCAATCACCTCAACGCCATGCGTTAATTCATCGGCGGCAATTCCGCGCACGGCAATATCGTCCGACAACACACACAGGCGATTACTGGCTAATTGTTGCGTTAAGTTGGCGCTTAGACTGCTGTTTTTTAATACGCGCAGCACTGCATTTTCAAGAAAAACCGCCACATCGCCGACGCCCATGCGCTCTAAAATGGCGGTTTCAATTGGCGACTGAAAAATAAGATGCAGCATATTTTAGCTGTTGTCCGTTAATTTAAGACCGACAATCCCGGCAACGACCAAGGTAATCGATAGTAAACGGCACCAATCCGCAGATTCTTTAAACAGAAAAATGCCTAATACTGCCACACCCACTGCACCCATTCCCGTCCAAACTGCGTAAGCGGTTCCCAAGGGTAGGGTCTTGATTGCCAAGACCAACAGATAAAAACTACAGCCGCCGGACACCATGGTTGCGATGCTGGGCCACAGTTTAGTAAATCCTTGATTATATTTAAGACTTAAAGCGAATACTATTTCTGCAATGCCCGCAGAAAATAACAAAAACCACGCCACGAATACTCCTTTCCTTTGTGCTCGAATGCCAAATATTCTACAATAGACTAAAATTTAGCGTTATTAAAAATTTCATCTATGAAAGGGTACAGCGGTATTTTTAGCTTGCAATTTAGGCTATATAGCCGTTTTTTTATTAATGCTTACTCAATCGATCATTATCGATAGCCGCCTTAAAGATATTTAAACCGACAATGAGCGACAATTCTTCTTTTTTAATCCAAAATTCAAAGCAAATTACCAGTCATTTATCCTTGCTGGTTAAAAGCAAATGTCTGCTTAGTGCGCGTTTTGGTGCGGCTAATGAATCTTATATCACTACTTTGCTGGGTGTTGACGAAAAAAATAATACGCTAATTTTAGATTACGCCAATAAAGAATATTTAAATCAGCACATAGTAAAAGCCGACAAAATCGCATTCGATACTGAATATGAGGGCATTAAAATTGCTTTTAGCGGATCTTCGATAAAAAAAATAAGCCACAAAGGCGAGCCAGCATTTATCATGCCGATACCTAAATCACTTTATTGGATGCAGCGTAGAGAGTATTACCGGGTAAAATCGCCGCTATCAAATCCCAGTTATTGCCAATTAATAATAGAGGGTAGGGAGCCTGTTAATCTTCAGTTATATGATATTAGCCTAACCGGCTTTGCCATGCTTAATCTGTCTAAAGAAATTTCTGATCTACTGATTCCAGGTAGGTTATTGTCAGACTGTAAACTTATACTTTCAGATAAAGAAGCGGGTCTCATCTCCTTTGAGATCTGCGCCAAATACATTATTAATCCGGACAAATTACAAAAAATACAAAAGATAGGTTGTAAATTTGTCGATATATCGCGTCCAGTTGAAGAGGCTATTCAGCGCAATATGCAGCAGATTCAGCGTAACAGCTTGCAAAAGAAAGACTGAGTTTTGCCAAATTATGTAATGACAGTGTCTAATTTAAATATAACCCAATTGGCCCCCTATTAATGAACGACATATCCTCTTATTCCGTTAAAAATTCAAAGCAAATTATCGGTTATTTGTCCTTATTAGTTAAAAGTAAATGCCTACTCAGCGCTCGTTTCGGGGCAGATGAATCTTATATTACGACCTTGCTTTATGTTAATGAAAAAAATAACGTCGTTATCCTTGATTATGGCGCTAAGGAAGAATTGAACCAGCATATACTCAAGACAAATAAAGTAATGTTCGATGCCGAATATAAGGGTATCAAGGTTTCTTTTATTGGTAGCGGAATTACCAAGACAACCTATAAAGGCGAGTTTGCCTTTACTATACCTATCCCTAAAGTGCTTTATTGGATGGAGCGCAGAGAGTTTTACCGAGTAAAACCGCCTATCGCGGCCCCCGCTTATTGCCAGTTAATCATAGGTGATAATAAACCCGTTAACCTGAAGTTATACGATATTAGCCTTAGCGGTTTTGCTATGCTTAATTTGTCCAAGGACATTTCTGACCTGTTGACTCCCGGTACGATTGTCCCCGAAGGCAAGCTTAAGCTTTCAGAAACAGAAGAAAGCACGGTTGCCTTTGAGGTATGTACTAAGTACGTCATTAACCTGGATAAGTCGAAAAAAATCCAAAAAATAGGTTGTAAGCTTATTAAGTTAACGCGGCCGGTTGAAAGAAATATTCAGGTTTATATGCAGCGGGTTGAACGACGAATCTTGCAAAAAGAGTGACTTGTTCGGCAGCTGGAAAGCTTCATGCAGATGAGGTTGATCTGGAACATTGTACTTAAGCATTGAACTTACCATCGAGGATTGTATGAAAGCTGTAAGAATTCACAACTATGGCGACGCTAGCACGTTGAGCTATGAAGATGCGCCGATGCCAAGTATCTCATCGAATAATGATGTGTTAATTCGGGTTATCGCTGCCTCAGTTAACCCCGTTGATTGGAAAATCAGAGAAGGATTGTTGGCGCAAATGATTCCGTACTCGCTGCCTTTGACTTTAGGATGGGATGTTTCGGGTGTTATTGAGGCTGTTGGCTCAACGTTTAGCAAATTTAAAGTCGGTGATGCTGTCTATTCGCGTCCTGATATTAAACGCAACGGCACCTATGCCGAATATGTAGTTATCCATGAAGATGAGGTCGCGCATAAGCCAAAGACGATATCTCATATCGAGGCTGCTGCTTTGCCTTTAGCGGGCATTACGGCCTGGGAAGCGATGTTTACGACGGCTCAACTCAAAGCGGGTCAATCAGTGTTAATTCATGCGGGGTCTGGGGGTGTCGGTTGTCTTGCCGTTCAGCTGGCAAAATCACAAGGCGCTTATGTCATTGCAACCACTTCAGGGAAAAATAGGGCTTTCGTTGAATCATTAGGGGCTGATCAGGTCATTGATTATCGCAGCCAACGTTTTGAAGACGTTATTAGTGATGTGGATGTCGTGTTTGATACTATGGGTGGTGACGTGCAGGAGTCTTCTTGGTCAGTTTTAAAGCCCGGAGGCATTCTTGTTTCAATCATCAGTCCTCCTTCTACAGAAAAAGCAGCGGCACTTAGCGTGCGTAGTGCTTTTGTATTCATCGAACCTAATGCGAAAATTCTTGAAGAACTTGCCGAACTGGTTGATGTTGGTAAGCTTCGCCCCATTATCGGTGCTGAATTCGCTCTTCAAGACATCGCCAAAGCACATGCACTGAGCGAAACGGGACATACTGTTGGCAAAATAGTTTTGTACGTTGGCTTGCCTTAAAGCGACTTTCTGAAAGAAATATATTCAAAATAATTGTTCAGGAGAGGCGCAGAAAACGCCAAGCGCCATCATTTTTACTGCTTTTTTTCGTGATTTTCGTCGGTTTTATTTATGGGTTCTTTCAGGTTTTGCGAAGCGATGGCTGCATGTTAGATGTTATTAGTAAAAATAACACAAAAATATTTTTCTTCTTAATATCAATATGTTAATAATATGTCATTATTTTAATGAAATGTAATTGATTGATTTTATTTAATTTTTAATTGGCTAGGGTTTATTATGGGCTAATGCTGATATTAATATGAATTTCAGCTGAATGTGCTATTATCCGATCAAGAATAAATTTATATCTAAAGATTTTCAAAAATTAAATTTTTAATGTTGTCGATCAAAAGGTATTTAAAATCAGTTCATATTGTATATATGGCATGAAATTTGTTTATTTTGAAAGTCTAATGATTATAGATGGTGTCGGTTTAGGTATTAAATTAATTTATTCTTTGTATCAACTTATTGGCATTCTTCGGTTATTATTTTTGACTGCTAGTAAAAAACTTCGTTTAACTTCTAAATTTTTAAGGAATTCTTCATGGCTAAACAACGAGTAAGCTATTATAAAAATTTATCGGCAGACTATTCTCGTCCTGATCTAGTTGCGCCCTCATTGCAGGCAGAACTTATTAGTTTGGCAGAGAAAATAGTCGCAATGAAAGAAGAGGTTTTACCTGCAATCGATGCGACTTACACTCTCGAACAAATCGAAAAAGAAAATATCGAATGGTGGCCTACACATTGCGAAGCCTTAAGACAGGGACGAGGTGATATTTTAACGGGAGAATATCGAGATGATCTCGTTTATTTTTGCCAAGACGGGCCTTATAAGGGCGTGGAGCAACAAAAAGAACGTGAAAAACATTGGTGGGCCCTCATCGCGCAGCCCGGCGTTACGATGTGCTGGCCGATCGTCATGTTCTTCGGAGAGCATACCTACTTTGAGTGGAAATGCGTGGATGACGAAACCAATGAAACCCTCGCCAAAGGCAATGTCACCTGGGTTCGTCGCGGAAATCGTGGTGGCTGTTATCTAAAGACAGAGCAATTAACATTCTATCGTGATGTTTTTGCTGAACAAGGATTGCTGGATTTAATTAAAACCTAAGATCAATCTTGCCATAAATTACGAAGCAAATTTAGTAGGTATCTTTTCCGCTTCGTAGTGAATGAAAGCCTTCCATTTTGGATGGTCTAGCTCATTGGATTTTTTATATAAAATTAAAGAGGAAATAAAAATGCCCGTTATAAGTCTTAATATCATTGGTCAAAAAGATGGCTCAGTTTTTTATCCAACTCCAGAGCAAGTTAAAAACGTACAGAATACTATAATGAATAATGAGTTAGAAGTTCTCTCTTCTAATTTTCCAATTCAACTAGGCTTTGTTAATCATACTGATCCGAAAACAGGACTCAATCAATATGATATAGCAAAGCAGGCAGTACATGACTCCTTTCCTGGTTATATCGTAGTAGCCGCTAATCAACTCGCCTATCCAACCAGTGTTTATGATTTAACGCTAAATGATGGAATTTCAGTTTTAGCTGATATTCGCATTGTCGAGTTAGCTTTAGCCGAGCCCATTCAAGATGCAATGACCACCGCATTAACGGCTGCGATTCAATCTTCATTAGGAGCGGATTACCCCGACCTTAACATTAATGTTGCCTCAACCTTGATTACCGGTAATGTGGATATTTCGCTGCCGGAATCAAAAAATGTCAATGATTTACCGATTGATGGCGTCATCAGCGCCATGGCACGCACTTCAGCAGATGGCACCGACAATGTGAGTTTCCATGATTTTCTATGGAGCAAAATTTTAGCGGCTACCGATGCGCAAGGCTTAAATTTACATTTAATTAATCAATACGAAAATATTGATGGACTCCGTGGCGGTGCTGGTAATGATGTTATAGAAGGGTCTAATGGCTATGATCCTTTATTATCAGGTGATGATGGTATTGATTTTATTATCGGCGGTGGTTACACCGATGTCGGAAATAATGTAATTTCGGGTGATAGTGGTAATGATTTATTAGTTGCTGGCGGCCACAAAACCAGCCAATTCAATCAGTTTCTTTCTACTTTCCCAAACGCTTTCAATGTTCAATCAGAAACACTAAATTCTATTATCAATAGTGTTACCGATAATGCACCCGGTAGATCCTATAACGTTTTTTCTTTCGATACTAATAGTGGCAATGATAAAGTTTATAACTTCCATGCCGCAACTGACCAAATCCGAATTTACTCCGGGCTAAATAATTCCAATATCACTAACTTTGATAACCTTCTCGAACATATTAGTATTTCAGGAGATAATTTGACCATCGATTTTGGTGCTGATAATTCTGTGACTTTAGTAGGCGTTGACATTGCTAGCTTAGGTGCAAGCAACGTTGCCATTGTTTAGTCGATATAAAGTATCTCTCTGGAAAATACTAAGTAGTAATTAAAAGTAATTTTCCTTTATAGAATGGCTCGATATTCAGTAAATCAAAAAATGTAACCGCTCAACCGTATGTTAAAAATGATTGAATAGAACTCGGTAATTGCCGAGTTCTATTCCTTTTTTGCTGAGTGGTTACAAATTTTTCTGAATAATATGATATGTCGCTGTACTATATTTTATAGTTTTAGGGCAGTCTTGTTACCTGTTTAAGATATGCCACGCTTACCCATAACCAATGATTGTTAAGGAAATTTTATGCCTGCAAAAAAAATTGCCGTATTGATTGAAGAACACTTTGATGAAACTGAATATCATCGGTTCAACGAATTTTTTCCACAACAGGGTTACGAAGTCGAATATATCTCAAATCTTTGGAATCAGCCCAGTCTTACTTTTAACGGCAATGATCACACGACCGAAGTGAAAGTAATTGTTGATTTCGGAAGTGTTAAACCCACCGACTATGCGGGTGTGATTCTGATTGGGGGTTATGCAATGGATAGGCTACGTTATCAGGAAACAGTTCAACCAAAGCAAGCCAATCAAGCACCGGCGGTGATTTTTTTACGAGAAGCCGTTAAAGCTATGGATGAAGGTCTGCTTAATATCGGTACTATTTGCCATAGTTTGTGGTTGTTTTGCGCCGATACTTCATTACTCAAAGGTCGTAAAGTGACATGCGCACATAATATTATCTGCGATGTTGAAAATGCAGGTGGCATTGTAATCTATGAGGAAGGGCAAACCGTTGATAGTTATATTGATGGTAATCTGATTACGGGAAAACATCCTGGAGTCGTAGACAGCTTTATGCAAATTTTTCTGGACGAATTAAATAAGAAAGCAGCATTACAAAAGTAAGTTATTGTGATAACGTCGATGAACTGATTATTTAGTTTTTTAACCGATGATTGTTTTACAAAAAAAATAAATATAAGGAAAGCAAGATGAATAAAGTAGATTTTGAATTTTCTGATCTCATTTCGGGATATGTATCAAGTTTTGATAAGGCTAACAATAAATTTTCGATGAAAACTGCCGATGAACGTGAGTATACCGTTAATCTTGGCGCTAATCTGTATGCTCGTTTAGAGAGAAACCTGGAAGAGCCTTGGCTTGATTGTACAGGGCAAGTATCGGAGCTCCTTAAAGAAGGGCAAATGATTATGGCTTATTGCATTTTTTATCCTCAAGGAGATGGCTTTATAATTGAAGCTAAAGTACTTGACTTTCCCGGAAGAAAGCTTGGCAAATATCGTTTTGAAGAATCAGACTGGTGGATTAAACAAGCTAAATCAATTTCAGATTTCTTTATCAATGCTCAATTTGGCGGCCCGGAAAATATTGATTATAAAAACTATCGCACTGAACTCCAATTAACAGGAAAACATAAAGGCGACTATACCCAAGAAACCGATACCATTTCACGATTAATCTATGGGTTTGCGTCTACCTATTTACTTACCGGAGAGGATGTTTATCTGGAAGCGGCCGAAAAAGGTACCGATTATCTTCGTGAGCACATGCGTTTTTACGATGTGGATGAAAATATCATCTATTGGTATCACGGGCTTAATGTGACCGATGGTAAAGAGCATAAAGTATTTACCTCAAGTTTCGGTGACGACTATGACGCAATTCCTGCCTATGAACAAATTTATGCGTTAGCAGGTTCGACACAAACTTACCGCATTACGGGTGACCCACGTATCTATAAAGATATTCAAATGACCGTGGATCTATTTCAGCGGTTTTTCCTGGATAAGGAAAACGAAGGCTACTTCTCGCATATTGACCCTATTACATTGAGTCCTCATTCCGAAGGTCTCGGAAAAAATAAGGCTAAGAAAAGTTGGAATTCTGTGGGCGACCATGTACCTGCTTATCTGATTAACTTGTGCCTCGCTACCGATAATCAAGAGTATAAAAATATGCTCAAATATTGTTCGGATGTTATTACTGACAAATTCCAAGATTATAATAATAGTCCGTTCATTCAAGAACGTTTCTTTGAAGATTGGACTGCCGATAAAGACTGGAGTTGGCAACAAGATCGTGGCCTTGCAGCACACAATTACAAAATCACCTGGAATCTCATGCGCGTTAACGGCATGTTCCCCGACCAAAAATATGTGGATTTTTCTAAAAAAATTGCCGAGGAAATGTTCAAAATTGGTGTCGATAAACAGCGTTTTGGTATCTATGACGTGCAAGAACGCACTAAGTTTGATGGCGAAGATTTTCACCGCTTTGCATGGCATGACCGTAAAGCGTGGTGGCAACAAGAGCAAGGGATTCTTGCTTACCAGATTCTTTATGGAGTTCTCGGTGATGAGAAGGATCTTAAAGCAGGTCGAGAAATGGCGGCATTCTACAATGCCTTCTTCCTTGACTATGAAGACGGCGGTATCTATTTCAATACATTGGCGAATGGTCTACCTTATTTATTAGGTACCGAGCGCCAAAAAGGCAGTCATTCCATGAGTGGTTATCACTCAATCGAATTGTGCTATCTGGCTCAGGTTTATACAAACCTATTGCATACCAAACAACCACTTTCTCTATTCTTCAAACCCGTGGTCGGGGCATTTCCTGATAATAAACTTCGGGTAAGTCCTGATATCTTCGCGCCCGGAACTATTAAGATTGAGTCTGTGTTGGTTGATGGTAAGCCATGGAATAGTTTCGATGCCGATAATTTAATCGTTAATTTGCCGAATGTTGATTACCGTCCAAAAATCGAAGTCAAAATTGTCCCCGTACAATAGGAGAGCCTCATGGATGTTAAAATAAAACAACAAGGTGAAATTAGTATCATAGCGCTTATCGGCAAACTCGATAGCGCGAGTTCTAATGAAGTTCAAGATACTATCCTAGAGAAAGTTACGCCGGGCACAAAATTTGTTTTTGATATGCAAGCCTGTGACTTTATATCCAGCGCAGGACTTAGGGTTCTGCTTATTATTGCTAAACGAATCAAAATTAATAACGCTTCTGCTGCTATGGCGGGACTGTCAGATGAAATCATGGAGGTTATGAAAATGACCGGTTTCGATGAAATGTTTGATAGTTACCCCACGGTTGATGAAGCTATAAAATCTTTGGCGTAAGGATATTATTATGTTACGAATCGATATGAATCCGACGCATACTTTTGATGGATATAAATTGCGTCATGGAACCCCATTACCCTTTGGGGCGACAATAGTGCCCGGTGGGGGTATAAACTTTTCAGTTTTTTCAAGGCATGCAACTTCTTGTGAGTTAGTGCTCTTTAAGAAACATGAACCAGAACCTTTTATTATTATTCCCTTTACGTCTAAAGAGGACGACTATCATTTTGTAATTGGTAATGTATTTACGATGATTGTATTTGATCTTCATTATGAAGATATTGAATATGCTTATCGCATGGATGGTCCTTATCGCCTTGAGGAAGGTTTTCGCTTCGATAAAACCAAAAACCTGCTTGATCCTTATGCCAAACTTATTGGCGGACGTGATATTTGGAAACAACAACCCGATTGGAATAATCAATATCAACACAGGTCTCGGATCATATTTGATGATTTTGATTGGAAAAATGATAAACCCCTTGAAATCCCCTTCGAAGACTTGGTGATCTATGAAATGCATGTGCGCAGTTTTACAGCACATGAATCATCGAAAGTTTCAGCGAGTAAACGGGGCACTTATGCTGCTATTCGTGAAAAGATTCCGTATCTTAAAGAACTGGGTATTAATTGTGTAGAGTTATTGCCGATTCATGAATTTGATGAGTTCGAAAACTCTAAACCCAATCCCACTAAACCTGATGAAATGCTCGTTAACTATTGGGGTTACAGCACGGTTGGTTTTTTTGCGCCTAAAGCAGGTTACGCGGCAACGGGTAAATTTGGTATGCAAGCGGATGAGTTTAAAAAACTCATTTCCGATCTACATGCTAATGGTATAGAAGTAATTCTTGATGTGGTATTCAACCATACTGCAGAAGGTAATGAGAAGGGCTCTTATATTTCTTTCCGGGGTATTGACAATAGCACTTATTATCTTTTAACTCCGGATGGGTATTACTATAATTTTAGTGGTACCGGCAATACGATGAACTGTAATAACCCGATAGTTCGAAATATGATTCTCGACTGTTTGCGTTATTGGGTTTCTGAATATCATATTGATGGTTTTCGATTTGACCTTGCAGCGATTCTTAGTCGTGATGATAAGGGCGCACCCATGGCAAATCCGCCGCTTCTTGAATCGCTCGCCTACGATCCAATTTTGGGCAAGTGCAAGCTCATTGCTGAAGCTTGGGATGCAGGTGGTTTATATCAAGTCGGTTCATTTCCTTCATGGGGACGTTGGGCCGAATGGAATGGTAAATTCCGTGATGATATTCGCAAGTTTCTGACCGGTGAATCAGGAATGATAGGCGCTATCGCCCAGCGTATTCAAGGGTCGCCAGACCTCTATCACTGGCGAAGCCCCACTGCTTCGGTCAACTTTATCACCTGTCATGACGGGTTTACCATCATGGATATGTTTTCCTATAATCATAAACATAATGATGCGAATGGTGAAAACAATAATGACGGTGACAATAATAACCATAGCTGGAATTGCGGTTGGGAAGGTGAAAGTACCGATGAGGGCATAAACTTTCTTAGAAAGAAACAAATTAAGAATACGTTTGCCCTGTTATTGCTTTGCCGAGGTGTTCCAATGATTCTCTCCGGGGATGAAATGGGTAATACTCAGTTTGGGAATAATAATGCTTATTGTCAGGATAATGAGATTTCGTGGCTCAACTGGGACGATTTGGAAAAGAATCGTGAACTTTTCCACTTTGCCAAAAACATGATCAATTTTCGTCATGATCATCCAGTTCTAAGACATAATAGATTCTTCCAAAATCGAGATTACATGAATACCGGTTATGCCGATATCTCATGGCATGGCACCCAATCATGGAATGCCGACTGGGGCGATGGCAGCCGCACGCTTGCTTTTCTTTTGGATGGCAAGCACGCCAAAGAGGGCGTTGTTGAAGATAACTATATATTTGTAGCCATCAATATGCACTGGGAAGGTCACACTTTTGAGATTCCGCATCCTCCTGAGGGTGTCAAATGGCACCTCGCGGCTAATACAGATATGCCGGAAGGTAGTGACATCTTTGCTACGGGTGAAGAGCCCATGCTTGAGCAACAGTATCATTTTCTGGTTGGTGCTCGTTCAATTGTTATTTTAATTGGCAAATAAAACACAACCGCTTTGTAAACTAATATAAAAAGGAAAAAAAATGGAAAGTACGTTTATTGTTAACATTAATGAGGGTACGCTTGAGATTACCCTGGCGGGTAGACTTGATGCAGGAAATGCTCCATCACTTTCTGATCAGCTGCAAGAATATAAAGGTAAAGATATTAATAACATGGTGATATACGCTAAAGATCTTGAGTATATGGCGAGTGCCGGTATTCGTGTTATTGTATTTGCCGTGCAAAAAATATTGAAACCTGGGTCTGATGCCTATTTTATCGGCGGCCAGTCCGATATTATTTCTGTACTTGAAATGACAGGGCTTGATGATGCTCTTATTATTCAAGAAACCTATCCAGGTTAATTTTTCTACTTGTTTGTTGAATATTTCTTTTTTTTAAATAGTATCTTGATACGTTAAATTTGTATCTATTTACAAATAGTGGGTGGTGTTTCAAATTGATGATCATTAATCAATACGAAACACTACCTGTATTTAGAATCTATTGATACTGTATTGATGTGGCTACAAATGATACTGAGTAGTCATGCGGAAGGTTATTTTAAAGCCAAGCATTGTGAATCTTGGAGAGCGTAGGAACGAATATCCAGATAACCTTTACATCATTACTTGTATGTCTTATTTTAATTTATTACTTAATCCTTGGGTAATTCTAGGTAGTGCTGCAAGCGGTGTACTGATGGCGATTTTTTACCCGTCATTAGTTGAAAACTTAGAGCTGTTCAGTACACTTTATCTTAAATTACTGCAAATGCTCGTTTTACCGGTGTTGATGACGGCAATAATATCGGGCTTAGGGCGTTTATTTATTTCTGGCGCTGCGCAAAATTACATCGCTAAAATTTTGGCTTTTATTGTTTTTAATCTGGTGCTCGCGAGTGCAGTCGGTGTACAGGTTGGTTTTATTGGTGGTGTAGGTAAAGATCTTGGTTATCAGGTTGAAACAGTTTTAGGAAAAACTATCACTAAAGCCGAGACCGATCCGAATTGGACTGCCCATGAAACACCGAAAGAGGCTATCGGGCTAGCAGGATTTGTTCGGGCAATGATTCCGAATAATATTTTTTATTCGTTAACAAACGGTGAAAACTTAGCTGTTGTATTTTTCTCCATTGTTATCGGTATCTGCATGGGGTCATTACGTTCGGGTTCGGGATGTAAAGCCTTGGATGTTATCGATGTGTTTTATGAAACCTTTCTGGAAGCTATCAATTGGGCCATGTATTTACTACCGTTTGGGCTTTTTTGTATATTTGCAACTCAAATCAATAATGTAGGGATAGAAATATTTAAGGCGATGTCTAGTCTGGTGCTCTGTATTTATTTGGGGGCTTTTATTTTAATCGGCGTATTTTCTCTGATAGTTTGCTTAAAGTCCGGTAATAACTATATCAAATCTTTACTGAATTTTAGACAACCTTTTATTGTTGCATTTGGAACAGCGAGCGGCTTTGCGACTATTCCTTCGGCATTATCCGTATTGCAAAATAAATTTACGGTTAATCGTAATGTCAGTGATTTAATTTTACCCTTGGGCGTCACTATAAACCCTCCAGGATCTGTACTTTACTTTGCTTTGACCGGCATTTTTATTACTCAGATTTACGATGTGACGCTGACTATAAATAATTTATTTGTGATAATTATCGGTGCAATTTTAGCAGGAATTTCTTCCTCAAGCGCCCCTGGAATTGTTGGCCTTAGCATGATTTCCATCATGCTTGAACCCTTAGGTGTACCTGTCGAAGTAGCCGTTATTCTATTGATTGCCATTGATCCAATCGTAGATCCTATCCTAACGGTTGTTAATGTTCATGCTAATTGCGCGATGGCGCTTATGGTTGATAAATCCGAATGAATATTATCTATACTCTTTCTTATCTAATTTGACGATTAGACGAAACTAAATTATGCACAGTTAGTCGTGGTAAAAATTATTGCCAGATTTATATTAGGCCGGATACATTAGTGATAGTACATGAAATAACTTAGGCTACTTAAAACGCTGACTCTTTTTATAGGGGGGCATTTTTGCGGCAATAAGAATGACGTAGATTGTTAATGATGAGTGACGTATTTAAATTGAAAACGCTGTAAGTGCGGCATAACACTAGATATTAATAGGAAGAGTTGAGCAATGATCAAAAACAAAACGTCTATACGTAATAAAATATTTTTTGTCTTACTGACATTATCACTATTCTCCAGTCTTTTTGTTGGCGGGATAGCGCTCTATTCAATGAAAGAAATTGAACAGTCTGCTATAGATATTATGATTGATAAAAATCAAAATATGTTGCAGGTCATAGCTCATAAACAAAGCGCAATTACTCATGAAATCCTCAGCCGAACTGAACAATCTATTACTATTATTGCGGAAAGTCTTATCTGGGAAAAAGGAAAAAATAACGATGTAATCTTTCGTTCTCTTGAGTCACTAAAGAACCATGATCCCTATATTTATAATACCTATATAGCGACTACGGATGGAAAATTCACCAGCTTTTCCAAAGATAAAGCCGATAATCTGGATAAAAATTTCAATCCACTTGAAAGGTCGTGGTACCAAAAGGCTATTAACTCAAAATCACTAGTCTGGAGTGATGTTTATCCTGATGCTTCAATATCAGGGAAACTGATGATCACCTGTTCAAAAGTAATTTACGACACTCAAGGAGAAATTGCCGGGGTAATCGGATTTGATCTGACAACTGAAGAAGTCAGTAATAATATTATCAATACTGAAATCGGCGACATGGGGTATGCCTTTCTTATCGATAGTTATGGCAATATTATCGCCAGACCAGAAATCAATAGCAGCAATTCACAATGGGATGAGATTTTTACCATTCCTATTGGGGGTAATCTTCATCAAGTTAAGAACAGCGAATTCCAAGCTATTCTCAACGAAATGATTGGCAGCAAGGTCGGATTTCTGGAGTGGGAACGAAAAATGGAAGGTAATAAATTTATTGCTTTTAATACCTTCTCATCCATGAATTTAACTTTAGGCGTGGTTAGTTCAAGAGCGGCTATTGAAGATGCCGCAGAATCAGTATTTATAGAAAAAATAAAAGAAGTCAGTATTTATTTTATAGCTATTCTAATAGTTATTATGTTTTTAGCGATTATAATTGGAATCAATTCGTCTAAAATAATTTCACGTCCTATCGAAATACTAAATGATGGTGTAAGAAAGATAGGAGCAGGAAACCTTGATTATATTATTGAAATAAAAACAGGGAATGAGCTCGAACAGTTGGCAGGTGAATTTAATAAAATGTCGAACAATCTTCGACAGCACATGCGTGATCTGGAACTGACCACCAAGCAAAAGCAACAAATTGAGAGTGAGTTGAATATTGCCTCTCGAATTCAGCGTGACATGCTTCCCATGATATTTCCGGCGTTTCCAGACAATAAAGAATTGGATATTTACGCCTCTATGTTGGCCGCCAAACAAGTCGGTGGAGATTTTTATGACTTTTTCTTAATCAATCCGGATAAGCTTTGTTTTGTGATTGGTGATGTTTCGGGAAAAGGAATTCCTGCTTCGCTGTTCATGGTAATTTCTAAAACCCTGATTAAAAATGAAGCGATGAGTAATATTTCACCCGCTGAAGTGCTCTACAATGTTAATAATACGCTTAACAACGGGAATGAGGAAATGATGTTTGTCACAGTGCTGCTGTGCATGATGGAATTAAGTACCGGTAATATTGAGTTTGCCAACGCGGGACACAATCCTCCGCTACTGATGAAGAATAATAATCAGGATGTTGATTATCTTCATCTTAATAAGTCAAAAATATTAGGCGTATTTCCAGATGCCCCTTATACCAACCAGAATATCACGCTCAACCCTCAAGATACTCTAGTTCTTTATACTGATGGCGTTACTGAGGCTATGGACCCTGATAATAATCAATTTACAGAAAATAAACTACATGAAACACTTCTGAATTTGCAAGGATTTTCAGTTGAAAAAATTGAAGAAGGGATTCAACATGCGGTCAAGGGTTTCGTAAAGGATGCTGAACAGTCTGATGATATTACTCTATTGATTGTTCAATACTATGGAAAATAAATTATCAGAAAAGTCGAAATTAGATTAATTTATATCTATTTAAATAACCTAAAAAATATTTTTTCATTAATCTTCCGAACTGACTGTAAAAATGGGCGAACCATGAGTCTAAGCTTGGATATTAATTCCAATCATTTTATTCAAGAGGATTAAAAATGCCAGAGATCACACTTCAGGCAGAAAAAGATAATTTTGGTATATTGATGAATTTTGTCGATGATTTTGCAAAAAAAATGGGATTTATTTCATCGTCACTCTATCGAATCAATCTTGCCGCAGAAGAACTTATTATTAATGTCATTAATCATGCCTATCCTCAGGGAAAGGGACATATTACTTTAGTTTGTGAAGAAGTTACTGTGCCGCAAAGGGGTATTAAATTACAAATTAGCGATAATGGTACACCTTTTGATCCTCTTGCCAAGGTCGATCCAGATATTAATCAAGCTATAGAAGACCGACCCATTGGCGGCTTGGGTATTCACTTAGTCAAAAAAACCGCCAACGAAATTTTTTACCGAAGAGAGAATGATACTAATATCTTAACAATCGTTTTTTATCTTGATTGCAAACAAGATTAGCAGTTTCTCATTTATTGACAGGTGAAATATTATCACCACGGAGCGCGCGAAGTTTTATTCTTCGTGCCCTTCATGGTTTAGTTGGTTTGTTTGGGATAATAACTGTCAAGCTAAAAAACTTGTATATTGGGTTGTATTGTCAAATACCCCACATATTTATTGATTAACCGTCCTGATTATGCATTATGCAATTAAAACGATATTTTATTATTTTTTCTTTGCTACTCCCAACATCTCACTTAGCATTTGCCGATGGGCATTATCCTGATGGTGCTGAGGGTATTAAGGGAGCTACACTACCGCCCCCCGGAGTTTATACTAAGTGGTACAACATGTATTACACATCGGATACGGTTAAAGATCAAAATGGCGATAACAGTAATGTAAGTCAAAATCTTGATACTTTTGCTACGGTTCCCCGTTTTATATGGATCAGTAATCAAAAAATTATGGGTGGAGACTACGGTATTAATGTTGCCGTTCCGTTTGTCAATGTACATTTGAAAACTCAAGATATAAACCAATCTAAATTTAATCTTAGCGACATTCTATTAGAACAGGTATTAGGTTGGCATTTAGATCAGTGGGATTTTTCGGCGGCGACAGGCGTATGGTTTCCTGTAGGGAATTTCAATCCATCCGAAGCCGTGAATATTGGCAAGGGTTTTTGGACAGGTATGTTCACAGCCGGAGCAACTCATTATTTCGATAAAGAAAAGACGTGGCACTTCTCGGCTCTTAGTCGTTATCAAACTAATAGTAGAAAAAGTGGCATTGATATTCGTCCTGGAGGCGACTTTCTTGTTGAATGGGGATTAGGCAAGACACTAGCGCAAAACTGGAATATAGGTATTTCCTCGTACACTCACTGGCAAGTCACAAGCGATACGGGTTCGGCTGTAAATTATGATGCTAGCGCTCATGCGAGTTACTATGCAATTGGCCCGGAAATTAGTTATTTTTACCAACCGGCACAGACATCATTTGAGTTTCGCTACCAAAAAGAGTTTGCGGCTGTTAATTATACTGAAGGTCATAAACTAACTTTTTCGTTTGTCGTTATTTTTTAATTGTTTGAGTTCAAGACAATATCGTAATCATGAACTCAGTATTAAGTACACAACGTAACATCATCACGGTTACTCAGCTTAACCGCGCTACCAGCCAGTTGCTGGCCGAGCATTTTTTCTCGGTTTTGGTTGAAGGCGAATTGTCTAATCTTGCTCAGCCGACTTCAGGGCATATTTACTTTACATTGAAGGACGCTAATGCTCAGGTGCGTTGTGCGATGTTTCGTACTCAGCAGCGCCGGTTGGGGTTCAAGCCGGAAAACGGCAAACAGGTTGTGGTCAAGGCGCAAGTCAGTTTGTATGAACCCCGTGGCGATTATCAGCTGATTGTCGAGCAGATTGAAGAAGCCGGCGATGGCGCATTACGGCGCGCTTTTGATGCGCTGAAGCTGAAACTGTCGGAACAGGGGCTGTTTGACGTCGCGCACAAACGAAGCCTGCCAGCGCTGCCAAACGCGATTGGTGTGATTACTTCGCCATCGGGCGCGGCTATCAGGGATATAGTGGCCGTGTTGCGACGGCGTTTTGCGGCCATACCGGTGATTATTTACCCGGTTGCGGTGCAGGGCGATAATGCTAAACATGAAATTGCCAAGGCGATAGCGACCGCCAATCGGCTTAAGCAATGCGATGTGATCATTCTCGGGCGTGGCGGCGGTTCGCTGGAAGACCTGTGGGCGTTCAATGAAGAGCTGGTTGCCAGGGCGATTTATGCCAGCGAAATTCCTATTATTTCAGCGGTCGGTCATGAAACAGATGTCACCATTGCCGATTTTGTCGCCGATTTGCGTGCGGCGACGCCATCGGCTGCCGCAGAATACGCGAGTCCCGATCAGCAGCACTGGCTGTCGCGGTTTCAATCTCTGGAATCGCGGCTGCAACAGCACTTACAACGCAAGTTGAACCAAAAACAGCAGACGCTTGATTGGCTGGGTCAGCGTTTGCAACAGCAACATCCCGGACAAAGGCTGGCAAGAAACAGGCGTCGTAGCGATGAGCTTGAAGCTCGGCTTAAGCAGGCCATGCGCGGAAAGCTTCGCCGGAATGCCAGTGTTATTGAAGCCAAGTCAGCCAAATTATGGCGATACAATCCGGCGTTGACGATTAGCAGCCATCAACAACGGCAAGACTATTTGCGGCAGCGCCTGATTGCGGCGACCGCGCATAAGCTGGAGCAGCTTAAGCAGCGCTTGTTAAATGCCAGCCAAACCTTGCACGCGGTCAGTCCTTTGGCTACGCTAAACCGGGGCTATGCCTTGGTCATTAAGCCGGATTCGGGCGCGGTTATCCGTTCCAGCGAACAGCTTAAGCCCGGCGATACGGTGCAAACCCGTCTTGGGCATGGCAGTTTTACCAGCGAAATCAAAACTATTAGTCGGGATTAACGGCGTTATTGACTAAAGGCCATTGTGCTATCACCTGATAGCGAACGCCCTCGGCTTCGCTACAGGATTCAACCAGACAAAATGATTCGGCGCGCCAAATCAGCGGCTCAATCTTCGCTTCCGGTAAATAGTCGGCGTGTCGAGCCAGGGTAATGTGCGGGGTATAAGGCCGGGTATCGGTGCGCAGACCGCAATTTGCTGCCGCTTTTTCCAGTGCGCTGGTTAATATCAGCGCTTCATTCGGTGCCGGTTGTCGGCAGGTCAGGCATAAAATACGCGGTTTTTGCCAATAACTTAAGCGGTCGAAGGTCAATGTAAAAGGCGGCGCAGTCATCCCGGCAACCGCTTGTTTAATCGTCTCGGCGTCGGCGGCACCCAAAAACACCAGTGTCAGATGGAGATTGTGCGGCGACACCCAGGTGCAGTCTTTTGCGGCGATGGTTTGGCTTAAAGCCGCCAGCGTTTGCCGGGTTTTAGTGTCGGGCCATAAGGCAAAAAACAAGCGCGAAGTGTTGCTCATTGTGGTTAGGGGGTAGGCGGCTGATTAGCAATGCCATGCGGTACGTGCGCGGCGGCGACGTGTTGAGCGGCGGATTCGCAATGGCCTTTTTGGTCGTCAAAGAAAATGTCGGCGCCGAATGCCTTTAAAAACGCGCCTTTGGCGATGCCGCCCAAAAACAGCGCTTCATCGATACGAATATCCCAGGCTCTTAATGTCCTGACCACGCGCTCATGGGCGGGCGCGGCGCGGGCGGTGACTAGAGCGGTTCTTATCGGGGACGACTGCGGGTCAAATTGTGATTGGATATGGTTTAGTGCGCTTAAAAAATCCTTGAACGGTCCACCGGGTAAGGGTTTTTTGGCTTCGTTACGTTCGTTTTCGGTGAACACCTCCAGGCCACGCTGTTGATAAATCCGTTCCGATTCATCGGAAAACAACACGGAATCACCATCGAAAGCGATGCGCAACTGATCGGAATGATGAATCATCGACGGGCCGCAAAGAATGGTGGCGGCGGCAAATCCGGCCGTCAGCGCCTTGGCGACGTCATCAGCATTGGCCGATAAAAACAAATGCGCACCGAAGGCCGAGATATAACCGTAAGGCGAGGCGCCGCTGGTGAATGCGGCGCGAATAATATTCAACTGATAATGGGCAATGGAATTGAAAATCCTCAGCCCTGTGTCGGCGCTATTTTGCGACAACAGGATGATTTCGACTAAAGGGTCATCGGGACAGCTGTCATTTAGGCTCAAAAACTTTTTAACCAGCGAAAAGCCATAGCCCGGCTCTAAAACTTCATCTTCATGTTCTATCTGATAACGGCAAAAAGCGTCTTTGCCTTGGGTTTCAAAGATTGCATGGGATTCATCCAGGTTAAACAAAGCCCTGGATGACACCGCGACGACCAATTTTTTCTCTCTCATAACTGTCATTAATTATCGCTGACCCAAACTGAATCCAAATTAAGTACGCGTCTTATCTTGTCTTTGCTGGCATTGGCTTCTTTTTTACTGGCAAAACCGCCGACGCGTAGCCGATACATGGTGCCGCCATCGCCTTGAATGGGAATGACGTCGGCATAAACGCCTTGCCGTGCAAATTCAGCCGCTTTGCTTTGGGCGAACCATTCTTGTTTAAAAGCAACCAGATTCACCCCCCAATTTCCGCCGGCACTCGGTTTGCTGAGCTCTCTGTCGGCTGTTTTGGCGCTAATCACAGGCTTAGGTTTAACCACCTCGGCTTTGATTTTTACTTTGGCGGCAACTTCAACTTTAGGCGCTTCTTTAGCGGCGATGGGTGGCGGTTCTGGCACCACCGTCTTTGGGCTGGCTATGGGTTCAATGACAGCTTCGGTTTTAACCGGAGGCATCAGCGTGTTATGGCTTTCTTTTGCCGGTGTCGGTTGTATCTCTATTTTAGTGGGTTCTTTGGGTGATTCGACAATAGATAATTCCGACAAAGTCGCCTCATCCAAATCGCCTATCTTGCCCCGGAGTGTTTTGAGCGCGTTGCTGACCATCACCTGTTTTTCGGCAATGCCAGGCACTTTGTTGTTTAAGGCGTCGGCCGGCAATTGCGGATTACCTTTTAGATCGTTGATAAAGTCGTAAATCTGTTGGTTTAATTGAACGACAGAATTCAGCATAGTGTTGATTGCTTCTTTGGAATTACCTTCAGCGCTGTTTTTTAGGCTCTGCTCAAGATTCGTAACCACACCGGTCAAGCTTGACACTTCAGTTTTTGCTTTATAAGTCATCACGCCCAAGCCAATGGCTGCGGTCAATGCAACCGCGCCGAATCCCAGCGCCACGTAACTGAAGATTTTGGCTTTTTTGAGTTTCTTTTCGGTGACTTCCAGCTGCTTTTTGATTTCTTCCTGTTCAAATTCAAAGGGACTTAATCTTACATTGACAATGTTTTCCATTGCGACGGTGTCGGTCGCCGCCGTTTTATTTTCGCTTGATTCTTGTTGCGTCGGCGGCTCAGTTTCGGCTTTATCCAGAAAGCTTGTATCGCCAAACGCATCGGCGAACTCATCTTCCGGAATGGGGCTGTCGTCATCCGTCCCCATTGTTTCGTTGTCTGCGGTAATGTCAAAATCGGGCAAAAGAAAATCATCTTGATTGTCTTTATCATCTTGTACTTGTTCGGCGCTGGCTAACGCTTCGGCTTCCAGCAGCTGCTTAGAGAAATCGTCACTGACTTCGTCTAATTTGAAAAAGTCATCAATTTCGCTTAAATCTACATCATCGCCCGATACTGCGTTATTGGTGTCTGTCGGTTCTATCGTATCGCCGTCATTAAAATCCGAGTCTGCAAATAGGCTATTAAAGCTATCGTCATCATCTTGTAAGCTATCGGTTGGGTTTTGAGTTGCCAGCTCGGTCTCGTCGTCTTGAATTAAATCCGAGTCATCAAAGCCAGCGTCAAGGCCGGAAAAGTCATCGAGTTCATCATCAAGAGCGGTAGATTCTGTTGCTGGAGGCGTTAACTCTTCATCGCCTTGCAGCCAGTCTGCGTCATCGAAAGCTGTATCTGCTTCGTCGGGTGCCGTTACAGCCTTATCATCTTGCAGCCAGTTCGAGTCATCAACAGCCGCGTCTATTTCCTCAACTGGCGCCGCCGCCGCTTGGAGCCAACTTGTGTCATCAACGGCGGCGTCGAGTTGCTCAGCTGGCGCAGTTTTCGCCGCGATAGGTTGTTCAAAGTTGGCTACAGATTCTTCGTCTTGCAGCCAGCTTGTGTCATCAACAGCCGTGTCCAGCTCCTCAGCTGGCGCCGTTTCTGCTGCAATAGGTTGTTCAAAGTTGGCTACAGCTTCTTCGTCTTGCAGCCAGCTTGTGTCATCAACAGCTGCGTCTGTTTCCTCATCTGGCGCCGTCTCAGCTGCGATAGGTTGTTCAAAGTCGCTTACCGCGTCCTCTTCTGGCAGCCAATTGTCATCAACAGTTGTGTCCAGCTCCTCAGCTGGCGCCGTTTCTGCCGCAATGGGTTCGTCAATTTCAGCAGCAGGCGTTAATTCGGCTAGTGCTTCATCAATGGTTGTATCTAGTTCGTCAGTTGCCGCCGTCTCAGCTGTGATAGGTTGTTCAAAGTCGCTTACCGCGTCCTCTTCTTGTAGCCAGTCCGAGTCATCAACGGCGGCATCCGGTTCATTAAAATCACTAAAGTCAGAAAATTCGTCCAGCTCATCCTCTAGCTCCACAGGCTGTTCAATTTCGGCGGCAGGCGTTAATTCGGCTAGTGCTTCATCAATGGTTGTATCTAGTTCGTCAGCTGCCGCCGTTTCTGCTGCAATAGGTTGTTCAAAGTTGGCTATAGCTTCTTCGTCTTGCAGCCAGCTTGTGTCATCAACAGCCGCGTCCAACTCCTCAATTGGCACTGTTTCTGCCGCAGTGAGTTCGTCAATTTCAGCAGCAGGCGTTAATTCGGCCAGTGCTTCATCAATGGCTGCATCCAGCTCGTCAGCTGGCGCCGTTTCTACCGCAATAGGTTGTTCAAAGTCGGCTACAGCTTCTTCATCTTGCAGCCATTCCGAGTCATCAACGGCGGCATCCGGCTCATTGAAATCGCTAAAGTCAGAAAATTCGTTTAGCTCATCTTCTGTCGTAATAGGCTGTTCGGGTTCGGCAGCAGCCATTAAATCGGCTACTGATTCAGGCTCTTCGCTATCAAATGCGGTAATAATATCCGGCTCATTAAAATCACTAAAGTCAGAAAATTCGTCCAGCTCATCCTCTAGCTCGATAAGCTGTTCAAGTTCGGCAGCATCATTTTGTAACCAATTCGTCTCGCTCAAGGCTTCATCAGGGTCTAAATCGTCAGCGATGGCACCGGCTAACGCCGTATTAATATGGGCAAATAAACTTTCGGCGGGTAACTCGGATTGCTCAGCGTCCTCAGTTGGAGTCAGCTCAGGCGCATTAAAGTCACTAAAGTTTGAAAAATCATCCAACTCTTCAAGCAGATCATCTTCGTTCTCCTCCTCCTCGACTTGAGGTGTCCTATTATCTGAATCTAACGCGGTATTCATCAGCAACCGGTCAAGGTCGTCTTCTTCATACGCGTTTTCATTTGTTTGTGCGCTAGAAAAAAGATTGTCAACGGGTGGTGTGTTTTGCGCCTCACCAACATCATCGTCAAAATTGTCAAAACTTAAAAAGTCATCCAATTCATCAGGATAGGTGTTTCTTTCAATAGCCGTGTCGGCTTGCATTGACTGATCGTCCGCATCAAAGTCCGAATCAATCAGCAGTCTGTCAAGGTCATCATTTTCATCCTGAGACTCATTAGCAGGAAGAAAGGACGATTCTGCCTTATCCAGCATGGCATCGAGATCAACATCGAGATTGTCGCGTTTTTCTTTCAATTTTTTATCCATTGAATCAGTCATATTGGGGAGCTCGGTCATGCGTTGTAAAATAACCATCCAACGTAGATGGCTATATTTTGGTGTTTTTTGGCGGAAAAATAATTTTTATTTTAATACCAAATAAACTTAATGTTCATAAAGAATCACCGATTTGATGCTAAACTCCCAAAAAAAACTTTTAAGAAAAATAATGCAACTAGCTATCACCGCCTTAGGCAACCATCAGATTAATTTTATTGGCGAAATACTACCCGCCGTGCGCGATTGTAAATGTAGTATTTTGGAAATAAGGACATCCCGTCTCGCTCAGTGCTCAGCGGCCTATCTGCTTATTCAGGGTAACTGGAACCAGATTGCCAAGTTTGAAAGTACGCTGGAGATGATACAAAAGCGGCTGGACATTAAGATCCACACTTTGCGGCCTGAACAAAAAAGCAAAGCTAAGGAATACCTGCCTTACTCATTGGAAACAATCTCCTTGGATCGCGATAATGTCACCGAATCCATTGCTTCGTTTTTGTTCGATCGGGACGTGGAAATTGAAGAAATAACCGGCAGTTGCTATCAGGCGCCCTATATACAAACCTCGGTATTTTCAACCAAGTTTGTTATCTTGATTCCGCCGCAACTGCCGTTGCTGTCGTTGCGTGAAGAGTTTCTGGATTTTTGCGACCAGTTAAATATAGACGCCATTCTTGAGCCCATCAAACGCTAAACTGAACCATGATAAGCATCGGCCATCGTGTACCTGACTTTGAAGCCGCCGCTACCGGCGACAAAACCATTGCCTTGGCCGATTACCGGGGCAAATATCTTGTGCTTTATTTTTATCCCAAAGACAACACGCCTGGTTGTACGCAGGAAGGCCAAGCCTTTCGCGATAATATCGAGCAATTCAATGCATTAAACGCCGTCATCTTGGGTGTGTCGCGTGACAGCGTCCGCGTTCATCAAGGCTTTAAAGACAAACAGCAGTTCCCTTTTGATTTGCTTTCTGACGCCGATGAAACGCTGTGCCAGCTGTTTGATGTGATCAAAATGAAAAACATGTACGGCAAACAAGTGCGCGGCATCGAACGCAGCACTTTTTTGCTTGATCCGGACGGCTTGCTGGTTCGCGAATGGCGTAAGGTCAAAGTTAAAACCCATTGCGAAGATGTGCTTCAAGCTTTACACCAACTGACCGGCGAGTAGCGATGAATAACCCATTATCAGCGGATAAAAAACTGTTTGTCTTGGATACCAACGTGCTGATGCATGACCCGGCCGCCATTTTCCGCTTCAAAGAACATAATATCTTTATCCCGATGATCGTTTTGGAAGAACTCGATCATGCCAAAAAAGGTCTCACCGAACTGGCACGCAACGTTAGACAAGTCAGCCGCTTTCTCGATGACTTGATTCGCGACGCCAGCCAGCAAACCATCAACGACGGCCTGCCTTTATCAAGTATCAAACATAGGCCGGATAGCGATACCGGCGACAGCGGGCGCTTATATTTCCAAACCAGCGCGCTGACGGCCTTGTTGCCGGAAAGTATGCCCGGCAGTCTGGCCGATAACTCCATACTCGGCATTGTTCTCGCGCTGACCAAAAAACTGCCTGATGTTAACGTTATTTTGGTGTCGAAAGACATCAACATGCGCATCAAGGCGGCAACGCTGGAGCTGCCCGCAGAAGATTATCACAACGACCAAACCCTGGATGATATTGACCTGCTCTACAGCGGCTCAATGGTGCTGGACAAAGATTTTTGGACGCTGCACGGCAGCAAAATGGATTCCTGGAAAGAAAAAGACCGTACTTTTTACCGGCTGGAAGACCCTATCGTGTCTGCGTGGTATCCCAACCAATATGTTTATATCCAGGATGAAAGCCATTTTGAAGCCATTGTCAGAAGCTGTGACGGTCATATTGCGGTATTGGAACTGGCCAAAGATTACCGCAGCAAACGCAACAATGTCTGGGGCATAAGCGCCAGAAACCGCGAGCAGAATTTCGCTCTCAATGTGTTGTTAGACCCCGATATTGATTTCGTCACCTTGCTGGGCACAGCCGGCACCGGCAAAACTCTGTTAGCCTTGGCTGCAGGACTTAACCAAACGCTGGAAAAGAAAAGCTACCAGGAAATCATTATGACCCGCGAAACCATGCCGGTCGGCGAAGACATCGGCTTTTTACCGGGAACTGAAGAGGAAAAAATGGCGCCGTGGATGGGTGCGTTAATGGATAACCTGGAACTGCTTAGCCATGACGCAGAACAAGGCGAATGGGAGCAGGGTGCCGCCAGCAATATCATTATGAGCCGGGTCAAAATAAGATCGCTGAACTTTATGCGCGGACGCACCTTTCTCAATCGTTTCCTGATTATCGACGAAGCCCAAAACCTGACCTCGAAGCAAATGAAAACGCTGATAACCCGTGCTGGGCCGGGGACAAAAATCATCTGCATCGGTAATCTGTCGCAAATAGACACGCCTTATTTGACTGCGACCACGTCGGGCTTAACTTATGTGGTAGATCGGTTTAAGACTTGGCCGCATGGCGCCCACATCACCTTGCGCCGTGGCGAACGCTCGCGTCTGGCCGATTATGCCTCGGATATTTTGTAGCGAGGCGCAACATGCTTAACAATTACCACGAAGCACACGAAGGTCATTCAGCACACCTCTAATAATACTTTATTTTGTGGCTTCATCCGATGGTGAGGATTATGATACGAATTTGCAGTTTCTAAGCAATATCAACAACACTTCGAGGTAAACCCACATGAAAACACCGACTGATTTACAACGCCGCAAACTATTAAAATATGCCGCGATTGGTATCGCGGGAGCGGCTACTTACCCGAGCTGGGCGCAAACGGGCGGGTTTGTCAGGGTCAATGCGCCGTCTGCCGATTTTCTGCCCGATGTTGAACTTGAATTGACCATGAACACGGCTGATGTCGCTGTGTTACAAGGCAAAAAAACGCGGGTTTGGAAAGTTACCGGCAAAGTCATCAAAGGGTCGGCGAATGTGCTGGATAATAATGAAGGCACTTATTTGGCGCCGACCTTGCGCTTTAAAAAAGGCCAAAAAGTCAGGATTATCCTTAATAATAATTTGCCCGCTCAGTCTATTTTGCACTGGCATGGTTTGCATGTGCCGGCCAATATGGACGGCAATCCGATGTACGCGATTGATCACGGCCAAACCTATATCTATGAATTTGAAATATTAAACCGGGCGGGTACTTATTTTTATCATGCCCACACTCACGGCGCTACTGCCAGACAGGTCTATTCCGGCTTGGCGGGATTGCTGATCGTCAGTGACGAGCAGGAGCAGGCGCTGAATTTGCCGAGCGGCGCTTTTGATGTGCAGCTGGCGATTCAGGATCGCAGTTTCGACGACCAAAATCAGCTGTCTTATTCGGCGCACATGATGCAACGGATGCAAGGATTTTTGGGCGAGCAGATTCTAGTCAATGGCCGCCCCGATTTTGTGCTGCCGGTTGCTACACGCGCCTACCGGTTGCGGCTGTTGAACGCTTCAAATTCGCGTATTTACAAATTGGCTTGGGATGATGGTACCCCGCTCACCGTTATCGGCGTTGACGGCGGCTTGTTGGAAAAACCCGAGCAACATGCTTATGTGATGCTGGCACCCGGCGAACGGCTGGAAGTCTGGATGGATTTTAGCGACCGGGCAGTGGGTTCGGAACTGAACTTGCGCAGTCTATCGTTTGCCGCCGGGTCTCACGGTGGCATGGGCATGATGGGTGGGCGTGGCCGTATGGGCATGATGGGCGGCGGCATGATGTCAGTCAGCACCTTGCCATCGGGTTCTGATTATCCGATTTTGAAAGTTCGGGTGGACAAAAAAGAGCAGGGCAGCGATACCTTGCCCAAAGTTTTGACGCCTATTACCGCACTGAGCAGCAAAAATGCGGCCAATGCAGCGAATCCCAGAACCATCACCTTATCGATGCGGCACATGTCGGCTTTATTGAATGGCCGCTCTTATAAAATGAACGATATTCAGCCGGATGAAATTATTCCGGTAAACAGCCTGCAATTAATCGAGTTCGATAATGGCTTTAGTGGCGGCGGTATGCACGGCATGATGGACATGCCGCATCCTATGCATTTACATGGCGAGCAGTTTCAGATTGTCAAACGGGAAGTCAATACCCCGGCGGGCGAACAATACGCCAGTGTATCAGACGGGTTTATCAGCAACGGCTGGAAAGACACTGTACTGGTGATGCCGGGGGAGAAAGTTACGATATTAAAACCGTTTAACGATTTTAAAGGCCTGTTTATGTACCATTGCCACAACTTGGAGCATGAAGACATGGGCATGATGCGGGATTACCTAATTAACTGATTTCACAACTAAACCGCCATGGATTAAGCTGTGGCGGCTGCAGGTAAAGGGCAGGGCGGTTACTGAATTTGTAGATCACAGCCCTGTCATAATATTAAGTTAAGCTAACTTTGCTCTAATAATTACGTCAGATTGTAATGAGGAGATAACAATGTTAAACGAACTTAAATTTTCAACTACATTATTTCAATCCTATCTCAGCTGGATCATCAACTTGCCTACAGGCACGGTGGCGACGCTGATTTTGGTCTTATTTTTCGCCTTCCTGATCATTCTTGAATTTTATAATCCAAGAGAAAGATGGCTGGCAAAACGCTTACGTCAATCCTATCGTGAGAATATGCAGCTATTCGTTTTCAATAGCACAATCATGTCGTTATTGGCGATACCCTCATTATTTATGTTAGCGCAACGCTATGCCGACAAAGGCTTGCTGAGCTATCTTCCTGACTCGGTGACGACGTGGGTGCTGACTTTTTTAGCGATGGATTTGTTGCTGTATTTCCTGCATAAAGCCAGCCATAACTTTGATGCGTTATGGATGTTGCACCGGGTGCATCACAATGATCCTTGTTTGAATGTGTCAACCGCCTTTCGGATACATTTTTTGGAAGTGTTGTTTATCAGTGTGATGAAAGCGTTGTTAGTGGTTATTTTGGGTATAAACGGCAGTGTGCTGTTGGTCAATGAGGCTATTATTATCTTTTTTACCATGTTGCACCACACTAACACAGCATTCCGGGGCGAGCACACTCTTGGCCGGTTCGTGATTACCCCATATTTGCACCGTGCCCACCATTCAACCGTGCGCGACGAGCACGACAGTAATTACGGTACGGTTTTGTCGATATGGGATAGATTGTTCGGTACCCTGACTGAACGGGAACCTGCAAAAATTGGTGTCAACGGCAATGTGCCGCAAGGTCTTTTTAATCTGGTCAAGTGCGGCTTTGGCCTCACCGACAGGCCCATCACCGAGCCGGATAATTTTGACCACATGATCGCCGAAGCGGCGTATTACAAGGCTGAAAAACGCGGATTTGGCCCAGGTAATGAGCTTTGTGATTGGCTGGAAGCTAAAAGTGAAATTATTGGCTTGGTTTACGGCAAAGCGCGGGTCAAAAATAATCTGCTGTCGAAATGGTCACGATTAATGGCGTTTATTAACGCTGTTTTAACGGACAAAAATCAACGATACCGGTTGTTTAGGAGTTAGATATTAACGAATAAAACAAAGGCGAAAGGTGATGGGCAAAAAATTATTTTTTGCCCTTTTTTTTTCGCTTTTTTAAGCGAGTGGCTGGGAACGCCAAGCCCCAGCTTGGCGGGTTACCCTCAATGATCGATATTGCCGAGCTGGGGCTCGGTGTTCCCGGGTATTTGTTGATTGCCCGGTTAATTCGTTAGTCGCCAGTAAGTGAAAAGCACAGCTTATGTTACAGTAGGTTTCTGTATCAAGAATCCCCAAGCTCCCTCCGCTGCCAAACCTAGAGATAAAGTCAATGAAAAACCGCAAAATAATCATCGGTCGTGCGACAGATTGCGATCTCGTTTTGGCGGACATGAGTATTAGCCGCCGCCATGCCGAATTAGAACTGCTTGAAAATAACCTGCTATTATTGACGGACTGCCATAGCAGCCAAGGTAGCTTTGTTATACGGGGCGGCCATGAAGAAAAAGTCACGCAACAAATTATTTCAAAAAATGACCTGTTAAAGTTTGGCAACATCAGCATTCCGGTTAGTGAAATTTTAACCGCGACGCAGTTTTATCAGCATAATCCTGACGTTGTTCAAATTGGAGCATCGGCGCAAGCAAATAACGGAGCTAATAACATGAAACTCGATTTAAATAAAAACTCACCATCGACCGCAACACAAAGCCTAACCGAGTTATTTTTATCTTTTGATGGCCGCGTATCGCGCTCAACTTACTGGTTGAAATATATGCTGCCTTATTTTCTGATTTATGTGGTCTTAGCTGTACTGGACATCGGTTCAGGCAGCTTTGATTATGATACGGGCTATGGCACTTTTTCAGGGTTGTTTACTTTGGCGGGAATCATTCCCAGCTTAGCGATGGGTGTAAAACGCTGTCATGATCGAAACAGAACCGGCTGGTTTCTTCTGGTCGGCTTGATTCCCGTTATCGGCTTATGGCCGTTAATTGAACTGTGGTTTCTTAAAGGCACCGATGGCAGTAACCAATACGGTGCTGATCCGTTGTTTTGATTGGTTATTTATGAACAGTAAAGCCCTCATTAAACAACTGGAACAAGACGGCTGGGTGCTTGTTAGAGTCAAAGGTTCGCACCATCAATTTAAACACAACAGTAAAAAAGGGCTGGTTACCGTTAAACATCCAGACGGGGACATTCCAAAAGGAACCCTCATTAATATTTACAAGCAAGCAGGTTGGAAATGAAGATTGCCGTAGTATTACACTCAGACGATGGCCAACGTTATGGCGTGACTGTGCCCGATTTAGTCGGCTGCTTCTCGGCAGGAGATAGCATAGACAATGCGTTGGAGTCGGTTAAAGAAGCCATAGAATTGCATCTGGAAGGATTACTGGAAGAGGGGCAAGACATGCCCAATAGTGCGCCTATCAGTCAACACCAAAATAATCCAGATTATGCCGGCGGCGTGTGGGCTTTAGTGGATGTCGACACCACAGCGTTTGAAGGCGAAGCTGAAAAAATCGATATTGTTTTACCGAAGCTATTATTGAAACGTATCGATGACTATACCCATGCCAAACATTTAACCCGCTCGGTATTTTTGGCTGAGGCCGCTCGGGCGGCAATGCGTTAGCGAGTTAAGGTTTTAACGGAAATCTAGCTCAAGGCTCATTATGCGGCGCCTTTAATAGATGACGACTATTTTCGATGATTTATTGTTAACAACCGTTCAATTTATTGCATGTTCGTTTCTTAATCGCCGCTCACAACGGGTGCAAATCCGCTGCCGGGGGTACGAAAATTAGTCGTTTGTCCCTGATATAAACGCGCACTCATCAACTGCGCCTGCCCTCGGTAAACATAATGGCGTAGATCCAGTTTTAGCTTAATCAGTTCATCATCCACCTGCAACGGCCGCTCGGTAGGGCGCACTAGCGTTTGCGCCACATAATCGCCCTGTAAAATTTCCCCGAATACCCGTTTAGTCACGCTGTCGCCTTTATAGGCGGCCTTGCTGCCGTAGCCTTTGGCCGGTTTAAAAAACAATTTTTTGCGCCCCGCCCATAAACTGTCGGCTGCGGCTTTGTCTACGCAACGCGTTTGGGCTATGCCGTCAAGTAACAGTGCTCTGGTTTCGCTGGCAACACCGAACTTTTGCAAGGCTATTTCATCGGTTAATAGCGCCAGATTTCTTTTGTCGGCGTATAGCGCATGGGCTCTTGGATGCGGCGTAACGACAACGGCTTGTTCCAGATAAGCGTCGCGCAACGGTTTTAGCGTGTCGGCTTCAAGGCCAAAGTCGGTCAAGCGGTTATAAACCAAATCGATAGATTTATCGCCGTGCCAAAGTTTGCCATCGCGGTAATTGAGTTCGGCCGGATCGCAAATAATGCTGTCGATAGCGTGTTGTGCAAACAGTTTTTGGAATAACAAAAATTCCGGCAACATGAATTGAGCGGGCGGATTTTCATCGACAATAGCGATTAAACGCAACGGCTGTGAACCGCGTTCGGCTTGCCATTCTTCAATAAACATCGCGATAAAGCGCTGTTCCGGTGTTGGTGTCGTACTCATTTCAGAACAGAGAGTTCGGGCAAGCAAGGCATTGAGCATGGCGCCGCCGGCATTGGAATTAATTTCAATGAGTTGCGGGCCTTGTGGGCTTAAATGAAAATCGTAGCCGAAAAAAACGCCCTGAGCCTTGGGCGTAAACTTCGCGGTGATCGGCGCATAAGCTAGAACCCGTTGCTGATAAGCGGGCAGGGCAATGACGCTTTCGATAGCGGCAATAATCGCCAGTTGCTTGGCTATTGCGGCTTTGGCAACGACAACAAGGGCTTCGGCAAGCAGGTGAGGGCGCTCGTCAATGAGCATACGGTACAACGCATCATCGCTGAGTTGTTGCTGTAATGAGCGGCGTAGCGCTTCCCGTGCAATTGAAAGGTAATGGCATTCGGCGTGGTTTTGATCGGCAAAAGCGTGAGGCATTGTTAGGTTTAACGTGAAAGGTGCAAGGCTAAGGGCGCGTTTTCGCTCCCGGTGTTGCCGCCTATTATATAGGGCGCGCCACAGTTGCGAGTGAGCTATTTTTCTTAGACTTCCACGCTCATTTCACTTCACTCTTTAAACATCCATTGCTGAGCTTTATTATAAAAATCAGTGATGTCGGTAATGAGCTCACAGCGCGGGGAGGGCAGTATGGCATGATCGTGACAGTAGTGAGCGCCACTGCCGCCGATCCAGATACGCGAAGATGCGGTTTCCGGGGAGGCGGCGATGATATTTAATTGTGCGATGGTTTCTGCTTCCGGCGGTGTTTTTACTAAACCAATGACAATGATGTCGGGTTGCAAATGTTTTGCGGCTTCGACAATATCTTTGCCCGGTAAATTGCCGCCTAAGTAATAACAGCGGTAATGTTCGGCGGCTAATAAACAGCTTAACAAAATACCGCATTCATGCGGCTCGTAGCTTGGCGTGGCAAACATCATCGCGGGGCTATGTCCTGAGGTAATGCGCAGATTATTCACCATGCTCAACACAATGCGCTGCACGCAGCAGGTAAACATGTGCTCTTGGGCAATACCCAATTTTTCTTCATGCCAAAGTTCGCCTACTTTTTTTAGCGCGGGCAACAAAATATCCCGGGCATATTCCAAGGGTTCGCTGGCGAGCAACGCACGTTTTAATATTTGCTCGCAGCGATCAATACGGTAATCCATCACCGCTTCAATAATTTGATCCAGCAACGGCGGCGGCGACTCATGGCCGGGAATTTGCGCGCGTTGTTGCAGATCGCGTAATACATCAGCATTGAGTCCGGCAATCTTGCTGATGGTATGGCCGTTGCGGGTTAATTGCGCAAGTAAGGTCAATTTTTCCAGCTCTTGCTGCGAGTACAGGCGGCGGCCATTGTCGCTGCGTGCCGGACTAATACCGTCATAACGACGTTCCCAGGCACGCAATGTTTCGGCAGGTAAACCTGTTAATGTTGTGATTGCTTTGATTGAGTACATTGTTTATGTTTTGTATAGAAAATTGTTTGACAAGTATTATACGTTCAGAGTAAATTGAGCGCTAGGTTAAAAAACATCAACGAGGCCAGTCATGTCAGAAGTCCTACTCAATGCCGCTGATTCAACCGCTGTAGTTAGCGAAACCGAACCGCTTGCGCTGGCTATGCAGCTGGAGCAAGCCAGGCAGCATCTACTGTTGCTACTGTTAGAGGACGATCAGGCGTCGACGGTATTGCATGAACAGTGTTTGCGTCATCTGAATGATGGTCAGGATATATCTGACCTGGTTCGTGACAATGCTGCCGATGCAATTGTTGTACAAAACTCAGCTTTTGTACAACTTGATAGTCATCAAACTGCCGCATCATTGTTGGACAGTGCGGCGGCCAGATCGTTGTTATTTAATTTACATTTTGCCCCCGGCTTTTTAATTGAAGTGTCGGCACTGTGTTTGGCCACGACTGACGGCAGCGATTATTCGGCTAGGCTTGCCTTAGCCGGGCAAAATCTGCAACGGCTCAGACAGCAAATGATTGCCGCTAATATGGGTTTGGTCGCTTTTGTCGCGCATAAACAAAAAACTACTGCTCTGGGTTTTGATGATTTGCTGCAAGAAGGCGTGGTCGGTTTGATTAAGGCGGTCGAGCGTTTTGACCCGTATCGCGGCTTTCAGTTTTCAACTTATGCGATGCCGTGGATTAAACAGGCTATTTCCAGGCTCATTGTGAAGCAGGAAAAAACCGTGCGTTTGCCGGTGTCCTTGGCCGAAAGAGCGAGCGCGGTGTTTGAGGCAATGCGCAAAAGCTATCTGCAAACCGAGCGCTGGCCCAGTGTCGAGCAGTTAAAAACACTGTGCGATTTAAGCGAAGACGAAATTAAAACCATCAGAAGTTATTACCAGGCCACGCATTCTCTGGATGCGGCGATGGAGTCCGAAGAGGATGACGGCCAAGCTTTAATGGCGCGGATGAAGCAGCAGCAGTTTGCGCAGCCACTCGATGAATTGATTGAGAACAATTTGACTCAGTATCTCGACCAAGTGATGGCGACCTTGCCGGACAAGGAAGCGGCGATTCTGACACTGCGTTTTGGTTTAAGAAATCACACAGAAATGACCTTGCAGGCCATTGCCGATCAACTACAGGTAAGCCGGGAGCGCGTAAGGCAGATACAAAATGAAGCGTTAAAAAAGTTAAAAAACCAGTTTGGTTGCGATCTGATGCTGTTTCTTGAACCTAACGACAGCTACTAGCACCAAGCCGCGCCACATTAAGCAGGAGGAGAGATCATGTCATCAGAAAAACACAGTACCGAACGCAATCAGCAGCCAGACTGGAAGTTTGAGCTGGAAAAAAACTGGAAAACGCTTTATCGAAAGTCCAGCGACTATTTTTTAAATCATAAAGATCAATTTTCGCTGGCGAAAGTAAGCGGCATTGTCGGTGGTGCTGCAACGGTAATTTGGCTGGCGACCGGCGTTTATATCGTCGATGAAGGTAATCGCGGTGTCATTACCCGCTTTGGCGCTTACAACGAGACCACCACGCCGGGGCCGCATTGGCATTTGCCCGCGCCGATTGAAAAGGTCAGCATTGTTAATGTTGAGCAGCAGCGCTTTATTGAAGTCGGTTACCGCGATTCACGCGGCAACAAGTCGTCTAATGTCGGCCAGGAATCGTTGATGCTGACCACCGATGAAAATATCGTCAACGTGCGTTTAGCGGTGCAATACCAGATTAATAATGCCCGTGATTATCTGTTCAATGTCAGGGATAACGAAGACACCTTAAAACAACTGACCGAAAGCGTGGAGCGTGCGGTAATCGGCAGCAACAACATGGATTATGTGTTGACTGAAGGCCGCAGCGAGATTGTCGCAGAGATTAAACGCGATATTCAGGCCGCGATGGATGACTATCAAGCCGGGATTATTATTGCCAGTGTCAATCTGCAAGACGCGCAGCCGCCGGAAGAAGTGCAGGGCGCTTTTGAGGATGCCATCCGCGCCCGCGAAGACAAACAACGGCTGATTAATGAGGCCGAAGCCTACAGCAACGAGATTATCCCAAAAGCGCGCGGTGCAGCCTCGCGTCTGTTGCTGGAAGCGGAAGCCTACGAAGCGGAAAAAGTCGCCAAAGCTAAAGGCGATACCCAACGCTTTGAGCAATTGCTGGTCGAATATGAAAAAGCCCCGGCCATCACCCGCAAGCGCTTGTTTTTAGAAGCCCGGGAAAAGCTGTTCAGCAGCACCAATAAAGTCATTGTCGATGCCGGTCAAAGCGCGCCGCAGTTGTATATGCCGTTGCAAAACCCGGTTTCCAATACAGTTGCGGCAAACAAATCGACGGCGCTGGAACTGCCTGGCGAACCGGTTGCTGTTGACAAAAACGACGCTGCAAAAATAGCCGCTAATAACCTACGCCCCAGCAGGAGCAAACCATGAGCAGAACATCTATTTTATTGCCCGCCAGTTTCAGTCTGTTAATGCTGGCCTATTTGTCGGTTTTTTATGTCAACGAACATGAAAAAGCCATTTTGTTTCGTCTGGGTGAAATGGTCGATTCAGACTATACGCCCGGACTCCATTTTAAGACCCCCGTCATCAATAAAGTCAGTACGTTTGATGCGCGCGTGCTGACCTTGGACGCCAAGTCCGAGCGTTTTCTTACCTCTGAAAAGAAGAATGTCATTGTTGATTCTTTTGCTAAGTGGCAAATCGGTGATGTGGGTCTCTTTTACACCACGGTCGGCGGCGACGAATATCAAGCCAATTTGCGCCTCGACCAAATTATGAAAGATGCGTTGCGTAGCGAGTTCGGCGTTCGTACCATTAAACAGCTGATTTCCGAAGACCGCAGCGAATTGCGCCAAACCTTATTGACTAAATTATCGCCGGTGGCCGCAAAATTCGGCATTAAGTTGGTCGATATTCGTATCAAACGCATTGATTTGCCGCAGGAAGTCAGTAATTCGGTATATCAACGCATGCGCGCCGAACGTGAACGGGTAGCGCGCGAATTTCGTTCCCAAGGCGCCGAAACCGCCGAGCAAATCAGCGCCGAAGCCGACAAACAAAAACAGGTGATACTGGCCAATGCGCGCCGTGATGGTGAAAATATCCGGGGGCGCGGCGATGCGCAATCTGCTGATATTTATGCGCAAAGTTACGGTAAAAATGCCGAATTTTATGCCTTTTACCGCAGCTTGCAGGCGTATCAGACTTCTTTTGAAAAAACCCAGGACACTTTGGTGCTAAAACCCGATTCCGATTTTTTCAAATATTTTAGCCGTGAAAATTAAGCGGGGATAACCATGAAAATCATTATTTTTCGTATTCTGGCTCTGGGCGTGATTGCCGGCGTTTTGTTCAGCATATTTAACCGCACCGGTGCCAATTATGAGGAAAACTACGCGGTACCGTATTCCGATTTTATCGAGAGTGTGCGCAGCCGCAGTATTTCCGAAGTCATTATCAGCGGCACTGAAGTTGATGGCCGCCGCAGCAATGGCGAACGCTTCACCACTTACAATCCTAACGATCCGCGCTTAATCGACGAATTGTTGGAATATGGCGTGAAAATCAAGGTGGAAAAACCCCATGTAGGCTCGACTTTAAGCCAGACCTTACTGTCTTGGGCACCGATGATTTTTTTCATTGGCTTGATGTTTTATTTTATGCGCAAACAGCAAATGGGCGGGCAGGGCGGTCAAATGGGTTTTGGCAAAAGCCGCGCCAAATTGATGGCTGAAGACCAGATTAAAGTACGTTTCACCGATGTCGCAGGCGTTGAAGAAGCCAAAGAAGATGTGGTGGAAATGGTCGATTTTTTGCGAGACCCCGGCAAATATGAAGTGCTGGGCGGCAAAATACCGCGCGGCGTGTTAATGGTCGGGCCTCCTGGAACCGGTAAAACCTTGTTGGCGAGAGCCATTGCTGGTGAAGCCGGGGTGCCGTTCTTTTCCATCTCAGGTTCTGACTTTGTTGAAATGTTTGTTGGTGTTGGTGCCTCACGGGTACGAGATATGTTCGAGCAAGCCAAAAAACGCGCACCGTGCATCATCTTTATCGACGAAATTGATGCGGTAGGTCGGCATCGCGGCGCTGGCGGCATGGGCGGCGGCAACGACGAGCGCGAACAAACGCTGAACCAATTATTGGTTGAAATGGACGGTTTTAGCGGCAACGAAGGCATTATCGTCATTGCCGCGACCAACCGCGCCGATGTCTTGGACAAGGCTTTATTAAGACCCGGCCGATTCGATCGTCAGGTGCAGGTCGGCTTGCCCGACATCAAAGGCCGCGAGCAAATCCTGAAAGTTCATGCCGGCAAAGTGCCATTGGCCGATGATGTCAATATCAACGATTTGGCGCGCGGTACGCCGGGCTTTTCCGGTGCCGAATTGGCCAATTTGATTAACGAAGGTGCATTGTTTGCGGCACGGATGAATCAACGCGTAGTGACCATGAACAATCTGGACAAGGCGCGTGACAAAATGATTATGGGCGCGGAAAAACGCACGATGGTGATGAGCCGCGACGACCTGTTGATGACTGCTTATCACGAAGCCGGTCATGCCATCGTTGGCCGCATCGTGCCCGACCATGACCCGGTTTATAAAGTCAGCATCATGCCGCGCGGCGGCGCTTTGGGCATCACCATGTTTTTGCCCGAACGCGATCAATACAGCGCCAGCAAGGACAAACTGGAAAGCCAAATTTCCAGCCTGTTTGGCGGCCGGGTTGCCGAAGCGCTGATTTACGGTAAAAACAAAGTGACCACCGGTGCATCCAATGACATTGAACGGGCGACGCAACTGGCGCGCAACATGGTCACCAAATGGGGCTTGTCCGATCGTCTAGGGCCAATGGATTACGGCGATAACGAGGGCGGTTATATGGGTTCGCAAGCCAAGCCGATGTCCGAGAAAATGGCGCAAGTCATCGACGAGGAAATCCGCCAGCTGGTTGACTTAAATTATCAGCGCGCCGAGCAAATTCTGAAAGACCACATCGAGATTTTGCACAACATGGCCCACGCCTTGCTTGATTGGGAAACCATTGATAAATATCAAATTGACGAACTGATGCAAGGCAAAATGATTGCCCCGCCTGAGCCGGTTATTGAAGTAATGGAACCCGTTATCAGCAACATTACGCTGGATGACGGCAGCAGTAAAAAAGCGGATGAGTCAAAACTGAACGCTTAAATTAACCCTATTCCGTCGATGCGTGGGCATCGATTAACCTGTCCTCCTCTATATGCCCTTCAGCCTGTGTATTTGTGAAGGGCATTTTTTTTTCATGGAGATAATGATGAATACCCAGCTTGTTAAACACAAAACCCTGCAACTCATCACGCTGATAGTGAGCATTAATTTTAATATCGCCGTGGTTTTTCTGCTGATTGCCAGCGTGGTTTCCGCCGCCGGCAGCACCGCTATTTTTGATAATAATGTTGATCTTTACGGCGCTTTAGCCAGTAATTTGCGTTTGATGTTGGTTTATCTGACGCTAAGCCAATTTAGCGTTTATTGCTTTTGCAGTTATAGCCAAAACTACCGGCCGTTAATGGCCGTTGGTTTGTTTTGGTTGACGCTGATGGGCGCTATTGATTTTTACGGCATGGTTAATCAGATTGCCATCGACGTTAATTATAACTGGCTGTTTTTGTATTTGGGCGTGTCCAATTTGCTGTACGGCGGCCTGTCTATCGTGCAAAGTCGTTATTTGCGCGAAGATTCTAATGGGCAGTGATAAAGTTGACCGGTTTGAAAATTATCACCACGCAGACCAGGTTTTAAAAACCTGGTCTGCACAGTCCACCGTCATCTCAGTCGATGGCCTTGCCCCATTATCATCGTTCCCACGCTCCGGTGCTCATCGTTATACATAAGTATTCCGGTTCACAAATTTAGGCGCTTGGGAACGCGTGAAAATAGATGAAATTTGTGGGAGCGGCCACCCGGCCGCGAACAATCGC
>JAUYMY010000008.1 GCA_030699385.1 Methylobacter sp.
GACACAAGGCGGCAGCAGCATTTCTTGCTGACGGTTTAATACGGGTTGATAGCGGCGTGATGTCATGATGGTTTGTTCGCTGGCGGTTACCGGGTGATGTGCATATTATAAAGTATGGCGTGCGATAATACTTTCACAGTCTCAGGAGCGTGGGAACTATTAATGCACCGAAATCGGCAGCGTTTGGCATAAGTGTCTCCTTGATTATTTGGGTAAACCAAAACCGTATTTTTCGATGATCGCCAATGCCGCCTTCGATTTTAGGAAATCAACCAAGGCGTGAGCGGCCGGGTTTTCGGCGCCGGTTTTCAGCAACACCGCCACTTGACGGAATGGGCTATGCAGATTATCCGGTATGAGCCAGCCCGAACCGCTACCGATTTTTCCGCTATTCACATCAATAACTTGCGCCAGCCCCACAAATCCCAGCTCGGCATTGCCGGTGCTGACGAATTGAAAGGTTTGCGAGATATTTTCGCCCATGACGAACAAGGGACGCAGCTTGTCCAATACGCCCAGGCTTTTCATCACCTCTTCCGCCACCACGCCGTAAGGCGCATGGCTGGGATCGGCCAAGGCAATATGTTTAAAACTGCCGGTTGCCAGGATTTTTCCCTGATCGTCGACATAGCCGGGCTCCGCAGACCACAACACCAGTTTGCCGATGGCGTACACAAAATGACTGTCGGCAACCGCGAAGCCGGTTTTTTCCAGTTCCAGCGGGTATTTTTCGCTGGCCGATAAATACACTTCAAACGGCGCACCGCTCTGGATTTGCGCAAAAGCCTTACCGGAGGAACCGAACGATAATTTGGCCGTGTGACCGGTAGCCTTTTCAAATTCGGCGGCAATTTCGGTCATCGGTTTAGTGAAATCCGAGGCTACGGCGACCAGGGTGGTTGCAGCCCAGCTAGTAGGCGCAAGTAAAATCAGCGATGCGATGATAATAGGACGAAAAAAACGGCTAGGTAACATAGTATTCTCCAATGGTTAAAAATGTGTTGCAGGTTAAAGGCGCGGGACGGTACAGCGTAGTAAAAAATCGTATGCGAAAGCCGGAAACACCGGACTATCCATGCCACCAAACCTTAATTGCCGAGATCAGCAGTATCAGCGCCAATAACGGCAGTAATACGTCTGCCGGAACCATTCCGAGCAACTGCCCGCCCAAGAAAGCGCCAAACAGCGACCCTGCGGCCATCATCAACAGAAAGTCGCGGTTCCGGCCCAGCACCGCGAAACTCCGGTCGGTGCTGTAGCGGGTGAAGCCGGTCAGCATGGTGGGCAAGCTGATCGCTAACGACAAGCTCCCGGCAAGCTTGATGTCGGCGCCGAATAGCAATACCAGCGTGGGAATCAGCAGCTCTCCGCCCGCCACGCCCAACAACGAGGCGACCACGCCGATGCCAAAACCCGCAACGATACCGGCAGCAACCTGGACCGTTCCGGAAAGCGGCGGCAAACTTGCGTTTGCCGGGTTATGGCCGAATACCAGCAACAAAGCTATTGCCGCCAATAACACGGCGATGATTTTGTAAAAGCTTTCGGTTTTCAGCTTTATCGCCCAGCCGGCCCCGAACCACGCGCCTAACAGGCTTCCTGCCAGCAGGTTCAGGATTATGCTCCAATGCGCCGCCAGCTCATGGAGCGGAACGGTTCCCATCCTGAACGGCAGCGCCGAGGCCACGACAATAAGACTTATCGCCTTATTGACAATCACGGCTTCCAGGGCGGCGAAACCGAACGGCCCGATCAATAAGGGCAGGCGGAATTCCGCGCCGCCCAGGCCGATCAGGCCGCCCAATGTGCCGATGATGGCTCCGCTGCCGAATACGCTCAGCTTATCTGTTTTCATCGCTCATCAATCCGTCAAAAGCGCAACATGCTTTGCACATAGAAATAATTGACGTCTTCCTTATCCGGCGCATTGGCGGCTTCCTTGGCGAAAGTGCCTTTGAACAGATGGGCATAGCCGGTCTCGAAATTCAGGCTGCTGTTGACATCCCAGCGCGCGGTCAGTTCGAGTTGCTGGCCGATGTAATTACCGGTTCGCCCCGTGGCGTCGCGTAGATTGGCCGTGGTCCAACTATCCTTGTCTTCCGCCAGCCAGTAGAGCCGGTGAGCGAGGCCGAGTTGCACATCGCTTCGCGGCGCGGCGGTAACCCGTACCCCTGGCGTATTGATATTGCTGCGGGCAAAGGCGCCGTAAATGCCGGTCGGGCCGAACTCGAAGCGGCGCGCGCCATACAAGGTATCGAAACGCTGATCTTTTTTATCATTGGGATCATGATCGCCGCTGGCGTAATCGTATTCCAGCGCCAAACGCGGCGACCAGGGAATAGCAAAGGTGTAGCCGAGATCCAGGTGCTGATACCAGGCGGAATGGTCTAAATCCGTACCATTGTTGGCGGCGGTCGATGAACGCACTGTGCCGAATTGGCCGATGGTTTCGCTTTGAAAATCGAATGCGCCCTTGGCCGGTTTCATGTAAAAGCGCATGCCGGGCGTAAAATAGCGACGGTTGGCGGTCTGGCTGCGTTTACGGTCGCCTTCGTCCAAATGGTACAAATACAGTTCGGCGTTAATGCCCCAGGCGATGTTGTATTTTTCCAAAAAACCGCCGGAAAACCAGGTTTGGTATTCGGGTTCGTCGAAGCTGTGAAAGCCATCGAGCAGTTGCGCCGAATTATTCGGATAACGGCCGACCGGCTTGGTCACAAAAGCATTGAATTGCCAGTTGTTATAATCGAGCAAACGCAGCCGCACGCCGTCGAAACTATTGATGGTGTTGCGCATCGCGTTTCTGGCAATCAAGCGGCGGCTACCGAAATTGAGCGTTTGCCGGCCGACGATAACTTCCGCGCCCAGACCGCTGTAGGCTACGTTCTGATCGGCCCAGGCCAGATAGCCTTGAATAAAGTCAGCCTCGTCGACATGGGTGTTGTTGATGCCGGAACCGCTATCGGCGCCGAACTGCCGGGCATCCAAAAACTCGACTCCGGCGCGAAAATGATTGTAGCGAGCCTCCAGAAATACATCGAGCTGCAACGGAATTTGTTGATCGCCGCCTTTACCGCCCGCTTTGAAACTGCCGTCCATCGTTTCGTATCTGGTGCGCTGTTCCACCGACAGCGATAGCCATTTCGGTAAGTTCAGCGCGTCGTGCAGATTCCAGACCGGTTTTTCGTATGTGTCCGAACCCAGCAAAGCATCGGGTATCTGGCTGGAAAAGACAGAAAACGGTGGTCTGGTGTAAGTTTTCTTTTCTGCTGCCTGAATAGCGTTGCCGGCGCCCATGCAAAAACTGCCGGAGATAATTAAACCGAGTGTATGATTCACAGCTACGCCGTTAAAAGTTTTTCTCATCATCAATGACCTATAATTATAATATTCGCATCCACATAATGTTCGCATCCACGACTGATTAGTCGATGCATGGAGAGTCTTATTCGGGAAGATTAAAATAAGACACAGTTTCACCTAACATCGCTATGTATTTAAGTATATAACGAGCCAATGAAGACATCCTAAGCATTTGATGTGCCAATTATTGGCATAACGGTTATATCATTGAATTACATTGATTATTGTTCTGCGTTAAAGAGCAATCAATGTCGTATTTCAAATACTTCGGTCTATTTTGTAGGCTTCATGACAGTGCGGTTATTCAACTTGTCTTCACATCATTAGGGAAATAATGTTTAACTCAATTTTTGCGCAGCACAATCATTTATGACAGCTAGCTTAAACTACAACACTATTCCAACAGCCTGGGTCGATGGCGAATTACGCTTGGCCGGTTTGGATAAGCGCATGATCGGCTTGCTGCGGGCGATAGGCCAAAGCGGCTCGCTCAGCAAGGCCGCCAGGGAGGTGGGTTTGAGTTACAAAGGCGCCTGGCAAATCATTGAGCGGGCCAACAACGGCTCGCCGAAAACATTGGTCAGTACCGCCACCGGCGGCAGCAAAGGCGGCGGCACCTGTTTGACCGAAGCGGGATGCGCTTTGCTGGTGCTGTTTACCCGCCTGGAACAACAGCATCGGCAGTTTCTTGATCAGCTCAACCGCAATATCGCCGACGACCCGGATACCGTATTGCTGTTGCAGCGGCTGGTGGTCAAGACCAGCGCCCGCAACCAGCTGTTCGGCAGTATCGCCGCGATTCAGGCCGGTGCGGTGAATGCCGAAATTATCGTGCAGTTAAAAGGTGGCGACCCGATTATCACTACTCTCAGCCAGGCGGCAATCAGCGATCTTGGCTTAAAAGTGGGCGCTGATGCGCTTTTGCTGATCAACAGCGCCGACATCACGCTGACAAGCGATGCCGACCCCAGCCGCTACACGGCACGCAACCGTTTGCCCGGCAAGGTGCTTCGCGTCCAGCAAGATGAGGTGAATGCCGAGGTGATTGTGCTGCTGCCCGGCGGCGAAACGCTGATTGCGATGGTTACGCCGCAAAGCGCACAAAGCCTGACGCTTATGCCCAATATGCCGGTAGCGGTGCTGTTTAAAAGCAACGCGCCGATTCTGGGCGTCATATAAAGCAACGCGAACAATCACGCAGCACTGATCGCTATACTTAAAGTGGCCGAGATACAGGCCTTCCAGGTTTTAAAAACCTGGAAGGCCTGACTTGCACTACGTTGCACAAGCGCGGCACGGCGTGTGGCAACACGGGATATTTTTTAACCTGCAACTAATGACAAGTTACCCGCATTGCATCAAAAGCCCGTTCTCCTGTATCCTGCGCCGCATGCAAATAAATCTGATTTCAGTGGGAAACCGTATGCCGGGCTGGGTGCAGCAGGGCTACGATGAATATGCCAAACGTCTACCCCGTGAATGCGAGTTAGTGCTTAAAGAAATTGCGCCGGGCAAGCGCGGCAAAAACAGCGATGTCGCCCGTATCGTCAAAGAAGAAGGTGAGCGCATGATCGCGGCCATTCCGCAAGGCACGCATATTGTCGCTTTAGACATTCCCGGCAAGCCCTGGACCACGCCTGAATTGGCGCAAGCCCTGCAACGCTGGCTGGAAGGCGGTCAGCATGTGTCGCTGTTAATCGGTGGGCCGGAAGGCTTGGCCGATTCTGCCAAACTGCTGGCGCGGGAATCGTGGAGTTTGTCTCCACTGACTTTTCCTCATCCGCTGGTGCGTATCGTGGTTGCCGAGCAGCTGTACCGCGCCTGGAGCATTCTTCACAACCATCCGTACCACCGCTAATGACTGCACAGATTATTCTCGCCTCAGCCTCGCCCCGGCGCAGGGAATTGCTCGACCAAATCCACATTACTTATCGCGTTTATCCGCTTGATATTGACGAGACGCCGTTGCCCGATGAAACGCCGCTGGCTTATGTACAGCGCCTGGCCGCCGAAAAATCGGCGGCAGCGGTGGCGCAACTGGGCGACAGCTTGCCGGTGCTGGCCGCCGACACCGCCGTGGTGCTGGATGATGTGATTATGGGCAAGCCCAAAGACCGGGACGATGCGCTTGCCATGTTAAGACAGTTATCCGGTAAAATGCACCGGGTTTACAGCGCCGTTTCACTCAGAGGACAGGAACACGGCGAGGCGGTCAGCATCACCGAAGTGACTTTCAGGCCGCTGACGGAAAACGAAATCGCGGCCTACTGGCACAGCGGCGAACCGGCCGATAAAGCCGGCAGTTACGCAATTCAGGGTTTAGGCGGCGTTTTTGTGGCAGCGATTAACGGCAGTTTTTCCGGTGTGGTCGGTTTGCCGCTGTTTGAAACCGCAGAACTTTTATCCAGACAAGGCATAGGGACTTATCGATGAGCGAAGAAATTTTAATCAACGTGACCCCGCCGGAAACGCGCGTCGCGGTCATTGAAAACGGCGTCTTGCAGGAATTGATCATCGAACGCACCCGGCAACGCGGCCTGGTCGGCAACATTTATAAAGGCGAAGTGTGCCGCGTTTTGCCCGGTATGCAGGCGGCTTTTGTCGAGATTGGCTTGCAACGGGCGGCATTTTTGCATTTGTCCGATTTGTGCGCCAAGGATCTGGAGAAAAAAGGCTCGGAAAATATCGAGCATTATCTGCATGAAGGCCAGCATATCATTGTGCAGGTGGTCAAAGACCCGTTGGGCAGCAAAGGCGCGCGCCTGACCACGGAAATATCGATACCGTCGCGCTATCAGGTCTATATGCCTTACGCGCACAATTCCGGCGTGTCCCAGCGTATTGAATGCGAAGCCGAGCGCGTTAGACTAAGAGCCTGTCTTGATGGCTTTAGACGGGAACATCAATGCGGCGGCTTTATCGCCAGAACGGCGGCGGAATGTGTCGATGAAACGGTATTGATTGCCGACATGCTATTTTTGCTGAAATTGTGGGAATCGATTGCCGCTAAAATCGCCGATGCTAAACCTAAGCAATTTATCCATAAGGATCTGCCGTTGAGTATCCGAACCTTGCGGGATTTGTACCGCGAAGGGATTGAGCGGGTGCGGGTGGATTCGCGGGAAACCTATTATCGGCTGATCGAATTTGCCGAGATTTTTGCCCCGGAAATCGTGCCGGTAATCGAGCATTACACCGGCGAATGTCCGGTATTCGACATTTACAGCGTCGAAGATGAAATACAAAAGGCACTGGAGCGTAAAGTCAGCCTGAAATCGGGCGGCCATCTGGTGTTCGACCAGACCGAATCGATGACCACGGTTGATGTCAATACCGGGGGCTATGTCGGCGGGCGCAACCTCGAAGAAACCATTTTCAAAACCAACCTGGAAGCGGCGCAGACCATTTCCCGGCAGTTGCGGCTGCGGAATCTTGGCGGCATCATTATTATCGATTTTATCGATATGCAAAGCGAAGACCACAAAAAACAGGTGTTGCAGGCGTTCGAGCGGCATTTGGAAAAAGACCACGCGAAAACCAATATCACCGAGGTTTCGGTGCTGGGTCTGGTGGAAATGACTAGGAAAAGGACGCGGGAAAGTCTGGAGCATATTCTGTGCGAACCGTGCAGCGCCTGCGGCGGCCGTGGCGTATTGAAAACGCCGGAATCGATGTGCCTGGAAATATTCCGGGAAATTATCCGCGAAGTCCGGCAGTACAAGGTTCAGAAAATCTTGGTGCTGGCGTCTAATGAAGTAGTGGAAATGCTGCTCGATGAGGAAGCCGACATGCTGGCCGAGCTGGAAGTCTTTTTAAGCGTGCGCATCAAGTTCAGGGCTGAATCTGAGTATAATCAGGAGCAATATGACGTGGTGTTGCTTTGATGGCGTTGTAGATCTAAATAATTTTCCACGAAGGACGCGAAGAATGAAGATTCTTGCCCTTCGTGGAAAACATAAAATACAAATTTCCCGTGCCGCGCATTGCGGCGGAACGGGAATCCTTAAATCCTAACCCTCCTCCTTCCGTCTGATTTAGTGATCCATCATATTACGCGGGCAACGCGGCATCTTATTTTCTGGTCTTTAATCGCCACCGCTGTCGGTTTGACGGGCCTGCGCCTGTTATTACTGGGCATTGACTACTACAAGTCCGATTTGGCCGGCCATATCAGTGAGCTTATCGGTACGCCGGTGACTATCGGCCATTTGGGCGCCAATATGCGCGGTTTTAATCCGCAATTGAAGCTGACCGACATTGCCATCGCCTCGGTTGCGGCGGCGAAAAACCAAAGCCCCGCGATACAGTTTAATGAAATACGCTTAGGCATTGATGTATCCAAGCTGCTGAGCAGCCGGGATTTACTGGCCTCATCCTGGGTTACCTTGGTCGGCGCCAAGCTGTCGATTAAACGGCAACAAGACGGCAGTATCGCCATTGTTGGTTTAAAAGCCGGTGACGGGCAGCCGGAATGGCTGTTGCAGGGCGGCAAATACGAGGTGTTGCACAGCAATATCACTTGGATCGATGAAACCGGCCATGGCAAGCCGCTGCTGTTCGATGGCGCGGCGCTGGCCATCATCAATGACGGCGCACTGCACCGGCTTAATCTGCTGGTCAAGCTACCGAAAAAAGTCGGCGACACCTTAACCGCCTCGATGGAAGTGAACGGCAATATTTTTAAGCCGGCCAGCACTCAGGGCCGTGTTTATATCAACGGAAAAGCGGTTTTTTTAGCTGAACTGGCGGCATTTGCGCAAAATTCGGCTGAACCGCGCATACAACTCAATTCCGGCAACGGCGACTTTGAAGTCTGGGCCGATTGGCAGCCGGCGCAACTGACCTCAATCGATGTGGCGGCACAGCTACAGAAAATAACACTGACCCGGCCAGACAAACAGACCTTGTCCATCAACGCCTTAAACACCCGCTTGCACGGTGCTATCAATGATGCCGGCAAGCAATGGCGATTTGATGTCAACGAGTTTGCGCTGGAAACCGGAAAAAAATGGCCGGCCGCTGTGTTTAGCGTGTCCGGTCGGCACAAAGATGATAATGCACTGACCCAACTCGGGCTGTTTGTGCAGCAACTCGATGTGCAGGAAGCGGCGGAACTGGCGCAGTTTTTTGCGCCGCTGACGGATGAACAGTCCAAGCTGTTGGCGCAAGCCCATTTAAAAGGCACCTTGACGCAGTTATCCGGCTTTGCCGATTTGGAGACGTCGGCACTGGCGTTAAACGGCCAGTTTAGCGGTTTCAGCGTCTCACCTGTGCTGTCGGCGCCCGGCATAGATAAGCTAAACGGCCAAATCAGGGGCGACGAAAAACAAGGCACAATCACGCTGACGGCTCACGATGCCAAACTGACAGCACCGGGGCTGTTCCGGGAAACATTGCCGGTTAATCATCTGCAGGGCACGCTCGGTTGGCAACAGACTGATGACAGCTGGTCGCTATCGAGCAACAAGGTTGAGCTCGATTCTTCAAGCTTCCACACTGAAAGCCGCTTCCATATCGACATTCCGAAAGCCGATGAGCCGGTTTTTATGGATTGGCAAAGCGCTTTTACCGGCGCCGATGTGCGCGAGGTGCGCCAGTATTTGCCGGCGCGCATCATGGATGAAGACGTGCTTGCTTGGCTCGATAATGCCTTTATCAGCGGACGCATGACGAACGGCGGTTTGCTGATTTACGGCAAGCTGAGCGATTTTCCGTTTGAGAATGCACCGGGCGTTTTTGAGGCTCTCTTTACCGGCGAACAGTTTGAATTGTCCTACGATCCCGAATGGCCGCATCTGGTCGGCATGAATGCCGAGGTGCAGTTTTTACAAGGTGGGCTTAAGGTCGATATTCTGCAAGCGCAATCCGCAAGCCAGTCGGGAACCGGCGCGGCGATCGCCAAGGATGGTGTGAATGCCGCAAGCCAGTCGGGAACTGGCGCGGCGAAAGTCATCATTAAACAAGCCGAAGTGACCATTCCATCGCTGGACAAAAGCCGGCAGTTGCTGGTTAAAGGCGAAGCCGAAGCGAGTATTGCTGACGCCTTAAGCTTTATGCAGCAAACGCCGCTACATGCGTCGGTGGATTCATTGCTCGAAGCCATTACCCCGCAAGGCAATACCCGGGTCACACTGGATCTTAAAATTCCGTTGGTTAACGGCGCACCGACTAAGGTCGATGGCGCGGCGCACATGAAAGAGGCGCGCTTGATGGTGAAATCGCTGGCGCTGCCGGTCAGTAAAATTACCGGCGCGCTCAAGTTCAATGAACAGGGCGTTTATAGCGACGCTATTCAGGCAATGGCGCTGGGTCATCCCCTGCAAGCCACTATCGCCAATACCAAAAATGAGGTCAGCATCAAGGTTGATGGACGTGCCGGGGTGAGTGATTTACATGAGCAATTTGACCTGCCCTGGTGGCACATGGCTACGGGCGAAACCGATTATCAGTTGCAGTTGGCCTTGCCTTATGACGACGCTGCGCCTGTGTTAAAGGTGGATTCGATGCTGTCCGGCATGTCGCTCAATTTACCGGGGGCGCTGGCGAAAACACGGGAACAAAAAAAGCCTTTGTCGCTACACTTTAGCCTAAGCGATAAGCCTTTATTGCCGCTGCTGTTAAATTACGACAACAAACTCAAAGCGGCGCTGCAACTGGATACCCGGAATAAGACCGTGCATTCAGGCCACATAGTGGTCGGAGCAGGAGACGCTGTGCTGCCCGAGGAAGCCGGCTTAAAACTGGAAATCAACCAAGAACGCTTGGCGTTACACGACTGGCTTATCTTACCGGCCGCCGAAAACGCAGTCGATATCGTCAAGGAAGTCAAGATACATAGCGCTCATGCGCTGTGGAAAAAAGCCGATTTGGGCGCTTTCGATCTGCTGTTAAATCGTAATGGCGATTATTGGCTTGGGACAATAGACAGCTCAATCGCCAAAGGCAGCCTGCAACTGCCGGCCGGTAGCAAAACCACGGACACCATCAAGCTGAATATGACATTGCTTGATCTTTCGGCATTAAAGCAAGCGAGCGCGAAAGATGCGTCGCCGCTGCCGGGTCTATCGCCAAAACTGGCGCCATTATTAACACTGACCAGCGATACCACTCTGTGGCAATCGGTTGATTTGGGGCGGCTGTCGTTGGTAACCGAGCGCAGTCCAGACGGCATGGTTTTTAAACAGGCCGAATTGATTAGCGAACAGCAAAAAATAACGCTGACCGGCGACTGGACGCTCATCGGCGGGCAATCGACAACGCATGTTCAGGGCAATCTGGCCGTGCCGCAGGCCGGGCAACTGCTGGCGAAATTAGGTCTTAGTAAAGATTTGACCGAAACCAGTGCCGTCGTTGATTTCGCTATCGACTGGAAGGGCGCGCCTTATCAATTCTCGCTGACGGGGATGAAGGGCCATCTGAACATGAACCTCCAAGGCGGTCGTATTTTAAGCATAGAACCGGGCGTTGGCCGGGTGCTGGGTATATTGGCCATGGCCCAGTGGATAAAGCGGGCGCAGTTGGATTTTAGCGATATTTATCAAGAAGGTTTGAGCTTTAACAGTATAGAAGGTCATTTTGATTTGGCCGGCGGCATCGCGTCGACGCAAAACTTGGTCATTGATGCGATTCCCGCCAAAATCGCCATCAGCGGCGATACTAATTTGGTCAGGCACAGCGTGGATTATATCGTTAATGTAACGCCTAAAAGTGCCGACGCGGTGCCTATTGCTGGTACAATTATGGGCAAAATAGCGGGCCTGATTGGACGAACTTTGACCGGCAAAGATCAAGAAGGATTTTTCTTTGGCTCGCAGTATTTGGTCAAAGGCCCCTGGGACAATGCAGAAGTTATCCCCATGCATAAAAATGATGGCTTGCTACAAAAAACCTGGAACGGCATTACCGGCTTTCCCTGGCTAGAACAACAAAAAGAAGAAAATACAGAGAGATAGATCATGAGCAAATGTGCAGCCATACAAATGGCATCAAGCCCCAATATCAGCGCCAATTTGCTGGAAGCCGAAAAGCTGATCGCGGAAGCGGTTAAAGCCGGGGCAAAACTGGTGGCATTACCGGAAAATTTCGCCTTAATGGGTGACCATGAGCGCGACAAAATCGACGCCAAAGAAGTCGATGGTACAGGGCCAATCCAGACATTTTTAGCATCGGTGGCGAAAAAATATGCCGTTTGGGTAGTTGGCGGCACCATTCCGATAGCAGGCGACGACAGCAACAAAGTGCGGGCGGCGTGCCTGGTTTACAACGACCAGGGCGAACGCGTGGCGCGCTATGACAAGGTACATTTGTTTGACGTCAACGTGCCCGGCAGTGACGAGGTTTACCGCGAATCCGATTCTATCGAACCGGGTTCGGGTTCGTTGGTGATTGACACGCCATTCGGTCGCATCGGCATTGCGGTCTGTTATGACCTGCGTTTTCCCGAATTTTTCCGCAACATGGGCATGGAAATCCTGATTATTCCGTCGGCTTTTACCGCCGAGACCGGCGCCGCGCATTGGGAATTGCTGCTGCGCGCCCGCGCCGTGGAAAATCTGTGTTATGTGATCGCACCAAACCAGGGCGGTTTTCACTTAAATGGCCGCAAAACCTTTGGTCACAGCATGATCATCGACCCGTGGGGCGTGGTGTTGGACTGTTATAAAACCGGCGGCGGCTTCGTTTCTGCCGAAATAGATAGAGAACGGCTGGAAAAAGTGCGCAGCGCATTTCCGGCCTTGAACCATCGTCGTTTCTTTTGTGAGTGATATGCGCAACCTCGTTAAAATTTTATTATTGAGCAGTTTTTTGCTGGCTTGCTCAACGACCGATAACGCCCATTATCGGGATATTTCCACGCTGGAGCGCCCACCGGTTATGGCGAGTAGCCGACCTAGCAGCGAGCAGCGAGTGACTGATGACAGTGTCATTCCTAAACAAACCAGCGAAAAAGGTTTAGGTACGGCGGTCTATCTGCGCACGGAAACACCGGCACAACTGAGAATCAAACAGCCGGTTGAACAAGCCTGGCATACCTTGAATCAGGCCTTAGAGCTCAATGATATTAAGATCACCGACCACGAACGCAATAAAGGCCATATTTATGTGAACTACGATGGTCACAGTTTATTTGATGGTGCGCTATCTTTTTTAAATGCAGGTCAAAAAGAGACAAGCTACCTGTTGTCTATCGTCGCAGACGGCGCTGAAACGGTGATAAGCGTGAGCCTGAATGGTGCTTCCGAACAAAGCAAACAAGCCTCTAATCCAGACGGTTATTATGAGACGCCTGACGATGCCTCGGAGGCGCTGTTAAAAAAACTGTATGTCACACTGCGTGATGATGTGGTTGGCAAGTAACAAGACTGCTTTTCACGGCTGTCCTCCCCTTTTTTAAACCTTATTTTGATGTAGTGATGGAATTATTAAACCTTGCAAGACACGCCATTTTGACGCCTGCCGGTATTCAGGACGGCGATATTGAAAAAATTATGGGCCGCTTGCTCAGTTCGCCGGTGGATGCAGCGGATATTTACTTTCAGTCCAGCCATTTTGAATCCTGGGTCATGGAAGGCGGCATCATTAAAGAAGGCAGTCATAGCATCGAACAGGGCGCCGGTGTGCGCGCCGTGTGCGGCGAAAAGACCGGCTTTGCCTACAGCGACCGCATTGAACTGCCGGTATTGCTGGAGGCGGCTACTAATGTGAAAGCCATCGTCCGACAAGGCCAGGGCGCCAAGCCCTTGCAGTGCAAGATCAACACAAAAACAGGTAACTGGCCCAACTATTACGCGGCGCAAAATCCGTTAAAATCACTGGAAGACGCACAAAAAATCGACTTGCTGCATCAGGTCGACAGCGAAACCCGCAAGCTGGACAGTCGCATTGAAGAAGTGATCGTCAGTTTGGTCGGCGTGCATGAGCATATTTTGGTGGCGCGGCAAGACGGCTCTTTAGTGGCCGACGTGCGCCCGCTGGTGCGGATGAATGTCACCGTCATCGTCGAACACAAAGGCCAGCGCGAACAGGGCAGCATGGGCGGCGGCGGACGTAGCGATTACACCTATTTTGTCGATCAGGACACTGCGCTGGGCTATGGCCGCGAAGCCGTCAGACAGGCGCTGGTCAATCTGGACGCTATCGATGCGCCGGCCGGTAACATGACCGTGGTGTTGGGTTCGGGTTGGCCGGGTATTTTGTTGCATGAAGCCATCGGCCACGGCCTCGAAGGCGATTTCAACCGCAAAGGCACTTCGGCCTTCAGTGGCCGGGTTGGCGAACGGGTAGCATCGGATTTATGCACCGTGGTCGATGACGGCACCTTGCCGGGGCGGCGCGGCTCGTTAAGTATCGATGATGAAGGTACGCCGACCGAACAAACCGTATTGATCGAAAACGGCATCCTCAAAGGCTACATGCAGGACAACCTCAATGCCCGCTTAATGGGCGTTCAATCGACCGGCAACGGACGGCGCGAATCCTACGCCCACCTGCCGATGCCGCGCATGACCAACACCTACATGCTGCCGGGGCAACACGATCCCGAAGAAATCATCAAATCGGTCAAAAAAGGCTTGTATGCCAAAAACTTCGGCGGCGGCCAAGTCGACATTACCTCGGGCAAATTCGTCTTTTCCGCCAGCGAAGCTTATTTGATTGAAAACGGCAAAATCACCCGTGCGGTTAAAGGCGCGACACTGATAGGCAACGGCCCGGATGTGCTTACCAAAGTATCCATGGTCGGCACCGATCTAGCGCTAGACAGCGGCGTTGGCAGTTGCGGCAAAGACGGACAAAGCGTACCGGTCGGCGTCGGCCAGCCCACATTGAAAATTGACGGCCTCACCGTTGGCGGCACCAGCGTTTAGGCGATGTTCCATGGCCTGTAGAACGCATCCTAAATGGCTGCCGGCAGAAGTTCATCTATCAATTCACGATAAATTATGAGAGAATTTTGAACTTTTTTTGAGCTTGTAGCTGCCTAATAATGAGATCTGAAATTTTGTAAGGGTGCCTTCCTGTTCACCGCTGTTTCAGTTTTTTCATCAATTTTTGAACTGGATTCTGCCGGTAAAATCACGCATCAGCCTACTGATGCGACAATCATTTTTAACCGATTTCAATGACAATTTTATGATCTACGACACCATTATAGTCGGCGCCGGTTTTGCCGGCGCTGTCTTGGCCGAGAGGCTCGCCAGCCAAAACAACCAGCGTGTGCTGATTATCGAAAAACGCCGCCACACCGGCGGCAATTGTTACGACTGCTATGATGAGCACGGTGTTTTAATTCATCGCTATGGCCCGCATTTATTTCATACGTCAAACCGCGATGTGTTCCAGTATTTAAGCCAATTTACCGACTGGCATCATTATGAGCACAGTGTGCTTGCTTATATTGACGGGCAAAAAGTGCCGGTACCGTTTAACCTGAATACCTTGGCCGCGTTATTTCCGACCCGCCTGGTTCAGTCTCTGGAAGCAAAACTGATCGACCGCTACGGTTATGGCGCTAAAGTGCCTATTTTGACGTTACGCGAACAAGACGATCCGGAGTTAAAATTTTTGGCCGATTTTATCTACGATAAAATGTTTGTTAATTACACAGCAAAACAATGGGGCTGCAAACCTGAGGAAATATCACCGGAAGTCACCGCGCGCGTGCCTGTGCATATTTCACGGGACAACCGTTATTTTCAGGATAGTTATCAGGCTTTACCTAAACAAGGTTATAGCCGGTTGTTTGACAATATGCTCGCGCATCCCAATATCAGCGTGTTGCTCAATACCGATTACAAGGATGTGTTGGCCATTGATGTTGATCAGCAAACGATTTCCGCCTTTGGTACACCGTTTAAGGGACAACTCATTTATACCGGTCTGGTTGACGAGTTGTTTGGCTATCGCTTTGGCGAGTTACCCTATCGCTCTCTGCAATTTCAATTCGAGCATTTTAACGAAGATTTTTTCCAGGACGCAACAACCGTCAATTACCCTAACAATCATGACTTTACCCGCATAACCGAGTTTAAGCGCGCCAGTGGGCAAAAAGTGCAGGGTACGACCACTCTTAAAGAATTCCCGCAAAATTACGACCCGCGCGATAGCGCTAAAAATATCCCTTATTATCCGATTTTCACCGATCAAAATGCGGCGCTGTTTCAGCAATATCAAGAGCTTTCAACCTCTTTCAGCGCGCTTACCTTGGTTGGGCGTCTGGCGGAATATCGCTATTATGATATGGATGATATTGTTGAACGGGCGCTACAGGTTTTTGCCGATAAATTCGCTTGAATAACGCTTTTATCCCACGGTAACTCATGTCGGCAACTATTAAACTCAGCATTGTCTTTCTCAATTTTAATCGCCTGGATGAAACCCATTCTACGGTGCAACAATTGCTTGCCATGTGCAAAGGGCGGGACGACGTTGAGATTATCGCGGTTGACAACGGCTCGACCGACGGCACAGCCGACTATCTAAAGCAGCAACACGGCATTGTTTCAATTCTGCTGCACGATAATGGCGGTATTGCCGGTTATAATCAGGGCTTTAAGCAGGCGTCAGGCGATTTTATCCTGGTTCTCGATGATGATTCCTGTCCTGACACTATCGATTCGATTGACCGGGCTATCGACATTTTATCGACGAACCCTGAATTGGGCTTGCTGGCCTTTTGTATCGAATCGCCCGACGGCCAATTGCAAACCAGCTGGCATTTGCCGCAAACTCAAGCGTACGGGCCGTCCCCGTTCTTTATCGGTTGCGGCTTTATGATCAGGCGTTCATTGTTCGAAAAAATAGGCTGGTACCCTGCTGATTTTTTTCTCTATCAAAATGAAATTGAGGTCAGCTTTCAAGTCCGGCTGCAAGGCTATCAGATTTTTTATGACCCGGAATGCCGCGTCATTCATCGCGGCATTCCCAATAACCGCCCCGGTTGGCGTCGGGTATTCTATCCGACACGCAACACGCTATGGTTAATACGCCGCTATTACCCGCAACCCCAGGCCAGCTATTTGCTGTGTTCGCGGCTAATCATCGGTTTTGTTAGGGCCGTTTATTTTAAAGAGCTTGGCGCTTATTGGCGCGCTGTCAAAGAGGGCCTGAACACGCCGGTGGTAAAAAATAGTTTACCCGCTGCGCTACGCCATGATTTTTTGGTTTTTTATCAACAAAACAGTATTTTTCATCAGCTATTTAGGCAACGACCATGAGTACCACACCACGCATTTCAGTCATTATCGTCACCTGGAATAAAAAAGATTACGTCATTGATTTGTTAAATTCACTGTCTAATCTCGACTTTCCCAGAACGCAACTCGATATTACAGTGGTCGATAATGCCAGCAGTGACGGTACTGTTGAAGCGCTGCAGCGGCTCTTTCCTGATGTGCATTTATTGGTTAATGCTGAAAATATCGGCGGTACCGGTGGTTTTAATACCGGCCTGAGCTGGGCCTTTAGCCAGCCTGAAGACCGCTATGACTACCTGTGGCTGCTGGATAATGATGTTGTTGTTCATAAACATGCGCTATCGGCACTGTTAACGGTGCTTGAGCAGAATCCGGATGTCGCCGTGGCCGGTTCGACCATGATGCAGCTTGATTATCCCTGGCGCATTAATGAAATGGGCGCTTTTATTGATCGCGGTCGAGGCGGGTTAATACTCAATCGGCATCATGAAGAAATTCCCGGCTGGCGTGAAAAACCGCTGGAACAACTATTGAGCAGCGATGTCGATTTAAGTACCTTACTACTGCATTGCCAACCGACCATGGATGTTGATTATGTCGCGGCCGCCTCGTTATTAATCCGTGCGCCTGTCGCTAAAAAGGCCGGCCTGTGGCAGGATTTCTTTATTCATTTTGACGATGTCGAATGGTGTTTACGCATTGCCGAAATGGGGCATCGAATACTCGTTTCGCCGCGTTCGTTAATCTGGCATTTATCGGCGGCCGCGAAAGTACCCAGTTGGATTTTATATTACGACAACCGTAATATTTTATATTTGCTGCAGAAACATAGTAATGCCGAGGCAGTTAAAGGCACTGCCCGCCGGATTATTATAAAGGCATTATATTATATGCTGCTGGGAAAGCCGGATTTGGCTCAACTGCATTTAACCGCTGTCGCTGATTTCAAACAACAGGTTACAGGAAAAAAAGCCATCAATTTAGCTGATAAACTTCAGCCTATAGCGGAAATAGACGCCATAGTACGAGATCCTTCTTGTAAATCCATATTAATTCCCTTCACGGTTAATCTACAAGCGACGGGTATTCAATCAGCCTTAGTTAAAGCGATGAAACAGCGTAATGACCTGCGTATATTTTATTTATGCCCACCGGCAAATGTAGCCTATCCGCAATGCCAGCTTCCTGGCGCCATACCGATTCATATTCCGCAATTTAAATTAATGCGATACTGGAAATACTTTAAATTACGCAGTCAGTTTGATATTGTTTTTCAGTCAGATTATCAACCTATTCTGCCGTTATCATGGATTGCGAAACAAACATTGTTTATTAATGATGAATATTTCTGTTTACGACGCAGCCCCTGCCTGAGCGATCTCGTTAAAACCTTGCCTGTTCTCTTACGTCAGTATTTTTCATAATATTGGATATTTAATATTTATAAGCCAAAACAACTACCCCTTATACATGACAGTATAAGTTTTTTTATAAACAGGGAAACTTCAATTCAGTAACGACCATTTAAGGTGCCGGCTATGTATAAATCAGTTTTTATTCCAGTAGTTTTTCTTCTATCATTATCGGCACATGCTGAACTGACTCTAACTAAACTCGAAACGGTCATCGACTCCGAAGAAGTATTCGAACGGCGGGTTTATTCTTATGATTTCGATTTTGACGTATCCGGCGAACTCCACGCGGTTTATTCAAAACCTGCAACAGCGGGCAATAAAGCGGTTATTGTGTACATGCATAAACGTCCTGGCCAAGATTGGCCGGGCGAAGAAAATAGAATCATTCTGGAGAGCGAGGGCTTATCTTCGTCGATATCGACAGCTATTCAATGCGAAAAAGTTTCTTCAATATGCCATGTAAGTTATGTTGTTGAACGTAATTTTATTGACCATGACGGCGTGCAGCATAATAGCGGCCTGATTTACCAAAAAATCGAAAATAGTGTCCCTGGTGCCAAAGTTAGCGTTTCCTCCGGGGGCTTCCATACTCTGATGTATACAGCTCCAAATGCCGACTTAACCATTAATCAGATAAGCGGCGCTCCTGTCTTTGTACGTGAATATGAAGATTTTCTGGATCAAAATGGGGCAGTAAGAACACAGCCTTTTCCTAAAGCGTTACGCTTGCAAGTAGCCAATGGCGAAAACAGCTGGACGAATAGAGAGTATTTATTAAATTTGCCCCACGAGGAAGATTATCGATTGGCTGACTTTCTTTTTGACGGCCAACGCTTTCATATCACCTACGGAAATAAAGACGCCAATACCTTAAGAACCCGCTACCCGACGACTAATCCGCCTATTACCCAAAGCAGTAACCCGGTTTATTTTCCTGATGGCGCAGGGCACCAATTCATACATGCTGTTGCCGATATTACCGATCTCCACACTTGGAACACCCAGACAATTGATGGTCGGGGTAATATTTCGGAAAATGAATTTTGGACTGATTTATTAACCGGCGCCGGCAATAAAGTTCACGCCATTCATTACAATTATCACACCGATAGCGCCGGCATACACCAAGGCACCAGTACAGACTTTGCCACTCTCGGCGAGGCAGGCTGGCAGTTATCCCCATTAGCCGGAAAAACAACCGGCGCCAGCCCACACAGAGCCGGCATGGGCACAAAAATACTGTATCGCGATGGCGATGGTTATCACGGTTTCTGGGATAATTCACCGGACGCGCCTATCGACAGCGAATCAGCACGAGGCTCGACTATGTATCATTACAGTCCCGATGGCAAAGACTGGGAAAGTAGACAAGCCATTTTGCCTTTTTCTGTTGAAGGGAAAATTCGAGCTAAATTAATAAATAACACCGTTTTTCTGATGTTTCTTGGTGATGCCACAGATGCCAAATTAATATTTGCCGAACTGAACCTGCCTGATACGGCAAAGCACTTAGTGGAAGTTTCGAGTGATAAAATGTTTTATGGTGCCGGTGAAACCATTCAATTTCACGCACGGCTAAATGCCGCAAAGTCGACAGCAAACCTACAAAATGACCTGTACGTCGTGGCAACAGGCCCTTATGACAAACAGTCTGACGGCTCTCTTAAAGAGACGCAATTGACCGCTTTTAACTATCTCGGCTCAGATTTAAGCTGGCATCCAATCAGTAATGTTTTTAATGCCCAACCGGCATTGCCAAGCTTTTCTTTTACTGATTTCCATGGTTTTTTTGCCCAAACAATCGCCAAAGGCTCAAGTGGGCCATTTAAAACTCCCGGCAGGTACAGAATCTATAGTGTTGCAACAAAACAAGGCAGTTCTTTACAAAGCTTTAGCACCACTAGCCCCCTTTATCAGTATGATTTACATGTCTGTAATCAGAAAAATTGCATGGAAATTGCGAACTAAACTTTAAATCATATTCAAAACTGTCGACATGTACCTCCTTACTCCCCTTTTAGAAAAAGGGAGTAAGGAGTGGGTTTATGACCTATTTGAAAATACCGCTCTACATAATCCTTGCTAAATACGGCACTACCCATGTGTTTTTCTTTTACTAACTTTGACTTCCTATTTTATGTTTCTTTACCAAATCCGTAGTCGGCTTTCAAAAAAAACGGACGTCAATATATCCCCCGAAATATCCCCCGAACAGTCAATTAGCCGGGTTGATCATGCCGATTGGACATTATTTGCCAGAATGGAATTTGCTGATACGCACTATAATTCCCCTAAAGCTATTGACTATCACGCATTACAACACCAAAGCCAAGGGATGAGACAGAATAGAACGGTTATTGCGGCGGAACAATTAACGGCTAAATCAATTTATAATGCTATTGTCTCGCTAGGGCAGCAAGGCGGTGAAATCATGTTGCCGGAAGGCAGGGTTATCTTTGATCAGCCCTTGTTTTTACCTAGCAATATTTCTTTGATTGGCATAAACGGCAGAACCGATTTTATTTTTCGCGATACCGATTACGGAATTGTTGTGCAGGGCTCAAATACCGCTCCTATAACGAATGTCGCAATTAAAAACTTAAGAATATTCCATGAAGGTGAGCATAAATTTTGCGCGGCTTTGCTGGCCACACATACTGTTGGATTAAGCTTTGAAAATCTGGATATTATATCGCCTCGCGCAGTAGGTTTTTTGTTGGCCGATAATGTTCTGGAAACCCGCTTTAATCAGTGCCATGTATCTGATGCCGGGTTAGTAGGCTTTATGTTTATCCGTGATGTCCGTGAAACCGTGCTACAAAACTGCAGCGCTGAGTTTTGCCAACAAAGCGGTGTTTTTTTAACCGATTTGAAACTGCCCGACCATATTGACCCGTTGGATTTTGCCGCCCAATTACACCATACCGATCAAATTATTGGCAATTTCGCCCCTTTTTCTGCAAATGACCCGTCACCTTTTCGTACCGATATTATTAATTGCGTATTTAAAAATAATAGAAAAATGGGCATCACCACCGATGGTGTCGGTTACTTAAGCGTTAAAAATACCGTCATCGCCCATAATGACTGCGAAGGCATCACCCTAGATAATGGTTCATGGGGATGTTCAATACAAAATTGCCATATTTACAATAACGGTTGGCGTGGGCGACAAGTCGAAATGGAACTGGGCATCGATTTTGTCAGGGAAATGGGCTTGATGGCTGACGGCAGTTCAAAAGCCAAACTGCCTGGCGTTAGTATTGACAATGCGGTTTATACCCGGATTGAGAATAACCATATTGAATGTAATTGGGGCGATGGCATCAAGTTAGTTCGCGCCGGCGTTTCCAGCTCTATTCTTAATAACCTGATTGAACATAATAATCGGGGCTTGAATGACAAGTTCCATTTTTTTGGCATCTTATTGGGCGTCGCACAAAAGCAGCACCCTCTTCAGGATGATTTTCCCAGTTGCAACAACAAGATCATGGGCAATGACATTCTCGGCGCCCATTTTGCCGGCATCCATCTGATGCCGGGCGTAACAGGTAATGTTGTTATCGATAATCATATTCGCGGAGCCAGCTTTGAAGCCATCGAAGACCATGTTAAATCAGGCAACCTCATTGAAACAGCCGAGCAGCCCCGTTAATGGATAACAGCAGCCTACCTAAACTCGCATTACGGAAATTTTTCAGCTTGCCGGCCTGTCGCAGCTGGCTGAAAAAAAATTGGCGCCGACTGCGCTTTTATCCTTCGCTCATGCCCACCGATGTGCTGTTTAGCTATTGGAACCAAAGCGAATGGCCGGATTATCAGGACTGGCTTAACCGCCACTCTATGCGCTCAATTGAAGCTTGGACGCAGTGTCACCGCGAAGGCTTAGCGTGGAAAACGCCGGTTAAAATCAGTCTGGTGACGCCTGTTTATAATACCCACAGCCCGCTTCTCTATGAATGTATTTTGTCGGTCAAACTGCAAACCTATCCATATTGGCAACTGGTATTGGTCGACGACGGCTCCAGTAATTCCGATACACTCAAGCTATTGGCCTCAGCTTTTTGCCAGGACCCCAGAATAGACGTTATTTATGGGCAAGGTTCGCGGGGGATTTCTGCCGCAACTAATCAGGGTATTGACCACGCCAATGGCGACTACGTCATTTTTCTTGATCATGATGACCGCCTGGCGCTGGATGCCTTGCATCATATTGCAGACCAGGTAAAACAAAATCCGGCGCTTGATATTCTTTATTCCGACCGCGACATGATTTCTCCGCAGAATAAACGCTTCATGCATTTATTTAAACCCGACTGGTCGCCTGAAACCTTATTATCGGGGAATTATCTATTCCATCTCATGTGCTACCGGCGCAGATTATTAGAGCAATTGGGCGGTTTGCGCAGTGAGTTTGACGGCTCTCAGGATTATGACCTGATTTTGCGTGCCGCCGAAACCAATCCGGTCGTTAAGCATATCGATAAGGTTCTTTATCATTGGCGGCAACATGAAGCCTCTGTATCCCTAAATGACCACGCCAAAGACTATGCTTTTGAAGCCGGCATTGCGGTGCTGAATGCCGCCTTGTTGCGCCGTAACTTGAACGCATCAGCCGTTGAAATCAGTGATCTGTGGCGCGGAATGCACCGGGTCAAATGGAAGCCCATCGCTGATTGCGACATAAACTACATCACCGTCGATATTAATACGCCGGATAACTACAGCAAAGACGTTTACAGGCAACTTCAGGACAAGCCTTACATCGCTATTTTAGGCCAAACCGTCACGCCTTTGGCTGATGATGCTCTACAAGCGCTGGCCTCATGGCTGAGCATTGAAGGGGTCGGTCTGGTCTGCGGCAAATTAATCAACATGCAGGGCGATATTGACTACATCGGCATGAATTATCGGGCTGACGGCTCTTTATGTATTCCCTATCAGGGTTTTCCTGTCAGTGAAGCCGGCTATATGGCGATAACGCGAATTGTCAGAAACATCAGCGCCCCGCATCCCTATTGCGTAGTCATCGACCAAGAACTTTGGCAACAGTTGGGCGGTTTTAACCCAGTCTTTCAAGGCCCTCATGCGTTACTGGATTTCGCATTACGCGCCTTGAACTCAGGCTGGCGATGTGTTGTTGATCCTCAGTATTGTTTTCAAATAGAAGAGGATTGGCTGACCGACTGGCCTGAGGGTGAAAAAGAGCAGTTCGCCTCAATCTGGGAAAACTGGCTTGAAAACGGTGACCCTTATTTTAATAAAAATCTGGATAATACCAGCAGTGACATGCGCTTAAAAAACCAGCGGCTTTTTTCAGCGAAATATTAAAGCGGATTAACGCGCGGCGGCCAGGCGTAAGAAAAATCTTCGTGCTCCAAGGTCAAGTTAGGGCTGTAAGCGGGGTCGGTCAATAAGGTATCGCCCCAGCGCGACAGCATAAAATCAACTTCAGTCAAAAAGCGCTGCTGTTTAGCCGGCGTATCTTCGAGCCCCCGGGACGCCGATTCGTGATGGTTCATTTCCGCATAAGGCGTCCACACATTGCGGTAGCCGGCTTCACGCACCCTCAAACAAAAATCAACGTCATTGAAAGCCACGCTCAGCTGTTCATCTAATCCGCCCACTTCTTCAAACACGGCGCGCCGGATCAAAAGACAGGCAGCCGTCACTACACTAAATGATTGATGCAACACGGCGCGTGAAAAATAGCCGGTATCGCCTCGATGCAGGTTTTTTTGCGCATGGCCGCAAACACCGCCTATGCCCAATATGGCGCCGCCGTGCTGCAACCTGCCATCGGGATACCAAAGCCTGGCACCGACACAGCCAACGTCTTTGCGCACGGCGAAAGAGACCATTTCTTCGAGCCAATCCGGGGTTAATATTTCAATATCGTTATTCATCAGGCAAAACAATTCGCCGTCGGCCAAGTGTGCCGCTTTGTTATTGAGCGCTGAAAAATTGAACGGTGATTCATCACGCCTTATGCTGAAACGATCCTTTGGCAGACGCTCAAACAGCTGCTGCGTGGCGGCTTCAACGCTGCCGTTATCTACAATAATGACCTGATAGTTAGTATAAGTCGTGCGCTGAATCAACGAATCCAGACACATACCGAGCAAATCGGCGCGGTCTCTTGTCGGAATGATGATAGTAACCAGTGGCTGCGGCGATGGGCAGGCGAAACGCACCCGGTTCAATGCAGGCGCTTCAGGAGCGGGCATAACCTCGGCAGAAAGTCCGCTCCGTTCAAGATGTTCGGCCACCGCTTTTCGGCCGGACGCTACGGATTTATTTTTATCCTCTGCGGCCAACATTCGGCAGTGATATAAAACACGCGGGATATGGATCACTTGTCCTGCCTGCAATGCCTCTATCATACGCAAGGCTAAATCATAGTCTTGACAAGCGTCAAAGCCGATGCGGAAACCGCCTAAATGACGTACCAGACCCGTCCGATAGGCGGCAAGATGGCCAATACTATTTTGTGCCAACAGCAGTTCATAATTCAGTGCGCATTTAAAATACGGGTCGTGGCGCTGCCCTGATTCATCAATTTTATCTTCGTCCGAATAGACCAGCCCTGCATCAGGATGCTGATTGATGGCATCCACCAGACAATACAGTGCCTGTTCTGCCAGTAAATCAGTCGGGGGAAATGGCGCGATAAATTCACCCTGAGCGAGTTCTAACGCAGAATTGCCGGTGTTCTGTAGTTCACAATAAATGACCTTGATTCGAGGGTCTTGTTGGCAATGGCGTTCCAGCACTTTATGTACTGCGGACTTGGTTGCTGCGTCAGCAGCAATGCAAAGTTCCCAATTTGGATAGAACTGATCACGAACTGACTGAATCGCTGCATCAAGGAATAAAACCAACGGTACACCAACCGGCATCAACACCGAAATAAGGGGATTAGCCTGAAAACGGGCTAGTTGCACGTTGATTTTTTCTCGGTCGGCCGTTGTCAGTAAATCATAGCGCCGTATCCATTCACTATAATCATTCCGCTCGATTTCAATTGAAACGCTATCCGGGGTAATATTTAAACTGATGTTTTCACGCTGACGACTATCGACAAAAAGAATGCGGCGCTTTACCCCACTCCAGCCTTCTGTTGAAAAAACACGCCATAATTTTCCCATGCTTTTAGTTATACCGCCGCCAAAGTCAATAATGCCCGGCATTAATTTGCAAAGGTGGTTGATACTTTTTGCTTTGGAAACTACATAGTTTATCGGTGCAGCAATTCTCATTGTGGCAATATCGGGTTAGTTCGACTAGATAAAAAGGTGCTGTTAAAGATCACAAAATTTGCGCCAAGGTTGCCGTTTTATAGCCTTCTTTAGCGGCCATATAACTAAAAAGGCGTTCGATCGCATGGGCCATGGTGCCGTCGAGCTGGCCCAGTTCCTCATCAAAGTTATCCTCTGTCAAACCTATCCGGGTAACGAATTTTAGTGCATCGACTCGCGCCCAAAACATAGAACCGGCAATAAAATCAAAATTTAAATCGACCTCATCATAACCGGCCAGGCCCAGGAAAAATATTATGTTGTCCTTGTTATTGACGAGATAGTCATCGTTAGCCAGCGATATGATCGAATCATCCGGGGCAATTAAACCAATATCCTTATTTGTTTCAAAAAAGTGAATCACTTTATCAATAGGTACCGTTCCGAGCAAGGCGTTAAATGACGATTTTCTCAGCTGCTCACCATCTTTTCGATGGATGGATTTCTTGCCGTGTATTTTTAATACATAGTCATAGCCAAAAGACTCGATAATATTAAAAATACTAAAGAAAGGCAGTATATCCCTGCCTTTGTTAATACCAATATAAAGATAAACATTATTCAACGATGCGATTAATGTATCGATAACTGCTTTAGGTGTATGAGCCGGCAAGGTAACCAGAAGATCCACGTCTTTCGAATCGTCAATATAAGCCAAAATATCATCAATAAGGTCGTGATAATAAAGATGCACAACAATGATTGTATTACTTGTTTTTTTAAATCGCGCATTATTATCAGTAATAACCGCTTCCACGCCTTCACTTTTATAAGTATCCCGTATGACATTAGCCGTGGCATTAAGATAAGAATAGCCATAGCGCCGGTCGGGTTCTAAATAAGTGCCTTCGGCCCATTCATTCCAGGCATTAATAAAGACTATTTGTTCTTCTTTTTCATTATTGGCTAATACAAAATCAAAAGCCTGCTTTAGCCAGGCTTTATAGTTCTTAGGACTGCCCCCGACAAACGTAAAGCCTCTTCCCGGTTTTCTTGCTTCGTTATCCCAATTCATCATGACACATGGGAAAACATGCTGTTTGCCGTTAAGGCCTTTTATCGCCTGAGCACTAAATTCTTGGAAATCATAAACATAACCACTAAAATTTGAATTTAACAAATCTACCGTCGAGGTAATATCAGTGGCCTGTATATTATGCGGCGGAAATTGAACCAAGCCATCATAATCAATACTGGCAAAGTCTTCGAAACCAAAGGTGGCTGCCGAAACAATATGCAAATCGCCAAGGCCTATGCCAATGGTATAATCGCGCCATCTTTGTGCGGTTGCGGCAGGATCAGGCAACAATCCGGGCCTGTAAACAATTAATAAGGGTTTGCCATTGACCCTAATATAACGTTTGTCTTGTAATGCGGGTACAATATCTTTAATAAAATTAATATCGTCTTCGGGCGAATGTTGTTGTGCCAAAATAATATCGCTATCCCCGCCATCCCAGCTGCGCGTCCAATTTTCGTTGGCCCAACACAAACAAAAAGGAAAATCCAAAGAAGTGTCATCCAATACTTGCTGAAAAGGTTTTTCGAGGACTTTTTTACCGCCAAACCAATAATGATGATAGCAAAAACCATGAATGCCGTATTGTTTGGCTAATTCTATTTGGCGCTGCTGAACTTCTTTCAACCTCAGATCATAAAAACCCAGCTCTCCCGGTAATCTCGGTTGGTAATGTCCTGCAAATTGCGGCACCGCTTTACTGACATTAGTCCATTCGGTGAAACCCTGCCCCCATTCCTTATTGTTTTCAGCGATCGGATGAAACTGCGGCAAATAAAAGGCAATCACCTTAACCTGCGAACGGGACGGGGCAATCTGTTCGCCAGCCAAAGGCACATAATCCTTGCCCAGATTATTGATAGTGGTGTTGAATCGGCTTTGATATTCGGCAAAATATTTACTTTCCACTTTATCACTGTGAGCCTTATACTCAGATAATGGCTCAGATAAATTTATATCCTCGAACGATGGGCGAATGAATAAACGACCAATAACAGGAATATGTTGACATATAAAAGTTTTGATAAAGTTGCGTTGCCGCAAGCTGAAAGGTGTTTTTGTCCAAAGATAATACAGCGGATTTTTCATGGCGTTTTTAATACCAACGATCATTAACTTAGAGCGGCGTATGGGTTTGCTGATTTTCCAGGACGTACTGTTATAAATCGCGTTAATTTCACTCTCAAGATTGAACACGGATTGTTGCAAAGATGTAATCTCAGTGGCCGATATCGTTATTTGTTGATCTTTCTGTAGCATAACCTCGGTCAGGGCGTTAATTTCCTGATCTTTTTGGCTAATAATTGCAGCCATTTGCTCATCTTTCTGTGTAACGGTGTCGGCTATTTGTTGGTTTTTTTCTGTAACGGTATCAATTATTTGCTGATTTTTCCGTCTATCGAGGTCGGCCAGTTGTTGATCTTTGTAAGTATTGAGCTCAGCCAATTGTTGATCTTTATAAGTATTAAGCTCAATCAGTTGCTGATCTTTTTGGGCAACAATATCAGCCAGTTGCTGATCTTTCTGTGTAACAACATCAGTTAACTGTTGATCTTTCCGGGCAATTATTTCGGCTATCTGCTGGTCTTTCTGTGTGACAACATCAGCTACCTGTTGGTCTTTTCTGATGGTTATTTCAGCTACTTGCTGGTCTTTCTGAGTGACGATGTCAGCTATTTGTTGCTCTTTCTGGGTAATGACGTCAGTCAGCAAATTATGGTTGCGTACACAAGTCATCATGCTCAACAGTTCTTCAGGCCGCCAGTGTTGACGCCATTTTTCATACAACCTTGTACATATTTGTTGAGAATTCGCAAGATCCGGCCTGACCCCCTGACCGAATAGGCCGCCAATACGATAGTAAGCGCTGAAATGATTAACAAAAATGAAATCACCGTAAGCAACAACGACCTGCAACCAGAAATCCCAATCCTCATATAAATCAAACGACTCGTCCATGCGCACGCCTTGATCGACGACGATTCGTGAAAATAACACCGCATGGATTGGAATATAGTTTTCCGCCAGTAAGCGCACACGGTCGAATGCCTGGCAAAAATCATTGTCGATAGTCTCTTTTTGTTCATTAACCCCGGTGACGCAGCTATAAGCCGCTTTTTTGTCCGGTTCGCGCAGCAACGCTTCCATCAACGTGGCTATGTGTTCAGGCATGAAGCCATCATCATCGTCGAGAAATATCAGGTAGTCGCCACGCGCATCAGCCAAGCCGATATTGCCGGCACGACTTCTGCGCAATTGCTCGCCTGTTCCCACTACCCGCAGCGGAAATTTTCCGCACCACTCGCCTTGTTCGGAATGAACCTCGCCTTTTGCATTGACTACAAGCACTTCGATATGGGCATAGGTTTGTTGCGCAACCGAATCCAGCGCTTCCGATAATGTCGGCCTATCCATACTGCGGATAATGACCGAGACCAGCGGCACCGGTATGGGCGATTGCACCTCAACGGCTTCATGATCAGCATGATGGGCTATGGAATCTTCAGGCAAAGGCGCAGCGTCAACAGGAAAGGTGGAGGATTGATTGGTAAGCGTCATAGTACAAATGTTAGCGAAATAAAAGCAGACTGGACTGATAGGAATAGCGTTATCGTCCGTGAGGACAATATTTTTGATTAATCGTAAGCATCCGCTATTTTAACAGTGTTTCAACGTAAATTCTCAGCGATAGCATTTTTTCAGCCATGCTGCCCCCGCATTCCTTGTGTTCAGCTTCGACAAAGGCCTCGGCAAATTTAGCCTGCCCATTTGCCGCAAGATAAAGCCCCCGATAAGCGGCCAAACCCAGGCTGGCGGACAGATAATCGCAATGCGCCAACGGTAATTGATAAGCGCTAATAGCCTGTCGTTTAAGCTCAATCACCGCACTGATGTCAAGCACATGAGTGGCGGGGAATGGACTCCATATCTCATAGAAAAACAGTCGTTTAGCCGTTTTGTGCCGCTGCCAAAGCGCAATCAGGGCTTGGCCTATGGCAACGTGATCGCGGTGATAATCGAGCACAGACGGCAATAACAACCAGTCAGCTTGAAATTGCTGCATGATGTCAAGCGCTTGCTGTTCAAACAGGGGATGATTGCTAAAACTGCCATCCGGCTCTGCCAGAAACAGCCAATCTTCTACACCTAAGATGGTCAGTGCGGCGATGGCTTCTTGCTGGCGAATCGCAATTGAACCTTCCGGCAAACCACCGGCACCGCCGCCATCGGTGACAAAAACGACTTTGACGGTACAGCCATTGTTTCGCAGCAGCGCCAGTGTGCCGCCGCAACCCAGGGTTTCATCATCGGGATGCGGGGCAAAAACCAGCACCCTGCCGGCCTTAAGCGGCGCTAAAGGTTTAGGCAAAGGGCACAAACTCAACTGGGCAATTTTGCTTTGCCGGCGCTTATTGATTAATTGCTTGATAAATTTTTTCATACTGGTCGGCAATAGTTTTTTGGTCAGGCCACGATTGGGCTCTTTGCAAGCCGCGTTCGGCTAGGTTTTGCCTAGCGTCGTTGTCGGTCATCAAATGCCGGAGCGCAGTGCTAATGGCATCAACATTAGAGTCGACCAGCAGGCCGCCGCCATCAACAATTTCCGGCACCGCCCCGACCGCCGTACACAAGGCCGCAACCCCGGCGGTCATGGCTTCCAGATTGGCAAGGCCGAATGATTCCGAGGCCGACGTGCTGACATATAAATCCGCAGCGCTTAAATACAAACCGATGTCATCGGTGCAGGCAAATTGAATGCCCCGCTGTAGATTCAGTTGCTTAGCTAATGTTTGTAGCGCTTGCTGATCGCCTTCTCCCAAAATAACTAATTGCAGCGCCTCACCGTTAGCAACTTTAGCGCAAGCTTCAATCAGCAGCGGAAATTGTTTGACCGGAGCAATGCGGCCAACGCTAAGCAGATAAAAAACGCCGTCAGTCCAGTTCAGCAGTCGACGCGCTTCCTGTTTGTTATAGCGATTAACGGTGGGGCGGGCATGGTAAATAACCTGCCAGTTATCCGGTGCCTTGGCGTAACCCAGTTCCTGAGCCAATTGCCCGGCAGCACTATGACTGGGTATCACCACCCAATTCGCCCGCGCCAGAGTACGCGCCTCCCAGCGACACAATAATACTAAAGCGCGCGGCCCCAAACGCACGCCGTCAGCATGGATAGCCTGGGTATAACTGCCGAAACCGTGTTCGGTCAAGCCCCAGCGCGCTTTAGGCGAAAATGAAAGGCACGAAAAAAATCGGTAAGCGGCGGCGATGATTGGGTCATGGCAATGGATATGCGTATAGCCTTGCCGGGCGCACATTTTAGCGGCCAGTCTGCCCATGTTAAAACGCTCCAGCAAAACCCAGCTCAGCACAGCAAAATCAGTCTGTCCGCTGAACCGGCCAAATAAGCGCTGCGCCAAGCGTTGTAACTTGCCTTGCCATAAAACTGCGCGCGCCGTTAAATCGGTCTGGCAAATAAGCTCCGCATCAATGCCCCGATGCTTGAACTCGGCCAACAGCGGCGCCAGACTTCGACCCAAACCATAGCGCTTATCCGCTTGGGTTTCGCGGGTAACCATCAGAATCCGCATGAGTTAATAATCCTCTAAGGTGATTTTCTAAAAGAAACATACCAATAATTGTCCACGAAAGGCACGAAAAAACACGAAAGTTTGGTGTCTTGCGTGATTTTTGTGGACGACCGCTGTATTCAGCGAAAATCGGTATCGCCACCCATTAACCACCAGCGGTCAAGCAATTCGTTCGCAGAAAGCCCCGGCGTCCAGTTATTATGCGGAATGATGATGTCAGTCGAGCTGATCTGTCCGCTGTCGCCCGCCAATAACGTGGCGTTTTGCGCAGTAATCCACGCATAAGCCAACGGTTTTTTCAGGCTCCAGGTTAATCGCCGGACGCAATGTACCAAGGTAGCTAGGCGCTGCGGCGGGGCGATAATATCCAGCAATTCCACGGCCTCATCTAAAACCCGGATCACCACGACACCGATGGGCGTTCCGCCGAGGCGGGACGACACCAAATAAAGCTGGTAAGCCACCGTAGGATGTTGCACATAACGCCGTTGCAGGTAAGGCCAGTCGCGCACACCGACAACTTGCTCAGTTAAGGCCGCCGCCATTTCACGCCATAAGCGGTCAACTATTGACCTGTTATCATCACCCAAGGGGCGCATACGCACTGTGTAACTCGGACGCGCGGGTAATGCGGGCCAAGACACACTCAGTAATTCACCAACTTTTTCGTAAAGCCCCAAATGCGCGGCAAGGCGGTAGGTCCTTTCGGCTGGAAAGCCGAAGGCTATGGGATAAGTTTTCCCCTCGCCGATAAAGCGTTCGAGAAAACTCGCCGCCACCTGAAAAAAAGGGCCTTTGCGGGTCAACGTTGCCCGCGCCTCAGGGCGAACCATGACGTCGCCGATTTGCACGGCCATGACCGGGGTGCCAAACAAATGAACCGCGCGCGGCATTGCGCCATAGAAAGCCGCAAGCCCGCCTTGATGACGTAACACTGCGCCTAGCGTATCGAGTCCTTGATATTTCCAGCGCCAGAGTTCGGCGGGCATCCGATAACCGAACGCCGCGCTGAACAAATCCAGTAATTCAGTTTCACTAGCCTGATCCGCTAGCTCAACGACTATTGGCTCAGGTGTTTTTTTTTGAAGCACAAAAAGCAGTAACCGTAACGCCCATCATCGTATTTGGCTTGTTGTAGTTGCGCCGCACTCATCAGACCATCAATTTCTTCTGCAGATAAATCAAGATCATGGATCAAGTCTTCGCGGTAGCGAGTCACGGCATCCACCAGATAAACATTGGTCGGCGCCATTTGGCTGCTTAAATCAAGTTGCTCGATAAGCTCAAAGCCCAATGCTTCAGCCATGGAGAGATAAGTGTCGCGCGCAGGCAATCCGGGTTCTGCGGGCGATGGGCGCAGCGTCACCTCGTCCATGATAATAATTTGGCCGTCATCGGCCAACAATTCCAGCGCTTTGTTAAATAAATCAGTGGTATGAATATATTGCGCACTTTCCTGAAAAAGCATCAAGTCGAATTTTCGCGCATCGGAAAAGTCTTCCAGGCGTTGCTGAAAGACCGGCAGATCGGCACCGTGGACACTTTTGGCATAATTGATTTGATCAGCGTCGGGGGTAATGCCGGTGACGTCATAACCTGATTTAACCAGCGTGCTCAGCGTGCTGCCCAAACCAATGCCGACTTCAAGGATGCGGCAGGGACAAGGCGGCAAACGCGAAAACAGCAGCTCGGATGCGCGCTGCTGGGCTTTGATGACGTCATCATCGTCGCCCGGCTCGAATAGTCCGTAATGCAGATAGTCAAAAGCGCCATAGTCCTTACTGAGAATATGGGCGTAAACATTCAAGGGAAAGTTGAAATTTTTATAAAGCTGCATGGTGTGTTCTCTCTATTTTATTTTGTAACAGCCTTTGCAATAATCAGGGAACAGTCCGTTCCACAAATTAAAGCGGGTATTTTCATACGTTTCATCAGCCAGCACATCGTCAATACTGTGCCGGGTCAGGTTCCAGTTTGGACTGATAGGCGTCTTGATTTGGCAGCACGGGGTGACGTCGCCGGACAGCAGCGCGTACAGCCATTCCTCGTCGCAATTGGCGCGAAGCCCGTTGGGGCGGCCGCTGTTGCTGTAAGCAATGCCTTCTTCAATGCAAAAATCTTCCACCGATTCAAGTTGCGCGAATGCCGCCTTACTATCGCGCTGAATAGCCGAGACTACCTGGCTTTGCGCCTCGCTAGTCAATGCCGGCAACTGCGCCTCAGGATAAATCGGCAGATAATTAGACATCGGGTTTAAGGGCTGAAAACTTTCGAAAATTTCAGCGCCATGCGCCTTGGCCAAGGCAACGATCTCGGGCAACTGGTCTTGTGTATGCGTAAACAACGTGCCTTTCAGACCAATGCGCGGGTAACGAAAGCCATGCTCATCGCGGTAAGTCGCCAAGCGTTTCATGCCGGTCAGCACTTGGTTCAAATCGCCGCCGATGCGCGACTCGGCAAAAGTGGCGGCATCGGAGGAATCTATCGACACCGACACGTAAGCGATGCCGGACTCGCAGATTTTTTTTACATTCGAGGTGCTGAAGGTAGAGCCGTTAGAGACAATGACCACGCGTATGCCGCGATCCGTGGCCATTCGCGCCATATCGAAAAAACCTTTATGCATCAATGGCTCGCCTTCGCCGACCAAAGCCAAAGTTTTAACGCTGGGAAAATTGTCCAGCACCTGCTGGAAATTTTCCGGGGTGATGTCTTTTTGTTCCATCTGTCGGCCGACGCAATACCAGCAACTGAAATTGCAGCGCGTGGTCGGCTCGATATTCAGGAAAGAGGGCGAACGCGACCACAGCCGTGCATCCACGGCTGTCGGCATCAGGCCATTCAGCTGGGAAAATGAATCTTCGGGAAGGAACCATTTGCCGCAGGATTCGCAGCAAATGACCCGACTGTTTTCCTGCCAGTGATTTTCGCCAAAGCGGACATGGGCAATGACGCTAAAGGCACCGTCCTGGCCGCAGGCGCTGCAATGCAGGGCCGGTTCCTGGCTAAGCGGCAAATGTCTAGGCAGGGGGCGCAGATGCGGATGGGCGCGGAGCCACAGGTCGCTAATATCGATCATGGTGTTGTTCCTTAAAAGGCCGCCAGCTAGAGTGCCGACTTTGATTCTAGTTTGGAGTGACCGGCAAGAGTTTGCCAGGAATGCGCTAAGTCGACTAAGCCGGGTTCAGGCCGCGTATCGTCAATGGTCAGTGTCGCAATTTGCACGGTCTCGTAGAGATAGACAGCGGTTTCGCAACCGAGATGGGCAAAAATCAGATATTCGCCTTTTCTGAGCGGTAAAGCGGGGTAGTCGATTTGCACTTCGCCGCGCCCTTGTTCATCGCGCTGAATAGTGATTTGTTCGGACAGGCTCACCGCGCAAGCCACTACAATATGCGCGCCTTGTTTGAAGCTAAAGCCTATTGAAGGGACAGGCAGCTCAGGATCCGATGCAAATTGAACCCGAATCGATAAATGATTTTCTGTCGGTCGACCACTAAACTCATGACCGATGTTACCGTCCAGGCTAACTTCAATCAACGTAAAACGGGCATAGCCTTGTGGCGCCTGAACCACTGTTTCCTGAACAACTTCCGCCACGGCCACCGGCTGGACAGGTGCAATCTGCTGGCTATCGCCTAACAGAAAATCGCTATAGCGCTGCACCACGTCTTGAGACTTACCCAAGTGCTGGCATTCGCCATGATCCAGCCACAATACCCGGTCGCAGAACACTTCAACCTGATACAAGGTGTGCGAACAAAACAAAATGGTCTTGCCGGCTTCTTTCATGCTACGGATACGGTCAAACGATTTGCGGGCAAACTCGCCATCACCTACCGATAAGGCCTCATCCACCACCAAAATGTCAGGGTCGACACTGGTCGCGACAGAAAATGCCAAACGCACATACATGCCGCTGGAATAGGTTTTGACCGGCTGGTCGATAAACTCGCGGATACCGGAAAAGTCGACAATCTCTTCAAAACGCGCATCGATTTCGTGTTTGGGCAATCCCATAATAGACGCCGACAAATACACGTTTTCTCGCCCGCTAAACTCAGGATTGAAACCGGCGCCAAGCTCCAGTAGCGCGGTGATGCGACCATTCACTTGGACGTTGCCGGAGGTGGGTGTGAGCGTTCCGCAAAGTAATTGCAGCAAAGTCGATTTACCCGCGCCATTGCGGCCAATAATGCCCAGCACCTCGCCTTTGCCGACTTCAAAGCTGACATCGCGTAAGGCCCAAAATTCACGAAAATACTGCTTTCTGCCGCGCCATAAAAACTGTTTTAGACGGTCATGCGGCTGCTCGTAAAGCTGGTAGCACTTGCTTAAATTATTGATGCTGATCGCGGCGACATCCGTACTGGCTGCGGCTGTCTGTTGTGTTAATTCAATTGGCTTCATCTTAATTAATCGTTAAGCTGCCCCGGAAGCGTTAATGCTTCAGGCAGGCGGTCCTGTTTATGTCCCATGCGAGTCATTGCATCTTGACGCAGGCGAAAGTCTCATCAATTTTCCTGTACGCTATTTTTATGCCGCCCAGATAACTAAGTTCACAGCACATCGGCAAAACCTTTTCTGGTTTTTTCAAACCAAAATAGCCCCAGACAAGCAATAACGATAGCGACAGCGCTGTAAATGCCCAGATAATTCCAATCCGGTTGTTTGCCCCAAAGCAAAATATTGCGCACTTGCTCGACGATAAAAGTGATAGGGTTTAAAAACAGGTAGCCACTCACGCTTTCCGGCAAGGCGCTCAGAGGATAAAAAATAGGGCTCATGAACATCAACACCGTGATCGCCATACCGACCAGTTGCCCTATGTCACGGATAAAAACTCCGAGCGAGGCCAGCAGCCAGGATAAACCCATAATCAGCAGCAGCAACGGCAACAACACAATCGGCAGCCACAGCATTGTCCAGAAAAAACCGTGGCCGAGTATCGCCAAAAACACTAACAACACCCCCAGACTGATGCTGGTATGAAACAAGGCCGAGCCCAGTGCGACCCACGGCAAGATTTCGAGCGGAAAAATAACCTTTTTGACGTAATTGACATTGCTCAAAATCAGATTGGGCGCGCGCAAAATGCACTCAGAAAAAAGATTGAACACCATTAAACCGGCAAACAGCACCAAGGCAAACTCATATTGATCAACATCACCTTGCCCCCAACGCGCCTTGAACACAAAACCAAAGACAAAGGTGTAAACCGCCAACATCAGCACCGGGTTTACAAACGACCACAGCAAGCCCAGAAATGAACCACGGTAGCGGCCTATCACTTCACGTTTGACCAGTTGCAGGATGAGGGGGTAATGACTCAGTAGACTGAGGAATGGATTAAAAAAACGCAATGTTGTCGAAGTCAAAATATCAGAAAAAGTTACGAGTCCTAAAATTTCATTATCGCAGATAAAAAAGCGGCACGACAATTGTTTTATCGGAAAACCAGGCCGCGGCTATCGGCTGCAAAACCTATTACTCAGTTTGTTCGCCGCTTGCAACATGGCTTAAATAATTAATATCCTTAATCTCCAAGTTATTGCCATTACGCACAATCACGCCGTGAGTTTGTAATTTTTGAAACACGCGGGTGACGGTTTCGCGGGTGACGTTAATCATAATGGCGATCTCCTGATGCGTTGGTGCAAGCACAATAAGCTGCTCCCCAGCCGGTGTTTTTATGGTTAAGCGGATCAATTGCGCGCAAACACGTTGCAACGGCGACGGCATGGTCAGCAAAGTCCGTTGCGTGAGCGCTTCACGCAACCGCTTCGCCAGTCGGGCATTGATCAGCGCGGCCACTTGCGGCACTTCATTAACCAACTGCAAAATAATCTTAGCGGGCACTGTGATAAAGCGCGACGGCACCAACGAGATCACCATTTCATGCGTAGGCAGTTGATCAACCACGGCAAGCTCGCCAAAAAAATCGTTCGGCTCGACAAAATAAAGCCCGGCTTCGCGTCCGTCCAGCGTAATGTCAACGCCTTGCAGCCTGCCATCCAGTAACAGACCCAACGAGTGGGCGAGTTGATTTTTTTCCATGACCACTTTGCGCCGGGGCACTTCCACCAGCTGCGCATATTGACTGAGCTGACGAATAACCTCAGCCGGGAGCGGCTTGAACAGATCAAACTGCTTAAGCAGCAGCGGATCAACAGACATGAAGAAACAAAAATTTTGTCAAAAACAAATAAGTCCTATCTGTAGTATTTAGAATTTTTTAGGGAGGGCTAAAGTCTGGCGCTGAACCTGATACTCGGTTTCGTTTTTTATTATAGGGTAGTCATTGTTTGGCTGTCATCATTTTGCTGTTTTTTGAAGGCGATAAAAATGCTTGTTTATAGGAAATAGTTGGCGCGTGTGATTCTAGGCACAGCGCAAAATCAGATATAAGGTAGTATGCAGCGATTAAATGAAATTGTACCCACAAAGGAACAATAATGAATAACTCAATAATAGTAAGTTGCTTCAAAGCGCTTGATGCCTTCAAGTGGCAGTGGCGCGAGATGACAGTAGCCATCTTGCTGGTATTGTTTGCCGTCCCGCCATTAAGCGCTAACGAACAAAATCAACCGGATATAGCGGGGCAAGTCACACTGGTCATCGGTCAGGCGGTAGCGCATAACCAAAAAGGCGAACGGCATCTATTGAAACGCGGCGACTCGGTTTATGTTGCAGACAGGATAGAAACCGGCGCCGGGGGACATGTGCATTTACGTTTTATCGATGACGGCACCGTTAGCTTGCGCCCTAACAGCCGTTTGAGCATTGAGCTTTATCGTTACGACAGGGTGCATCCTAACAACAGCGCGATTCGTTTCAATCTGGAAACCGGCGTTATCCGTAGTATTTCCGGAAAAGCCACCGAAGCCGCACATGACCGATTCCGCCTTAATACGCCGATTACTGCGATTGGTGTCTTGGGCACTGATTTTGTCGTGCGCGCCGAATCGGAAAAAATGTGGGCCGGTGTCTATTCAGGTGCGATTGCTATCGCTCCGCTCAACGCCCAGTGTTCGGCTAATGGACTCGGCACCTGCGCCGGAGCGACGCATTTATCCGACACCATGGGCAGTGTTATGCTTGAATTTAGCGGCGGCATCATCAGGGAAAAAATAGTGCCGCGCGACCAGACAATCCTGCCGAATGTGAGTCATGCCGATGGCGAAAAGCCGAATCAAACCGCCGCGCCAGCAATACCACCTACACGCACAGCCGGCCTTGAAAATAGCAACAACAACGATGTAACGTCAAATGCGGGATCAGGACGCATGACGGTTGCCGAAATGAAGGCAACTGGCGTCACTACTCAGTTGGATGTAACTAAGCAAAATAATCAACAACCAGTACAGCCAGAGCCAGTAATACCGGTAGTACAACCAGAGCCGGTAATGCCGGTACCAGTAATCCCAGTAGTGCAGCCAGAACCAGTGATTCCCGTAGTACAGCCAGATCCAATCATACCGGTACAACCAGAGCCAATCATCATACCGACACCACCCGCCCCATTTACCTGGGCTCGCTGGGGCGGCCAATGGAAAGGGGATAGCATGAGCCAACCTTACGGTGAGGTGCGAGACGGTAAAAAAGTGACCGTCGGCAACAAATATTTTGCGCTATTTCGCACACCCTCAGCAGTGTCCGAACTGCAACCCCGGACAGGCGCTTATGATTTTAAATTAAGCCAAGGCCAGGTTCATTTTATTAGCAACGGCCCAACTTGGCAGAAAGATAAAATCACTCTTGCTAATCTAGATGCGGCGACACTGCATGTGGATTTCGCCCAGCGGCAGTTTAATACCCACTTGGAAATGAGCAATCTAAAGCAAGAATCAGCCATTCTTACTATGTCCGGCTCTATTCGGGACAATGGCGTTTTCGCTGCAAAGGATACAACCGGACAAGTGGCAGGGGCACTATCAACAGAAGGCGGACATGCAGGCATGTTTTTCGAGCGCGAGATTCAGTCGGGAACTTTCCACGGCATCACGGATTGGACCAAACACTAATGCCAACCGAATCGTTACTTAAAAACCGTTTCACGCCCTTCATCGTTGCCGCAACACTGACGCTGACCGTCAGTGTGTTTTGGGCGGAACCTTTTTCCAGCATTGAAGCCGTAGTCGGCGATCAGCTATGGCAGTTAATGGACAGCAGCAACCCGGTTAATCGGGAACGGCGCGTAGTCGTCATCGACATTGATGAAGCCAGCATTGCCCGTTATGGCGCGTGGCCGTGGCCGCGCGAGCGTACCGCCGCTCTGTTAGCAAGCCTGGCCGAGCAAGGCGTGGCTCAACGCATTGTCGACATCACCTTTCCCGATGCCAAACCGGGCGACAATCAACTGGCAACAGAATTACTGAAAACGCCGACCGTCCTGGCACAAGTCTTAGCCATTAATGCAGACCATCCCGTGAACAGAGGACAGCCGCAAGGCGCCCTGTCTACGGCACTATGCCCCGGACAATTCCCCGAAGCTAACGGCATAATCGCCAACGCGCCGCACCTTCGTGCCGCTAGCGCCGGGCACATTACCCCGCAGATTGCAGCCGATGGCGTTATCCGACAGTTGTCGGCGATTATCTGTTATCAGAACAAAGCCTATGCCACCTTGGCCTTGGCCGCGATAGCCGAAGGCGCGGGCCTCGCACCCGATTTTACCGTTGTTGCCGGCAACCAATGGCTGCAACCGATAGCCACACTGCGCCATCCAGGACTTCCCGGATTTTCGGTGCCCATCAGCCAGCAAGGCAACATCCTGTTGCCTTGGTGGATGTCACGCGCCGCCATCATTTCCTTGTCGGCCCAAGATGTCATGGAAGGCAATGTTCCAGCCGGTTACCTGAAAGGCACCTGGGCGCTGATGGGCGCAACCGCGTTCAGTATAGGCGACACCGTTTCGACGCCACAAGCAGGAACAGCCAGCGGCGTCGAAGTTCATGCGCAACTGCTGACCGCACTGCTGGATGGCCGCATACCCTATCAGCCGCGCGGCGCAATACCGCTGCAAATCGGCTGGATGGCGCTATCAGCCTTATTAATACTGAGCGCCAGCTATTTTCGCGGCGGCGTATTGCGCGTCTACGCCCCGCTATTAACCGGCCTGCTGCTGTTGACTGCAAGTGCAGCCTTGCACATCAATTTGCTCTGGGCTTTTAGCCTCTGGCTGCCATGGATGACTCCGGCATTTTTTATTCTGTCGCTGGTCACTTTAATCACCACACAAGGCTATTTGAGTAGCCGCGCCGAAGGCGACCTGCTTTACCGCAATCTTTCCAGTTATCTGCCAACCCATGTCGCCAAACAGATAGCCCAACAAGAACCGGGCAGTACGCTAAATGCGCATCACGAGCAAGTCATTGTCCTGTATGCGGATTTAAGAAATTTCTCGGCTTGGTGCGATCAATTACCGGCAGAACAAGCGGGTGCGCTGCTGCATAATTTCTACACCTTCACCAGCAAAATCATCCATCAGCAAGGCGGCGTCGTTGAAGAATATGTCGGCGATGCAGTCATGGGCGTATGGCGCAACGGTTCTACCGATTTACGGCCTCTGATCGCCGCCAAAAGCATGGTCTTGACCGGAGAGCAGCTGTTCGGCGCCGAAACCAACATCAACACATTACCGCCCTTAGCGGTCGGTATCGGCATCGAACAGGGCGAAGTTTTAGTCGGCGCATTTGGCCCAGCTCGCCGCCGCACCCACACCCTACTCGGTAGAACCGTGACCACAGCCATACGCTTGCAGGCCATGACCGGCGAACTGTCGCAACCTATCGTCTGCGGCGAAAATGTGGCTAAAAACTGGAAAGAGCAGGTAAGTATCATCTCGCTGGGTAATTTTCTGCTGCAAGACAGACCACAGCCGACCGAACTGTTCGTACCGGAAATCGACTACGGCCAGATAAATTCGCCGTCTGCTAAGCCCCTACAAACGGAGTTAGTGGTAGATATCGGGTGAATTTCAATGTAGGCGCTCACATCCTGCTTGGCAAAAGGAGGACGAAGAGAGAGGCATCTCAATCCATTGCCTCTAGCTCCTTTTTGCCAAAGAAAAGGGCTGAACGCTTATGCTGGAAATGGCTCATAGCCGTCTTACTGCTATGCACACTCCCCACCATCGGCGCAGCAGCCAACACCTGCGATCAAGCCTGCCGCCAGCAAATCGATAAACTGGTGCGCCAAGCCTCGGTACTGAATACCAACAAACGCTACACCGAAGCGGCAGATCTGTTGGAACGCCTATTAATGGAATATCCGGATGCCGAAGGCGCCGCGCAACAATACAGCCGCGCCCTAGCAGGCTTAGACAGCCAGCAGGACAATCAACCCCCAGCACAACCCGAGCAAACCGAACCACCGGAACCAGCGGATAGCAGTCCGCACAGTTGGCAAACCAGCGGCGATTTACAAATGCGCGGCGGCTACAGCAGCAATTTTAATCAAGCCCCCACCCAGCCCACGATACAACTTACCTTGCCCGACGAGACGGTCACTCTCGAATTGCAGCCACAATTTCAGCAGCAAGCCGGATTTGGCATGGAATCACAGCTGAGCGGAAATGCCGGACGCCTGCTCACAGACACATTACAATGGCAAGTCAGGGGCGAATTGTTTAACCGCGAAACGGGCTATAGCGGTTACGCAGATTATCAAGGCGCCAATCTGTTAAGCACGCTGTTGCAGCAATGGGACGACGGCGCCGAGAGCGGCGCCGCACTGGGCTTTAATACCCAGCGCTATGGCGGCAACATCTATCTGTACACCACTCAAATGATGTTGCGTCATACCGGAAAAAAAGGCGCCTACTGCAAGCCGCTGGGAGGTCTGGATTTAGTATGGCAAAGACAATACCAAAATGCGTTGCTTGATAGCCGCTACACCGGCTTGATGCTCGGCGCACTCTGCGACACTACGCTGGGCTTTTATAGCGCGACAATTAACGCGGGCTGGGATTGGGCGTCTAGCCGTCGGCCCGGCGGCGACCAACAACGTAACCGGCTGGAAATACTCGGCATCTGGCCGACCGATGCCGTCATCAAGAACAGCTTTGTAAAAGCCCATACCGACGTCATGTACAGCAACGACATGCAGTCTTACAGCAGTTGGCTCAGTGATGGCGCCACAAGATACATGAACCGAGTCGGTGTAGGCCTCGATTATGACTGGCCGTTAACCGCCATAGCCAACAACTGGCGAGGAACGGCCAGCGTAAGATGGCAAAACCAGGACAGCAACATAAGCCTGTTTGAAACCGATACGCTGGAGGGTTGGATGGGCGTTAGGATAACTTGGTAGAATTTTCTTGGATGGATTACAGCAGAATTGACCATCGACATCATATTTTTTCAGCGCTCTATTGTTCGCGGCTGATTCAGTAAGGCCTGTTTTTTCTTCCGTGCGCGCTCGGCTTTTTCAGCCTCTTGTTTTTGCTTCCGCACACAGCGCGTGTCATAGCGTTGCTTAAATTGCGCTGATTTTTGCGCCCGGTTCGGGTCGATATTGCCCACCGGTGCCGGTTGCATGACGATACAATCGACCGGGCAAGGCGCAATGCACAATTCACAACCGGTACATTCGGCAGCGATTACTGTATGCATGAATTTTGCCGCGCCCAGTATTGCATCGACCGGGCAGGCGGCGATACATTTAACGCAGCCGATACAGTCTTGCTCAATGATAAAAGCGACGCTGGCGGGTTTATGTACGCCGAATTCGGTATTCAGCGGTTTGACGGCGATGCTTAATAAATCTGCCAGATCGCGGATACCTTCATCACCGCCGGGCGGACATTGATTGATGTCGGCAGCGCCGGAGGCGATGGCTTCAGCATAAGGGCGGCAACCTTGAAAGCTGCATTGGCCGCATTGGGTCTGCGGCAGCAAGGCGTTGATTTGGTCAATCAAGGTGGGATTTTCAGGTGAAACAGGCATGTTCCGGATATTCTCGTCGCGCCGGTTAGGCAAGCAAATTAATATAGTTCCCACGCTCCGGCGTGGGAATTCAGTCCGCAACGCTCCAGCGTTGCGAGGACGCTGGAGCGTCTGCTACGGCATTCCCACGCCGGAGCGTGGGAACGATAAATTAACTATCACTTAACCCGCATTCCGGGTTCTGCGCCTTCATCGGGACTCAATACCCAAATATCCTTGCCGCCGGGGCCTGCGGCCAGCACCATGCCTTCGGACAAGCCAAAACGCATTTTTCTCGGCGCAAGGTTGGCAATGACTAGCGTCAATTTGCCTTCCAAATCTTCCGGACTGTAGGCGGATTTAATCCCGGCAAAGATGTTGCGGGTTTCGTCGCCAATATCGACGGTCAATTGCAATAACTTGTCCGCGCCTTCGACATGATCGGCCTTGATGATACGGGCGATACGCAAATCCAGTTTGGCAAAATCGTCAAATTCGATGGTGGGCGCAATCGGCTCGCATTTTTTAGCTTTTACAGGCTCAGCGGTTTTTTCAAGGTGCTCTTTGGACGCTTCGACAATCGCCGCGATTTTATCGGCTTCAACCCGGGTCATTAACGGTGTAAACGCGTTAATCGCATGGTTTAATAAAGGTTTGCTATGCACCGGCCAAGCTTGCGCGCCGATGTTTAAAAAGCTTTCCGCATTGCCCGCCAACACAGGGAGCACCGGTTTTAAATAAACCGCCAACAGCCGGAACAAATTGAGCCCCATGGTGCAGACTTCGTGCAGTTCTTGTTCCTTGCCTTCTTCCTTGGCGATCAGCCACGGTTTTTTTTCGTCGATATACTGGTTGGCCTTATCGGCCAGCGCCATGATCTCGCGCATGGCTTTGCCGAATTCACGCGCTTCGTAAAGCTCGGCAATGTGCGCATTGGCGACAACAAATTCATGGAACAGCGCCTGTTCCGAACAGTGTTCGGACAACTTATTGTCAAAACGTTTGGCGATAAAACCGCTGCACCGGCTGGCGATGTTAACCACTTTGCCGACCAGATCGGAATTGACCCGCTGGCTGAAATCATCGAAATTCAAGTCGATGTCATCGACCCCGGCGCTGAGTTTGGCGGCAAAATAATAGCGCAGATACTCAGGATTCAAATAATCCAGATAAGTTCTAGCTTTAATAAAAGTGCCGCGCGATTTGGACATTTTTTCGCCGTTCACAGTCAAAAAGCCGTGCGCAAAAATCGCGCTGGGCGTCCGAAAATGCGCGCCGTTCAACATCGCAGGCCAGAATAAGGCATGGAAATAGATGATGTCTTTGCCGATAAAATGATACAACTCGGCGTCGCTGTGTTTGCCCCAAAATTCGTTAAAGTCCAGCCCTTGCTTATCGCATAGGTTTTTAAAGCTGGCCATGTAGCCGATCGGCGCATCCAACCAAACGTAAAAATATTTGCCCGGCGCATCGGGGATTTCAAAGCCGAAATACGGCGCATCGCGGCTGATGTCCCATTGCTGCAAACCGCCGTCCAACCATTCGGCCAGTTTGTTGCTGACTTCGGGTTGCAAATGACCGGCATGTGTCCATTCGTTCAACATCTCGCTAAAGTTAGCCAGATCGAAAAAATAATGCACCGAATCTTTATCAATAGGTTTGGCGCCTGAAATCGCCGAAACCGCATTTTTCAGTTCGGTCGGCGAATAAGTCGCGCCGCAGACTTCGCAGCCGTCGCCGTATTGGTCGAGCGCACCGCATTTGGGGCATTCGCCTTTGATGAAACGGTCGGATAAAAACATATTTTTAACCGGATCAAAAGCTTGGGTGATACTGCGCGAGCTGATGTGTCCGGCGTCGCGCAAACGCTCGTAAATCAATGATGACAGCGCTTTGTTTTCTTCGGAATGAGTGCTGTGGTAATTGTCGAAAGCAACACTAAATTCGGTAAAATCAGCCAGATGCTCTTTGCCGACCTGGGCGATTAGCTGTTCAGGAGTTATGCCTTCGCGATCCGCCCGAAGCATGATTGGCGTGCCGTGGGTGTCGTCGGCACACACGTAATAACACAGGTTGCCGCGTTGTTTCTGGAAACGCACCCAAATATCGGTCTGGATATATTCGACCAGATGACCGAGATGTATCGGGCCGTTGGCGTAAGGCAGTGCGCTGGTGACGAGAATTTTTCTGGCTGACATAGTGTAAAAAAGGCAAATAATCCGAAAGCAAAAATAGCCTTGTATTATGGCATAAAATAAATGCAACCGGTGATGCTCCGCCCGCTAAAAAGTGCAATAGTCAGCGAGAATCGGTAAAATGATTTATATCTTGAGTTTAATGCTTGGTTATTAATCAGGCGCATTTTTTACAATTTATGGAGCGTGAGCATGGCAAGCATTGAAAAATCGGCGGTAGAAGATCTATTGCAAACATTCATCGACCCGCACAATGGTGCCGATTTAGTGTCAGCAAAATCGGTTAAAGCGATTGCAATTGATGGTAATAATGTCAGTGTTAAGCTGGAGTTGGGCTATCCGGCTAAAAGCTATGTGGCGGAACTTAAAACTGAGGTTGAAGCGCTGCTAAAAACTCTGACGGGTGTCGGCGATGTCAATGTTGAAGTTAACGTCAACATCGTATCCCATGCAGTGCAGCAGGCGTTAAAACCCTTGCCCAATGTAAAAAACATTATCGCGGTCGCTTCCGGCAAAGGCGGCGTCGGCAAGTCGACCACGGCGGTCAATCTGGCGCTGGCGCTGGCTGCAGAAGGCGCTAATGTCGGTATTCTGGATGCGGACATTTACGGCCCGAGTGTCCCGATGATGCTGGGTCTTTCGGGCTACCCGGAAAGCAAAGATCAGAAAACCATGATGCCCAAAGTCGCTTACGGCATTCAGACCAATTCTATCGGCTATCTGGTTGAAGCCGACCAAGCGATGATTTGGCGCGGGCCGATGGTAACGACCGCGTTGCAGCAACTGCTTAAAGACACCAATTGGGACAACTTGGATTATTTGATTATCGACCTGCCGCCCGGCACCGGCGATATTCAGCTAACGTTGTCGCAGCAAATTCCGGTCAGCGGCGCGATTATCGTCACCACGCCGCAGGATATTGCGCTGATTGACGCCCAGCGCGGTTTGGGCATGTTTGAGAAGGTCAACGTGCCGGTGTTGGGCTTAGTCGAAAATATGAGTATGCATATTTGCAGCAATTGCGGCCACGAAGAAGCCATTTTCGGCACCGGCGGCGGACTGGCGATGGCCGAGCGCAACCGGATTGAATTTCTTGGCGCTTTGCCGTTGGACATTAACATCCGCCAATTTGCCGACTCCGGCAGCCCGACCGTCATTGCCGACCCGGACGGACGCTGCGCGCAAATTTACAAACAAATTGCCCGCAAAACCGCAGCCAGACTGGCACTGAAGGCTAAAGACTTTACTACAAAATTTCCCAAAATCGTGGTGCAGAATACATAGCCACTCCGTGGAAAAAAGTAATGGAACGCGGATATCACTGATCAGACGGATCATGGCTGATTAAAAATCGGTGTAAATCTGTCTTATCCGTGTAATCCGTGTTCCATTTAATTATTTTTAGCAGAGGCTGAGCCGTTATTTTTTAACCTGCTATTACCGCCGCCTATGGGTAATGAGAAGTTCTAACGTTCTGTGTTAAAATCCGCCTTTTTAAATCAATCAGGTAGTAAGACTCCATGAGCATTAAGTCGGACAAATGGATACGCCGCATGGCGGAACAACACGGCATGATAGAACCGTTTGAAAGCGGTCAGGTCAGAGATTCGGAACGTGGCAGGGTCATTTCCTACGGCACCTCCAGTTACGGCTATGATGTCCGCTGTTCAGATGAATTCAAAATTTTCACCAACATCAATTCCGCCATTGTCGATCCTAAAGACTTTGATTCCAATAGCTTTGTCGATGTGAAATCCGATGTCTGCATTATTCCGCCGAATTCGTTTGCCTTGGCCAGAACGGTTGAATTCTTCCGCATTCCCCGTGATGTGCTGACGATTTGCTTGGGCAAATCAACTTATGCACGATGTTTCAGTGCAGATACCCGCGTTGCTTTATTGGATGGCACTTCGCCAACACTGGAAGACATGGCGAAACGCGCTGAAAGTGGCGAAGTATTTTGGGGTTACAGCATCGGCGCTTGCGGGCAAATTATCGCCGCTTTATTAGAAGCCCCCCGCTATATCGGACGCGATAATCTGATTGAATTGGAATTGGATTCAGGTGAAGTTATTCGCTGTACGCCCGATCATGAGTTTTTGAATCGTGACGGACGTATGGTGCAAGCAGGAGCTTTGCGCGAGGGAGCATCATTAATGCCGTTATATCGCAGCCTACGCCGTGGCTATGAAATGATTTATCAAACCTCAAATAACAGAATGTATCCATCCCATCGCTTGGCGGACGAATGGAATTTACGCCATGGTGTTTACGCTGATCAAGCGGGAACTCATCGCCACCATATTGATAATGAGCGCCGTAATAATTATCCGTGGAATATTACACGCATGAATGCCAGCGAACATTTGCGGTATCACAATAGCCGTAATTATGGTGAATATTTTGATGCCCAAGCCCACGGCGAAGCCATTAAAGCGGGACTCGAACGACAAGCAGAAAGTCCGGAATGGCGCGAAAAATTCAGCCAAGCACAACAGCAACGGGCATTGGATTTTTGGCAACAGGCCAAGTATGAAAAAATTCGCGAACGAATTTTAACGCAAAGACAAAATCCTAGCGATGCCACTCGCTTTGCTCATTCACAAGCCATGTTACAACGTTATGCCGCCCCAGAAGCCCGGCAACAACATTCTGAATCCATGAAAAAAGCGTGGCAAAATGATGATGCCCGGCGTTTAAAACAAGCTGAAATAGCTAGACACATAAATTATCGCGAAGAAATCACTGCCGAAACCGTGCGCGACGCCTTAGATAAAACAGGTTCAATACGCGGCGCAGCTGATTTTCTACACTGCGACCGGAGCGTTTTCCGCCGTTTTCCTGAGCAACTGGATAGTTTTCGTGGCAACTCTGCGCGTAGAAATCACAAAGTCGCCGCTATTCGTGATGTGGCAGGCGTGCATGATGTGTATTGTTTGACTGTGCCAGAAGCGGGCAATTTTGCCTTAGAAGCGGGTGTTTTTGTCTCAAATTGCGGCATTATCGTCAATGTAACGCCTTTAGAGCCGGAATGGGAAGGTCATGTGACATTAGAATTTTCCAATACTACCACGCTGCCGGCAAAAATCTATGCTAACGAAGGTGTCGCGCAAATGCTGTTTTTTGGCGGCGACGAAGTATGCGAAACCTCGTACAAAGACCGAGGCGGCAAGTATCAAGGACAAACCGGAGTGACGCTGCCTAAGGCGTAACGGAATGTTAAGCGTATCCCGAGCCTCTTAAATCCGAAAAACCTTACTTTTTACCCTGCAATATTATTGCGCAGCGCTTATTTTTATTGGCTTGCAGGGGTTTTAATTTGTATTTCTATGCTAGAATATTTAACGGTATTAGTTGCTCCTTATGCTGGATTCTACTGGCAACATAAACTTGCATTTCGATGCCGATACTGAACATAACCCTCTCAATAACATTAGGTTTAATTAATGAAATTAACTAAAAAAATCGTAGTTTCTCTGCTTATGGCAATGTCCATGGCAACCCTTTCTTCAACTACTTTTGCAGCTGAGAAAAAAGACCTCAATGCAGTAGTTAGAGAAGCCGCAGAAGGTACGATTGCTAAAATTGAAGAAGCCATCGTTTTAGTAGAAAAAGGTGGCAACCAAGACGCCGCTGTCGCTGCGATTAACGAAGCTCGTCAACTGCAAAAAGAATTTCGTTACGAATTGACTGAACGTCAACGTCAAAAAGCAAACGATAAATTGAAAGTAGCTCGTGAAGCCGTTGTCAGCGGCAATGATAAAGAAGCTGATGAAACCTTGAAAGCGACTTTGTCAGAATTTAAAGAAATGAAAGCCACTTACGACGCATCACACAAATAAGTAGCAATCAGACTGTCAAATCGGATTCAGTTATGTATCAATAATTGAATCCGCTTTTAAATTTAAAAATTAATCCCCGCTCAACAGCAATTTTTCAATCTGTCACGAATGGTTGAAAAATTTCAAAATGTGTTAAAATCAATTCCGGTATATATCTATTGTCAATAGCTATACAGCCAACTTAATTAAAAAACCAACAATTTGAGGACGAGTGCAATATGAAAAGCTTAAAAAAAATCTTACTATCTTTATTGATTGCAACTTCTATGGGTGCTGTTTCAACTTCAGTATTTGCTGAAAATGATCCAGGCAGAATTACCTACTCGCCTACAGATGCGATTGATATAGTATCGGGTAAAATCAAAGTAGCGCTTGACGCAATAACAAGCGGTACAGAAGGCGAACAAGTTGCCGAACTTATCAAAAGTGCATCTGATGCCAGCAAAGAAATCAACGCAAATGATAAAGTTGATGTAGCGCGTGCAAAAGCTAACAATAAGCTGAAATCAGCTAGAAAACATGCTAAAGAAGCCGCTCTGCAAGAAGCTGAACAAGAATTAAGAGATGCTCTTAAAGACTTTAATGACCTGAAGTCATTGATCTAAACTGTAAATTGATTTGCCCCCTATCAGGTGAGCTTCGGCCTCCTGATAGGATTTAGTGTTCAATTCTGAATACTAATATACATACCCCCCCCCCCGCAATCCTAACTACCCTGTTTGGCCAAATAATCCTTTGATGCCAGTAAAAAGGCCGCCAGCCGCTTGTCGGTATTGAGAATATGATCAATGAGCCAGCGGTTGAGAAAAGACAACAGCTCCTCACGCGAAATCAACACCCCCGCTTTAATAGCATTGCGCACGGCAACCACTTTGGCAGAAAAGCTGCGGTGCTGTTGGATGTGAGCATTAGCATCTTCAACATAGCCATATTGCTGCATCAATTGCTCTTCAGTTTCAAAATGATACAGCGCATAACTGAGCAAGTCGCGGGTGATGTACTCTAAAAATTCAGCGCTATTGTCAGCCGTCAACTGGGTATTGGCTTCATTGAAAAGATTGATCAGAATTTGATGTTGCTCGTCAATCTTGTCGATTCCGGTAACAAGCCGCTCATCCCATACGATAAGGTCGTAATCAGCCATTTGTATTCCTTATGAATGTTGCTGCTTGAGCAATTCGTCAGCCAGCAGGCGATGCACCAGACCACTCATCGTATGCTGCTGAGCTAACAATTGCAGCGCGTCTTCATCAGCTTCAACCGTCATACCCGCTTGACGATGCTCGCACAAATGCGCCGTGGTCTGATGAATATCACGATGTATCGCATCCAGTTTATGGAATTCGCTGGTATTGCGAAAATGACTGGCGCGCTCATCATAATACCAATGACCAAAATGACATTGCCGATGATCCTGCAGTGATTCCGGCGTAGCTACGTCGTCCGCCTCATCAAGATTGGCGATAACCCGGTTCGTCCAACAACGATGATTCGCTTCGGTCAACAGCAATTCAAAATAATCCCGCGAGGTTAAATGCGCGGCGGCACCCCATAGTGGATCCGGTATGAAAGCTGCCAGCCAGGCGTTCATGTGTTTGGCCGACATGGGTTTGGTGAGCACGCCACCCTGCATCACATCACAGCCCAATTCCATCAGCATTAATATTTGATCAATATGCCCCACGCCCTTAGCAATAACTTGCGCATGGCATGATGCCGCCAAGCCGACCACGCCCTCGACAATATCCATTTCTTCGGAGTTGGTCAATAAATCGGACACAAAACTCAAATCGACTTTTAAGGCATCAACGGTAAAATGATTCAACCGCACCAGCGATTGCACCAGCGCCGAAAAACCGCTACCAAAATCATCCAGAATAATGCCAACGCCCATTGCTCGGCATTGGCGCATCACGTCACCGGCCATCAGCACATCTTTTAACACCGCCGATTCGATGACTTCTATTGCCAAATGCTGGATGATTTTTGCATCATAGCCGGACAGTATGGCTTGCAGCCGCGCCGGAAATTGTGGATTGAGCAATTGGCGCGCGGAAATATTCACGCTGACCTTAATGTTAAACCCGGCCTCATGCCAGTCTTTAAGTTGGCGCAAGGCATGTTGCAGCGACCAGCTGTCCAAGGTAATCATCAGGTCGTCATGCTCAATCACAGGAATAAATTCAGCAGACGACAGCACGCCAAGCACTGGGTGATTCCAACGCAGCAAGGCCTCAGCGCCGACGACCTTACCTTGGCGGCAGTCCACCTCGGGTTGGTAATAAAGCTCAAACTGCCCTTGCGCCAACGCATCGCTGATTCTTGCCAACGAATCCTGATTGGTTTGGTTGCGTTTTTCATAAACCGCGTTGAACAAATGATAACCATTTTTGCTCGCCTGCTTGACCTGATACATAGCCTGGTCGGCATGGCGCAACAACAAATCCGGCTCGCTGTTATCTTCGGGAAACAAGGTCACGCCGATACTGGCTGAAATATGCGCCAGCTGCCCGAAAATCAAATAGGGCGCCGCGATAATGGTGACAATACGCGCTAAAGTCTGCTCGCATTCGCTGACATTGGCAAAGCCGCCGAGCAACAAGGCAAACTCATCGCCGCCGAAACGGGCGGCGGTGTCTTCCTGGCGGATACAGTCTTTCAAACGTTGCGCCACTTCCCACAGCAACTGGTCGCCTGCGGCATGACCCAAGGTGTCGTTGACCTGCTTGAAACCATCCAGATCGAGCATACACACAGCGGCAATTTCCCGGTTACGGCGGCAAAGCGCCAACGTTTGCTTGATGCGGTCGGCAAATAAAACCCGGTTAGGCAACTGGGTAAGCTGGTCATAAAAAGCCAGATTATTGACCTTATCCTCTGTTATCTTGCGCTCGGTAATGTCGGTATAAGTGGCCACATAATTAATCACTTGGCCCTCTTTGTTTCTAACGGCGGTAATGGTGACGAAGGTAGGATGCACTTCGCCATTTTTAAGGCGGTTCCAGATTTCGCCCTGCCAGGCACCTCTACGAATCAGGCTGCCCCACATTTCATTATAAAATTCCGCATCATGATGGCCGGATTTTAAGATGTTCATTCTGCGGTTGAGCAATTCCTCACAGGAATAGCCGGTAAGCCGGGCAAAAGCATGGTTGACTTTGACGATGACATTGTCAGTATCGGTGATGACCATGCCTTCTTGTGACTCGAAGGCGGTGGCGGCAATTTGCAGCTCAATTTCTGCCTGTTTGCGCTCGCTAATATCGGTGAATGCAACATGGATCATAGCCGGTTCTGAATTTTCCATGCGTTGGCAGTCGAGCAAGGCATGGAAATCATTGCCATCATCGCGGTGCATGACCAATTCAAAGCTTTGTTTCGTGTTGAGTATCAACGCAGATAGAAAATGTTGTTGCCAGCGCTCACATTCTTGCGCTTCCAAAAAGTAGTTAAGCGAGCGGCGCTGTAACGCCTTGCGCTCGCCGCACAAAAGCTCCGCGCCGGTATGATTGATTTTTTCAATTAAGCCGTCGCCGGTCAGTGTGAGATAACCGATAGGGGCAAAATCAAACAGATCCATATAACGGTTGCGGGATTCTTCCAGTTGAATCTGGATTTGTTGCAGCTCATGGTTCTGCGCCTCCAATTCGGCATGATGGTCTTGAAGCTTATCGGTAACCTGCTGCAGTTCAGACTCTATCCGCTTACGCGCGGTAATATCGGTGATAAAGCCATGCCAAAGCGTTGAGCCGTCGTCCAGTCGCTGCGGCAGCGCATTACCGAGCAACCAACAGTCCGGCTCGTCGCCAAACTTTAGCCGGTACTCATTAAACCAAGGCGTTAAATCTCGTGCCGAGGTTTGAATCGATGCCAAGTGCCCTTTTAAATCATCAGGATGCACCACAGTAAAAACATAGGATCCATCGTCTTGCACCATCTCCGGCTCCACCCGGTAAATGCTAAGTAATTGCTGATTGGCATAAGGAAGACAACAACTGCCATCAGGCCGCAATTGAAACTGAAAAACCACGCCGGGCACTTGGCCTGCAACCTTGGTCAGCCTATCCTGCGCTTGTTGCCGCAGTATGTCCGCTTGCTGATGCTTGGCCTCCTGGATTTCAAGCGGGCGAAATACCAAAAAATAAATCACCGGAAAAACCAACGCCAACAGCAACAAAGCGTCGAGCAAGGCCAGATACCAATGCGACAACGGCGGCAACATTTCAATGAACGAATGACTGAGCATCTCGCCGATAAAAATGGAGCCGATTAATGCCAGCAGCAGGAGCCGGACGGGATAGGGGTTATGCAAAGATTTCATGCGCGTATTGACTTGTAGGCTAACGACTCATTGAATAATAGCAGGTTAAAAGGTGATTACCACGAAGACTCGTTACTCCCATTCAGCAATAAAGCGGCTTTGATAATCCGCCATCGCCAGCCTAATCACTTCATGCGCTTCATCGCGCCCGTAAACATTGGTGATTTCGCAGGAACTTTTTTCACCGGGCAGATGTTTATAGGTCAAAAAATAATGTTTCAACCGGTTAATGTAAGACTCAGGGCAGTCTGAGACATCGGTCCATTGCCGATAAAACTCGTCACCTTTCATCACTGCAATAATCTTGTCATCGGCCTCGCCGCCATCGAGCAAACGGAAACCGCCAATCGGTATCGCCTGCAACAAAATATCGCCGTGAGTCACGCTGCGCTCGCTCAACACACAAATATCCAACGGGTCGCCATCGCCCTTATCGACCGCTTTACCTGATTTTAACGCGGCAAATTCGGCGATTCTGTCGGCGCAATAGGTTTGCGGAATGAAGCCGTACAAGGTGGGCACTGTATTGGAAAATTTTTGCGGCCGGTCGATTTTAAGGTAGCCGGTTTCTTTGTCGATTTCGTATTTGACGGTATCGGACGGGACTATTTCGATAAAAGCAGTGACGACGCTCGGAGCATTATCGCCGGGACTGATGCCGTGCCAGGGGTGGGCTTTGTATTGTCTATTCATGGATGCTGAAAATAATAGGGTTTTAAACAGAAATAGGCGCTTTGATATGCTCATGCGCCTGATAATCGATGATTTCAAAATCGTCATAGCGGTAATCGAAAATCGATTCCGGCCTGCGCTTTATATTTAATGTCGGCAGCGGGTAAGGCTTGCGCGTTAATTGCAGATTGGCCTGCTGCTGATGGTTCAGGTAAAGATGCACATCGCCGCCTGTCCAAATAAAATCGCCTACCGCCAAATCGCATTGCTGGGCAACGATATGCGTCAACAACGCATAACTGGCAATATTAAACGGCAGACCTAAAAAGGTGTCGCAACTGCGCTGATACAGCTGGCAGGACAATTTGCCGTCAGCGACATAAAACTGAAACAGCGCATGGCAAGGCGCCAAGGCCATTTTGCCTTGTGCGACATTCTGCTGCGGGCTGATGCTTTCGTCCGGCAAATCCGCGACATTCCAGGCCGAAACAATAATCCGGCGACTGTTGGGCGTGTTTTTAAGTTGCTCAATGATCTGCTGAATCTGGTCGATATGCCGTCCGTCTATGGTCGGCCATGAGCGCCATTGATGACCATAAACCGGCCCTAACTCGCCATTTTCATCGGCCCATTCGTTCCAGATAGTGACCTTATTTTGGTGTAAAAAGTCCAGATTAGTGCCGCCTTGTAAAAACCACAACAGTTCAACAATAATCGATTTTAAGTGTATCTTTTTCGTCGTTACCAACGGGAAACCGTCCGCCAGCGGAAAGCGCATTTGATGGCCGAAAATAGACAAGGTGCCGCTGCCTGTCCTGTCGCCTTTCGGACTGCCTTCGGTGATAATTTTATCGAGTAATTCTAAATAGGCTTTCATGCGATTTTTATTCGTTGATTATTCATTGTCCGCACTTTGGTAGGCGCCTTTTCGGGCTTTGCCCATCGTTATCATATCGAAGGCATTTCTCACACCTTTTAATACCGGCGCCGCGCCGCCCATCGCCACCGCATCCACCAGACAATACCAAGCGGCGACGCCACTCGGTGGATTGCCCTGAGGCAAGCCTAATACCGGATCTATGGCCGCCCATGTCCAGGTGCCAACGGCGGTGCCGATAAGTTCCAACCAAGTAGTGATAAAAAAAGCCGCGAGATAAACCATCGGCGAACGGCCCTTAAAAAGATAAGCCAAGAACACGCAAAACAACAAAGCGCCGACCGAATCGCCCTGTGCGGCATAGCCGCTGATGCCCCAAACCGACCAAGCGCCGCACACTACAACCACAAAAGCGGCGATTTCTCTGGCATAACGCTGGAATAAGCCGGAACGCCCCAAGGCAACGGCGGTTAAATAAACCATGCCGTGACCGGGCGGCACGTAGGCGGGCACGTTCTCGAAACGGTAGGTGTAACCGCCCATAAAAGGCGAGGCAAAATGCTCACCGACAGTGGCAAACATCACCGCAATCAGAACCTGTACTCTGATTTCCCGGTTTTCACCGAGCAACAAACCCATTAAAAAGACCCAACCGCACACGCCTAAGGCATTTTGCTTTTCCAGACTGGCAGTAGCATCGGTAGTTAAGCAGACCGCAACGCAAAAAAAAGTAAAGGCGGCGATAAAATAATCCCGCTTTCTATGAGCAGTATTAACGTTAACGGCTGGAAAATGACGTAACACAATGGCCTCAGCTTGAATCGATAGAATGAAAAAAATATAAGCCTATGCGCTACGCTGGAACGAGACGGCCAAGCCTCACACAAACAGCCAGGCAATGACCGCATATCGACCTAACTTACCCAACAAGATGATAAGGCAGGCTTGAAAGAAGGGCAGTTTTAACCAGCCACCGGCAAAACACAAGGCATCACCCACCACGGGTAACCAGGTAAAAAAAAGTGTCCAAATGCCTTTTTGTCTGACCACCTGCAAGGCTTTTTGTTTGTTTGTCGATAACAGTGTCGCTGCCGGAAACTTTTTCGCCGCTAACACGCCTAAACCCCAAGTGGTCAGCGCGCCTAAGGTGTTGCCTACTGTGGCGACGGCAACGATCAATGCGACTTGATAATGTCCTGTTGTTACCAGATAAGCCACAACCGCTTCTGAGCCGCCCGGCGCTATGGTTGACGAGATAAAAGCACTGATAAACAGCCCGCCTATTTCAAACACGTAATCTTGCACTTTTTCTCTCAAAAAAAACCCTGCACTCCATTAAAGAGCGCAGGGGTCTTTTATGTTTGCTGAAATTTAATTTTCAGGCAATGTTTTGTTTTTATCGGACATAACCCGTTTAATTAAGCCGGATAACAATTTTGTAACCCACTCAATGCCTGTACGAATCCACTCAAAGACTGTCGCCACTATTTCGGCAGGGCTCATGCCTTTAAACCTTTTCGCCAAAAAAGGCGCCAGCAATAAACCGATGGCCAAGCCGATCACGGTCACACCTGAAATAATAGAATCTTCTTGTGGCGGTTCAGCGACGGGCGTTTTTTTAGCAGGAACCACAACGGGCGCGGCAGCTTCAGCAGCTAACGCAGCGGTCGCAGCCATGACAGTTTGCAAGCTACCTTGGTAATCGTCGGGCACAACGTAGGCGGTTACCCCAGGAATACTGGGCAAGTCACCATCACCTTTGCCGACTTTTAATTGCGCCTTCATGCCTTTTTCCATGTGCTGAGCAATATCGCAATGCACCAGATAGGTTTTGTCGCCGGGCGGCAAAATCAAGGTTCCCGAAATTTTTGCCGGGCCACTTATTTCCAAGTGAAACATACCTTTAGGGTATAAATACTTAGGTAGACCGTGCATCATCCATTGATGACGGATATTGTCATCATTGACAAAATTGACGGTTAGTTTGGTGCAGGGTTTAAAATTAAACTCCTGAGTATCAAATGCATACATTCTGCCGGGAAATTTCTCTGCATGTTTATGTCCGGCATGTACGGTAATTTCTTTGGTCTCGGAAATACTGTCGCAACCACCCGGCAGAGTACTGGTATTTTGCCCCATGACCATGCCGCCGGCCATGTCCATTAAATGGCCATCACCGTGATCCATGAGCATACCGTTATGCTCTTGGTATTCCAGTGCCGAGACTGACGCTGAAAAAAGCAAAACCAGTGCCCCAGCCGATAATAACTTCACCATTATTTATGTCTCCCATTGCTCAATAAAACCACCTAAATTAGGCGCATCTCCAGACGAAGTTCGCGCCTTTCGCCTGCCTCCCTGCAAACAATGCCATTACCGCCCTGCCCCGGATTACGGGTAAAGCTGCGTAATGGCATTAACGCTTAAAATTAGCTTTTGATTTTTGCTATCACTTCATCTACTTTAGTTTTGAAGCCCGCATGTGACAAATAAAGAACGTACAAGCCAGCAAAGGCAAAGAAAGCATACAGGAGCAGGTTATTTCTGCTGACTGCCTGACCGCCACCCGCTTTAAAGCTCATGTGCGCATCCAAACGCTCGCCAACATCAGGAACCAGCGTAATGTGAATCAGGTATTGACCCGCTTCTGGTACGCCATTGGGCATTTTGAGCTCAACTGTACCTTTTTTATGTTTTGCCGCAGGCAGAAAAAATACCCGAGTGCCTTCTGGTTCTTTAGTAACTTCAAACTCAACCGCCATGTCGCGGTATTTCATATCCTGATAATCGAATACCAGCAAAGTCATTTCGTTAATGCGCGGAAGATTGGCGCAAAAATCTTCAGCGGGAAAAGCGTTGGGTTGATACGCCGTATAATGCAGCCAATGAGTCGGCTCCAATTCGAACTTACATTGGTCAGTATCGGTACCTGCGGCTCCACCATGCGCCCATAGGGATGCAGAAAATAACAATCCCAGAAGTACCAGGAAACCTTTTCGTAAAATATGTATTCTGTTCATAATGCCTTCCAGTTTTGAAAAATTATTATAATGGCTGCTTAAAACCCATCAAAAACCAAGTGATTTCAACCAGCGTTTTGACTTGGAGCAGCAAGCAACTCTAGCACATCGATTTAGTCTAATACAAGGAATTGATGGAAAACTCGTTTTAACAGTGGTTATTGCATAAATCACCGTTAAGCAGCCCGGCTGTACTCTTGCTATCCGCCCCTGCTTTTCGTAGACTTAGACCAATTTTTATTCTAACGGAGTTTTACCGCATGTCATCTTTGACTACTTCTACGGCTTGGGCAGCTTTAAAAATACACCACGAAGAAACCAAAAATATTCTTCTGCGCGACAGCTTTAATAACGACGCCAACCGCCATGCAAAATTCTCCGTTCTGTTTAACGGTATCCTTTTTGATTATTCCAAAAACAGAATCACCGACCAAACCCTGCCCTTGCTTATCGACCTAGCTAAGCATGCCGGGTTAGACGAAAAAATCAAGGCCATGTTTTGCGGTGCAAAAATAAACAGCACCGAACACCGGTCTGTCCTGCATACCGCCTTACGCAACCGCAGCAATCAACCGGTTTATGTCGATGGTCAGGATGTGATGCCGCAAATCAACAGCGTGCTGGCGCAAATGCGGACATTCAGCACCTATGTACGCTCAGGTGAATGGAAAGGTTATACCGGCAAAGCCATTACCGACATTGTCAACATCGGCATAGGCGGTTCCGATTTAGGCCCCAAAATGGTATCGACAGCGCTAACGCCTTATGCGTCCGAGTCATTAAAAGTGCATTTTGTCTCCAATGTCGACCAGGCCGACCTTGTGGAAACACTAAAGCATTTATCGCCGGAAACCACGCTGTTTTTGATTGCCTCGAAAACATTTACCACCCAAGAAACCATGACCAACGCAAAATCAGCCAGAAGCTGGTTTCTTGACAGCGCGCAAGACCCGCAAGCCATTGCCAAGCATTTTGTCGCCATTTCCACCAATACCAAGAATGTGGCCGATTTCGGCATTGATACCAATAATATGTTTGAATTCAGGCATTGGGTCGGTGGGCGCTATTCACTGTGGTCGGCGATTGGCCTGTCTATCGCGCTGTATGTCGGCATGGATAATTTCGAGGAACTTTTATTGGGCGCTTACGAGGTCGACGAACATTTTCGTTCTGCGCCTTTTGAACAAAACATTCCTGTTATCATGGGCTTACTGGGCATTTGGTACAACAATTTCTACAATGCCGAATCCCATGCGCTGTTGCCTTACGACCAATCGATGCTTTATTTCGCCGATTACTTCCAACAAGGCGACATGGAAAGCAATGGCAAATGCATAGACCTTAACGGCGATCATGTCGACTACAGCACCGGACAGATCATTTGGGGGCAACCCGGCACCAATGGCCAACATGCGTTTTTTCAATTGATTCACCAGGGCACCAAACTGATACCCTGCGACTTTTTGGCCGCCGCCAACAGTCACTATACGCGACCGGATCACCATGACATTTTAATTTCAAACTTTCTCGCCCAACCCGAAGCCTTGATGAAAGGCAAAACCGCCGAAGAAGTCAAACAAGAATTATCCGCCGAAGATCAGGCCGATACCGTCCTGGTCGCATCCAAAATATTTGACGGCAACAAACCGTCCAATTCATTTTTATTCAGCAAACTGACGCCGAAAACATTAGGTTCACTGATCGCCTTTTACGAACATAAAATTTATGTACAAGGTGTGATTTGGAACATCAATTCATTCGACCAAATGGGCGTCGAATTAGGTAAAACCCTAGCCAAAGTCATCCTGCCGGAATTACAAAACGACAGCGTCATCGATAGCCATGACAGCTCAACCAATGCCCTCATCAACACCTACAAAAAACTGCGAGCGGAAGCGCCGCAATCGATAGAACCAAAAGTTTTTTAAAACTATTAACCACGAAGCACACGAAGTTTCATACTTCGTGTGCTTCGTGGTGATAATCTTTCTACCCGTCACACTATTACCCCCCCTTTTTTTCAATCCCCCGCGCCACAACCGCAACCTGTTGCTAAAAAGCAAATAACTAAATGACTATTTTTTACCTAAAAACATAGCACTAGCTTTCATCCTTTGCTTATTTACAACATATTTAGCACTTTGTTGCTGTGTCACGAAACTGTCACAAAGCTGTCATTAAGCTGTCATTTTATTTTCCTATTCTTGCTCGGACTTTTTTGATAATAACCAAGAGCATAATATGAAAATATCTAAATTGACCTTAGCCATCGCTACTGTCTTAGGGGCGAGCGCATCATCTGGCGCTTTTGCGATGGATCTTTATGTTGATACCAAAACTAAACAAATTTATGCGGAACCAGGTCCCGGCCGTGAGCTAATGGGCTCTTTCGAGAAAGTTGACAATGCAGTAAGTGCAAACGTCGCGGACAAATCAGACAAAGCCGAAATTAAAGCCATTCGCGAAGATTTAGAATTAAAACAGAATGAAATCAAGGCATTGGAAGAGCATGTTGTAGCCAATAGAGAAAATAGCGCCAAGAACGATGAAAAGTGGTTTAACAAAATCAATCTGCGTGGCTACACTCAGCTTCGCTACAACCAGCCCTTTTCAGGCGACAGCGGCGCCGGACAACCGGAGCTGAGATCAGTCGGCGATGGCGGCATCAAAGATAATGCCGGCTTTTCATTTCGCCGCGTCCGCTTAGTATTTTCCGGTGACATTTCCGATTATTTATATTTGTATATACAACCTGATTTTGCCAGCAATGTCAGCGATAGCCAGCAAAATTTCGCCCAGCTACGTGACGCTTATGGCGATATAGCTTTTGATAAAAAGCACGAATACCGCATCCGTGCCGGTCAATCTAAAGTGCCATTTGGCTGGGAAAATTTACAGTCTTCGCAAAATCGTTTAACTCTCGATCGTAACGATGCGTTAAACAGCGCGGTGCCCAGCGAGCGCGATTTAGGTTTATTCGCTTACTGGACGCCTGAGCATGTGCAAAAATTGTGGAAAACGTTAAGTAAAAAAGGCTTAAAAACCTCAGGCGATTATGGTGTTGCCGGTATCGGTGTTTATAACGGCCAAGGCCTTAACCGCGCCGAACAAAACGATGATTTATATGCCGTAGCGCATACCACTTATCCAGTTGAGATGGATTTTTTGGGTAAGCCATTTAAAGGACAAGTAGTGGAAATAGGCGCAGATGCCATCTCGGGACAATTTAGCCCGACAACGGCCGACATGACGGTGTTTGGTACCGGCCAAAAAATATTGAAAACAGATCTCGACAAAACGATGGGCGGAAACAAAACTGTCCGTGAAGATCGAGTTGCCGTACATGCCATTCTTTTCCCGCAACCGTTTGGCTTACAGGCTGAATGGAACTGGGGCGAAGGCGCAACTTTAAATCCAGCCGGAAATGGTGGCAAAGGCGCTATTGAAAGTCAAAATTTAAGCGGCGGCTATATCCTGGCTAATTACAAAATTGATAATATCTTCCGCGCCGATGGCGTGTTAATGCCTTATGTGAAATTGCAGACTTATCGCGGTGCCTGGAAAGGCGCGAACAATGCGCCACGAACTTCGGTTGATGAACTCGAAGTCGGTGTGGAATATCAAATCATGAAAGCGCTGGAATTAACGCTGGCTTATGCAAACATGGATAGAACTAATACCGGCAATTTAGGTCAAGCCTCTGGCGACCTTGGCCGTGCTCAGTTACAGTGGAATTATTAAGTTTATAGTAAAAGCAGGGGCGAAAGGCCGAAAAACAGCCTTTCGCTTTCTCAGTGTGGTAATAATCTTTTTACCCGACATTCAGAAAATTTTTTGAACAGCTCAGTCACGCGGCTTACGGCCCATCCAACCAAAAACCAATACCGCAGCCACGAAAAGCCCGCTCAACATCATGTTTTCCTTGGACGCACCGAATAAATAGGCGGCGGCCATGCCGACGCCCATGCCCAGACTGGTAAACGCCAGACTGCGCATGAGGCGGCATAGTAGACAATTTTGAGAGTACGCTTTCATCGTTGGCAAAGCCTCGTACCTTGACCGTCTAACGCCTTACTTTTTGACGAAATACAGATAAGTTCCGTATTTGTTATCTTTAAGAATCATCGTTTTATCTGATGCTTCTTCTAATGAATAAACATCAAATTTACCCGCACGACCCAGTATGCTGACTTTTAAATTGCCATCTTCAAGAATATAGTCAACCGCAGGCGCATCATAAGCATTGCCCCTGACTTGCGGAATGTCTTTTTGTATCAGTTGAGTGTCATTAATCACCCAAGTCATGCCCATCGGTTTAGTTTCTGTAGCGTCGAGTGATTTTTTGCTGTATTCCAGAAACCAACTGCCGATCAGAGCTTTGTTTGAATTCAAAGTGTCGGCCAACACCGCCGTACCTGATAAGCCAAACAACAAGGATGCCGCAACTAACATATTTATTTTTTTCATTATTTTCCCCGGATTAAAAACTGAGGTAACTTCTCATTACCCACAGGCAGTATTTAGCATTTTATCCACTACAAAGAGCACGAAGTTTCATTCTTTGTGCCCTCCGTGTCCTTCGTGGCAATACCTTTTTACCTGTCATTAATGAGAAGTTACAAACTGAATACCTAAACTACCATTTCAATAGCGTTGCTATTGTACAAGAAACTCAAATTTGGACAGTAATTTGTAACTTCTCATTAGTTACAGACAGTCGATTGCTACAGGTTGCAATTTTTACTAAAAAAATACTGTGCGATTTTTGTGTACAATCTTGATTTAAAATATTTTCTTGATTTAGTTAAGAAAACCTTTAGAATTGCCCGTCCTATATTGGGGTGTTAGCTCAGTTGGTAGAGCAGTGGACTCTTAATCCATGGGTCCAGGGTTCGAATCCCTGACGCCCCACCAATTAAATCAATAGCTTATCTGTTTTTGTAAGGTCGAAAACAGCTTGCTGGTTGCAATAGTGGTTGCAATTCGCGGTTTTTTAACGTCTAGTCGGCTTCACCACGTCTGGTTTTACATCATAAACTTTCATCATTTCGGCTGATCTGTGACCGGCTGAAGCCAAGCGTTCGGCGGTCGGTGTGTCGCTGATTCCTCGCCTTTTTAAATCGTGAAAAGTGAAGTGGACAAATTCAACACCGTCAATTTCCGCTTGTGCTTTTGCCGCTGCATGAATCCGTTGCATGGCGAGTCCCATGGCGTTCTCGCTTATTTTATTCCCGGTGCGCTCACTAATAAACACATAACGTCTATCCGCTTTTATGGGTGAAGGCTGTTTGCGATCCTGAAGGATTGCGTTGCGCTTTTGTTTTAATTCGTCCCAGATTGCGCGTAAGCGTGGCTGCCATTCGGTGATGTTGGTTTTGCTGCCTTTACGTCGATAGATTATTAAGCCTGCGTCTTGTTCGTTGGCGTCGGTTAGCGCTAATACTTCACACATGCGCATTCTGCATAAGTAGGCAAGCTCCATGGCATAGGGTACGTACCAATAGCCGCTGTTTTTGGCAATATTGAGCAAATAATCATAATCTCGATCTTCAGCATAATGTTGTCTTGGGGCAATGCTGATTTTTTTGATGCCTGTACCGGGGTTTATCGGTACTTTTTCGTATTCATAAGCCCATGAAAAAATCCGTTTAATGCAAGCCAATTCCTTATTGGCGCGGCTTTCGGATTCTTCGGCGCGTTTATCGCGGTATTTTCTGATTAATCCGACTGTCCACTTATTAATCGGAATGTCGCCTAACTTGCCGGTGCTGGTTTCGCGGGTGATGATGGTTTGGCGGCAGTTGGTGTAATCTTTTTGTGTCAACGGGCTAAGTTTGCTCCAGGTGTGGGTTTGCTGGAATTCTAGGGTTAAGGTGGCGAAGGTGTCGTTTATTAGTGTCGAGGTTTTTAGCTTTTTCGTTGCGGTGTTCTGTTGGGGTTGGGGTTGGTTTTGCTGTCGCAGTAATATCGATTTCTTTTTTATCGCCAACTGCGTCGGATTCATCTACAGGGCGTAATTCATAATCCAAACTATAAGGGAGTTGATAAATTTTTCTGTGATTAAAATACTCAAAATCAATATATTTTCGGATCAAAAAAAAGCAATTATCAACTATTTCATTTGATAAATATCCTTTTCCATCTAATTCCTCCAGCAAAATTGCAAAGGCGCTATATGGGTGGTCACAAGGTAGTAGTAATTTTTTCAACGTAAGATAAGTTTCTTATGTCTTTAGATAGTAAATGTATGGCAGCATCTTTTTTGGTTAATTTAAAAACGCCTGTGTATTCGTCACAATACGCTTGATCTACTCCATCATGCAACTCGAAAAATCTGTTGGTTAATTCAACCTCCCCGGTATCAGGATCTCTAAATGTAAAATTGAATGCTGATTTTGCACCATACTTATTGTCATCGGGGTTATTAATGAACCAAGCTCCCCGCCCCTTGAAAAACACCAAAACATCTTTTTCATTGGTTTTTTGATTGTTATCGGTTTTAGACAATTCGGGGTGTTCGCGTTCAAATCTTTTTACTTCGTCTACATCAATAATCAATCGGTCAAGGCCGGGATGATAAGTAATGATGCATTCCTCGCCTTTCAATATTCCGTTGGCTGTTTCGCCTGCGTTTCCGGGATCTGAAAAAGGTTCTTTCGCGAAGTAGATGTTAGCAAGCTCTTGAGCGGCTATGCCTGTGTGCTGGCCTCTCAATATGAGCTTTGTCCGGGGATATTCCCAGTCAGCCTGTGTCAAAAATGTAAGTTGATTGGTAAAACCATACTGGAGGATGTCATCAATTGATATAAGCCAGTGTTCTGCTAATTGCTCAACGGTGTAATAAAGGCGGTCGATTTTCAAATAACACCTCGTCAAAGTGTAAACCGTCAAGAATGGAAAACCGGAAGCAGAATGACGAGTTCCGCTTATTGGCCGCTAAGCCTATCCGGTTGCGCTGATTATAACCTTCCAGCAATGCCCAAGCCACCGTTATCCCGGCCTTCCTGTGCCGGTGATGTAACGTCAACGAGAACTTTGGTTCTCACCACTCAACGACTGAGAACACAGGTTCTCATTATCCACGGTAGCCTGCCCGGCATTAACCAGACTGTGTGCGTTCGTCGATCATGGCGTTAAGCGGCCGGCGCGGTATTTTGTTGAAAATCTATTCATGGTACAGGTGGTATAGGTAAGTAATAATAGCCTGTACCACCTAAGTTATTGACTGAAAAGGGTTTAAATCGGCTGACACAGGTGGTACAGCAAAAAACCCCAGTTTGGTTAAAAAAATAGCCGTCAAAATGACCCGCTGGGTACGCCATCCTGATTAATCAGCCTTGCAGCGGTTTTGCCGTGAAGGTATCTGTATTATTTTGCGACACAATCAATTGCCATGCTTGTTTCCGTACCAACTCGCTGTAACCCACGTTAATTAAGGGCTACAGTCGGGCACGGCGTTTGCAATGGCTATTGTTTTGTTTGCGTTAATAATTGACTGCCGTGCCGCGCACCGTTCAGGCACAAAAAAGCCGATCATCAGGCCGACTTGCTATTTCGTAACGGGTAACGCTAATTGGGCTTGTAGCCGGTTTATCGGTAGATGTCTTTTCGGTGTCCGATTTTCAGTATTTGGATAATTAACTGCTCATTAAAAACAGAATAGATGACGCGGTAATTACCCGTTCTTACCCGGTAAGTCTGGTCAAAGCCAAATAGCTTTTTGCAGCCATCCGGGTAAGGGTTCTCGCTTAAGGAGTCAATCAACTGGCTAACAGCTTTAACGACAGGTTTGGGCAAGTCCAATAGTGCTTTTTTGGCGGACTTCTTAAATTCAATGCTATAGCAGGCCATTGTCTGCAAGCTCCTGTTTTACCTGCTCCCAGGGGATTGTTTCTTCATCTTTAATTTGGGCAATGGCCGCCAAATCCTCCAAGTCCTCGAGCATTTCATAATAATCAGCCA
>JAUYMY010000010.1 GCA_030699385.1 Methylobacter sp.
TCAGTTTATGGCGTTTGTGTCTCTCTACTCGTGGATCTTCCAGTGAGGAAAAGGCGTCTTGTAAACTTAATGACATGGGCTACCTACAAAAAGGCCGCTAGTATCGCTGATTTTTAAGTTAATTTATATGCGCTTGCCCTGACGGTTCGCCCGATTACCCCTACAACGCCTTAAAATATTCCAGCGCCATAAACAGCGCGGCAATTGAACGCGCTTCGGTACATTCGCCGGTCGCTAACAAGGCATTGATGTTGTTTAATTTCCACGGAATCACTTCGAGCTCTTCCGGCTCGTCGCCTTGCAGTTTTTCGGCATACAAATCCTGGGCGATGATGATTTCGGTCATGTGTTCCAGATAGGACGGCGCGACCGAAAATGAGCTTAAATGATGCAGGCTGTTCGCGCCAAAGCCGACTTCTTCTTTCAGCTCGCGGTTTGCCGCTTCTAAAAATGACTCGCCTGCGTCGGTTTTGCCTTTAGGCAGACCCAATTCATAACGATGCACACCCGCAGAATATTCCCTGATTAACAACACCGTTTCTGCGTCCAGCATCGGCACAATCAGCACGGCGCCGCCGTTGCCGCTACGCGCTAAGCGCTCGTAATTGCGCAACTGACCATTGCTGAATTCAATCTCCAGCGCTTCAATGCGGAATAAGCGGCTGGTGGCGATGGTGGTTTTGTTTAGGATGATCGGTTTTTCTGCCATTGTGCTATTTTATGCGCTATTTTTTTTGGCAAATATAACGCACTCTGATGATAGATTGGAACAAGATTGACACTGTTTTATTGGATATGGACGGAACGCTGCTGGATTTGAATTTTGACAATCATTTCTGGAAGGAGTTTGTGCCGCTAAAATTCGCCGAAAAACAGGACTTGTCGCTGGAGGCGGCAAAGTTGCAGTTGCAGCCGCGTTTTAAAAGTATGGAAGGCAAATTGGAATGGTATTGCCTGGATTATTGGAGCGAGGTGCTAGCGCTGGATATTGCCGGTTTAAAAGCGGAACTTTCCGGCTTGATTGCGGTGTTGCCGCATGTTACCGAGTTTTTGGAACGCGCCCATCAATCGCCGAAAAAGCTGTATTTAGTGACCAATGCGCATCGCGGCAGTTTGGGGCTGAAAATGGAAAAAACCTGTTTGCAGGTATTTTTCGATGCCATTATCAGCTCGCATGACTTGGGTTTTCCAAAAGAACAGGCCGATTTTTGGCGCTTGCTGCAACAGCAAATTCCGTTTGCCAAGCAATCGACGCTGTTAATTGATGACAGTCTGGCAGTGTTGGATGCGGCGCGGCAGTTTGGTATCGCGCATTTAATCTCGGTCAGCAAGCCCGACAGCCAACTGCCGAAAAAAAACATCACCGCTTATCCGGCTATTGAGGATTTTAGGGAGTTAATGGCCGGACTTTAGCGTTGCCGCCGTGATGACTTAGCGCTCACCAAATAGCGCTGTGCCGATTCTGACGATAGTCGAACCTTCGGCTATCGCCGCCTCTAAATCACCGGTCATGCCGAACGAGAAGGTATCCAGCCCGACTTGCCCCAATTGTGCCACCGCCTGATACAGTTTTTTATAAGGCTGGCGCTGTTGCTCAATATCGTGTTGCGGCGCCGGAATGGCCATCACGCCGCGCAGCCTCAAATTGGGCAGTTTGGCGATTTGCTCGCACAGTTGCGGCAATTCGTCCAGGCTAATGCCGGACTTGCTGGCTTCCTCGCTGATATTGACCTGCAGACAAATGTTGAGCGGCGGCAAATGGGGTGGGCGTTGTGCGCTCAGGCGTTGAGCTATCTTTAAGCTGTCGACGCTGTGTACCCAGGCAAAATGCGTCGCCAGCGCCTTGGTTTTATTGGATTGAATCGGGCCGATAAAATGCCAGCTAATGTCGTAGCTGCCCAGTTCCTGCTGTTTTTTCAAGGCTTCCTGCAAATAATTTTCGCCAAAATGGCGCTGTCCGGCTTGATAAGCGGCGGCAATGTCTTCGGCCGGTTTGGTTTTGCTGACCGCCAATAACAACACCGAGCCGGGTTGACGGTTGTAGGCCCGTTCGCCTGCGCGGATTTGTGTGAGGATGTGTTTGAGTCTTTGCGCGATGGAATTCATGGGTTGCCCGCTGCCGTGAAAGGGGTGGATTTGTTAAGCCGCTCTACAATTAACACCATGCCCATTCAAAAAAACAACAACATGAGCTATGGTATAAGAGCAATTTTACTTTTTTCTTCAAGAGGGTGTTATGGATATTGCCGAATTACTGGCTTTTTCAGCTAAAAACAACGCGTCGGATTTACATTTATCAGCGGGATTGCCGCCCATGATCAGGGTTGATGGCGATATTCGCCGCATCAACATTCCCTCCCTAGAGCATAAGGAAGTGCATGCGTTGATTTACGATATTATGAACGACAAACAGCGCCGCGATTATGAGGAGTTTTTGGAAACCGATTTCTCCTTTGAGTTGCCCGGTGTTGCCCGCTTCCGGGTTAACGCGTTTAATCAGGAACGCGGTGCTGCGGCGGTATTCAGAACCATTCCTTCGGTCATCATGAGCCTGCAAGACTTAAAGGCGCCGAAGTTTTTTGAGGAACTTTGTCAAAAACCGCGCGGCCTCGTGCTGGTAACCGGGCCGACCGGTTCCGGCAAATCGACTACGTTGGCGGCAATGATCAACCATATTAACTGCAACGATTACGCGCACATACTGACCGTGGAAGACCCTATCGAGTTTGTCCATGAGAGCCAAAAGTCATTGATTAACCAGCGGGAAGTGCATCGCGACACCCACGGTTTTACCGAAGCGTTGCGTTCAGCCTTGCGGGAAGATCCCGATATTATTCTGGTCGGTGAAATGCGCGATCTGGAAACTATCCGGCTGGCAATGACCGCAGCGGAAACCGGTCACCTTGTTTTCGGCACCTTGCATACCACCTCGGCGGCGAAAACCATCGACCGTATTATCGACGTTTTCCCAGCCGCCGAAAAAGACATGATCCGGGCGATGTTGTCGGAATCATTGCAGGCGGTTATTTCGCAAACCCTGCTGAAAAAAATCGGCGGCGGGCGTGTTGCCGCGCATGAAATCATGGTCGGCACCGCCGCAATCAGGAACTTGATTCGTGAAGCGAAGGTCGCACAAATGTATTCCGCGATTCAAACCGGACGGAAAGACGGTATGCAAACGCTGGATCAAAATATGAAAGAACTGGTGGATAAAGGCCTGATTACCGCCAAAATGGCTATGGATAAGGCCGTTAACAAGGATATGTTCCGTTAGGGGCGCCGCTATGGATTTTAAAGCCTTACTTGCCTTAATGGTGCAGAAAAAAGCCTCCGATTTATTCATCACCGCCGGCAGAGCGCCGACCATTAAGGTCGACGGCAAACTGGTTGAAGTCTCGAAAACGCCGCTGAACCCGGAACAGGCGCTGATGTTGATACAGGGCATTATGAACCAGCGCCAGCGGGACGAGTTTGAAAATACCAAGGAATGCCAGTTTGCTATCAGCGTGCCCAATTTGGCGCGTTTCCGGGTCAGCGCTTTCACCCAGCGCGATTCTGCCGGCATGGTGTTGCGCCGCATTGAGAGCGACATACCGGATTCGGAAGATTTGCATTTGCCGCCGATATTAAAAAACTTGATCATGGAAAAACGCGGCCTAGTGCTGTTTGTCGGCGCCACCGGCACCGGCAAATCAACCTCGCTGGCGTCCTTGATCAAATACCGCAACCAAAACAGCAGCGGTCATATCATCACCATTGAAGACCCGATGGAGTTCGAGCACCAGCATTTAGGCTGTATCGTCACTCAACGCGAAGTCGGGGTCGATACCGAATCCTACGAAGTCGCGCTAAAAAACACCCTGCGCCAAGCACCGGACGTGATACTGATTGGCGAAATCAGGTCGCGGGAAACCATGCAGAATGCGATTACTTTCGCCGAAACCGGGCATTTATGCCTGTCCACGCTACACGCCAACAATGCCAATCAGGCGCTCGACCGGATTTTGCATTTTTTCCCGGATGAAATGCACAGCCAGTTGTTCATGGATTTGTCGCTGAATTTGCGCGGCATTGTTGCCCAGCAGTTGATCAAACGAGCCGACGGCAAAGGCCGTTACCCAGCGATTGAAATATTGATTAACACACCGCTCGCCAAGGATTACATCCGCAAAGGCGAGATTAACAAGCTCAAGGAATTGATGAAAGATTCCAGAGAGCAAGGGATGCAGACCTTTGACCAATCGCTGTACGATTTATATACCGCCGGCACCATCAGCTACGAAGATGCGCTTAATTCCGCCGACTCCAGAAATGAAGTTCGCCTGATGATAAAACTGGGCTCTGAAAGCGCGGGCAATTTTGGCAACAACGACATGATGTTATCGGAAACCGATGATTAGGCGGTTGCCGAGAAAGAATATCCGCTGATGAGGGCGTGGTCTGCAGGAAAAATAAAGTCCACGAAAATCACAAAAATCACGAAAAAAATGTATCGTCCCAACGCTCATTGTTTATACATAAGTTGTGGGAGCGGCCACCTGGCCGCGAACAGCACACGATTGTTCGCGGCCAGGTGGCGGCTCCCACAAATTTTATCCATTTTCACCCGCTTCCAGCCCACTAAAATGGTGAACCGGCACGTGGTGAAAACACTTATGTATAATGATGAGCGCTCCAACGTCGGAACGATATATTATTGGTCTACGCTGATTTCATCGAAGCTGCTCACTTGCTGATGTTCGGCCCTCGGATCTGGGGCGCTATCCCTGGTCAGCCAGATGGTTTGAAAACCGGCGGCTTTGGCCGCATCCAGTTCTTCTTTAATATCCGATAAAAACAGCAGCTGATGTGCCGGTAGCGCCAGTTGGGCGGCAATATTGTCGTATGATTGCGCTTCTTTTTTGCCACCGATATGGGTGTCGAAATAGCCGGAAAATAGCGGGGTCAAGTCGCCGTATTCGGTGTGCGCGAACAGCAGTTTTTGCGCATAAACCGAGCCGGAAGAATAGATGTACAAATCCAGTCCTGCGGCCTTCCAAGCCTTTAGTTTTTCGGCGGCATCGGTGTACAAATGGCCTTTAAAATCGCCCTGCCGGTAGCCGGCTTCCCAAATCAGGCCTTGCAGCGATTTTAACGGCGTGGCTTTTTTGTCTTCGTCTATCCACTGGTTCAGCTGGGCAATGATGTGCTCGGTAGACAATTCTGAGCTGACTTCTTTACAAACATCGTCCAGCAACGTTTTAACCGGCAATTCCTGTTCATGGCTACGCACATAATCAGCCAAGTTAGCGCGGGCGTAGGGAAACAGCACGTCCTTAACGAATAAAATCGATGAGGTGGTGCCTTCAATGTCGGTGATGATGGCTTTAATCATGATAATGCGGTCACGTATTGGTCGAGTGTCGGGAAGGCTTGGGCGATGTCGCTGCCGCTAAAGTCGGCAACCCAACCATCCGGCGTGGTGAATAAACGGATACATTTAAACTGCGGATTTTCGCCCATATCGAACCAGTGCGTAGTGTTGGCCGGAACGCTGATCAGGTCGCCTTGCTCGCACAGCACGGCATAGACCTTATTTCCAACATGCAGGTAAAACAGGCCGCGCCCTTCGATGAAAAAGCGCACTTCAAAATCGGCGTGGGTGTGTTCGGCCAGAAATTTCTGCCGGAACGCGGCCTTGTCAGGATGATCGGGATTGAGGCTGATCACGTCAACCGACTGAAATTGATATTGCTGTTTCAGGCGGTCTATGGAATCGCTGTAAGCGGCCAGCACCGCAGTCTGGTCGGCATCGGCGGCCAGTTCGCAGTTGGCGCTCCAGCGTTCAAACTGTACGCCGATGGCACTCAACTGGTTTTGGATGGCAGCAAATTCGGTGCGGGTGTCGCCTTGTCCGGGCTGCTGTTCGGGGTAAATGGTTAATGCGCTCATGGTTTTTTGGCTCCGTGTAAACGTAACTCACAATCGAATAAAAATTCCAGCGCCTCAAGATGGCGCAAGGTGTCCGATACCGAACTGCCCCAGGTGTACAGCCCGTGTCCGGCAATGATGTAGCCATAAATGGCACCGTGCTTGTCCATATACCGCTCCACCTGTTCGGCCAGACGCGGGATATTTTGGTCGTTGGCAAAAATCGGGATGACTACCCGGCTTTCGTGGCTGTCAATGCCGGACAGCGCTTTTAACAGCTCATAATCTTCCAGCACGATGTCGGATTTAAACAGCCGCGAGATTAAGGTGGCGTTAATGGAATGCGGATGCAGCACCGATTGGACAGCGGGAAAGCGCTGGTACAGCGCGGTATGCAGCCGAGTTTCTGCCGATGGCTTCTTGCCGTCAAGCGAGTTGGCATCGCTATCGATCAGCATGATGTCGGCCAGTTCTAAGCGCCCTTTGTGCTTGCCGGAAACGGTGATGGCGATGTTGCCGTCCGGCAGCCGTGCGGAAAAATTGCCGCTGGTGGCCGGCACCCAACCTTTGCTGTCGATAAATCGGCCGGCCTCAATCAACTGCTCAGCCAGGATGAAAAAGTCTTCGGTATAGGTCATGTCGGGGATTTAAATAATGGAATATTGGGCGAATTGTATCGTTTCCATGCTCATTTTTATACAGGTTGTGGGCGTCGCTCCCATAACTTAATTTGGCCTCGTCCATTCGGCGGGTGCCTGCCACTGCTTGATCCAGACCGGGAAGTCTGAGGCCGGCATCGGTTTGGCGATGCCGTAGCCTTGGGCTTGATAGCAACCCATTTGCAACAGGGCAATGCCGTGCGCTATTGATTCGACGCCTTCGGCAATGACTTCACGCCGGAATGATTCGGCCAAACCGATAACCCCCTGCACGATAGCCAAATCATCCTCGTCGTCCAGCATGTCGCGGACGAAAGTGAGGTCAATTTTTAGCGTTTCTACCGGTAGATGCCTGAGGTAGCTGAGCGAAGAATAGCCGGTGCCAAAGTCATCTAGGGCAAACTGCACCCCCAGCGCTTGGCAGTCTTTAATTACCTGCGAGGTCAGCGACAAATCGGATAGCGCTTCGGTTTCCAATATTTCCAGTTGAAAATAAGCCGGTTTGGCGGCCGGATGACGCTCGAAGGCGTAATAAAGTTGCAGCACAAAATCCTCGGCTTGCAACGAGCGGGCCGAGACGTTGACGCTGATTTGGATTTGCAGACCTGAGCCCTGCCACACTTCAATGTGTTGCAATGCCTTGTCGATAACCCAGCTGTCGAGTTTGACCGCAAATTCATTGTTCTCAATCAGCGGTAAAAATTCGCGCGGCATGACCAGGCCGCGTTCAGGATGGCGCCAGCGTATCAAGGCTTCCGCGCCGAACACCACGCCTTGCTGCATGTCGACTTTGGGCTGGAAGAACAGTTCAAACTCTTCATTGTTTAGCGCCAGTTCAATACGGTTTAACGCCTCACGGTGGGCATGGAGTTGGCGATCCAGCTTTGAATCATAGATTTGAAAACAGTTTTTGCCGGATTGCTTGGCCTGATACATGGCCTGATCGGCATGGCGCAACAGGGTGTCGGGGTCGGTATCATCTTCGGGAAAAATGCTGATGCCGATACTGGCTGATACTGAAATCGCCTGATTTTTCAACATGACAGGTTTGCTGATGACTTCCAGCAGACGATGCAAGGTCGTCTCGCAATCTTCAACCCGTTCCAGTCCCAGCAACAAAAACACAAATTCATCGCCGCCTAAGCGGGCTAAGGTATCCGCTTCGCGCAGCGTATGTTGAATGCGCAGGGCAATTTCTATCAGCAGTTGATCACCCGCTTCATGGCCGAATTTATCGTTAACCGGTTTAAAACCGTCCAGATCAAGATAACCTACCGCCATTAAACAATGGTCGCGCCGGGTTTGGGCAAAAGCCAAATGCATACGGTCTGCCAACAGAATACGGTTGGGTACGCCGGTGAGCGGGTCATAATGGGCAATGCGTTCTAGCTTAAGCTCATGCTCTTTAAGCTGGGTAATATCGGAAGATGTGCTGATGTAATGAGTAATTTCACCCCGTTTATCGGCAACTGCCGCCATAGTGAGCCACTCGGCAAACAGTGCGCCGCCTTGTTTACGGCTCCAAACCTCACCGCTCCAGTAGCCCTGTTCGGCGACTGTATGCCAGATGGTTTCGTAGAAAGCCGCCTCGTGCAGCCCAGACTTAAGCATCTCATCGGGCTGTTGACCCAAGGCTTGGTCGTGTGAATAGCCGGTGATACGGGTGAACGCCGGATTGGTGTCAATAATAGCGCGCTGGGCATCGCAAATCAGGATACATTCCTGAGCGCTGGCAAAAACGCTGGCCGCCATGCGCTGGTCTTGTTCGACTTTTTTTCGGTAGCTGATTTCGCGCCGTAAACGCATATTCCAGAACGCAATCAGCGAAAACAGCAACAATGCGGCGGCGGCATACAACAGCACGGTTTCGGTTTTTACCCCGGTTTCATGTTTCAAGCTCATCCAGCGATTTTGTATCGCGTTTTTTTCAGTAGCAGAAATAGAGCCCAGCACTTTATCAAGCAAGCTTGCCAGTTCAGGATTAGCCTTGATGACAGCCATACGGTGGCTACTTTTATAAGGCGTATTCCCGGAAAAACTGAGGTTAAGCATACCCTCCTGTTTAATCGTATAGTTTGCCGAAGCGGCGTCGCCGACATAGGCATCCGCTTTGTTGCGACTAACCAGGGTCAAGGCTTCATGGACATTGTTAGCCGGCACCAGCTGTATTTCAGGATGGTCATGCTTCAGCAGTTCGCCCATGAAATAGCCTTTTTCCACAGTCACCCGCTTGCCGGCCAAACGTTCCAGCGTACTAATAAAACCGCTGTTGTTGTCACTGATGATGATGGCGGGAGTCTGCAAATAGGCTTCGGTAAACAGTAAATAGTGCTCACGTTCGGGCGTTTTGTTGGCATTGACCAGCATATCCAACTCGCCGCGTTGCGCCATTTCCAGCGTTTGTGCCCAAGATTGAGTCTTGAGAATGTCCAGCTTTACGCCCAGGCGCTGTCCGACCTGGGCGAGATAATCCGCACTCAGGCCGACATAATGACCGTTGCTGTCAATCCATTCGTAGGGCGCAAAATCCCGGTCTATGCCCACGCGAATAACCGGATGCGCTTTTAGCCACGCTATTTCAGCCGGGGTAAAATGCAGCGTGTCCGAAGTTGCTTGCCCGTAAATAAAACCCTCCAGGCGCTCGGTGGAAGTAATCAAACCCAGCTGCTGATAGGTATCGGCAATACGTTGAAAGCGTTTGATGTCGGAATGACCGATAGGCACGGCTTCCGGTGCAATCATTTTGACCGTTTCCTGGGCTTCAAAGTGCAAATGCTCGGCAGAAAGCCGCTGATCGGCATTGTATTTGTTCAGAATAAGCTGTATCAGTTCTTCCTGATGTTTGAGCGCATAGTCCCAGCCTTTCAGCGAGGCGCGCAAAAAGCGCTGGACACGGTCGGGATGCCGACTGATTTCCTGCTCGGTGGTGAACAGGTTGTCGCTCAAAAAATCGATGCCATAACTGCGCGGGTCGATAATGTTGATGTCGACGCCTTTTTTCTTGAAATAATCCACTTGATCGGTGAGATAACCGATCTGCACATCGGTTTTGCCATTAATCAGGTCGTCGGGGTTGAAGGAGTCGTCCAAGTGTATGAATTCATCACGGGTAATGCCGGTTTCATACAGCATCGCCCGTAGCGGCGCATTGTTATAACCATCCTCCATCACGCGCTTGCCCTTTAGCTCGTAAGGACTGACGATGCCTGATTTTTTTAAGGTGAAATAAACCAGCGGATTATGCTGAAAAATGGATGCCAACACCACCACCGGCTTGCCGGTTAGTCGGTGTTCTAATAAACCGGTGTCGGCTACGCCGTATTCGGATTCGCCGTTAAGGACTTGTTCGATATTATTGATGCCGGGCGCGCGTTCGTGGAAGGTTACATCGAGTTGTTCTTCCGCGTAAAAGCCTTTTTCCTTGGCCGCGTAATAACCGGCAAACTGGAAGGAATGCAGCCATTTGAGTTGCAGGGAGACTGTTTCAGTGGGTGCTGCCAGTAAGGGTGAAAAAGGGAAGGTCAGGCACAATAAAGCAATCAACCGGAAGAGGGGCATAGGTATCAGTGACTCAAGGTTTTTAGTTTTAGCATTTTGGAAACCCGTATAGTATGCCTGTAATTTAATACTTACAGCGTTTTCTTTTTTTCCACTTGTCCCTTGGTAACGGTCACAAAAAGCCAGCCTATTCCACCGGGCGAATACGCAAAAAACGAGGGAAACGCGGCAGTCCTTTTGAGGTTAGGCCATTGTAACGATAGCTGATCAGCGCCCCGATGGGCGGCGGATTGTTGCGCTGCAGATCGCTCAAGCCGCTGCCGATACGAAAGCGCAATCCGGCCGCCGTTTCAACTTGCAGCGCGCCCAATCTGTTGGCATTGCGCCCGGTTCCGCTGATATGCGCCAATACGCGGGCTTCGGCATCGTCAAACAACTTGAATTTAAGCAGCGCGTTAGAACGACCGGTGTGATAACTGGAATCGGCGTGGTGCAGCATTAGGCCTTCGCCGCCGCTCGCGACCACCGCATCCAGCTTTTGCTGCAATTCAGCCGCAGTGCCGATACGAAACTGCTCAACCGGGGTGAGCCAAGGCACAGCGGCAGCTTGGCTCAGGCGCTGCATTTCGATAATACGTGCGGAAAAATCGCCCGGCGTATCGGGCAACTCAAAAATGCGGTAGTGGATTTGCCGCCATAAACCATCATTAGGCGTTTGTTGGCGCACGGCACCGGAAATTTCTTCAAAGCGTTTGCGCCCCATCCACAATTCGCCGTCCATCGCCTGTTTGGGGAAGCCTTGAATAAACCAGGCCGGGGCGTGAATTAAATGGCCGTTGCGCGTGTGCAGTTGCTCGCCATCCCAGATAGCACGCACGCCATCGAGTTTTTCACTGACCCAGTAGGCCGATGGGTCGAGACGCTCGTTCCAGTTATTGGCAAGCAACACCTCAGCCTGTGCGAAACCGGTCAACAGACAGAGCCACAATCCGATCAGCCATCGGGCAATCGGTTTAAAGCTGTCCAAGCTGTTCTCGTGAATCGACGGCGATAAGGGAGTAAGGCTTAGCGCTTCATCGATTCAAAGAATTCGGCGTTGGTTTTAAAGTCTTTCAGTTTGCCGATTAAAAATTCTGACGCGGCGGTTTCATCCATCGGTTGCAGGATTTTGCGCAATATCCAGGTTTTTTGCAGGGTGTCGGGATCAACCAGATATTCTTCGCGGCGGGTGCCGGAACGGTTGATGTTGATGGCGGGATAAATGCGTTTTTCGGCGATTTTTCGATCCAAATGCAATTCCATGTTGCCGGTGCCTTTGAATTCTTCGTAAATCACTTCATCCATTCTGGAGCCGGTATCAACCAGCGCGGTGGCGATAATGGTCAAGCTGCCGCCTTCTTCGATGTTACGCGCCGCACCGAAAAAGCGTTTCGGTTTTTCCAGCGCATTGGCGTCAACACCACCGGTTAATATCTTACCGGACGATGGCACGACGGTGTTGTACGCCCTGGCCAAACGGGTAATCGAGTCTAACAAAATGACCACATCGTGTTTATGTTCGACCAAACGGCGCGCTTTTTCGATGACCATTTCCGCTACCTGTACGTGCCGGGTTGCCGGTTCGTCAAAGGTGCTGGAAATGACTTCGCCGCGCACGCAACGCTCCATTTCGGTCACTTCTTCGGGACGTTCGTCGATTAATAAGACAATCAGATAACATTCGGGATTTTGTTCTGCAATCGCCTGAGCCAGGCTTTGCAGTATCATGGTTTTACCGGCTTTAGGCGGCGATACGATCAATCCGCGCTGGCCTTTGCCGATCGGGGCGATCAGGTCTATCATGCGCCCGGTTAAGTCTTCGCTGGTGCCGTTACCTTGTTCGAGCACGAAGCGTTGTTTGGCAAAGAGCGGTGTCAGGTTGGAGAAGGTGATTTTGTTCTTGGTATTTTCGGGGGGTTCAAAATTGATCTGGTCAACTTTGAGCATGGCGAAATAACGTTCGTTATCTTTGGGCGGTCTGATTTTACCGCTGATGGTGTCGCCGGTCTTTAAAGAGAATCGTCTGATTTGACTGGGTGAAACATAAATATCATCAGGGCCTGCTAAATAGGAACACCCCGGCGTCCGTAAAAAACCAAAACCATCTTGTAAAATTTCCAGCACCCCGTCACCTGATATGTCGTCGCCTGCTTTTGCCTGTTTTTTCAGGATGGCGAAAATCAAGTCCTGTTTGCGCGATCGGGCTACATTTTCAAGCCCTAAGGACTCGGCGATTTCAATAACTTCACTTATTTGTTTTAGTTTTAACTCAGTAAGGTTCATATAAAAGATAACTCAAGGAAAATTGCATGCAGTGTTAAACCGCAACTACGAGGGATAGGATAATTCAGGGGTAATTTATCGGACGATATGATTGGGCGCGCGTGATAATCGCACCGGATAAGTTTAACTCAAGTGCCCAGCCCCGTCCAACCTTTTGTGACAAGGCTATGACGGGAGCTGAGGGGGAAAGTAGTTTACAGGTTGCTGTCGATAAAGTCGGCAAGCTGTGATTTTGACAAAGCGCCTACTTTAGTGGCTTCCACTTCGCCGTCTTTAAACAGCATTAACGTTGGAATGCCGCGTACACCGTAGTGTTGTGGCGTTTCCGGATTTTCGTCGATATTGATTTTGACCACGGTCAACTTGCCCGCGTAGTCGTTGGCAATATCATCCAAAATCGGCGCAATCATTTTGCAAGGCCCGCACCATTCAGCCCAATAGTCGACCAGTACAGGACCTGCAGCCTTAAGGACTACTTCGTTAAACTCACCATCGCTTACATGAAGGACTGAATCACTCACACTATTTCTCCAAAAAGATAAAATCGCGACTATAGGAGGGATAAACCGAGTAGTCAATCAATTTCAGCTGATTTGATTTTTGCGCTATGCTATAGGGCATGAACAATACACACTTAACCCAAACTCGCTTCAGCAATCTTGAATTGTCTGATTCCATCTTGAGCAGCCTAAAAGACACCGGCTTTGATTACTGCACCCCGATACAAAGGAAAGCCCTGCCGTTATCCTTACGCGGCATGGATGTAGCGGGTCAGGCGCAAACCGGAACCGGCAAAACCGCCGCGTTTTTGTTGGCCACTTTTCAGCATCTGCTTAATGATGCCGAAAACGATGTTGAAGAACTCGTCGACGACAGTGATGACATTGATGCAGAAAAACCAACGTTCAAGGCCGTTGTCAAAAGCAATCCCATCATCAAATATCCCAGAGCCATTATTCTCGCGCCTACCCGCGAATTGGCCATACAGATACACAAAGACGCCGTGCAGCTGGGCAAGCATCTTAACTTTAAACTGGCGCTGATTTACGGCGGCACCGATTACCAAAAACAGCTGGACAGCCTAAAGGCCAATGTCGATATTATCATCGGCACGCCCGGCCGTATCATCGATTTTTACCGGCAAAACGCTTTCACCCTGGATAACATTAAAGTCACGGTGATGGACGAAGCCGACCGCATGTTCGACTTAGGGTTTATCAAAGACATCCGTTATTTATTACGCCGTATGCCGCCGCCGGATCAGCGCCTGAACATGCTGTTTTCAGCGACTTTATCCTACAAGGTGACCGAACTGGCTTATGAGCACATGAATAATCCGGTGTTGATTCGTATTGAAAGCGAAGAAGTCACTTCCAAAGCGATACAGCAAAGCGCTTATTGCCCGTCGAACGAGCAAAAGGTGCCCTTATTGGTCGGCATCTTGAACCAGCATCAGCCGCAACGCAGCATTATTTTTGTCAACACCAAACGCTGCGCCGAACAGCTTGATGATGTTCTTAATGCCAACGGCTACAAAACGGCGGCGCTCAGCGGTGACGTGCCGCAGGATAAACGCCAGCGCCTGTTGACCGATTTTCAAGACAACAAAATCACCTTGTTGATTGCTACTGATGTCGCCGCCCGTGGTCTGCACATTGCCGACGTGTCCCACGTATTCAATTACGATTTGCCGCAGGATGTTGAAGATTATGTGCATAGAATTGGCCGCACCGCGCGTTTTGGTGCCAGCGGTGTTGCCATCAGTTTTATCTGCGAGCAATACGCCTATTCCATGCCCGATATTGAAGATTATATTGAGCAGAAAATTCCGGTACTGTCGATTACTGAAGACCTTTTAGCCGACATCGTCAAACCGGAAAAAAGACCGGAAAGAATTAAAACCGGTTATCAGGGCAAAAAACCTCATCAACCGCGAAAAGCTTAAAGCAAGCGCTTTAGGCGGCACGAAGTTTCATTCTTCGTGCCACCTTTTTATCTGTCATTAATTATTCGGAGATTGCGTCAATCCGGCTGATAATCTCGCTAGAGGCTAATTCCAGCGCCAATTTATACAATTGGCACGCGTTATTGGTATCGCCTTGTGATGCCATTAAATCACCCAGCAATTGATAAGCCCGAACGGTAGGTTCAATCGAAATACTTTTAGATAAGTAGCCTTCCGCTTTTTGCGTCTCGGCGCAATTAAGGCTTAACTTGCCTAGAACAGTCAGGAATACGGCATCGCGAGGATGCATCATTAGCCATTGTTCAGCGGTTTCCAGCTGCTTGGCCGGATCTACCGACTGCACATTACCAAATAGCACCACTAAGGTTTGATCCCACTTTGTCGACAAGGCTCTGGCTAGGCCGCCTTCAACTTTTGCCCCGGCGCCGGCGTCAATCATGGCGGCAAAATAGATAGCGGCAACGCCTTTCATGGTTTTGATGTAATCGGGAATTTCCGACCATAAGACTTCGATTTCATTAACGCTGCCGCGCTCGGCCGTCTGCTTTAATAGTTTGCTGAAGGCTTCGGTTTCCAGCAGTTTTATCTCGGCTTCCAGCAACACCTTATTGGTGTTCAACGACGGAATCAGTTTACGGATGCCTTCCCAATCACCGGCCTGTTGGTAGGCTTGATGCAATAATTTTAAAACACTGGCATGAGTAGGGTCGATTGAATGCAGGCGCGTTAATGTTGCCAGCGCCTGCTCAAATTGTTTTTCCGATAAATGCAGTTCCGCCTGAGTCAGACCTATCGCCACATCGGAACCCGGCGCCTGATCGGCAGCGGTTTTTAGATATTCGTCTCTTTTGTCAAAGGCGCCACGCGATTGCGCAGCTCTGGCAGCGGTCAAATAATGAATCAAGGGCGCACCGCTGTGCGAGGCATGTTTGATTAAGATTTTTTCGGCTTTTTCCCAATTGCCTTCTGCAGAATCGACCAAGCCCGCAATCAGGGCCTCTTGAGAGCGGTTGAAGTTGATGTTTTTGCCGCGATTTTTAACCTGACCCGGCAATCTGAGCAGCCAGCCTAAGACTCTGAAAAAGACATAAAAAACAAAAAAACCGATAATCAGGCTCACCGCAAATACGATTAACGATGTTTCCAACGACCAGTGACCGATGCCTATCAGCACATAGCCGGGATTTTCAAACCCACCCAGCCATTTATTGGCAAAAAAAGCGGCGGCAACGGCAAGCAGCAGCGAGCCCAGAAAATACATTATATTTTTCATGCTGTAGGCTCTTGTTATTGTGCGGCAGGCGCTGTTTCAACAGGCTTGGGCGTTTCTGCAGCGGGTACCGGTTCAGCTGGTTTTACCGCTTCCACCGGTTTTTCGACAGGTTCGACCTTGGTTTCTTCATTCGACGGCATGACTTTGTCGGCTTCTAATCTTAGCTTGCTAATATCTCGGAGCATTTTTAACGACAGACTGATGTCGGGGAACTGGCTGCGGATTTTCACGGCATTAAACTTGTCCAGTTCGGCAACAAAAGTGCTGGTTTCTGCATTCTTGGCAAAGTTCTTTTCGACCCACTTTTTTGCATTCGCCAAGCTGAGTTGATAGAGCTGTTCATTTTGCTGAACCAAGGCGATTTTAACCATTTCCAGCTTCACCCTTAACTGCTCACGAATGAAATCGGCTTCTTCGGTGCTTAATATTTCCTTGATCGGTTGCTCAGTGTGTCTGATGGTGACGATGTCTTCCAGTTGCCCCAAAGCGGAATCAAGCAGGTTGTGCGCATCCTGGTCGGCTGGTTCCTCCGTGGCTTTAGGTTGGGTTAGGCCTTTGCCGGTATAGGGCAAAAACAAGGTTAATTTATCGACCTGATCTTGTAACGACTGCAGCGAAGCGTAAATGCCGACCGTATCGGCTACGCTAACCCGCCGGACTGCCGCAATGTCCTTGGCAATTTGTTCGCGTATTTTAATCACCCCGGCGTCGCCGCTTTCGTGCAGACGTTGATCTGCCGCTTCCAGGGCTTCGTAGGTGGTATTAACATCGCCGACTAAATGCAGGCGCTGATTGGCGACACTTAACAAATATTCCGCATCGGCAATTAACCAATCGCTACGGGTCTTGCCCAATTGCCGCTGTAACTGAGCAATTGCGCCGTTTAATTCAGTGCGTGTGCTGTCCAGTTTTTCGGTGTGCAAACGCGAAAAATCGGCCAGTGTCTTGGTGAAATGAGCATCTTTACCGGCAACATTAGCGTCCACCGTTGCCAGTTGCGATTGCATGGCGGCCAGTTGCGATTGATAGCCGCTGATCTGTTTTGACAGCTCGATCAGCTGCATGTCGCCTTTATTCACTTCGCCGCCTAAATCAGCCTGCTCAGAGCGCAATTGCTGAAAAAGATAAAAGCCTGCACCGACCACAGCCATAATAAGCAGCATAATGATGCCAATCCAGAGCCCGCCACGCGACTTGTGAACCTTGCTATTTTCGCTCACACTCTGTTCTTGTGTTTCACTCAACTCCGCCACTCTATTCCCCTGTCACACACGTTATTACTGTCTCAAGAATTGCTGTATCGATAGGACTATCGGTTACGGCAATTCGTTTAAATCCCATATCGGCCGCTATGCCCCTGATTCTCTCGCTCACCACCACCAACGGTATTAATGACAAGCGTTGATGATAAGCTTCGCCTAACATTAAGCTCAAGTTTTGCAACGCTTCGGCGCTGGTGATGGTAATGACATCCAGCTGCTGTTGTACGAGCAAGTTGACCACGGGGGAGCTATCAATACGGGGGATTATTCTTTTATATACTTCCAGATAATTAACTTTGGCACCCCGGCTGCGTAGCGTTGTTGCCAGCTGTTCACGTCCGCCTTCGCCGCGCACGATTAAACACTGCTGACCGTCTACCTGCTGCAAAGCCGGCATCGCCAGCAGCGCTTCGCTGTTATAGCCGTTTTCCGGCAGTATATCGACAACGAGTCCGGCGCTGATCATCGCTTGTGCTGTAGCCTGCCCAACAGCGGCAAAACGCACAGTTTTATTGCGGTCTATTTTGCCATCATTCGCCTTTAGCGCAAAATTTACTGCATTGGCGCTAATAAAAATAAGCCATTGGTAAGCATCCAGATTTGCCAGCGTTTGTCTGATGCTGTCTAGTTCATCCCGCGCCATAATCGCCAGCGTAGGAAAGCGGATGGCGCTGCCTCCGTGCTGTTCAATGAGGCTGGCCAGATGTTCTGCCTGATGCGCGGGACGTGTCACTAACACACGCACACCGGTTAACGCTTGGGTCAAAATCTGGGCCTCCATCTAAGCCTAAGCGTACAGCGCTTGCAGAATTTTATCAGCGCCTTGCGCCAACAAATCTTCCGCAATCGAGATGCCGATAGCTTCCGCGCTATCGCTGTCGCCGCTTCGCTCCGCCCGATAAATCAGGCTGCCGTCAGGGCTTCCGACCAGTCCGCGCATGAACAATTGCCCGCCATGCAGCTCGGCAAAACCGGCAATCGGCACTTGGCAGCCGCCATTCAGACGCGCATTCATCGCCCGTTCTGCCGCTACGCACACCCCGGTGTCATGATCGTGCAATTGTGCCAGCATCCGATTGAGTTCGGCATCATCGCTGCGGCATTCTATGCCAATGGCGCCCTGGCCCATCGCGGGCAGGCTAATATTGGTCGCCAGACACTCAGTAATCCGTTCCGCCATGCCCAATCTTTTTAAACCGGCCGACGCCAGGATAATGGCATCGTATTCGTCGGCATCGAGCTTAGCCAATCGGGTGTTGACATTGCCCCTTAACGACAATATTTCAGCATCGGGATAACGCTCTTTAATCTGGCATTGCCGGCGCAAACTGGACGTGCCGATGCGGGCATTGGCCGGTAAATCGGGTAGCGTCGCATAATGATTGGACACAAACGCATCAGTCGGATCTTCGCGGCTTAAAATGGCCGCCAAATGCAGGCCTTCGGGGAATTCGACCGGCACATCTTTCATCGAATGCACGGCAATGTCGGCGATGCCTTCCAACATACCTTGTTCCAATTCTTTAACAAACAAGCCCTTGCCGCCAATCTTGGCTAACGGCGCATCAAGGATTCTGTCGCCCTGCGTGGTCATTTTAACCAGTTCGGTTTTGCATCCCGGAAATGCCGAGGCTAAGCGTTCGGCAACATATTCAGCCTGCCACAATGCTAAAGGACTCCGGCGCGTGGCAATACGGATAATTTTTTCGGACAAAACAACACCCTTCGTTTTCAGCGATAAAGGGCGTTATTGTAACCGTGTAAGCTAATCAGGGCTAATTGAACTTGCCATAAATGCCCAGCAAGCAGCGTTAGCAGGGCACGGGCTTTGGTTGTATAATTCGGCGTTTTCCCGTCACTCACACATAACACCATGACTAACATTAATACCGACAAACTCTCTAGCGCACGTTTTGCCCAGGCAACCGATGCCTTTGTCGAAGTATTTACCGCCTCTGTCGATTTCGACCAGCGCATGGCGCATCAGGATATTGAAGGTTCGGTTGCCCATGCCAAAATGCTCTGTGCTTGCGGCATTTTGACTGAACAGGAACGTGACGCCATCATGGCCGGTCTCGCCCAAATCAGTCAGGAAATCATTAACGGCGATTTTGTCTGGTCGATTAAGCAGGAAGATGTACACATGAACATCGAAGCGCGCTTGACCGATTTAATCGGCATCGCCGGCAAAAAACTGCACACCGGACGCTCGCGCAACGATCAAGTAGCGACCGATATTCGCCTGTATCTGCGCAGCGAAATCAAACAAATTTTAGCCCAGCTCAACCGCCTGCAAACGGCTATTTTGGATTTGGCGGAACAACACGCCGACACTATCATGCCCGGCTTTACTCATTTGCAAGTTGCCCAGCCGATTACCTTCGGTCACCATTTAATGGCCTGGTTTGAAATGCTGAAAAGGGATAGAGAACGCCTGCAAGATTGCTGCAAACGCATCAATATCATGCCGTTAGGTGCGGCGGCATTAGCCGGAACCAGTTACCCTATCGATCGGCAGATGACGGCTGATTTATTGGGTTTTAGCCAGCCTTCAGCCAATTCGCTGGACTCGGTTAGCGACCGCGATTTTGCCATTGAGTTTGCGGCCGCCGGCAGTTTAATCATGATGCACTTGTCGCGTTTTTCCGAAGAATTGATCTTATGGTCCAGCGCCCAGTTTGATTTTGTCGAGATGCCCGACGCTTTTTGCACCGGTTCCTCTATCATGCCGCAAAAGAAAAACCCCGATGTACCCGAACTGGTACGCGGCAAATCCGGCCGCGTCACCGGTCATTTAGTGTCGTTGCTGATGTTGATGAAAAGCCAGCCGCTGGCGTATAACAAGGATAATCAGGAAGATAAAGAACCACTGTTCGATACCGCCGATACACTGATTAATTGCCTGCGTGCCTATGCCGACATGGTGCCGCATATCGAGGCGAAAAAGACCAATATGTATAACTCAGCCAAACGCGGTTTTGCCACCGCCACCGACTTGGCCGATTATCTGGTGCGCAAAGGCATGGCCTTTCGCGATGCTCATGAAGTGGTTGGTTTGGCGGTGCGCTTAGGGCTAGACAGTCGGCGCGATTTATCGGAATTATCATTAGCAGAATTGCAGCATTTTTCAGCGTTAATTAGCGATGACGTGTTTACTTATTTAACTCTGGAAGGCTCAGTCGCCGCACGAAAACACATTGGAGGCACCGCGCCTGATACTGTCAGACTGGCCATACAAAGCGCACGACAAAACCTGCTCGCTACGGCTGGCGAGCTATAACTTAGTTATAAAAAATTTTAGCATGATGAAACTGCATTCAGAGCTGCCGATATATTTAGGTTCGCCCGGCGAAGATATCAGCATCAAAGACTTACAAACGATTAAGCACCGCTTTAAACGATTGAATCAGTTGCGCGAACAGCGTGCGCAAGAGTTTCTACAGCCAAGACAACGGGTTTTTCTGGATGTGTTGCCGCTGCTTTTTCATTACAACTTTCCTATGCTGCCGGGCTTTATTTCCAGCACCACCCCGGCCGGCATACCTGAATACACGCCCAGCACCCAAGCCATCGCTGCGGCCAAACAATTAGCAAAAAACTTCAGCTATACCCGGCCGACCTTACAGACATTTCCCATTGAGGGCTTATTTTTAATGGGCAGTGTCGGCAGCATTGCCTTTTCCAAAACCAGCGATATGGATATTTGGCTCTGCCACCAATCCAATGTCTCAGCCGACGCCATTAATGAGCTGCAAAAAAAAGCCACCGCGATAGAAAACTGGGCAAACTCGTTAAATCTCGAAGTGCATTTTTTCCTGATGGACAGCGAGCAGTTTCGGCTCGGTGAAAATACCCCTATTTCCAAAGAAAGCAGCGGCCAAACCCAGCACTATCTGCTGCTGGAAGAATTTTACCGAACCGCCATCTATATTGCCGGCAAAAGCCCGGCATGGTGGCTGGTACCGCCCCATGAAGAGCTCAACTACACCGCTTATGTCAAACATTTAATCGATAATCTGTTCATTCCAGCACACGAACTGATCGATTTTGGCGGCTTTGATGCGGTACCGGTTGAAGAGTTTACCAGTGCAACACTGTGGCATCTTTACAAAGCGCTACATTCTCCGCACAAATCCTTGTTAAAGCTGATATTAATGGAATGCTATGCCAGCGAATACCCTGAAACCGAGTGGCTGTGTCAGTACATAAAAAAAGCCGTTTATCAGGGAAACTTTATGGACGCCGAACTTGACCCGTATTTGCTCATTTATAAAAAAGCCGACGACTATCTGCAAAATGCCCATAGCCAGGGCCGCTTGGCCTTGATCCGCGAATGCTTTTATTTAAAGGTGATGGGCTCATCTAACAACACCATGGACTCCCACACCAGAACCGCCCGTGAGCACTACATGCAGGCTATCGCCAGGCAATACCATTGGCCTGAAACCACTATCGACAGCCTCGCGCACCTGCGACTGTGGGACATAAAAAAAGCATCATTAGAACACGGCGTTATTTTGGATCAACTAATCCATTGTTACCGGATAATCATGAGCTTCGCCAGAAAGTATCTATCACCCAATCAGGGCGGTAGCGATGATATGAAAGTAATTGGTAGAAAGCTACATTCGTCCCTGGACAAAAAACCTGGGAAAATTGAAATTATTACCACCCGCAGCGAAGTTCATGTAAAAGAAAATACACTCTCTATCGTAGAAAACTGTTTTTCCGGAGATACTGATCCCGGCTGGGCTTTATACCTGAAAAATGTGCAAATGAGTAACACCGTCGGCATTGAGCCGATAAAAAAATCTGGCACCTTAATCGAAATATTGTGCTGGCTAGTCATCAACGAGCTTTACCACAAACATCTACAACTCCAATTTAGTTCCTATTCGCTTAAAATGACGCATGAGGAACTGCATTTAACCCTGGCTGAAATTAATCTTTTTTTTACTCAGCACTTTAATTACGACCCGCCACTGGAAATCTACCAAACCATTAATACTCAGCTGAAGTCATTGATTATTATCAATATGGGTAGTGTCGATAACGGCCTGTACGTGATGAGTGCGCGTTCCGATGCCTTCAGCTACGGCATGAGTCACGAATGTTTAATCGAAAACGTCAGTCGAGTTTCGCTGTCCAGTTGGGGGGAAATTACCACCAGCCAGAATGAAGGCCTCGCCGGACTGTTCAACTGTTTAACCGACATTTTTAATAGCAATAAAAAACCGCTATCGCTGAGCGACTTGAAACTTGTTTGCCATACCCCTGCCCGCGCTAAAGCCATTAACTTGCGTATTGAAAGCATATTTAACACGCTACTTAGACTCTTTGCCAAACCGCACGCTAATCGCTCGCCGCGTTATATTTTACTGGGAGGGACATCGTTTTATGTGTTCCAGGCCAACGGCAAGACCTTGAGCTGGAAAGAACTGAGCACCAAAAAACTACTGTTAACTGAATTAGCCCACACTCAACAACAATTCAGCACCATTCACTTTGATCAAGGCGTCCTTGAAAATACGCCTATTCGTCTTATTTACTCGCTAAACAGGTCGCAAATAATCCAGCTTTTTTATTATGAAGGAAAGGCCGATACCACTGTCTATATTGTCGATGAAAAAGGCTCTTTATATATACAGCAACATAGCGAAGCCAATCCTGAGCATGTATTAAAACAGTACTCGGTTTTTTTAGAATCTATCCTTAACCGCAGTCTTTTTGATGAGCTGCTGAATATTGAATACTACGAAATCAAAAAAAGCTCGGCCAACGCCTTTTCTTGTACGCCGGTGGAGTTAACCGCCGCCGCCTCAAGCCAGGAATTAAGTCTACGCATTACCGGGGAAGACAAACAAAACCGCATTATTTATACCATCTACTGCAACGAAAAAGAGTTTTCCTCGCTCGATCATGGCAACAAGGTCTTTTATGTCGTTTATCAACACATACTGCAATTTCGTAGCGGCAAGATGAATTATCCTATTCATATTACCGATATAGATTTACCCTTTTCCGCCTTCCGCATCAACAGCCCGGATCAACTGCAAACCCTTCATTATTTAAACTACAAACAGAAAATAGAAGATAAGTTTAATGTTTAACTTTAAGACGGGGCGTATATTAAGAAATGAATATGAAATAATTTAGGTAATCGGCAAATAGCCGGCCGCAAGCAGTTGTTCAAATTATTTATGCTCGTTATTTAGCTAACGTTTAACATGGTATTGCCGAAATCAATGGCGCCGTTAATCATCTGAAACACGCCTTTTCCCCGGTCTTCGTTATTTTTCCAAATAGCATTGCCGATCTGAATTTCTGTTTCGCTATAAATAGCTTCCTCGACAATGACTTGAACCTGATCGGCCAAGGTCATTTCTGCTAAAATATGGCTGCGTTCTTCATGAAAAAGTGCGCAATCGGTTTCCAATTTTTCCTGCGTGTGAAAAAGTTTATATAATAGGCCATCTTTGTCTTTTTCAGGATGCGCCAGCACAAAGGCGACAATCTTGTTAATGTCTTCCTGTTCCTTTTCATTGTGCTCAATCTCAAGCTTAAGCCTGTCCAGTTGTGCCTGCAGATACGGGTTAAAGCCAACTTTTATTTTAGTGACGGAACCGGCATTTGAGCCAATAATAGCGGCCTTTACCAGCACCGCCGCACAGGTCACGCCGCCAATAATATGGCCTTTCTTGCCGCCCGATTTGCCGACCAATATCCGGTTAAGCGCGGTCAAGTGATTATGCATGGAAAATTCTTCAATAATAATATCGGTGCCCGCTTCCATCTGGGCGTTTTCGGCAAAACGGGCACTGATTGAACCTTTGCTGACAATCTTCGCGTTAAACGTGGCACCTTCGTCGGGATCGCCTTTATGTTCACTATGACCAATCACGCCGCCTTTAATGACGATATTGCCGCCCACTTCAATCTCAGCGGCTTCGACAGTCCCGCCGACGAATAAGTCGCCCGAGGCATAAATTTTCATGCCTTCCCTGACATCGCCTTTGATATTAATCGTGCCGTCGAAATTCATGTTGCCGGTGGACAAATCGACCAGCGGCAGGTTGATGGTGGGCTCTACGATAACGCCGTTGGCCACCAGCTTCGGTTGCCCGGTGATGGCGGCCAACAGCAGATTACTATCATTCGGGTCCAGTTTTGCACCCTGCAGCTCCGCCGTAAACGGGGTGTCCTGTCCAGCGGTGGGCGCCAATATTTGCCCGGTAATATCCTGGCCTTTTATGCCCTCGGTAGGCGGGGTGCGACGCATCAGCGCTTCGCCTTGCCTAACTACAATCAGCTGACCAAGATCGCGGTAATTGGCAAAGCCTTTCTCGTCTATATGAGGTTTGCGCTCCCTTATTTCCGGTATCAGGCTTTGGAACTGCGCGTTGGTGCCGGGCACAGGATTGAGGCCTTGAGCAATGATGCGGTCGGTGGCATGACCGTCTTTTAAAACGGCCTCTATTTCATGCTCCAGAATGCCGCTAACCACCCCTTTTTCCTGCAAAACCTGCTGGATTTGAGCCCGGTCGACCGCTGTGCCTCCGTAAGGTGGCGTTAAGGTCAGTTTGGCCGACATTTTGACGCTATCAACAATAACCGTGCAGATGCCATTTCTACGCTCACCAATTTCCAGGGTAAAGCTTTCATTGGTTTTGTACTGTTTTAGCAATTCAATGATGGCGCTTTCGTTCAAAAACAGGTTCGACAGACCTTGTTTGCCCAGCATTTCTTTGATTATTGCCTGATCCAGCGGGGGGGGGGATTCACAGGCATCAAATACCGCAAGCAATTTGTTGCCGTCATCACTGAGCTTAAATATCAGTGCATCCGGAATCGGAGGTAAAGCATCAGTCATAGCTTGTCCTTAAAAAAGCCTATCAGCAATTGAAATAGTTAAAAAAATTAGCCCTATTTATTGAAATAGGGCTAATTTTGAATTAACAAGGCGGTCTAATTCGAAGAGTAGCATAGTTCACGGTTTTGTCAGCGCCTTCGGCACTAGCGTTGTGTGAAGTGCGTCTTTTTTGGCTATTTCATGATTAATTCGACTAATTTAACAAAGGCCGGATTAAACAGTGTTAAACCAAAGACAGCAATGCCGATCAATACTTTTAACAGCAAGGTCGTTTGTTTAAGCTCGCCGCGCAGTAGGTTAATTTCTGCGCGTACATTGCTGATTTCTGCTCGTACTTCGCTAATTTCTGCTCGCACCCCATTAATTTCTGCGCGCGCAAATTCTTTAGTTGTTAACTCTGTACGCAGCTCATTATATAGCTCGGCTTTCAGTGGCTCTTTTTTATCGGTGATAGCTGCGCCCACTTGGTTCTTAAACGCCTGAATCGAGTTTTCTATAGCTTTGGCAAAAATCTCGGCTTTTTCCCTGTCCTGATTACACGCTGTTTCCAGCAATGAAACGACATCGCGTGGTATTGAATAAGCCATTGACTCGCCTCCTATCGTGTTTGCTGTTGGCTGGATTATAGCATTGTTAAAATACCGGCGGCGCGGCGCTGGCTTCAGAAAAAATCGCCAACAAAATAACCGAGCATAACAAACACTGCAAAATCTTGCTTGTCATAGTAGAATGCCGCCAGTCGCTAATATTAGTCATATCATCATGGATCAACGTACTGCAGAAGTAGAGCGTAACACGCTCGAAACCCAAATTAACATCAAAATCAACCTGGACGGATCGGGTGAATCCTCGTTTTCAATCGGCGTACCTTTTCTTGAGCACATGCTCGATCAGATTGCCCGGCACGGCCTGATTGACATGGATATTGACGCCACAGGCGATTTGTCGATTGACGACCATCACACCGTCGAAGACGTCGGCATTACTTTAGGCCAAGCATTTGCCAAAGCTCTGCAAGACAAAAAAGGCATTGTCCGTTACGGTCACGCTTATGTGCCATTGGACGAGGCTTTGTCCCGCGTGGTGATTGATTTTTCCGGCCGCCCCGGCTTGTTTTATGAAGTCAACTACCCCAAAGCCATGATCGGCCGCTTTGATGTCGATTTGTTCCGCGAATTTTTCCAGGGTTTTGTCAACCATGCCGGGGTGACCTTGCATATCGACAACTTAAAAGGCAGCAATGCCCATCATGTCGCCGAAACCATTTTTAAAGCCATGGGCCGCGCCATCCGCATGGCGATTAGTGCCGACCCGCGTATGGCAGGTATCATGCCGTCAACCAAAGGCAGCCTTTAACTTTTAGCCTGTATTTCTTATGTCTACTGTCGCTGTAATCGATTACGGAATGGGTAATCTGCACTCCATCGTCAAGGCGCTGCAACATGCTGCGCCTGAAGTCGATGTTATTTGTGTCTCCGATGCCGAGGCAATTCTCCAGGCCGACCGGGTGGTTTTTCCCGGTGTCGGCGCGATACGAGATTGTATGCAGGCACTCAATCAATCCGGCCTGGCCGATGTGATCCGGCAGGTCGCCGAAAGCAAACCGTTGCTGGGCATTTGCTTAGGGATGCAGGCTTTATTGACCGACAGCGCCGAAAACAACGGTACGCCTTGCCTTGCTATTATTGACGGCCATGTCGTCCATTTTCCCGAAGCGTTGACCGACATTGACGGCAATCTGCTAAAAATTCCACACATGGGCTGGAATCAGGTCCATCAATTACACCCGCATCCTCTCTGGGAAAACATCCCGCAGGACAGCCGTTTTTATTTCGTCCACAGTTATTATGCGCAGCCTAATGATGCCGCAGTCACGGCAGCAACTACGCAATACCCCGATGCATTTACCTGCGCCTTGGCGCAAGCTAATGTTTTTGCCGTACAGTTTCACCCCGAAAAAAGCCAGGCAGTCGGTTTACAGCTGCTGAAGAATTTTTTGCATTGGGATGGACACGTTTAGTTATTATCGACTGATTACACGCCGTTAAGGATTTTATAATTTTATGTTACTGATACCTGCAATCGATTTAAAAGAGGGAAAATGTGTCCGTTTACGCCAGGGACGCATGGATGACAATACGATTTTTTCCGATGACCCGGTCGCCGTAGCCGGCAAGTGGGTTGCCGCCGGAGCAAGACGGATACATTTGGTTGACCTTGATGGCGCGTTTGCCGGAAAGCCGAGAAACGCCGACATTATACATGCCATCGTCGAAGCCTATCCCGATGTGCCGATACAAATCGGCGGCGGCATTCGCGATGAAGACACGATTCAGGCCTATCTTAACGCCGGTGTCGAATACGTTATTATCGGCACCAAAGCCGTAAACGAACCGCATTTTGTCCGTGACATGGCGATGGAATATCCGCGCCGCATCATCGTCGGGCTGGATGCCAAAGACGGCAAAGTGGCGATTGACGGCTGGTCGAAATTGTCCAAACATGATGTTATCGACATGGCGCAACATTTCGAAGAAGACGGCGTCGAAGCCATTATCTACACCGACATTTCCCGCGATGGCATGATGCAGGGCGTTAATGTCGAAGCCACCGCCAAATTGGCGCGCGCCATCCGCATTCCGGTGATTGCTTCCGGCGGCATTACTAATCTTGACGACATCAGGGCTCTGGGCGCTGTCGCTCATGAGGGCATCATGGGCGCGATTACCGGCCGGGCGATTTATGAAGGCACGCTGGATTTTGAAGCTGCCGGAAAATTAGCCGAATCATTCGAATAAGATGAGCTTAGCCAAACGTATTATTCCCTGTCTGGATGTCGACAACGGTCGCGTGGTTAAAGGCGTCAAATTTGTCGATATTCGCGATGCCGGCGATCCTGTTGAAATCGCCCGGCGTTACGACCGCGAAGGCGCGGATGAAATCACTTTTCTGGATATTACTGCTACCCATGACAATCGCGATACCATCGTTCATGTGGTTGAGCAGGTCGCCAGCGAAGTGTTTATCCCGCTGACCGTCGGCGGCGGCATTAGGACACTGGACGACATTCGCCGCATGTTAAATGCAGGTGCCGATAAGGTCGGCATTAACAGCGCAGCGGTATTTAACCCGGATTTTGTCCGCGAAGCCGCAGAGCGCTTCGGCTCGCAATGTATCGTGGTCGCCATCGACGCGAAAAAAGTCAGTTTAGCTAACGAACCCAGCCGCTGGGAGATTTTCACCCATGGCGGCCGTAAACCAACCGGCATTGATGCGATTGAATGGGCCCGAAAAATGGTCGATTACGGCGCCGGGGAAATCCTGCTGACCAGCATGGACAGGGACGGTACCCGCGAAGGTTTCGATTTACCGCTGACCCGCGCTATCAGCGAAGCGGTCACGGTACCGGTGATTGCTTCCGGCGGCGTTGGCAACCTGGATCATTTGGCCGACGGTGTCATTGAAGGCAAGGCTGATGCAGTGCTGGCTGCCAGCATTTTCCATTTTGCCGAATACAGCATTGAACAGGCCAAGCAACGCATGGCCGCTCGCGGTATCGAGGTGCGTTTATGAGCGCATCTTGGCTGGACGAAATCCGCTGGACTGACGATGGCTTAGTGCCCGTGATCGCGCAACAGGCGGCCAGCGGAAAAGTGTTGATGTTTGCCTGGATGAACCGCGAGTCATTAGCATTAACGGTCTCCGAAGGTTATGCCGTGTACTGGTCGCGGTCGCGCGGCAAATTATGGCGCAAAGGCGAAGAATCGGGACATCGGCAGAAAGTCATCGACTTGCTGCTTGATTGCGACGAAGACGTCATTTTGCTAAAAATCGAACAGGAAGGCGGCATCGCCTGCCATACCGGCCGCGAAAGTTGTTTCTACCGCAGCCTGAGTGACGGACAATGGCAAAACGTCGAGCCGGTTTTAAAAGCCCCCGAAACTATTTATAAAAAATCATGAGCGACGTATTACAACAGCTGGCGCAAATCCTCGAACAGCGTAAACTGGAGTCGGCCGATAAATCTTATGTCGCCAGTCTCTATGCCAAAGGCCTGGACAGCATACTGAAAAAAATCGGTGAAGAAGCCACCGAAACCGTCATCGCCGCCAAAGGCGGAGACAAACAACAAATTATTTATGAAACTGCTGATTTGTGGTTTCATTGCTTGGTGTTGCTGGCCGATCAGGGGCTAGGCCCCGATGATGTATTGCAGGAACTGCAACGTCGTTTCGGTTTGTCCGGTCTGGAAGAAAAAGCGCAACGAAACAAGTAAACCTCTTGCCTTGCAAGATCGCATTGGAGATAAAAATGGGCCCTAGCATTACTCAATTATTAGTTGTATTAGTCATCGTCATCGTTATTTTTGGCACCAAGCGCCTACGCAATATTGGCGCTGATTTGGGCGGCGCCATTAAAGGTTTTCGCTCGGCGATGAAAGACGGCGGAGAAACGCCTGCCGAGGATAAATCTGATGTCATCGACAGCGAAATTACCACCGAAAAAAAAACTAAAGATTAACGCGCATGTTTGATGTCGGATTCTCGGAACTGTGTCTGATTGGCCTAGTCAGCTTGCTGGTGATAGGCCCGGAAAGGTTGCCCAAAGTGGCGCGGCTTGCAGGCTTCTGGCTGGGGAAAACGCGCAGCATGGTGGCTTCGGTCAAGGAAGAAATCAAACTGGAGCTGCAGGCGGAAGAACTGCGCCAGCTGTTTAAAGAGGAAGCAGGGCTGGAAGACGTCCGGCAGATGCTTGATGAAACCTCTGACACCGTCAAATCCTCGCTCGCGTCACCCGCTGAAAATACCGAAACGCATGAGCCAAAATAGTTCGCATTCGGGCGGCGAACAGCCGTTTATCAGCCATCTGATTGAATTGCGCAATCGCCTGTTGCGCATGGTTTTATGCGTATTAATCGTATTTTTGGCATTGTCTGCCTACGCCAATGAAATCTACAGCCTGTTGGCCGGCCCTTTGCTGAAACACATGCCTGAAAATAGCACGATGATTGCTATTGATGTGGCCTCGCCGTTTTTTACGCCGTTCAAACTGGTGCTGGTGCTGGCGGCATTTATTTCCGTGCCTTTTATCCTGTACCAATTCTGGGCCTTTGTCGCGCCGGGTTTGTATAAGCGCGAACGGCGCATGATGTTGCCGCTGCTGATTGCCAGCACCCTGCTGTTTTATATGGGCGTGGCCTTTGCCTACTTCGTGGTTTTCCCGCTGGTATTCAGTTTTCTGACCGCTGCCGCGCCCGAGGGCGTCGCGGTGATGACTGACATCAGCAAATATCTCGATTTTGTCTTAGCATTGTTTTTTGCTTTTGGTGTGTGTTTTGAAATCCCGATATTCACTATCGTATTGGTCTGGACAGGGCTGGTGACACCGGCTGACCTTGCCGACAAACGCCCTTATGTGGTCGTTGGCGCTTTCATTATCGGTGCCATTTTGACGCCGCCGGATGCCATTTCGCAAACATTATTAGCCGTGCCTATGTGGATATTGTTCGAGCTGGGTCTTTTATTTTCACGGCTTTTCGTGCCCAAGCCCGATGTTGATGATGTTGATTATCTAATGCACGATGACGTCGAAATGGACACACAGCAGGACAAGATTGATCATCAGGAAGACCGGTAACTAAAGGCGCAAGGTGATTTCCGCGAAATAAAGTCCACGCTTATCACGAAAGCTACGAAAAAAAGCAGTCAAAATAATAGCATTGCTTGTTTTCGTGGTGAATAGCTCCTAAAAAACCTCAGCTTCAATAAAACTTGAGCCTGCGCTATCTTTATCGGAAAGTGCCGGTGTGCTGTCTATCGGCCAGGTTATCGCCAGTGTAGGATCATTCCAGGCAATGCAACGCTCGTGCGCCGACGCGTAGTAATCGGTGGTTTTGTAGACAAACTCAGCGGTCTCGGACAGCACGACAAAACCGTGGGCGAAGCCTTCGGGAACCCACAATTGCCGCTTGTTTTCTGCCGACAGCAGCTCTCCTACCCACTGGCCAAAAGTCGGCGAGGCTTTACGGATATCAACTGCCACGTCGAAAACTTCGCCTTGAATAACCCGCACCAGCTTGCCTTGCGCCTGCTGTATTTGATAATGCAGGCCACGCAACACGTTTTTGACCGAACGCGAGTGATTGTCTTGTACGAAGTTGACCGGCCTTCCGATAGCCGCTTCAAATTTCGCCTGATTAAAGCTTTCAAAGAAAAAGCCCCGGTCGTCGCCGAATACTTTAGGTTCAAGTAGCATAACCTCGGGGATTGCAAGTGCAGTGGCTTTCATCAGAATATTTTTTCCTTAAGGACGTGTAACAAATACTGGCCGTAACCGCTTTTAACCAGAGGTTTCGCCAGCTGTTCCAGTTGCGCGGCATCAATCCAGTGTTGGCGGTAGGCAATTTCTTCCGGGCAAGCGACTTTCAGGCCTTGGCGCGTTTCCAGTGTGGCAATGAAGGTGCTGGCATCCAGCAACGATTCGTGCGTACCGGTATCGAGCCAGGCGTAGCCGCGCCCCATGATTTCAACATTGAGCTTGCCCTGTTCCAGATACAGACGGTTCAAGTCGGTGATTTCCAGCTCGCCGCGCACTGAAGGTTTAAGTTGCTTGGCCAGTTCAACCACCTGTTCATCATAAAAATACAGCCCGGTCACGGCGTAATTGGATTTAGGCAGTGTGGGTTTTTCTTCCAGCGACAACACTTTGCCGCTGTCATCGAACTCGGCGACGCCATAGCGCTCGGGGTCATTGACATGGTAAGCAAAGACACTGGCGCCTTCGGCCTGGTTCATGGCGTTGCCCAGCAGTTCATGAAAATCGTGCCCGTAAAAAATATTATCGCCCAACACCAACGCGCAAGAAGCATTGTCAATGAAGTCCTGACCAATAATAAAAGCTTGCGCCAAACCGTCCGGACTGGCCTGCACGGCGTATTGCAGATTCAAGCCCCAGTCGCTGCCATCGCCGAGCAATTGCTGAAAAAGCGGCGTGTCCTGCGGCGTCGAAATAATCAAAATATCGCGTATCCCGGCCAGCATTAGCGTGCTGAGCGGGTAATAAATCATCGGTTTGTCGTAAATGGGCAGCAACTGCTTGGAGATGGCTTTGGTGACCGGATACAGCCGGGTACCGGAGCCGCCCGCGAGGATAATGCCTTTGCGTTGAGTCATAAGTGTTGTCCAAATGGTTTTCCAATAATTTCGCTAAGCAATCGGCTAACGCCGCTTTGCCAGTGAGGAAGATGCAAGTCGAAGGTATTTTGTAATTTATCGGTATTCAGCCGCGAATTGTTTGGCCGTTTTGCTGCCGTGACAAAAGCGCTACTCGGTACTGCCGCAATGGCCTCTGGCGCAACCTTGATGTCGACACCGGCACGGCGGGCGTAATCAATAACAAAGTTGGCGTAACCGTGCCAAGACGTTTCGCCGCCTGCAACCAGATGATACAGGCCGCTAACTTCAGGCCGCCGCACAGCCACGCGAAGCGCATGGGCTGTGACATCCGCCAATAATTCTGCGCCGGTCGGTGCGCCAAACTGGTCAGCAATGACCTGCAAGCTATCGCGCTGTTGCGCCAGTTGCAACATGGTTTTGGCAAAATTATTGCCACGCGCCGCATAGACCCAGCTGGTGCGGAAAATAAGGTGTTGGCAACCGCTCGCCAAAATCGCCTGTTCGCCTTCCAATTTGCTCTGGCCGTAAACGTTTAACGGCGCGGTGTTATCGCTTTCCAGCCACGGCTGATTGCCGCTGCCGTCAAACACATAATCGGTGGAATAATGTACTAGCCAAGCGCCGCAACGCTGTGCGGCTTGCGCTAAAACGCCCGGCGCCAGCGCATTAATCGTGTGCGCCAAATCGGCTTCGCTCTCGGCCTTGTCGACCGCCGTATAAGCGGCGGCATTAACGATCACATCCGGCGCGACGCTTTGAACGGTTTGGGCGATGCCATCCAGATTAGTGAAATCGCCGCATAAATCACGGCTATCGGTGCCCAGCGCCACCAATTCGCCTAATGGCGCAAGGCTGCGCTGCAATTCCCAGCCGACTTGGCCGTTTTTACCGAACAGCAGGATTTTCATGCACTACGCCCGCTGTAGTTCTTTTCGACCCAGGCGCGGTAAGCGCCGGACTGGACATTGGCTACCCAGCTTTGGTTTTGCAAATACCATTGCACAGTTTTGCGGATACCGGTATCGAAGGTTTCCGCCGGTTTCCAGCCCAATTCACGTTCCAGTTTGCTGGCGTCAATCGCATAGCGGCGGTCATGTCCCGGACGGTCGGTGACGTAGGTAATTTGTTCGCGGTAGCTGCGGCCGTCAGGCCGCGCGCTCAGTTCGTCGAGCAAGGCACACACCGTATGCACGATGTCGATATTGGGTTTTTCATTCCAGCCGCCGATGTTATAAATCTCACCGACACTACCCGCTTCCAGCACCCGGCGAATGGCGCTGCAATGGTCTTTCACATACAGCCAATCGCGAATTTGCTGGCCGTCGCCGTACACCGGCAACGGCTTTCCGGCCAGCGCATTAACAATCATCAGAGGAATCAATTTTTCCGGAAAATGGTACGGGCCGTAATTGTTGGAACAATTGGTCGTCAGCACCGGCAAGCCGTAAGTATGATGATAAGCGCGCACCAAATGGTCGCTGGCGGCTTTACTGGCCGAATAAGGGCTGTTGGGCTGGTAACGGTGATTTTCCGTGAAGGCTGGTTCGTCTTTGGCGAGCGAACCATACACTTCATCGGTGGAAACATGCAAAAAGCGGAAATCTTGTTTGGCGTCGTCGTGTAGGTTGCCCCAATAGTCGCGCACCGCTTCCAACAATCGAAAAGTGCCGACGATGTTGGTTTGTATGAAATCTTCCGGGCCGTGTATGGAGCGGTCGACATGGCTCTCGGCGGCGAAATTGATGATGGCGCGGGGTTGATGGCGCGCGAGCAGGTCGGCTAACAAGGCAGAATCGCCGATGTCGCCCTGCACGAAAACATGGCGCGGATCGCCGTCCAACGTAGCCAAATTTTCGCGGTTGCCTGCGTAGGTCAATACGTCAAGATTAACCACCGTTTCATCAGATTGTGCCAGCCAATCCAAGACAAAATTCGCACCAATAAACCCGGCTCCGCCTGTTACTAAAATCATTTATTCTCCCCTTTTTTCCTTTGCGACAATGCTGACAGACAACCACTAACGTCGCATTTTAACTTAACGAATAGCGCGTGAGAGCACTTTTTACCCTATATTTTGCATCTTAGGAATGAGTATTGGAAAAACAGTGTCGTTCGTACGCTGCTGTTAGGGTTAAAAAATAGCAGTTTTGAAAGGGTTTATCGAGTCTTTTTTTCGGGGCTCCTTTTTTAAATTGGATATAATAGCGTCCATTATTGGTATTTTCACTATATTATGGACATAATTATATCCATTTATGGGTCGAGAGATGAGTTTTTCACTGCTAGATGATACTGATGTTAGTCAAGCCTACGCCGAATACTTACGGGGCTTACGCAAACAAGCCAAGCTGTCGCGTGAAGCGCTTGCTAAACGCAGCTGCGTGCCTGCTGCGACCATTAAGAAGTTTGAGCTTACTGGGCAAATTTCATTTCGCCAGTTATTGTTGCTGTGGCAGTCGTTGGACTCGCTTGACCGGCTTTATCAACTGACTCAATCGAACATCATTCATGCCGCTGTGCCGACTAGCATTGATGAGGTACTCAAAGATGAGTTTTAAACCCATTCAGAAGCTGAATATTGTTCGTACCCTTAGCACTGGGCAGCGCGTGTCTGTAGGCGTGTTGGCGCAGAATCGACAAGGCGTCTTCTTTCAATATGATGAAAGCTACGTTAGGCAGTTTGGTAACTTGTCACCCTTCACCTTGCAAGCGAACACACAACTTCAGACAGCACCAAAGCAGCCACATCAGGGAGTACATGGCGTTTTTGCTGATAGTCTTCCCGATGGTTGGGGAATGCTGCTACAAAATCGGGTATTTCGTCAAAAAGGTGTTTTTCCTGCTCAAGTGACGGCAATGGATAGGTTGGCTTTTGTGGGTGATCACGGGATGGGATGCTTATCTTTTTTGCCTGTTTCTGAGTTTTCATCTGAGCTTTGTTCAGAGTTTGATTTAGCAACCTTGGGATTAGAGGCGCAAACCTTATTTGATCAGTCTTTATCTGATTATAAAGAGCATGATGACTTAGATGACCACACCCAACAGGTACTGGCGGCTTTAGTGGCCGGAGGGAGTTCAGGCGGCGCGCGGCCAAAAGCACAAATCTACATGCAGGCTTGTGATGCGAAGCATTGTCGAACCTTTGCACAACCGGGCGATGAAGCTTGGCTGGTCAAATTCACCTCGAAGAACCTAGCGCTTGGTCACGAAGAAGGCTTGTGTGAAGCGGTGTATTTACAGATGGCAAGTCAAGCAAAATGCCAACCGCCTATTTGGCAGCTCATCGAAGCCCCAGAAAGCAGCGGTGCAAAAGCATGGCTTGCACTCAAGCGTTTTGATTATGTTCCAAATAAACAGGGCGCTGGCCGTTTACATCTACACAGCGCCTGTGGCCTGCTGGATGCGGATTTTCGTAGCCCAAGCCTTGATTATGTTGAGCTGATCAAAGCCAGTCGCCAACTGTGCAAATCACCCGCAGTAGGGCAATTACAGTTCCGGCGCGCGATATTCAATTTATTGGCGGCCAATCAAGACGATCACAGTAAAAACTGGGCCTTTTTGCAGGCGGATGATGACCAATGGCAACCGGCGCCTTTCTATGATGTCACCTATAGCCCACACCCATTTAATGAACATGCCACGGCCTTTGGTGGTTACGGCAAAGCGCCACCACTTAAAGTGATGCAAAAGCTGGCGGCCAGTGCCGGTTTTGCTAATTGGAGCGATGCAAAGCAGTGCATCCAAGAAGTAGCTGAAGCACTGAGTCAGTTTGTTACCCTTGCACATCAACAAGGAATCAGTAAATCAACCCTGTCGGCGATTGAGAAAACATTAGTCCAACGTAGGCAGGAGAATGCAGCGCTTTTCCTTTAACTGCGAGATACAAGACCTTCTGCAAAAATCGCCAGCGACGACTACGGTTAACAGGCAAAAATAATAAGCAAAACCCATTTTTAAGACCTCACCCAATCACTGTGAGTGACTCCACGCTAGTTAAGCATTAGGAAAATGTAATTTATGAACAAACAACAACTCGCCGCCAAAATCTGGGAATCAGCCAACCAGATGCGATCAAAAATCGAAGCCAACGAATACAAAGATTACATACTCGGTTTTATTTTTTACAAATACCTCAGCGACCAACTCGTGCAGTTTGTCAGCGCCCAAGGCATGACAACCGAAGACATTAAAGCCTTAAATGAAAGCGATGCCGAAACGGTAGAATTTGTGCAAAGCAACCTCGGTTACTTTATCGCTTACGACAACTTATTTTCGACCTGGATAGACCCTAAATCAGATTTTGACGAGTCCAACGTGCGCGACGCGCTCTCGGCGTTTAGCAGGCTTATCCATACACATCATAAAAAATTGTTTGAAGGCATTTTCACCACCCTGGAAACGGGCTTGAGTAAACTCGGTGAAAGCGCAGGCAAACGCACCAAAGCCATCAGTGACTTGCTGCACCTGATTAAAAGCATCCCCATGAACGGCAACCAAGGTTATGACGTACTGGGTTACATTTACGAATACCTGATTGAAAAATTTGCCGCCAATGCCGGTAAAAAAGCCGGTGAGTTTTATACCCCGCATGAAGTCTCGGTGTTAATGTCACTCATCATGGCGCACGAGCTAAAACACAAAGACACTATTGAAATTTACGATCCGACCAGCGGTTCAGGCTCGCTACTCATCAACATGGGTAATGCCGTCGCGCAATATGCCAAAAACAAAGACAACGTTACCTATTACGCCCAAGAGTTAAAAGCCAACACCTACAACTTAACGCGTATGAACTTAATCATGCGCGGCATTAAAGCCAGCAACATTAAAACCCGCAACGGCGACACCCTTGAAGACGATTGGCCGTATTTTGATGAAAGCGATCCGCAAGGTTCCTACCAAGCCTTATATGTAGATGCCGTCGTCTCTAACCCGCCTTACTCACAACAATGGGACTCAACCCATAAAGAGAGCGACCCACGCTATTCGCGTTTTGGTTTAGCGCCTAAAACCAAAGCCGATTTTGCCTTTTTACTGCACGACCTTTACCACCTAAAACCCGATGGCGTTATGGCCATTGTGCTGCCCCACGGCGTTTTGTTTCGTGGCGGTGAAGAAGGGCAAATTCGCACCCAGCTCATTGAGAACAACCACATCGATGCCATTATCGGTTTACCGGCCAATATCTTTTTTGGCACCGGCATTCCCACAGTGATTTTGGTGCTCAAGCAAAAACGTGCAAATACTGATGTGCTGATAGTCGATGCCTCCAAACACTTTATAAAAGAAGGTAAAAACAACAAGCTGCAAGCCTCCGACATCAAGCGCATTGTTGATGCCGTCATTAACCGCGAAAATCACCCAAAATTTTCCCAAGTGGTGAGCAAACAAACCCTGCGCGACAACGGCTACAACCTCAACATACCGCGCTATGTGGATTCCTCTCCTGCCGCCGAAAGCTGGGACTTGCACGCCACCATGTTAGGCGGCATACCCAATAGTGAAATCGCTAATTTACAAGACTATTGGCAAGCCTTTCCGCAATTGCATGCGACCTTGTTTACACCCACATCGGCCAGCTACAGCGAACTCGCCACCGAAAAAAGCGCGGTCTTTGCCGCCATTACCCAGCACCCGCAAGTATTTGAATTTATTAACACCTACAACCAAGCGTTTAACGGCTTTGACGCTCACTTAAATACAAGCCTCATTCAAGGCTGGCAAGCGGTTAACCGCAACCAGCAAGAAGCGCAATTAAGTGCCGAGTTATTTACGCGCCTTGCGCCCATTGCCTTGATCGATAAATACCAAGCCTACCAACTGCTTAATAACCAATGGCAAATCATTAGCGCCGATCTGGAAATGATGCAAACCGAAGGCTTTGACTCCACTAGGCAAGTGGATGCCAACATGCTGATTAAAAAGAAAGACGGCAAAGATAGCGAAGTACAAGACGGCTGGAAGGGCCACATACTGCCGTTTGATTTGGTACAAAAAACCCATTTAAGCGATGACTTACACGCGCTAGAGAAGCAAGAAAATCGCTTAGCCGAAATCGCCAGCAGCCTGGAAGAAATTTTAGAATCACTGACCGAAGAAGAAAAAGAAACCGACACCGTAAAAGAAAGCAAAGACGGCTTTGCCAATGCCGAAGTCAACAAAGCCGCCAAGGCGCTGTTGAAAGAGCAAAAAGAAACCAAAACCGCGTTTGCACCAGACAGCTATGAGGCCAAAATCATTCAAGCCAGTGAATTAATCGAAGAAGAGAAAGACCTTAAAAAAGCCGTAAAAGAAGCCGGCACCGCGCTGCACCTACTTACCAAAACGACCATCGAGGGTTTAACGGGCGAACAAGTGAACACCCTATTGCACCTAAAATGGATTAGTCCGCTGTGCAGCGAGTTAGCGGCTATGCCCAGCGCGGTCATTACCCAGCTCACCACCCAAGTACAAGCCCTCGCCGATAAATACGCCGTGACCTACTCGCAAGTGGCGAGCGAAATTAAAAGCACCGAGCAAGAGCTGGCAGCTTTGATGGACGAACTCACCGGCAATGAATTTGATATGCAGGGATTGGCAGAATTAAAGAAATTATTAATGCTGAGTGATGAATGATGAATGGAAAAGACAAGGGCAATTCAGCATTTAGCATTCATAATTCAGAACTTATTGTGCCTGAGATTCGCTTTAAAGGGTTTAGTGAAGTGTGGGAAGAATACCCATTATCAACATTTATAGGCTCACTGGATGCAGGTGTAAGTGTAAATTCTGGAGATAGACCTGCTAGCGAAGGTGAATTTGGCATACTTAAAACAAGTTGTGTGACCAACGGTTTTTTTGATCCGAATGAAAATAAAATTGTATTTAAAGCGAAAGAAATAAATCGCTTAAAAGAGCCTGTATTAGAAAATACTATAATCATTAGCAGAATGAATACTCCTGTATTAGTAGGTGCTAATGCCTATGTTAGCAAAGGTTTCCCAAACTATTTCTTGCCTGACAGGCTTTGGGCTGCAAAGCCTACATCTATTGGAGATTTAAAGTTCATAGCCTACATATTAGGTTCAGGTAAAGGACGATTAGCTCTATCCGATTTGGCTACAGGCACTTCGGGATCAATGAAAAACATCTCCAAGCCATCCGTCCTTGGATTAAAGTTTCACACGCCGCAAGATAAAGAACAAACCCAAATCGGCAACTATTTCCAAAAGCTCGACAGCCTAATCAACCAACACCAACAAAAGCATGACAAGCTCAGCAATATTAAAAAAGCCATGCTGGAACTTATGTTTCCCAAACAAGGCGAAAACATTCCAGAAATTCGTTTTAAAGGGTTTAGTGGGGAGTGGGTGAATAAATCGTTGGCAGATGCAGCTCCACTGCGCGGAGGTTTTGCCTTTCAAAGTTTTCAATTTTGTGAGGCCGGTGTACCCATCGTGAAGATATCCAACATTCTTTCGACAGGTGAAGTAGGAGGGGAGTTTAATTATTTTAAAGAGACAAGTAACGATGAAAATTATTTATTACCAAACGGATCTGCTTTGTTGGCAATGTCTGGAGCAACCACAGGAAAGATTTCAATACTTAGGAGTATAAATAATACTAAATTTTACCAAAATCAGCGTGTCGGCTATTTTAAGAGAAATAGTGATCTTGATTACTTATTTATATCTACATTAGTTCGTTCACATCTTTTTAGTGACAAGTTAAATGCTGTATTAGTTGCTGGAGCACAACCGAATGTTTCCTCCAAGGAAATTGATTTTTTTGAATTCCGAATGCCTATGGATATTGAGGAACAAACCAAAATTGGAAACTATTTCCAAAAGCTCGACACACTTATCAACCAACACCAACAACAAATCACCAAACTCAATAACATCAAGCAAGCCTGCTTGAGCAAAATGTTTGCAGGATGAATGAATGAATTATGAATTATGAGGGATGAATTATGAAAAGCACGGGAGATGTTGAATTCAGCATTCATAATTCAAAATTCAGCATTACAACCCGAACTTTTGAGTTCGCGGTTAGAGTCATTCGGCTATGTCAGTTTTTAGAAAAACAAGGCAATGTATCTCGAACACTTGCCAATCAACTCCTGAGATCCGGCACATCCATTGGCGCAAACACCGAAGAGGCTCAAGCAGGGCAAAGTAAAGCCGATTTTATTGCGAAAATGTCGATTGCCCGAAAAGAATCCAGAGAAACGCTCTATTGGCTTAGGCTTTTGGAGGCAACTCAATTGGTTGAGGCGACGATGTTAGGTGAAATCATTAAGGAATCGGACGAGTTAGTACGCATACTCACCAGTATTGTTAAAGCAGCACAGCAAGGTAAGTACAATGCAAAATAAAACAAATCAGCATTCATCATTCGGCATTCAGCATTCATCCCTCGGAATCACCGACATGGTAGAACTCGCCAGAGTCGAAGAAAAGTTGAGTAAAACCCAAGCGCATAAACTATTTACCAGCTGCTTTTTAAATACACTGGATGCGGGCAGCTTTCAGACCTTGGCAAGTATTCATGCCTATTTATTTGGTGAAATCTACGACTTTGCTGGCAAGGTTCGCAAGGTGAATATGGCTAAAGGCAACTTTCGTTTTGCGCCGGTTATGTATTTGGAAGCGGCGCTAAAAAATATAGAAGCCATGCCGCAATCTAACTTTGATGAAATTATTGAAAAATATGTTGAGATGAATATTGCGCACCCGTTCCGTGAAGGTAATGGCCGCAGCACGCGCATTTGGCTTGATCACATGTTAAAGCATGAGCTAAAACAAGTCGTTGACTGGAGCCGCGTGGCTAAGGACGATTATTTGCTTGCCATGGAGCGCAGTCCCATAAAAGATGTGGAAATAAAAGTATTACTCAAGCAGGCATTAACCGACCAAATACATGACAGTGTTATTTATATGAAAGGCATAGATGCCAGTTATTACTATGAAGGCTATACCTTGTATAAAACCCAAGATATTGACATTGATAGTGCGGACGATAAAGCATGATCTTTGCCAGCGAAGCACAATTTGAGCAAGCTACAACAAATCAATCAATTAAAACGCATAGGCTCCGATAAAACCGGATACTGGGAGGTTCAGCCGTAAAATGACTACCTTTAAAACAGAAGCACAATTTGAACAGGCCTTTATTGAGGTACTTACCCACAGAGGTTGGGAGCCGGAGATTTTAAAACATCTTACCGAAGCCGAGTTACTGCAAAACTGGGCGACGATTTTATTTGAAAATAATCGCCAGCGGGATCGCTTAAATGACGTGCCGCTGACAATAAGCGAAATGCAGCAAATTATTGAGCAAATAAAAGAACTGAAAACACCGCTGAAACTCAATGGTTTAATTAACGGCAAAACCGTGGCCATTAAGCGCGATAATCCAGCGGATATTGAGCATGTGGGTAAAGAAGTCAGTCTAAAAATATACGACCGCCAAGAAATCGCTGCCGGCCAAAGCCGTTATCAAATTGTGCAGCAACCCAAGTTTGCACGCGGCAGCCCATTACGTAATGACCGGCGCGGCGATGTGCTGTTATTAATTAACGGTATGCCGGTTATTCATGTGGAGCTTAAACGCAGCGGCATTCCCGTAAGCCAAGCGGTAAACCAAATTGAAAAATACAGCGCCGAGGGCATTTTCACGGGGCTGTTTTCGCTGATTCAAGTCTTTGTGGCCACGCAGCCGGAGGAGACAAAATACTTTGCCAATCCCGGCATAGATGGCAAATTTAACCCGGACTACCACTTTAACTGGGCCGATTTTAATAACGAGCCAGTCAACCACTGGAAAGACATTGCCTCAACCTTGTTGTCCATCCCCATGGCGCACCAGCTCATTGGTTTTTATACCGTCGCCGACGATACCGATGGCGTGTTAAAAGTCATGCGCAGTTACCAGTATTACGCCGCCAACGCCATCTCCGATAAAGTGGCGCTTACCAACTGGCAGCAAATGGGCGGCAGCGCAAATAATGCAGATCGCCTGGGTGGTTATGTTTGGCATACCACGGGTTCCGGTAAAACCATGACCAGTTTTAAATCGGCGCAGTTGATTGCTCAATCAAAAGATGCCGATAAAGTGATTTTTTTAATGGATCGCATTGAGCTGGGCACCCAGTCGCTCGCGGAATACCGCAATTTTGCGGGCGATGGCGAAGACGTGCAAGCCACTGAAAATACCGATGTGTTAATCACTAAATTAAAAAGCAGCGACCCCGCCCAAACCTTAATTGTTAGCTCGATTCAAAAAATGAGTAACATAAGTGAGGCAGTGAATGATGCAGGCACGGCGACGAATTCCGCTGATATTGAAAAAATTCGCGCCAAGCGTTTGGTGTTTATTATTGACGAAGCCCACCGCTCAACCTTTGGCGATATGCTCATCACCATTAAACGCACCTTTCCGCGTGCTTTATTTTTTGGCTTTACCGGCACGCCCATCCAAGAAGAAAACGAAAAAAACGGCAATACCACCAGCACCGTATTTGGTAACGAGCTGCACCGCTACAGCATTGCCGATGGTATTCGCGATGGCAATGTATTGGGTTTTGACCCTTACAAAGTCTGCACCTTTAAAGACAAAGACCTACGCCAAGCCGTTGCCCTTGAGCAAGCCAAGGCCGATTCCGTGACCGATGCGATGGCTGATGCCGCAAAAAAGCTGAAGTTTAATTACTTTATGAATGATGTCGCCATGGCAGGCCATAAAGATGCAACAGGTAAACCCATTAAAGGCATCGAAGACTATGTGCCCAAATCCCAATATTTAACCGATGCACACCAAGCAAAAGTCGTTGAAGATATTCTGCAAAGCTGGGATGTGCTCAGCCAAGCCAATAAGTTTCATGCCATTTTAGCCACTAACAGCATTGCCGAAGCCATTGATTATTACCGCCGCTTAAAAGCCGCCAAGCCTGAACTGAAAATATCCGCACTATTTGATCCCAATATTGATAACGATGGCAGCGGCGACCGAGGGCCGACCTTTAAAGGCGATGGCTTAGAAGAAATTATGGCCGATTACAACGCGCGCTATGGCCAGGATTTTTATTTTGCTCGGCACGCGGCATTTAAAAAAGATTTAGCGGCACGCCTTGCCCATAAAAAACCTTACGAGCGCATACACACAGAACCCGCAAAGCAGCTCGATTTGCTGATTGTGGTAGACCAAATGCTCACAGGGTTTGACTCTAAATGGCTCAATACTTTGTATTTGGACAAGGTGATTAAATACCAAAATATTATTCAGGCGTTCTCGCGCACCAACCGTTTATTTGGCCCAGACAAACCGCACGGCACCATTCGCTATTATCGCTACCCACACACCATGGAGCAGCACATTAAAGACGCGGTAAAACTTTATTCGGGCGATAGACCCATCGGCTTATTTGTCGACCGCCTTGAAAGCAACCTTGAAGCCATGAATGATTTAGTGGCAGAGATCGCCGAGTTGTTTGTGAATGCAGGCGTGCAAAACTTTGAAAAACTCCCAGAGGACAGCGCCGCCTGCGCGAAATTTGCCGATTTATTTAAAGTCTTTAATCAACACTTAGAGGCAGCCAAAGTACAAGGCTTACATTGGAATGAGCTTACTTATTCATTTGATGAAAACGATGACAAGCATGAGCTAACACTGACGATAGACGAACAAACTTATTTAAGCTTAGTCCTGCGGTACAAAGAGCTGGTAGGCAAAGGTGGTGGAGGCGGTGGCGGCGATGTGCCCTTTGATATTAGCGGTTATCTCACCGAAATCGATACCGGCAAAATTGACGCTGACTACATGAACAGCCGTTTCGATAAATATTTAAAAGAGCTTAATCGGCACCAAGATCAGGCCAGCATTGAGACCACGCTTAACGAGCTGCATAAGTCATTTTCATCACTCACTCAAGTTGAGCAAAAATACGCCAAGCTGTTTTTACATGACCTACAGCGCGGCGATGCGCAATTGATTGAAGGCCACAGCTTTAGAGATTACATCAACGACTACAAAGATAACGCCGAAAACGCGCAACTCAACGCCGTCGTGAATGCCTTAGGCTTAGATAAAAATCGGCTTATGGCGTTAATGGCTGACAATGTTAACGAGAAAAACCTTGATAAATTTGGCCGCTTTAATGCGCTAAAAGAAACGGTTGATAGAGAAAAAGCCAAAGCCTACTTCGAGAAATTAGACGGCGAGGCTATTGCGCCTTTTAAGCTGAATATGCGCATTGAGAGCTTTCTTAAGCAGTTTATTTTTGCGCAAGCGGATGAGTTTGCTGGTGTTTGTACGGAACTTTAACCCGCTGTTTTCATTGTTTGGTTATCAGTTTTACAGCGGTTTCAATTTAAATGAGTTACTGACCTATGCCGTCCTTATTGTCGCTTGAGTGCAGGCTTTTGCTGCTCTGGCAGGCAAAGCCTGCACTCCAGCCATGTTATGGAAATTAACTGAGTTTGAAAACGCTGTAAATAGAAGGGCTTCTAAGACATTCTTGGACGGAAAAAAATCTATTCGATATTTTGTATCTGTTCGCGCATTTGCTCAATCAGCACTTTAAGCTCGATGGCGATTTGCGTCATTTCCTTGTCGGCCGATTTGGAGCCTAGCGTATTGGCTTCGCGGTTCAGTTCCTGCATTAAAAAATCCAGTCGTCTGCCGACCGGATCTTTTTGTTGCAGCACCCGCAACACTTCGGCGATATGCGTTTCCAGCCGGTCAAGCTCTTCGGCGATGTCCAGCTTTTGCGTCAGCAGCACCAACTCCTGCTCCAATCGGTCAAAATCGGGCTGCGCAACCAATTCGACAATACGGTCTTTCAGTCTGTTGCGGATCAGCACCAGGACTTCCGGCATCCGTTTAGCGGCCTGTGCGGCAAAATCGAGCATCTTGGCGCAACGCTCTTCAAGCAACGTCTTCAGCTGAGCGCCTTCTCTTTCCCGCGCCGCCATAAATTGCGCCAGTGTTTTGTCGACCAGTTTGGCAACGCCCAACGCGAGCTGCTCTTTGTCAATATCGGGTTCCTGCTGTATGCCGGGGAATGCCAACACCTCCAGCGCCGAAAAAGACAGCGGCGCCTGCATTTGCTGTTCTATGCTGCTAGCTGCCGCCAACAGCGTGGCAACAGCATCGGTATTAATGATAAACGCCGGCCCGTTTTTAGCCTGTTTTTTGTAGTTTAAGGTACATTCGACCTTGCCCCGATTGATTTTGGCGGCGAGAGTCGCGCGCAAATCGGCCTCAATAAAACGCAGGCGATCCGGCAATCTTAAGCTAATATCGCAATAACGATGATTGACTGAACGCAGCTCGCAGTTTAGGGTTAAGTCGCCGATTTCTATTTCACTACCGGCAAATGCGGTCATGCTTCTGATCATTTTTCACCTATAATTGACGGGTTTTTAGTGCCAACAAAACAACACCATGGCTGAATATTACGATCCGCAGACCTATCCCAAAGAGTGGAACTACCTGCAAACAGGCACCATTATAGACCAGTATGTGATTGAGCGGGAGTTGGCGCACGGCGGTTTCAGTTCCGTTTATCTGGCTCGGCAATTGGTCGATCAGGTTCAGGTTGCGATTAAAGAATATCTGCCGCGAAAATTTGCCCATAGAACCTGGAATAACGCGGTGGTCGCCAATAGCGAAGAAACCGCCACCTTATTCAAGCGTGGCCGGGTGTTATTTTTTGAAGAAGCCAAGGTCTTGTCCACCTTAAAACACCCCAATATTGTCGAAGTCATCGGCTTTTTTAAAGCCAATTCCACGGTTTACATGGTGATGACTTACGATTACGGATTGACTCTGGATAAGCTGTTAAAAAACAAGGAAGTCACGGTTTCTGAAGAGTTTATACTGACCTTGTTCGGCACCTTACTATCCGGCCTAGGCCATATCCATAGCCAGCACTACATCCATCTGGACATAAAACCCTCCAACATTCTGGTGCGCCCCGGTAATGACGCTTTGTTGCTGGATTTTGGTGCGATCCAGAGTTACCCCAGATCGCACTTGGACAAGCAAAGCAAAGTATTGACCAAAGGCTACTCACCGATAGAACAGCATGAACTGAGCGCCCAGTTGGGCCCGTGGACGGATATTTATGCGGTAGGCGCGAGTATGCGTAATTGTCTGGAACTTAAAACGCCGGTTTCTGCTCAAGACAGAGTGCAACATGACACTTTAATTCCCGCCGTCAAAGCATTCAAACGCAAATTCCCCGAGCATTTATTGCAAGCCATTGATTGGGCGATGGCGTTACAGCCGGAAAATCGCCCGCAATCGGTTGCCGAATTGCTGCAGGCGCTGACTGCCAGCTGATGATAGCTTTGGAAAATGAAAAAAACCATTTATCCTCTTGTCCGCCACGAAAAATCCATTTTTCGTGATGGGTAAAAACACGACAACTATTTATCATAAAAACGAGGTGTACACATGTTGCATTTGGCTAGATTTGCTGCGATTGCAGTGCTGGTGTGGTTTTATATCAGCGCAAAAGAAAAAGGCGAATCGCCTATTAACTGGGCCATCACCGGGGTCATCGGTTATTGGATTACTTGGTGGGCGGTTAAATTAACAGCGGTTGCCGCATTATCCGGCCTAGTTGCCAAAAATCCCACAGGTGCTTTTTTGGTTTATCAAATACCTGCCCTGTGTGCTGTTGGCGCGGCTTTTTTGATTAGAAAGAAACTGCTGGCAGATGCTGAGAAGAAAAACCAAGCGTAACTCAAAAATGACTATCAAATAACTTGAGCAAGTTGCCAATAGCCGGAGTGCGGGCTTTGCCTGCACGCCGGCAGCAAGCATTTCACCCGCCTTACATTAGTGAAAACAGCGGAGTTTGCAAGCCTCGGACAATACGCTGAAAAATGCTAGAATTGCCGTCTTTTTGCAATTCGAGAATGTTTGTTATCCATGTTTAATACCTTAAAGCTCCCCTTGGCCTCACTGAAACTTAATGTCGATTTGGCGGGCTTTGAGTTCCCCGCCGCGCCGAAGTTGCCGGATACGATTTTGGGTCAGTCCAGGGCGCAGTCGGCGCTGGAGTTTGGCATTGCGATGAGCAATCCCGGCTACAATATTTTTGTCATGGGCGAGCCGGGTTTAGGGCGTTTATCGATGATTACTCATCATTTGGAGGCTGAAGCTAAAGCTCACCCGGCACCGCCGTCTTATGCTTATGTCGATAATTTCGATAATCCAAGAGAACCCGTGGTGCTTGAATTGCCGGCAGAACACGGGCAGATTCTCAGTAAAGACATCGAAAAATTGATCGACAATCTGCTGGCAACTTTCCCCGCCGCTTTTGAAAGCCCGACTTACCAGCAAAAAAAAGGCGCTATCGAGCGCCATTACAATCAGTATTACAACAATGCCATTGATCTGGTCGATAAAAAGGCGTTGTCCCTGGACATTGCCTTATTTCGGGAAAATGAATCGATTTCTTTTGCGCCTATCCGCGACAACAAAGCGCTGAACGAAGACCAGTTCACCCAGTTGTCGCTACCGGAACGAGAAAGTTTTCATAAGCATGTCGAGGAACTGGAAGACTATCTGAGCGAGGTGTTGCTGGAACTACCCCAGTGGCGGCGTGCGATGGTGGAAAAAATCAAGCAACTGGATAACGATACCATCAGTCTGGCGATAGAGCCGCTGTTTGCCGAGCTCAATGACAGCTACCAAAACATCGACGATGTAATCAGCTTTTTGGCGGAAATCAAAAAGAATCTGGGCAACACCATTGCCGATTACCTGATGCCGGTGCGCACACCGGAACCGCAGGATAATACGACTAAACGGCTGCTGCTGACCGAGCTGTACGCGCCCAATATTCTGGTCGATAACAAACAGGAAAGCGGCGCGCCGATTATTTACGAACCGCACCCGATTTATCAAAACTTGTTTGGACGCATCGAATATGTCAGCGATCAAGGCGCGTTGGTGACCAATTACCGCCGCATTTGCGCCGGTTCGTTGCACAGAGCCAACGGCGGCTATTTGGTGCTCGATGCGGAAAAACTGCTGAATTACCCGTTCGTATGGGAAGGTCTAAAACGCGCGCTGCAATCCGAGCGCATTGAAATCGAATCGCCTTATTCGGATTTGGGCATCAGCACCACGACGCTCAAGCCCGAAGTCATCCCGCTCAATGTCAAAGTCATTTTGGTCGGCTCCCGTGATATTTATTATCTGCTGGAAGAATTGGACGATGAGTTTAACGAAATGTTCAAAATCCTGGCCGACTTTGACAATTATATCCCGCGCAACGATGAATCGATGCAGCGTTTTATTTTGCTGATGATTAGACAGGCCGCCGATTCCGGCGCCAAACCGTTAACGCAGGCAGCGATTGAATGCCTGATTGAACACAGCTGTCGGCTGGCCGAAAACCAGCATCATTTTTCGGCGCGCATTAAAGACTCGATAGAAATTATCGCCGAAGCCAACCTGTTTTGCCGCCGCGACCATCAGCCGGTTTGCGACCGCTTGCATATCGAACAGGCCTTGAGCGCAAGGGAACACCGCAACGGCAGGATGCCGGAAAACATCCTCGAAGAAATGCTGGCCGGAACCATTCTGATCGACACCGAAGGCGAAGCGATGGGCAAAGTCAACGGCTTAACCGTGCTCGAAGTCGGCGGCAGCAGTTTTGGCGCGCCGGTGCGCATCACCGCCAGCGTGCATCCGGGTTCACGCGGTATCGTCGATGTCGAGCGCGAAGTGGAACTGGGGCAATCCATCCATTCCAAAGGCGTGATGATTTTGACCGGCTATCTGGGTCACACTTACGCCCAGCAATTTCCGCTGGCTATTTCCGGCAGTATCGCCATCGAACAATCTTACGGCTACATCGATGGCGACAGCGCGTCACTGGCCGAGTTGTGCTGTCTCATTTCCGCGCTGACCTGGACGCCGATCAAGCAGACTTTTGCTGTCACCGGCTCCATTAATCAATACGGCGAAGTGCAGGCGGTTGGTGGTGTCAACGAAAAAATCGAAGGCTTTTTCAGATTATGCAAGGCGCGTGGCCTGAACGGACAACATGCCGCGATTATCCCTGCGGCCAACAAACGCAACCTGATGTTGAAACAGGAAGTGATAGACGCCGTAGCGGCCGGACTGTTTGCGGTGTACGCGGTATCCTGTGTTGACGAAACCTTGGAATTATTAACCGGACAAGAAGCCGGCGCTGTCGACAGCGAAGGCTTGTTTCCTGAAAACAGCATTAATTTTAAAGCCATTTCCCGGCTCAAAGAGATTTCGGATATGGCTACAGATGACGAGGATGACAAGGAAGAAGGGGGCTAATTAACACGAAGCCTGAGGCTATTTTCTGAAAGAGACATACCAAAAATTGTCCACGAAAAGCACGAAAAAACACGAAAATTTCGTGGTTTTCGTGCTTTTCGTGGACTTTATCTGATCTCAAGGGATGTTATTTCCCGTAAATGGCCTGAAACAATGTCATCTTATTGACATCGATCTGTCATATAAATTTAATCATGGTGCGGCATAATCTGGCTGAAATTAACTAAACAGCAGGTATTGTTATGATTATCAATTGGATTGCCGCAAAGGCGCTGCCGTATTTATCGATGGATGACGCCGAACTCGATGAGCTTAGCGTCAACTTTGATTTTGCCTTGAGCGCGGAAATAATGGCGATGTTATATACGCAAAATGCAACATGCCCACCGGCTGACGTGGCGGGGGCGGTTGGGATAATGCATTGGGCTCTGGATGAGCATGAGCTGGCATTAGCCTGAGCTTCTTGTTATTTGACAATGAGGCTGTTATTGACTGACTTGACGCCTTTAACTTTTCTTGCCAATTCGACCGCTCTAGTGACGGCACCGGCGGAATCGACAAAGCCGCTTAATTGCACAACACCCTTGAATGATTCAACGCTGATTTGTAGCAATTTAAGCCGGGAATCACCGAGTATTGAGGTTTTTACTTTAGTTGTCAGTACCGAATCATCCAGATATTCGCCTGTACTTTCATGAGTCGAGCCTCCCGCACAAGCGGCAATCAACAGCGTCAATAACAAACTACTCATCAACTTAATTTTTTTCATAATGCTTTTAACCTAAAGGATGTCAGTAAAAAAAACGGGTAATAACGTTATGCTCCAGTTTAAATCATACAATCAATGTATTCCACCCTTCAGCCTTTAACGCTGCCGGTCAGCAACTTAAAAGCGGCGCGGTTTTCTGCCTGACTAAAATCCTCAAAGCGCGCAGCAAACTCGTTGCGGGCATGACATCGATGCGCATCAAGGTCTTGTATCAAGACCCCCATGGCTAAAAAAGTGGCCGCAGGGATATTCAGCGCGATCATTTCGTCACTGAAGTGTTTAAGTGTATGTTCCTGCACGGCATAATCCTGAAAGTCGCCTAACACTTCCTGTAGCCCTTTCAGCGTTTTAATCAGGCGTTTTATCTCTACTTCGGGGTACAGGCTTTGGAAAAATTCCATTAAATAGCGCAGTTTTTTACACGATTTTCTTAAATGATGCAGCGTTTCGGCCTCGGATGTGCCGGTAATGGCCTTGCCTTCTTTTAATACGCGATTAAACACTTTCCACAGCCTGCGGTCAGCCAGCTCTTTAATGCTCAGTTTGGCATTAGGTTCCAGCGCTTGTTTATAGCAGGGCTCTTTAAGGTATTGTTCCCATTCGGTTAAGGCAGAGCGGTACTTGTCCGATTGCAGTTTTGTTGCCAGTTCTTTTTGGGCTTTTTGCTGTTTGGCCGACAAAAAATCATATAAGGGGTTCAGCTCCTCCCGGATTGATTCCGGCAAGCTGCTTTTGTAGCGCTCGAAATTTAGCAGATACACATCCAAATCGCGCGTCGGCCCGGTAATCTGGCCCAGCCAGGAGAAAAAATCGGCATAGTGCGCTGAGATATTGGCAGGGAATATACCTTTGATTTGACTGAGGCCGGCGCGGGTTCGCCTGACCGCCACCCTAAAGTCATGTAAAAATTCGCTGTCGATGTCGGCAATGGTGCCCTGTTCATTGGTTTTCAGGGCTTTTAGCAGGTGGCTGTAGATGTATTTGCTGGCAATATCGGCGCGCATGTCGGGTGCAAGGTTGATATTCAATTTTGATGAATAATCTTTCGGCTTACGGCCATGATAGTGCAGTGCGGCGAGCAAGATAGGTTTATCGGTGGCGCTGACACCTAGCGTTGTCATTAAGTGCCCGGCAATATGCCTAGCGGTTTTACGCTGGCCTTTTTCGGCTTGCAGCAGTATGCGGGTATTGAGCATTCCGTACTCTTCTATCAACAGCTGGAGGGTGATTTTTTCATCGTCGTCAATAAGTGCGAGCTGATGCTGCACAACATCGACGCTGCATAGCGGCACTAAGGCGCGCATGTCCAGCAAGGGCGCCAGCGTGTCGCGTATCAGTCCGGGTTCCAAGTCTTTACTGAAAACGGGCATTTTTTTCAGCGCCATGTTGGCGATAACGCGGCCTGTATCGATGGCTCTGACGATCAGTGACGATGCTAATTTGGTCTGGTTAAACTCGCAACTAAGACCACCTGCATACAAGCGCCAGTCAACGCTGTCGTAATAGGTTTTGCAGACAGACTGTTTGTACACCTCGTGTATGGCCGCTTCATGATTTAATTGAGCGATGATTTTTTCAGCGCTTACAGTCGTGGGACATTCAAATTGTAACGGCATAGTTATCACTGCGTAGGTTCATGAGTCGTCATAGTCAGCCCTTAAGCGTAACAGCCTATTATTAATGTTTTATGACATCTTCATTCAAGCAGCGCTGTTAATAAAGGCCGCAGTTTGTTCAATTGCCGTTGCCGAATCAGGCGATTGGCGATGATGATGCTTTTTAATTCGGTCAGCGCCTGGGCAAAAACATCATTGACCACCAGATAATCAAACTCATCATGATGGCTGATTTCGGTCACCGCATCGCGCATCCGGCGGGCAATGGTTTGTTCGTCATCCTGGCCGCGATTTCTAAGGCGCTGCAATAGCACATCAGTCGAAGGCGGCAAGATGAAAATGGACAGGCTGTCGGGCAGCAGTTTTTTGATCTGCTCGGCGCCCTGCCAGTCGATTTCAAGAATCACGTCCAAACCTTGTTTCAGGTTGTCTTCTACGGTTTTCTGCGCGGTGCCGTAAAAATTATCGAACACCTGAGCATGTTCAAGAAACGCCTGTTGTTCGCGCATCGCCTGAAAGTCGGCGGCGGAAACAAAATAATAATCCTGTCCATGGACTTCGCCCGGCCGCATTGGGCGCGTGGTGTGGGAGACCGATACGCTCAGGAGGTCAAGGTCGGCCACCAGTTGTTTAACCAGACTGGTTTTACCGGCGCCGGACGGGGCGGAAATAATATACAGTTTGCCAATATTCATGGTTTTTAAGATGAAAAGTTCATGGAAAAAAGACCAAATTTACGGTTTATAGGCGTCGTTATCAATATAAATATCGATGGGATTTTCCGGCACGATAGCCGCGACCGGCAAATCCGCCCCTGAACGCCATTGCTGAACGGCGTCCTGTTTATTCGCGCCGGTGATTAAAAAAATCAGTTCCCGCGTGTTACCCAAAGCCTTGGCGCTGATTGAAATACGCTCAGGCGGCGGTTTGGGCGAATTGTAAACCGCGTGAACCAGCTCGTCCTGCGGGTGTTGATGGCCGGGAAACAGGCTGGCGGTATGACCGTCTTCGCCGATGCCCAGCAACACCATGTCGAACAGTCCGGCCTTGCTGACCGCGAGTTGATAACGGTCGGCGCCGACTTCCGGCCCCAATTCGGCGGGCATGGTGTATATCTGATTGGCCGGGATCGCGACTTTATCCAACAGAACTTGGCTTGCCATCAGGCTGTTGCGGTCTTGATGATCGGCAGGCAAACAGCGTTCGTCGCCGTAATAAATCACCCAGTTAGCCCAGTCGGCCTTGGACTCGGCTAAGAGTCGATAGACTTTTTCCGGGGTGCTGCCGCCAGCTAATACCAGCTTGAATTTGCCGCGTTCGGCAATGGCGGTGTCAGCGGCGTTAAGAATGTGCGAGCAGGCGGCAAAAGCTACGTTATCTGCGGTTTCTAAAGCGTGCCAGCGGCTGTTTTGTTGCATTTATTTACACTCCGGGGTTAGTGAACTGCGCCAGGTTTGGCTGTCTTTGTCGAATAAACGGCGGCTGTCTTCCGGCCCCCAGGAACCGGCGGGATAGGTGACGATATGGTCACGTTCTATCGCCCAGGTTTGCAGGATAGGGTCGACAATGCGCCACGCATATTCTACTTCATCAAAACGCAGAAATAACGAGCGGTCGCCTTTTAATACGTCCAATAACAAGTCTTCGTAGGCGTCGATGGCCTTTTCATTTTCCTGCCGGAAACTGGCATCGAGACTGCTGGAGCGGGTGCGCATTTCAAGACCCGGTTCCTTGACCGTCATTTCGATGCGGATGAATTCTTCCGGCTGTATGCCGAGCAACACCCAGTTCGGATTCATGCACTGCACCTCGGTGCCGCGAAAAAACTGCAACGGCGGATGACGGAAACAAATCGAAATAACCGATTGCGTTTTTGCCATGCGCTTGCCGGTGCGCAGATAAAACGGCACGCCACGCCAGCGCCAGTTGTCGATATACAACTTCATTGCGGCATAAGTTTCGGTGATGCTGTTCGCCGCTATGCCGTCTTCCTGCAAATAGCCGTTGACCCGTTCGCCGTTGATATTACCTTTGCCGTATTGGGCGCGGAAAGAATGGCCGTGTACCGCTTCCCGGGGAATCGGGCGGATCGATTTCAGCACTTTGACCTTTTCGTCGCGCAGCGATTCGGCTTCCATCGACACCGGCGGTTCCATCGCCACCAGCGTCAGTAATTGCAGCAAATGGCTTTGCAGCATGTCGCGCATGGCGCCGGCGTGGTCGTAGTAATCGGCGCGGCTGCCGATGCCGATGTCCTCGGAATGGGTGATCTGGATATGATCGATATAATTGCGGTTCCACAACGGCTCCAGCATCACATTGGCAAAACGGAACACCAGCACATTTTGCACCATGCCTTTGCCCAAATAATGGTCGATGCGGTAGATTTGCTCCTCGCTCAAATAGCGGCTGATGCGTTTTTGCAAAGCCTGGGCGCTGTCCAAATCGTAACCGAACGGCTTTTCGATAATCACCCGCCGCCAGCCGTATTCCTCATCGAACAGCTGGTTATTGCTTAACAGCTCCATCACCCCGCCAAAGTCCGAGGGGCTGATGGACAAATAAAAGGCGATATTTTTAGGGAAATGATGCCCGTCATTCAGCAGGGCCGCCAATTCGCTGTAGCATTGCGGCTGCGCTATGTCGCCTTGATGATAATGCAGACGGGCGCTAAAGCGTTGAAAAACCGCCTCGTCAAAATCGTCCGGCGCTTTGTCCTCAATCATCCGCCGGACTTCAGCCAGCCAGGTTTCCTGATCCCACGGCCTACGCCCTATGGCCAGAATGCGGGTGCCTTCAGGCAGGCGGTTGGCGGCGTCCAGACGGTACAATGACGGCATCAATTTAATCCGGGATAGATTTCCGGTGGCGCCAAAAATAGTGTAAGTACAGGGTTCGGCTTTCATAAGCAGTAGCGCCTCGTGGTTGTTTGGGGTAGGTATCTCAACAGACCCGATTTAGACAGTATAAGTCGTCGAAGCGGTTTTACCGCCACGCCCAGTCCAATCGGTGTGGAAAAATTGGCCTCTGGGTTGGTCTAGCCGTTCATAGGTATGGGCGCCGAAATAATCCCGTTGCGCCTGCAATAAATTGGCCGGTAAGCGTGCGCTGCGATAACCGTCGTAATAGGCCAGCGCGGACGAAAATGCCGGCGTTGGAATGGCGTACTCAATGCCTAAAATCACCGCTTTGCGCCAACCTTGATCGGCTTGCTTGAGGGCATCGGCAAAAAAATCGGCCAACAACAGGTTTTCCAAGCCCGGATCGGCAACATAAGCCTGCTTGATGTCGCTTAAAAAGCGGCTGCGGATAATGCAGCCGCCGCGCCACATCAGCGCAATATCGCCGTAATTAAGCGACAAGTCATAGTCTTTCGATGCTTGGCGCATCAACTGAAAACCCTGGGCATAAGACACAATCTTGGCGGCATACAAAGCGTCACCAATCGCCTTGATCGCGGCTTTTTTATCGCCGGTAAAGGGCTGGGCGTGTTTTGGCAAGACCGCCGCCGCCCTAACCCGTTCGTCTTTTTGCGCAGACAGGCAGCGCGCAAACACCGACTCGCCAATCAAAGTTAATGGAATGCCCAATTCCAGCGCGTTAATGCCCGCCCATTTGCCGGTGCCTTTTTGCCCGGCAGTGTCGAGGATTTTTTCGACTAAGGGCTGGCCGTCTGTATCGTGGTAAGCCAGGATAGCCGCAGTAATTTCAATCAAATAAGAGCTTAATTCGCGCTGATTCCATTCGGCAAATACCGACTGCATGTCCGCGGCGCTTAAACCCAAGCCCTCGGACATCAGCTGATAAGCCTCGCAAATCAACTGCATATCGCCGTATTCGATACCGTTATGCACCATCTTGACATAATGTCCGGCGCCGTTGTCGCCCACCCATTCGCAGCAAGGCTGGCCATCGACTTGTGCGCTGATTGCCTGGAAAATTGGTTTAACCGCAGGCCACGCCGCTTTGTTGCCGCCCGGCATGATAGACGGGCCGTGTCGCGCGCCTTCTTCGCCGCCGGAAACGCCTGCGCCCAGATAAAGGATATTTTTTTCCTTTAATGCGAGCGTGCGCCGATGGGTGTCGGTAAACAGTGAATTGCCGCCATCGACAACAATATCACCGGGTGACAACAGCGGCACTAGGCTGTCGATAACCTGATCAACCACCTGACCGGCCTTGACCATCAGCATCACGATGCGCGGCGATTCCAGCTGATCGACCAACGCCTGCAGCGAATGTGTACCGATAATGGAAGTGTTTTTTGCCGGCCCGGCTAAAAACTCGTCGACGACGTGAGCGGTACGGTTATAAACCGCCACTTTAAAACCGTGGTCGTTCATATTAAGCACCAGATTTTGCCCCATTACCGCGAGGCCGATTAAGCCGATATTTGCTGTCATGTTAACGTCCTATTTAAGTTTTCAGGGAGTGCGGGTGCAGTACAATGTTTATAGCTTATTTTTATTACCATGAAGATAATGAAGGGAAAGCGTCCTAATTAACTTCTTGTATTCAAAGCATAAGTGCAATTGATAATTATCGGATTTGAAGAGGGTTAGCTGCTATGGTTGCCGGTTTTTTTCAATCCGACCAAAGACGATAAAACCCATGAGAAACTACAAGCAACTAACCCAAGAACAACGATACCAGATTGAGATATTAAATCGAGTTGTGTTTAACTAATTACCGATTGGTAGTGGCAATTGCTTATCGGTTTGTCGCTGTTTATATCAAGTTCATTGGCACACATGAGCAGTACGACGCCATTGATGCCGAAACTATAGAATTTCATGGAAATCCGTCCTATCCAGGTTGTCGGCTTATCAAAAGAAGATTTCCAGCATCTTAACGATAAATTAGCGGCTTACATTGACACGCAAAAAATCCTTTACCTCCTAACCATGCGCGGGCAAAAAGATAGCAAGTTGTCTCTGGAAGACCGCTTATTGCTGACTCTTTATTACCTTCGCCACTACCCGACACTGATAAATCTGGGTGCCGTCTTTGGTATCAGTGAATCTTACTGTCATAAGATTTATAGCCGCACCGCAAGGATGCTGGCCAAGGTCGAAAAGCTCCCCAACCGTAAAGCGTTGCTGGAAGACCCCGCCGCTACCTTGGCCATTGATGTGTCTGAGCAAGCCATTGAGAGGCTCGTCAAAAGCCAAAAAGCCTACTAAAACGCCATACGATCAAGGCTCAGCTGGTGATCTGCGTATTGACTCTGACCATCCTCTCTGTAACTGTGGCTAAAGGTCGGCAGCATGACTTTTCGGTCTTTAAGGACAGCCGCTTACTGTTACATCCGGATGCCGTGCTATTAGCTGAT
>JAUYMY010000019.1 GCA_030699385.1 Methylobacter sp.
CAGTTTATGGCGTTTGTGTCTCTCTACTCGTGGATCTTCCAGTGAGGAAAAGGCGTCTTGTAAACTTAATGACATGGGCTACCTACAAAAAGGCCGCTAGTATCGCTGATTTTTAAGTTAATTTATATGCGCTTGCCCTGGGTAACTATGAAATACTCGCACCTGTCCCCGGATTATTTGGTACAGGCTACACGGTTAAATCCATTGGCCGCTGATGATCTTGAAATAAAAAGTGGAAAGAATGTGGAAAGCCAAACAAAAGGCATAAAAAAACCAGTTGACCGTAAAGCCTAACTGGTTAATTTATTTATTCTTTGGTGGTGGGTCGTGCGCGATTCGAACGCGCGACCATCGCATTAAAAGTGCGGTGCTCTACCGGCTGAGCTAACGACCCAACAAAGACTGCCTATTATACTGATTAATCCGCTTATGGCAAGTCTTTTTTAACTTTTTTGATAGCGCGTGGGATCTTTTATTCCCGCTTCGATAAAACCGGTTTCTCTTAGGCGACATGCATCACAAACTCTGCAGGCTCGACCTTGCTCATCAGCGGAATAACAGGACACTGTGCGTTGATAATTTACACCTAACGCCACGCCCTGCTTGATGATTTCGGCCTTGCTGAGCGCGATTAACGGGGTGTGTATGGTAAAATACTCGCCTTCTACTCCAGCCTTGGTGGCAAGGTTGGCTAATTGCTGAAAGGCGTTGATAAATTCGGGTCGGCAATCGGGGTAACCGGAATAATCTACGGCATTAACGCCGATGAAAATATCGGTTAGATTTAATACTTCGGCCCACCCCAAAGCAAAGGACAGAAAAATGGTGTTTCTGGCCGGTACGTAGGTGACCGGTATGCCTTGTTGTGGGGTATTGGGCACGGCAATGTGTTCGTCGGTTAGCGCGGAGCCGCCGATTGAACTTAATCCCAATTTGATGATTTTATGGTCTTCGACTTGATAATCGGCGGCTATCTGCGCTGCTGCTATCAGTTCGGCATTGTGCCGCTGGCCGTAGTCAAAGCTTAAGGCATAACAGGCATAGCCCTGCTTTTTGGCAAGGGCAAGCACGGTAATTGAGTCTAATCCGCCGGAGAGCAGGACGATGGCTTTTTTTTTCATGCGGGTCTGAACTTAAGGTTTACTTACCTTGGGCATCATCCCAAAGTATTTTATGAAGTTGAAGTTGAAAGCGGACGGGTAATCGATCCTGTAGAATTTTTTCGGCTAACTCGGTTGGATTTTGCTGCCCCATCACTGGCGAAAACAATATTTCACAACGATTAGCCAGGTCGTACTCGGCTAAAATAGTTTTTGACCAGGCATAATCCTGTTCATCACCGATAACAAATTTGACCTGATCTTTGGTAGTCAGATGGTCAATATTTTGATAGAGGTTTTTAGCTAGTTCACCAGAGCTGGGGGTTTTAAGATCCATGACTTTGACTACGCGCGGATCAACCGCCGACACATCTAATGCGCCGCTGGTTTCCAGTGAAACGCGATAACCTTTATCAAGCAGGCGGGTCATTAATTCAACACAACCCGATTGCGCCAAAGGCTCGCCGCCGGTTACGGTGATATAGCGGGTTCCGTACTGTTCAGCTTCGGCGATAACGTCATCTATGCTTAGCTTCTGCCCGCCGGTAAACGCATACGCGGTGTCGCAATAGACGCATCTTAATGGGCAGCCGGTGAGGCGAATAAACACGGTGGGCAAACCGACGGTGTTCGATTCACCCTGTAATGAATAAAAAATTTCGGTGATACGTAGCAAACTCACCTCTATTGTTTTGCTTCATCAAGCGAAAGCAACTTTTTGTCCGCCCGCTGAGCCGCTGGCGAATTGGGAAACTCTTTACTAACACGGGTAAAATATTCGCGCGCTTTGACGATATTTTTCTGTTCATCCTCGATATAGCCCAGCTTCAATAGCGCATCAGGCACTTTCAAGCTGTCGGGATAATTGATAACGACGGCGTTGAAAGCTTGCCGCGCTAAATCAACATCTTGGTTCACCCGATACGCTTCGCCCAACCAATATTGGGCGTTATGGGCATACTCGCTCTTCGGGTTTTTAGTCAACAAGGCATTAAACTGGGCAATAGCCTGGCTATTATGTCCATTTCTAAGTGCTTCATAAGCTTGTTGATATTGCTGTTTCTCATCACCTACAGGCGCAGCAGAAGCCTCACTTTGAGACGGCGCCGCCGCCTGCGCCGGTGCAGATTCAGGCGCTACCGCCGCGGCTTCGCCATCGACTGCCGGGGCTTGAACCGCATCGGCTGCTGTGGGCGCTGCTGATTTAACACCTTCGGTTTTTTTCTCAAGCGCTTGCATTCGCTCATCAAAATCGGCGTACAAGGTAGTTTGAGATTGCTTTAACTCAGCAATCAAATTAGCTTGCTCTTCTACCTTGCCGGTCAGTTGCTGTACTTCGGCTTGCAATTGCTCCAACCGCGCCATCATTTCATAGAGCACATTAGGCGATGGAGGCGTAGCGGCAGTCATCTGATTCGCCGCCAAAACCATTGGGTCATCGACTAACGGTAATGATTCTGCGTTGGCAAGACTGCACGCACACAGCAACATGATAAAGCGAGCTTTCATTTATTTGCCTTGATAAACAAGTTCAACGCGGCGATTCAGTTCCCAGGATGCTTCATCATGGCCAAATGCCGCTGGTTTTTCTTCGCCGTAACTGACGACGTCTAACTGATTATCACCCACACCTTGAACTCTGAGCATACTGGCTACCGATTTTGCACGTTGCTCACCCAGGGCAATGTTATATTCACGCGAACCCCGCTCATCGCCATGACCTTCCATCACTACACGTTGTCCAGGATGAGCCACCAAGTAGTGTGCGTGAGCAGCAATGACAGGAACGAAGTCGTCTTGAACCTGACTGCTATCGAGCATGAAATAGATAGTGCTTTTTGACAGCGGATTGCTTGGATCGCTAAACTCAGGGCCTATCGCCGCATTAGGATACATGCCTGATCCGTCCATCGCTGAACCGGACAAACCAGAGCCATTATTTAGCCCGCTGACAGAGGCATCGTTAATACCGCTGGCGGCGTTTTGAGTGCCGTCAATAAGGCTGGCATCTTTTTCATCTTCACTACAAGCCGATAGAATCATCGCGCTTATCGCCATTGCCACTACTGTTTTATTCAATTTCATTTGTTAAGTTCCAAAAAGTAATCTGTTAATTTAATTTAAAAATGGTCTGCAGCCAACTGTGGACTAGGGCGACCATGCCGGTTCGCGAATTTCGCTGCTATCAAACACCAACTTTTGTTGCATTTTACCATCCAATGATACGGCTGATAAATAGCTCGCATTACCTTTCTTGGACGCATACAAAATCATGCTGCCATTCGGCGCAAAACTCGGTGATTCATCTGACCGGCCATCGGTTAATACATTAAATGACTTGCTGGCCAAATCCATAACGGCAATACGGTAATCGTTACCATTGCCATGCACCATGGCTATATTTCTGCCATCCGGTGAAAAACTGGCTTTAGCATTATAATTTCCCGAAAACGTCAAGCGCTTTTCTTGGCCGCCTTGGCTGGACATAATATACAGCTGCGGCTTTCCGCCCCGATCCGAGGTAAACACGATGCTGCTGCCGTCAGGCGACCAAGTAGGCTCGGTATCAATGGCAAAACTGTTGGTCAATCTGGATAAAGAACGCGTTAGCAGATTCAACACATAAATATCAGGGCTGCCATCTTTCGATAAGGTCAACGCCAATTTGCTACCATCGGGCGACCATGAAGGCGCGCCATTAATACCGGGAAATTCAGCGACTCTCGTTCTCTCCCCCGTCGCTAGCGTCTGAACATAAATAGCGGCCGATTTTTTCTCAAAGGACACATAAGCTATTTTTCTGCCGTCGGGCGACCAAGCAGGCGACATCAAGGGCTCTACCGAGGACGCTATGGTTTGCGCATTAAAGCCATCGGCATCAGAAACTTGCAGCTTATGGTTACTTTGCCGACCTTGCCGGGTGCTGGTAATGTAGGCAATCCGGCCGCTAAAAACACCTTTCTTACCGGTTAATTTTTCAAAGATAAGGTCGCTGATATGATGCGCGGTTCGGCGCAAATCGGCCGCCGATGAGGCTATCCGGTAACCCATCAGCTGCCCACCTTTATAGACATCAAACAACTGAAACTGCACCGTGTACTGGCCTTGCTCTGCAACCACCTGACCGATCACCAGATAATGCTGACCTATCGCCTGCCACTCTTTGAACTGAACCGCTTCAGCGGTGGTTGGTCGGCTCGGCATGCTTTGCTTATCCAGCGTTTTAAAATAACCGCTACGACCTAAATCTGCATCCACAATAAAGCTGACATCAACGGGTACACCCGACGGGCCTTGCATCGCAAAAGGAACGATTGAAATGGGCAGCGCACTTTCAATGCCCTCAGTAATTTCAATGGTCATTTCTGCATAACTACTGGGCACATAGCAACCAATCAGGGCTATCAATATTATTTTTCTAACAAAATTCACTTGTTTTTACCTCAGTAACTTAACTGAAAAAAGACCTTTAATCATCTGCTTCATCGTGCATCGCCAATCATCTGGAACGATCCGGATCAAACAAAAACTTAAATGACTTAAATTCTTTAGCCGCCAGCTCTTTATCTTTAGGCACCGGCAGCGGGGATGCTTTGTTAACTGCATTTTCCGCTGAACGATCAAAAATCTCATCGCCGCTGGTGGCAACAACCTGAGCATCAATCACCGTACCATCAGACATCAATCTCACCTGAATTGTACACTTTAAACCCGATCTAGCAGAAACCGGTCGAATCCAGCTACGCGCCACTTTTTGCTTTATCGCGGCGGCGGCGGTTTTTATCGCCAATTGATTCTCTTCCTCATCCATTCTGGCTTGCTCTGCCGCCATTCTTGCAGCCTCAGCCTGTTCCGCCTCCGCTTTGACTTTGGCAGCAGCCGCTCGTTCTGCATCAACTTTAGCCTGCGCTGCGGCGGCCGCTGCTTTTTCTGCGGCGGCTTTTTCTGCTGCAACTTTGGCTTGCGCGGCAGCTTCAGCTTTTTCAGCGGCAGCCTTGGCTTTGGCGGCTTCTGCTTTGGCTTGCGCGGCGGCTTCGGCTTTTTCAGCGGCAGCCTTAGCTTTGGCGGCTTCTGCTTTGGCTTGCGCGGCGGCTTCGGCTTTTTCGGCGGCTGCCTTGGCTTTGGCGGCTTCTGCTTTGGCTTGCGCGGCAGCTTCAGCTTTTTCAGCGGCAGCCTTGGCTTTACCGGCTTCTGCTTTGGCTTGCGCAGCAGCCTCAGCTTTTTCAGCGGCAGCCTTGGCTTTGGCTGCTTCTGCTTTGGCTTGCGCAGCAGCCTCAGCTTTTTCAGCGGCAGCCTTGGCTTTAACGGCTTCTGCTTTGGCTTGCGCGGCGGCTTCAGCTTTTTCAGCGGCAGCTTTAGCTTTACCGGCTTCTGCTTTGGCTTGCGCGGCGGCTTCGGCTTTTTCAGCGGCAGCTTTAGCTTTACCGGCTTCTGCTTTGGCTTGCGCAGCAGCTTCGGCTCTGGCTTGTTCTGCGGCTTCGGCTTTCGCTTTAGCCGCTTCCGCTTGTTTGGCTTCGGCTCTGGCTTGTTCTGCGGCTTCGGCTTTCGCTTTGGCCGCTTCCGCTTGTTTGGCTTCTGCTTTAGCTTGCGCAGCGGCCTCGGCTTTCGCTTTGGCCACTTCCGCTTGTTTGGCTTCTACTTTAGCTTGTTCTGCCGCTTCGGCTTTCGCTTTAGCCGCTTCCGCTTGCTTGGCTTCTGCTTTGGCCTGTTCTGCCGCTTCGGCTTTCGCTTTAGCCGCTTCCGCTTGCTTGGCTTCTGCTTTAGCTTGTTCTGCGGCTTCGGCTTTCGCTTTAGCCGCTTCCGCTTGCTTGGCTTCCGCTCTGGCTTGCGCGGCGGCTTCGGCTTTCGCTTTGGCCGCTTCCGCCTGCTTGGCTTCTGCTTTAGCTTGCGCGGCGGCTTCAGCTTTTGCTTTAGCAGCTTCCGCTTTGGCTTGTTCTGCGGCTTCAGCTTTGGCCGCTTCCGCTTGCTTGGCTTCTGCTTTGGCCTGCTCAGCCGCTTGCTCCTGTTGCGCTAATCGCTCAACGTCTGGATTAACGTCCGGCGCTGCCTCTACAAGCTTTTCCGCAACGTCTGCCGACTTATTCGCGGTAGTTTCCTCAATAATTTCAGCATGGATAATTTCCGGTAACGCCTGTATTTCCTCTGGCTTATCCGGTTTTAATAAGGCGCTTAAAGCAAACAAAGCCAAAATAGAAAAATGTAATGCCAGCGCCCAAATAACAGGCCATGTGAATCTCTTTTTACTAGCCATCAAATTTTATTGTTCACTCGATTTAGTCATTAAACCCACGCTGGCAACGCCGGCATTTTTTAATCCCGCCATTAAACTCACGACAACGCCATAATCAATACCGGTGTAAGCCGCGATCAGGACTTTCGTTTTCGGTTTATTGCTCAATACCGTCATTACGCGCGCACTGATGTCTTCGGCGGCTAGACGCTCAGGTTCGCGATCATCAATGGTAATATAATATTCACCCTGCGCATTAATCGACACAATCAGCGGTAAATTGTCAGCTTCGGATTCTACCGTTGCCGATTCCGCTTGCGGCAATTCGACATCTACGCCGGTCTGCAACATCGGCGTGGTAATCATAAAAATAATCAGCAATACCAAGGTCACGTCAATGTAAGGCACCACATTGATTTCAGCCATCGGCTTTCTGCGCCCGTTTTTTCGACCCATCTGTGGCGCACTCATTTTTGATGCGCCTGTCTTTGTAATAACACCACAAATTCTTCGACAAACAATTCATAGCGCCCGGTCAATCTATCCAAGCGCGTCGAAAAACGGTTGTAGGCAATAACAGCAGGAATCGCCGCAAACAAACCAATGGCGGTGGCAATCAAGGCTTCAGCAATACCCGGCGCCACTTGCGCCAAAGTCGCCTGCTTGACATTGCCCAAGGACATAAACGAATTCATGATGCCCCACACCGTGCCGAACAAACCAATGTAAGGGCTGATCGAGCCGACTGTGGCCAAAAATGCCAAATGCTCATCCAAGCGTTCCAATTCGCGTGACAATTCAATACGCATCACCCGTTGCGCGCTTTCTACTTGTACGCCCGGCTCGACATTACCCGCTTGGCGCATCCGGGAAAATTCTTTGTAGCCGGCCAGAAATATTTTCTCAATACCTTCCGGCTCAAAATCCTTGGCCGCCAATTTTCTGTAAAGATCGGCCAAGACTACGCCAGACCAGAATTGTTCTTCAAATTCGTCGGTAATTTCAACCGCCCGATTCAGCTCTTTGCGCTTGGTAAAAATAAAAGTCCACGATGATACTGATGCGGCCAGCAATATCAGCATCACGAATTGAACCACAAAACTGGCTTCTTTAACTAAATGGAAAATCGATAAATCAGTATTCATTGATGGTGTGCTCTAGTGCTCTAATTAAAATTTCAGGAATCGCTTTGGGGCGCAGGGTTTGCACATCCAAACAGGCAATGCGGATATTGCCTTGGCACAAAATAACATCGCCCCGGGTAATCGTTTGCTCAAAAGTAAAACTGACTTTTTTAGCCTTGCTCACTTTTGCAGTCACTTGTAATAGCTCATTAAATCGGGCCGGGCTTAAATAATCAACTTGCACTGAACGCACCGCAAAAACAATGCCCTCACTGGCTGCTAACGCATCCTGCTCATAACCCATGGCTCTGAGCATTTCAGTGCGCGCCCGTTCAAAAAATTTCAGATAGTTGGCATGAAACACCACGCCGCCGGCATCGGTGTCTTCATAATAAATGCGCACCGGCCAGACAAAATTATTCAAACAAATCCTCAGTTAAACCTAAATGTTTAGGCGGCTGCAAACCAAAATGCAAATACGCATGTTGCGTAACCACCCGGCCACGCGGGGTGCGTATAATAAAACCTTGCTGCAATAAATAAGGCTCCACCACATCTTCAATGGTGCCGCGTTCTTCGCTGATCGCAGCAGCCAGCGTATCCAAGCCAACCGGGCCGCCGGCAAAATTTTCAATCATCGCCAACAACAATTTGCGGTCTAAAGAATCGAAGCCATTATTGTCCACTTTTAACATTTCCAAGGCTTTAAACGACAACAACTCAGTAATGGTGCCATTACCTTTGACTTCGGCATAATCGCGCACCCGTCGCAACAAGCGATTGGCGATACGCGGCGTACCGCGAGAGCGGCGGGCGATTTCAAACGCGCCGCGCGGCTCCATCGCAATGCCCAGCACCTTGGCTGAACGAGTCACAATATCGGTCAGTTCTTCAATTTTATAAAATTCCAGGCGTTGCACAATGCCAAAACGATCGCGCAACGGCGAGGTCAGTAATCCTGCTCGCGTGGTTGCACCCACCAGCGTAAACGGCGGCAAATCCAGTTTGATAGAACGTGCAGCCGGGCCTTCGCCAATCATCAAATCCAGCTGATAATCTTCCATCGCCGGATATAAAATTTCTTCAACCGCCGGACTTAAACGATGGATTTCATCGATAAACAGCACATCATGTGCTTCCAAATTAGTCAGTAAAGCCGCCAGGTCACCGGCTTTATCCAGTACCGGCCCTGAAGTTTGGCGAATTTTAACACACATTTCAGCGGCGATAATATTGGCCAGCGTGGTTTTTCCAAGACCCGGCGGACCAAAAATTAATACATGATCCAGCGCTTCTTTTCGCGCCGTTGCCGCCTGGATAAAAATCTCCATTTGCTCGCGCAATTCTTTTTGACCAATATATTCAGCCAAACGCTTGGGGCGAATGGCGCGATCCTGGCGTTCTTCATCCGAATGGCTGTTAGCAGTGATAATGCGGTCGCTTTCGATCATCTGAGCGAACCTTGCAGCGCCAGCCGGATAATATCTTCGCAACTTTTGCCTTCTATATTAATGTGTTGCACCATTTTAGCGGCATCCAAGGGCTTATAACCTAGCGAACACAAGGCGCTGATAGCCTCCTGTTTAGGATTATTGACCGGCTGCATTTTATCAGCGCCTGCTGCTGTTGCATCAACCGACTCGCCCAAATCAGGCAGGCGGTCGCGCATTTCAATGACCAATCGCTCGGCGGTTTTTTTACCGACGCCGGGCAAACGCACCAAAGCTTGGGTATCATTATTATGGATACAGCGGTGGAATTCTTCGGCGCTCTGCCCGGATAAAATCGCCAGCGCCAATTTAGGGCCGACGCCATTGACCTTAATCAAAGTCCTGAACATGGCGCGATCCGCTTCGGTCGAAAAGCCGAACAAAATGTGCGCATCTTCCCGCACCACCAGATGCGTGTGCAGCATGACCTCAGTGCCGAGCACGGGCAGATTATAAAAAGTCGTCATCGGTGCCTCGACTTCATAACCGACGCCATTGACATCAAGCATCAATAATGGCGGCGCTTTTAACGCCAACTTGCCGCGCAAAAAACCGATCATCGTAACGCACCCAAACGCAGTGCCGTTTGCTGATAATGCGCATGGCAAATACTGATGCCCAACGCATCGCTGGCATCAATTTGTAACTCACCTTGAATATTTAACAGAATTTTCACCATGTGTTGGACTTGAGTTTTTTCGGCACTGCCCTTCCCGACCACCGCCTGCTTAATTTGCCGCGCCGCATATTCAAACACCGGCAAACCGGCGGTCTGCACCGCACAAATGGCCGCGCCCCGCGCCTGCCCCAACTTCAAAGCCGAATCGGCATTTTTATGCATGAACACCTGCTCAATCGCCATTTGCTCCGGGTGATAGCGCTCCACCACTTCAACTAGGCCGTCGAATATTTGCTTGAGCCGGTCGGGGAAATAATCCGCCTGTATGCGAATGCAACCACTGGCGATATAGCGATAACCGCGAGGGGAATCTTCGATAATGCCGTAGCCGGTTATTCTGGAACCGGGGTCTATGCCTAGAATGCGCATTTATTGTTCAAGTAACTTTACCGATTGCAATCGTGCAAATTTTTTATCGAAGGTAAATAACTGCTTAACGCTTTTTAACAGAGCCTTAGCCATATTAGTGCGTGTCTGTGAAGCTGAATCATTAACTAACAAACGCACTAACACATTAGTGTCGATTGCAATCATAAATGCCCGCCGCTTTAAAATGATTCATCATATAACCTCTAATTAAACGCATTACATTCGGAAACGCTAACACGCGCCACGCTTGAGCAGCTTTATTCCAAACGACATAACTGTGGGTTATTAGTGAAATCACATCGCGCTTCAATGGTGTCTACGGACAAATCAGCACCGCACTCCCATTCAATAAAATAGCCACCATTGCTGACTTTTTCAAATTCACTTTGATGTTTAAGTGCCTCAAACGCTTCATATTGAAGATAAGGGGCAACGTCAAACTGTCCAACACGACCATCCTCAGCCACAATAGTCAGTATCCAGTTAGGCTGTATCGTAAGTTCAGCAATTCTCATTGAGTAAGTATTGGAGTCGCAATGTTTCCACTAGGTTAAAATTATCATTGAAATAAGCCAAGAAACACCAAAATCAATATACTGACTCTTATTGTTACAAAGCTACTTCAATTATTGTTGTTATTCTTAAGAAGTTGCAAAACTTCTTCAATGCTGCGGCATCGCCCGCCTAGATGCAATACTGCATGACAGTTTGGACACACCGGACGCAAATCTTCGATAGGGTTAACGACGTACTCCCCTTTGATCTCGTTTAGCGGACGAATATGGTGAACATGGATGTAACCTTCAGCATCAGAACCGTACATCACTCCAAAGTTGAATCCGCAAATACAGCAACTCGACCCATGAGCGGTTATACATCGCTGCCTAGCTTCTGGATTGCGTTCATAGGCATTAATAATAATAGTGCGAACAGCTCCCTCAACTAAGTTTCCGGCATCAGCAATCTCTTCCGGCAGCGAAACTTCGAGGGATTGGAGATAACTGATTTCTTCTGCACCGGATTGTCTATCAACTTGCGCTACAGGTGCTGAGTTAAGCTTTTGTTTTTGACTACTCCAACTTTCCAGTAATTTTTGCACATAGGGTTGTGTAATTGCTTTATTCCACCAGAAACTATCCTTTCCTAATTTAGCAGGATAGTCTTTGATCAGCTCTAAAGCAGCGAGAATCAGTGCCTTTTGTTCTTCTGTAAATTCATCCTTCCCACGCAACGCGGCTGTCCATTGCTTTTTGTAAATGCATTTATCCCATTGACTTCCTTTTGCCAAACCATAATTGTTTTCGTCTAGTGTTAATGGTCGGCAAGGAAAAACACCTACAAGATAGGCTCCCATATCACCTTGCGGAATTGCTTCATTTTGCCGCACTGACTCAATAACATCATGTGAGTTTCTACCCGACTTATTGTCTTCTACAACTTTTATTTGAATTTTATTTATCATTACTTAACCTTACCCAGCAGTTGCTTCTTCGATAGGCTGAGCTTATTATTCCAACCCTTCCATAATCTCATCACTAATATCCGCATTGGAATAAACATTCTGCACGTCGTCCAAATCTTCCAAGCGGTCAATTAAACGCAGCATTTTTTCTGCGTCTGCGGCATCCAACTCGGCCATGGTTGCTGCCTGCATGGTAATTTCCGCATTATCCGGCTCGAAACCCGCCGCAATCAGCGCGTCTTTAACTTCCAGATAAGTTTCCGGCGTGGTCATTACGTCAACCGCCCCGTCGTCGTGGGTGGTCACATCTTCAGCACCGGCTTCCAAAGCGGCTTCCATCAGCGCATCTTCATCAACCGAAGGCGCATAACTGAGAATACCTAATTTACTGAATAAATAAGCTACCGAACCATCCGTACCCAAATTGCCGCCCGCTTTAGTAAAAGCATGGCGCACTTCGCCGACGGTACGGTTGCGATTATCAGTCAGACAATCGACCATTACCGCTGTGCCACCGGGGCCGTAGCCTTCATAACGAACCACTTCGTAATTAACGCCTTCCAGTGCGCCGGAGGCTTTTTTAATCGCGGTATCAATGGTGTCGCGGCGCATATTGGCGCCCAAGGCTTTATCGACTGCGGTGCGCAACGCAGGATTGCTGGCCGCATCCGGCCCGCTGGTTTTTACTGCGACAGTAATTTCACGCAGCATTTTGGTAAAAATTTTACCGCGTTTAGCATCTTGCCCTGCCTTACGATGCTTGATATTTGCCCATTTACTATGTCCAGCCATTATTTCTCTCTTATAAAATATGCGCCAACACAGCCGTTAAACTCGGCTCAACGCAATAAAAGTCGGCTTGCTCACGCACTAGCGCGCGGTCGACCACGCCGCCAAAACCAATCACAACGGCACCCGCCTGCTTCGCTTCCATGTCGGTTTTGCCATCGCCGACCATGACCAGCGAGCCTGTGGTATTAAGTTTGCCCACAATAACAGCTTTACCTCCGGATCTGGCCAACGGCGAATTTTGGTCGTAATCCTGATAACTGCCGTCTGCATTAAAATAAACATCAACCGCATGAACCCGCGCTTCGGGTACGCCCAAAACTCGCGCCAGCGGCAAAATAGCCTGCCGCAGTCCGCCGCTGATAATATGCACATCCCTGCCCTGCCCTAATAAAGTCTCAAATACGACTTTAACGCCATCGACGATCTGCTCGATATATTCATCCGCCAACCAAGCTATGCTGGCTTTATCCGGTCTAATTAGCGACAAACGCTGTTCATATACCGCTTCCAGCGGCACTTCGCCATTCATCGCCGCATTGGTCAATTTGGACATTGCATCGCCTAAGCCAACACGCCGGGCGAGTTCATCGATACCTTCAATTTTGCTTAGCGTGCTGTCGCAATCAAAGCAAATGACGTCGAAACTCATAACACAATCTGGGTCGCTTTATGTACAGCGGGAATATGGCATAACTGCTGCAACAACTCGTCAGTCAAAGGCTCTGAAACGCTAATCACCGCCATCGCCAGATTTTGCTCGTCTGCGGTGCCGACCTGCATTCTGGAAATATTGATGTTGGCATTGCCCAACACACTGCTGATAGCCGAAATAACGCCGGGCTTATCATCATGCTGTGTCACTAACAAGGTGCCTTCGGGTACGACTTCAATATCAAACTGGTCGATGCACACCAAGCGCGGATGACAGCCGCCCAGTAAGGTTCCGGCCAGCGTAATCGCATGATCTGCGCAATGTCCGGTCACTTTAATTAGAGACAAATAATCCTGGGTTTCCTCGGTTTTTGATTCCACCAATGCAATGCCCTGACGTTTGGCGATATTTTCGGCATTAACCCGGTTAACCGGCGTCGAAAATTGTCCGCTTAACACGCCGATTAAGGCCGCAACAGAAACCGGCCGCACCTCAACTTCGGCCGCACGTCCCATTAACGACACTTCAATTTTTTCCAGCGGCTTAGTCGCTAAACCGACTAACACCTTGCCCAGAATATTGGCCAGCGTCATGAATTCGTGCGATTTTTTCAGCTCTTCCGCCGATACGCGCGGCAGATTCAACGCATTCACCGCTTCGCCGGTCTTTAAAAAAGTCACCGCCTGCCGGGCAATTTCAACACTGACCGCCACTTGCGCTTCGCTGGTCGAGGCACCCAAATGCGGGGTAAACACGATGTTATCCAGCTCCAATAACGGCGAACCGGCAGGCGGTTCGTTTTCGTACACATCCAGCGCAGCTCCGGCTATCTGGCTATTTTTCAAGGCTTCATACAACGCAGCCTCGTCAATCAAGCCGCCTCGGGCGCAGTTGATAATCATCGCTTCTTTCTTCATCATCGCCAGCTGAGCGCTACCGATTACATTGCGGGTTTTTTCGATTAATGGACAATGCAAGGTCAAATAATCTGCACGCGTCACCAACTCCTCAAGACTGACCGATTGCACACCCAAATCTTCAAATATTTCCGGCGCGACAAACGGGTCATAAGCAATCACGTCCATTTTCAACCCCAAACCGCGCTGCGACACAATGCGGCCAATGGTGCCAAAACCTAATATTGCCAGCGTTTTATGGGCAATTTCAGAGCCCATCAACTTAGAACGCTCCCATTTTCCGGCGCGTACCGACCGGTCTGCCGTCGGCAAATGACGGCTCAGCGACATCATGTGCGCAACTGCCAATTCGGCTGTCGTGGTGGCATTGGCATCGGGCGTATTCATGACAATAATGCCCAATTCGGTTGCCGCTGGAATATCGACGTTATCGACGCCGATACCGGCACGGCCGATCAACTTGAGATTTTTTGCCGCCTGCAACACCGCTTGTGTCACTTGCGTATCGCTACGGATTAACAGCGCATCGTAATCGCCGATAATGTTGCACAATTGCTCTTCATTAAGCCCGGTTTCAATATGAATTTGTATGCCCGGCTGCTCATTCAAATAGTTAATGCCGGCTTCTGCTAATTTGTCGGAAATAAGAATTTTTTTCAAAAGAATGTACCCGAAATAAAGTTATGCATTAAAAATGCCTGATCCGCCAAGCAATGACGGCATTGTTACAATAATTTCTTGCAACTACTCAGCGAAAAAAAGAAATAGGACACGGACAGCACAGATCAGACGGATTTACACAGATTTTTTAAAATAGACCGTGCTTTTAATCAGTGATTATCCGTTTTACTTGTGCCCCAGAGGGTATCAGTGCCATCCGTGTTCCATTTAGGCATTTTTCTTTAACAACCGCTGAATAGTTACAATTTTTTAAGCGCTAAAACGTTTTATAAACCGCCGCGATAATAACCGCTTGGGGAAGGTTTACGCACGGGCGCAGGTGCGGGTTCTTCAGCTATGGGCACCGATGGCGATGGCACAGGCTCGGATGATTGCTCAGCGTTAATCGCTTCTGCTGTCGTATCTTCCATCAGCGGTAAACGCTCATAAATCGCTATTGGCTCACCCGCCTGATTAGTCAGCGCCCTATTTAATGCTTTTTGATCAAAATCAGGCACTTCCTGATTATTGGCCTTTTCAATCAAGCGCAAGGCTTCGGCAAAACGTTGATCCAGCGTTGTTTCCTCCCCTTCCAAATCAGGGTGCGCCTCCACGTACAACACATTATTCAACCAACCCACCTTGATAGGCTGTTTGACGATATAAACCGGCGTCCCAACGTCGACCATGTCGTATAACTCTTCGACATCTTCAGGATACATGCGCACGCAGCCGTGAGTAATCTGCATGCCGATGCCGTGAATCTTATCAATATCAGTGCCGTGTATTCGGTATTCTCCGGGTAAGGCCAGATGCAATGCCCGGCTACCTAACGGATTATTAGGGCCTGGCGGCACTACCAACGGCAACGGATCGCCATTAGCGGCATGTTCACGTCTAATCGACTCGGGCGGATGCCAAGCAGGATTCATTATTTTTCGTGCAATCTTAGTTTGCCCCAGCGGCGTTTTCCAATCCTGCCTGCCCACGCCGTGTGCATAAGTCATCACCTGCTTAGGCCTTTCACCTTTTTTAGTCGGCGGATAAAAATACATCCGGTATTCGGAAATATTCAAGGTAATCCCATTATGCGGCGAATCCGGCAAAATGCGACGATTCGATAAGCGGACAATCTCGCCTTTTTTAACCAGCCAACGATCAACATCGGGATTCAGCCTGACTATTTCCGTTTGCCCCAACAGAAAACGGCGCGCCACATCCAATAAAGTTTCATCCTGCTCCGCCCGCGTTAAGGGCATGTCATCGACATATTTAATGATAATGCTATCATTAGGATTTTCCGGCATGTCATAGGTAGCGGCATGAACATGACTGCTCATGGCAGAGGATAAAATAGTAAAAACAAGTAATGCGCGAATGTTCATTGCAATAATTTTCTCAAAAACACGATATAAAAATAATACTTTTTCAGCAATCCGCGTTGAACCCAATCCCCAGGTAAACACTCAAGATTAGCCTATCTAAAAAAACCGCTTATATTATCATGCAAGAATGGCTCAAGCATCATTATTACACGGAAAAATCGCCCGCCCCTGCAAACCAAAGCCTTGGCCACGCCGCGCATAACGGCACACTCTGCAGATCGATTATTTAATGGGGGATTTTGTTGGCAAGAGGCGCACAGCAGACGCCAACAACGTGTGTAGCGATGGCTCCGCTTCGCGCGAATGTGGATGATTTTTTTTGCGCCCACCAGAGGCGGCTTTGTAGCGATAAGCTGATCTTTAACGTAATTGCCGCGTCATGTTGTAGCTGGTTTTCCGCTCAAAATTGTTCCAAATATAGTCCGGTTTGACTAATAATTGGGTGGGGATCATAAATGTTGCCAAATCCACCGCTCCAAAAAGTCGCCGTTATTTAATTCCCGCCGCGACTATTTTCTTCATTTGGCGAAATGAATAGACTTTGAAGCCGTTCGATTGTTTTTACCGCCATATCGCGCTCATTTTCGATTTTTTTAAGTCTATCCTGAGCGCTTAAAACATCAAATTCAAGCTTTATAGCGCGCTTAAACCACCCATCGCCTGAAGATTTAAGCGCTGCATTTTCCTTGATCAGCTCAAGAACTCTGTTGTTGGACTCATCCAAATACGCCTCTACGATTTGCAAGTGGCCTTTGATGGTAAACAGCGAGAAAACGCAGGTTCTTACGCCTTCGCTCATTTTTTTCTGGGCTTTGCAGCTTTCATCCAACTCATGTTTTTTCTGGCTTAACTCACCTTCCAGCGCTTCGATTTTTTTTACCGCCGCCGCGTAGGCTATGTCATTGCGGTGTCTGTTAATAAGATTGAACATAGTCGCCCCATTTCCACAAAGATTAAAATGCATTAACCTGAAAAAATCAGTGGCTAGAATAGAGAATTCAAATTTTGTATTCAATAAGTGCTGTTACTTATCGCCAAACTTTGATAAACAATTAACATTTAACCGCAAACGCCCTATCATAAAGCTCAATCCGGCAATAAAAATATCATTCCTCACAAGGTCAATTTTATGCAAAAACTCATCATCTACAACCACGGAAAAGACAGCATTCCCTGGAGTGAAAAAACACACGTATTCGCAGAAGTCGCCAAACAGCATGACATTATGTTCATCAGCCCCGATTACCAAGCCAGCAATGACCCTGAACTGCGCATTCAACAACTGCTGGATATTGATCTGTCGGCTTATCAGGACATTATTTTAGTCGGCTCCAGCATGGGTGCTTATGTGGTAACGGTCGCCTCAGAAATTATCAAACCACGCGGCTTGTTTTTGATTGCGCCGGCTTTTTACCTGCCGGGTTATCAGCGTACTGAATTTAAGCCAACGGCTGAGGCAATCCGTGTATTCCACGGCTGGCAGGACGACGTTGTCCCACCGGAAAACGCCTGGAAATTTTGCCAACAACACCGTGTACGCTTAAATTTATACGATACCGATCACCGGATGCTCAGCGTCCTGCCGCAATTAGCCGATGAATTCAGCCGTTTTTTAGCCGGGTTAATGCGCTAAGCCGCTGATGAAAATTGGCATTCAAACCTGGGGCTCTAATGGCGACATCCGCCCTATGCTGGCGTTGGCCGACGGTCTACAACAAGCGGGGCACGCGGTAACGCTGGTCGCCAGCAGCATCGACAACCACCGTTATCACGACATCTGCGCTCAACTGGGCATAGCCTACCGGCAAGTGCCGGAACATATCGATTTTAATATGCAGGATTTTGCCCAGCGTTCATTTCGTATGCATCCGCTGCAATGGCTGAGGGCACTGCTTGATGAAGCATTTTTTCCCTGCGAACAAGCGGTGTACCAAGCGGCACAGCAGTTGGTTGCCGAAAACGACATGGTAATCGGCCATCATTTTCTCTACCCGCTAAAGCTGGCGGCGCTACAGCAGCACAAAGCTTTTTTCAGCGTGACGCTTTGCCATGCGCCGATACCCAACCCAGCAGTGCCGCCGTTAAACTTTCCTGATGGCGGGCGTTATTTCAACACATTAAGCTGGAAGCTGGTCGATGTGGTATTCAATTGGGCCTTGAAAAAACCGCTGACCCGTTTATGGCGGGAAGCGGGCGCAACGCCACCAGCGAACATGCTGACTGGACTGCTGACCTCGCAACAACTCAATTTGGTGGCGGTCGACCCGTTATTTTGCCGCGCATTTGAGCACTGGCCGCCGCATCATCAACTCTGCGGTTTTTTAAATTTAACCGAAGATGCGCAGCACTGGGAGATACCAGAGCCGCTGTCCGCATTTCTGGCGAATGGCGCGGCACCGGTTTACCTGACCTTCGGCAGTTTGCAGCAGGCCGTGCCCGATTGGAGCATGGATTTGTTTGTCGATGCGGTAAAGCTGGCCGGTTGCCGAGCGATTATTCAGACCAGTTCGGAACGCTATCCTGTCGGCCGCCAAATTGATCAAATCTATTTCATCGACCGGCATCCGCATCAGCCGCTGTTCGCGCACTGTGCCGCAGTCGTTCATCATGGCGGCGCGGGGACAACACATGCCGCCACGCGGGCCGGTTGCCCATCGGTCGTGGTGCCGTTTATGGATGAACAATTGTTTTGGGCGCGGCAATTACAAAAGCTGGGATTGGCAGGCGCGCCGCTACCGGCAAAGTCTATTACTGCGCAGTCGCTCGCCAAAGCCATCAAAACGGTACTGACGACAAAAAGCATGGCGGAAAAATCCCGTGCAGCCAGCCAATCTATGCAGACTCATGACGGTGTGGCAACAGCGGTGCGCTTGCTAAGCCGTTCAATCGCCGCCGAGTAAATTACCCAAGCCGCCCAGAATTGAACCTTCATCTTGCTGCCGTCCACCGCCTTGCGGTGCCGATGACAGCATTCGACCCGCCAAGCGCGAGAATGGCAGGCTTTGCAACCAAACCGTGCCGGGGCCGGTTAATTTGGCAAACACTAAACCCTCGCCACCAAACAGCATGGTTTTAATGCCGCCAGCCTGCTGTATGTCAAAATCAACAGCGGCTGTCATCGCCGCCAAACAACCGGTATCGACGTGCAGCGTTTCACCCGCAGCCAGTTCTATTTTTTGCAGACAGCCGCCGGCATGGACAAACACCCAGCCCTCACCTTCCAGCTTTTGCATGATAAAACCTTCGCCGCCGAACAGGCCGGTTAAAATGCGCCGTTGAAAGTGAATGCCGATTTGCACGCCTTTGGCCGCCGCTAAAAAGCTGTCTTTTTGGCAAATCAGTTTATTGCCATAGTCTTTTAAACTGAGTGCCAAAATAGTGCCCGGAAAAGGCGCGGCAAACGCCACCTTGCCTTTGCGTTGCGCGGTTTGGGTGAATACGGTGATAAACAGGCTTTCGTTGGTCAGTAGCCGTTTGCCCGCCCCCAGCAATAAGCCCATCAGGCCGGATTGCGCAGCCGAACCATCGCCGAACACGGTTTCCATTTTCACCTCGGCGCTTTTATACATCATCGCCCCGGCTTCTGCGACCGCGCTCTCGTTTGAATCCAGCTCGATTTCGACAAACTGCATTTCATGGCCGAAAATTTTATAATCAATACCTTCGGTGACAGCCTGTTGGCCAAAACCATACGAACGCTGTTCATCAACAAACACCGGCTGCACATTGGCTTGAGCAATCGGCGCGTTCACGGCGGGCAATACCATCGGCTTGGGCGACATCATAGCTTCGGGCATTGGCGGAAACGGCGTAACGCCGTCTTTCTTCATCGGCCTGATTTCAGTCGCCTGATAAACCGGCAGCCAATCGGTAAATCCCTGGCGCCAACAATAAGCGCCCTGATTTTCGCGGGCAAAGTTTTTTGCATAATCCAACGCGTAAGGGCCGTAGTTCACAGCATCAACAGAAAAAAACCATTCGTTCATAAATAGTGGCCTCAATATATTATCCAAAGTAAAAAGTAACTACTCAGCGAAAAAAAGAATAGAACACGGAGGCCACTGATTAGACGGATAATGACCGATTAAAAGCCGATTTAAAAAATCGGTGTAAATCTGTCTTATCTGTGTAATCCGTGTTCCATTTAATTATTTTTAGCAGGGCTGAGTAGTTACAATAAAAATACGGAACTCGCCCAGCCTGCCTCACAACGGCTCAAACAAAGCCGTCAAATCTTCCGCCGTCAATTTCAAAGATTCCTCTTTAGCCCCGCCTTTATAAATCCCTTCGGCCAGTGCGCGCTTTTTGTCCTGCATCGCGATAATCTTTTCTTCGACGGTATTTTCGGTAATCAGTTTGTACACGAACACCGGCTTGTCCTGGCCGATACGATGGGCGCGGTCTGCGGCCTGGCTTTCGGCGGCGGGATTCCACCACGGGTCGTAAATGATCACGGTGTCGGCTTCGGTCAAATTTAAACCGACACCGCCCGCTTTCAGGCTGATCAAAAACACGTTCACTTCGCCGCTTTTAAAACGTTCTATGGCTTCGTCGCGCTGGCGGGTTTGCCCGGTCAATTTGGTGTAGCCGATTTTTAGCGCGTTCAATTCATGTTCAATCAGCGCAATCATGCGGGTGAATTGCGAGAACACCAGGATGCGCCGCCCTTCTTCGAGCTGTTCCGGCAACAATTCCATCAACAGGTCGAGTTTGGCCGATTCGGTGACTTTTTGCGCTTCTTTTAGCGCCAGTGTGCGCGGGTCGCAGCAGGTTTGGCGCAGTTTAAGCAAGGCATCGAGAATGGTGATGTGGCTGCGCGACAAGCCTTTTTCCGCGATTGCGTCGCGGACTTTTTTCTCCATGGTCAGGCGGATGCTTTCGTATAACGCCGCCTGTTTTGGATACAGCGGCACCGAGCGGATTATCTCGGTTTTCGGCGGCAATTCGGTGGCGACATCGTGTTTGGTGCGGCGCAACATAAACGGCGCAATCCGCCGCGATAGGCGCTCGCGTTGCTCACTGTCGCCGTACATTTCAATCGGGGTGCGGTAACGTTTTTTAAAGGTGGTGCTGTCGCTGAGGAAACCCGGCATCAAAAAATCGAATTGCGCCCACAGTTCGCCCAGATGGTTTTCCATCGGCGTGCCGGTCAGGCACAAACGGTGACTGGCCTTAATTTTGCGCACCAGTTGCGCGGCTTTGGACAGCGGGTTTTTGATGGTTTGGGCTTCATCCAGAATCAAATAATGGTAGTCATGTTCGAGCAGCGTTTCCTCATCCCGCGACAGCAGCGGATAAGTGGTCAAAATCAGGTCGTAATCGCGGATTTTGTAGAACAGCTGTTTGCGTTCAGTGCCCTGCAAAATCAGGATTTTTAGGTCGGGGGTGAAGCGTTCGGTTTCGCGGCGCCAATTGCTCATCAAACTGGTCGGCGCAATAATCAGGCTGGGCAATTTCATCCGGCCGCTTTGTTTTTCCAGCAGCAAATGCGTTAGCGTCTGTATGGTTTTGCCCAGGCCCATGTCGTCGGCGAGTATGCCTGAAAACTGATATTCGCGTAAAAATTGCAGCCAATTCAGGCCCTGTTGCTGATAAGGCCGCAGTTCCGCCTGCAAGTTGTTAGGCAGGGCAACGTCTTCAATGCCCCTGAAATTAAGCAGCTTTTGCCCCAGTTCGCGCAAGCCTTCGCCGCCGCGTATAGAAAACAGGCCGTAGTTGTGTTGTTCCAGATCGGCCAAGGTCGCGGCGTTAAATCGGGACAGTTTCAGGCTACCGTCTTTGCCCAGCGTGCTGCTGTTGAACATCTCCAGCAATACGCTCAGGAACGGCTTGATTTTTTCGCTAGGCAAGTTCAGATAGCGGTGATCGGCCAGCGGAATGCTCAGCATTGCCGGCAAGTGCTCCAAATCATAGTTTTCCAGCACCGGCATAATCAGCGGCAACAAAGGCCACGGTTCGCCGTCGATGTCAATGTTAAAGCGCATTTCAAACCAGTCCTGCTGGCTTTCGCTGATTTCGGCATCCCAATTACTCGCGGTCTGAAAGTTCAGCAAAAAGCTGTCGTCTATGTCGACAAACCAGCCGTCCTGCTCCAACTCCGGCAGGGTGTTGTGCAAAAAATCGCCCCAGCGGGCGGCGCTGTCCATAATCGATAATTGTGCCGGGCTAAACAACAGCAATTCCGCGATACCGCTGTCCATATTTGAAAAAGCAAAGCCCAAATCAATCAGCCGATTGACAGCTTGTTGCTCGGTTTCCAGGTCGCGTTTAATCCGTACCAAGCCTTGCCCGGTTTTTACCACGCTGTAATTTTCCGGCGTGGCGGCAGACAGCGCCCAGTCGCCGTAACTAAACTTGACCTCGATAAAATGGCTGTATTGCTGCGGCGAAAGCTGATGGCCGAACAGACGTAATCTCGGCGTTGGCATCAGCTGGTCGGCTTCGGTTAAATCGACTTTTTTCGGCGCCGGCAACGGTAATCCTGGATGTTCGGTAACCAGGCGCTGACTGAATTCATCGGCATATTCAGCCGGAATGCGCGGCGCGGCGAGAATGGTTTTTAGCTGCTCGGTGGATAGATGATGGCAGTTGAGCGCGCCTATCTGATTTAACGCGGCATCAATATATTGCGGTGGTTCGGTCAGCAGCAAGATGCCGTGCGGCACAATGTCAACGGCTAATTGATAATCGCCATTATCGGCGGTCTGCCAAGTGAAGGTTAAATCGCGCTCGCCGCCTTTTGTTAATGGCGCCCTTTCGATGTCCAGCCAGAACAACCTGCCGGTTTTTAGTAACTTGGACAAGGCCAAATAACCGGTCGCCCCGGTAATTAAAGGTTCGTCTTTAAAACCAGGATTCAATGCGGTCAGCAGTTTGGCAATTTCATGGTCTTCCGGTTGCGCATAACTCGCGTAGGAATAGGTATAACGAAGATTGCTTAAAACCGTTTTTCGGCCTTTGGTTAAGCCGCCGGTTTTCTTGAACTTGGTGATGAACAAATCAATGGTGAATTCGTGTTTTTTATTGTCGGGCTTGAGGATATAAGCAATAAACTCCTTGCGCGCATCGTGTTCTTTGGGGGCTTGCTGATGAAGGCTGTTTAACCAATTCAGGCAATTGGCTGTGGCAGCCGGGGCTAACAGGCTTTGTCCGGCATGTTGGTATTTTAGGCACACCGCCGCAACGTGTTTACAATTGAAGCCGATTGGACAGGTGCAATCCCCTTCAATCTCGGCAGCGCTATAATCGGGGCGCCAAATAATACGGATATTTTGCCGGTACGGTTCCCTGTCACTGCCTTGAACGGCGGCATTAAGTTGTACAAAAAGGGCGCCTTCGCTAGCGATAGTCAAGCTAAGCACCTTATTTGTTTGAAAATACTTGATTCCGCGTTCATAAAAAACATCGCCACATTCGTAGCGTATATCGGAGATAAGCAGTTTCTTTTGTTTATTCATGAAAAGGACAATAATGCGGTTAGACAAGGGGCGCTTATTGTACTGCAATTAGGCTCGATTGCAGGAATAGGTATCTGCAACAATGGCATTACCAGCCGTTTTCTGGTTAAGTAGCGCTAATGAAAATTGCTTAGGTCAGGAGAAAAAAATGAATCGCTATTTATTACTCATCAGTTTGTTGCTCGGCGCTTGTTCGCAACTGCCACCGGCGATACAAGATCCGCCGCTGTACAATCTGTCCTATAACGAGGCCATTAAGAATATCGCCAGCCTTAAAAATGCGCCGGTACGCTGGGGCGGTATTATTGTCGAGGTGGAAAATGAGCAGGATTTCAGCCTGTTGCAAGTGCTGTCTTATCCGCTCTCCAGCGATGGGCGACCGCTCACCGAGCAACCGCATCAGGGGCGGTTTCTTATCAAAAGCGCCGAATTTCTTGATCCGGCGGTGTATGTCAAAAATACCGAAATCACCGTTGCAGGCACCTTGATCGGCGATCTTAAGCGCAACATCGGCAATAGAATTATGTATTTGCCATTGCTTTCAGCCACCGCTATTCATCTATGGCCGGCTTATGTTTATGACGGCTATTATGATAATTTTGGTTATTACTACAGTCCTTATTACGGCGCTTATCCGTATTTTTGGGGCGGCTATTATTGGGGCAATAACTATCCCCGCTATCCGAATCGGCGTTTTCGTTAATAGAACACGGACGTCACAGATCAGACGGATTTACACGGATTTTTTAAAATAGACTGTGCTTTTAATCAGCGATTATCCGTTTTACTTGTGCCCCAGAGGGTATCAGTGCCATCCGTCGACTTGCATGGATGCAGGAGGTAGAGCACCAAAATTAGGCGCTTTAGGCGATGCAGGAGCAATTGCCGAGTTCCATTTAGGTATTTTTTAACAACCGCTGAGCAGTTACCCTGTCATGAATGAGACGTTACACGCAAACTAACAAATTCTTCGGCGGCCGTTGGATGAATGCCTATTGTTGAATCAAAAAGGGCTTTGGTAGCGCCGGCTCGAATCGCAACCGCCATGCCCTGAATGATTTCAGGCGCGTCAGAACCTACCATGTGTAAACCCACGACCTTATCAGTGCTGCGCACCACAATCATTTTCATCAGCGTTTTTTCATCAAGACCTGAGAGAGCGCCTTTCATCGGTATAAAACGGGTTTGGTAAATGTCGATGTCCGGGTATTGTTCACGCGCCTGCGCTTCGGTTAGACCGACACTGGCAATAGTGGGCTGGGAAAAAACAGCGGTAGGGATATTGTCATAATCAACCGGGCGCGGCTGCTTGGCATACAAGTTGTTGACCAGAGCCATGCCTTCGGCGATGGCAACCGGCGTCAGATTGACGCGATTAGTGACATCACCCAGCGCATAGATTGACGGCACATTGGTTTGATAGTCGCCATTGACTTTAATGGCGCCCTCGTCGTCCAATTCAACACCTACGGCTTCCAGTCCAAAACCGGTTGAATTCGGTGTTCTGCCGGTGGCGTATAACACCAGATCGGTGGTCATCTTGGTGCCATCAAAAAGCCGGACGGCAAACGCATCATCTATGATTTCTATCGCTTCGATATCGGTATTAAACAGGATGCTAATGCCTTTTCTAGCCATGTTAACAGCGAGGAAATCGCGAACATCCTCATCAAAGCCCCGAAGTAACTTGTCGCCACGATGACAAAGAGTGGTATCAACACCCAAGCCGTGCAGAATACTGGCAAACTCGACAGCGATGTAACCGCCGCCGACAATAATAATGCGCTTGGGTAATTGCTCAAGAAAAAACATGTCGTCCGAGGTAACAACGTGTTGTTTGCCGGGAATATTGGGTACAGACGGCCAACCGCCTGTCGCAATCACGATGCGTTCGGCAGTGTATTGCGCCGTATCGATGACCACAGTATGCGCATCAAGCACCGTTGCCCGGCCCGTGATAACGGTGGCACCCGATTGTTGCAGCCGACTGCGGTAAACCGCCTGCAGCCGTTTGATTTCCTGATTTTTGCTGGCAATCAGACTGGCCCAATCGAACGATGGTTTTTCCAGCGTCCAGCCAAAACCTTCGGCCGCTTGAAATTGCTCTTGGAATTGTGACGCATAAACGAACAGTTTTTTCGGCACACAACCGACATTGACACAGGTGCCACCTATATGGCGCTGTTCGGCAATGGCGACATTAACGCCCAGACCTGCCGCCATATTGGCGACACGCACGCCGCCGGAGCCTGCGCCAATTACGAACAGGTCATAGTCATAGTGGGTCATTAGCGGTTCTCGTAAGAATAAAAAAAGGGGAGCAAATAGAACGCGGATGGCACAGATGAGACGGATTTACACGGGAGAATTAAAATATGTTGTGCTGTTACAGCGTTTTCAAATTCAGTTAATTACTAAAAAACATCAAAACAATAACATGGCTGGAGTGCAGGCTTTGCCTGCTCTGGCAGGCAAAGCCTGCACTCCAGCGATAATAAGGACGACATAGGTTAGTAACTCATTTAAATTGAAAATGCTGTATCAGTGATAATCCGTTTAATCCGCTTCATCCGTCGACTGCATGGATGCAGGAGGTAGAGCACCAAACTTCGGCGCTTTAGGCGATGCAGGAGCAATTGCCGCGTTCTATTTTTTTTCGCTGAGTAATTATTTATGCTGCTGCAAATAGTCCAACAGCGTATCAACGCCGCTGACGGTAAACGGGTCATCGGGGCAGTTATCCATTTGGCCGGGCTCGCTAAATAGCTTGATAATCTTTTTGTCCTCGACAATCATCGAATAACGCCATGAGCGGCTGCCAAATCCGATATTTTCTTTTTTCACCAGCATACCCATAGCACGGGTAAAGTCACCGTTGCCGTCGGGCAGCATTTTTACATCGGTGACATCAAGATGCTTGCTCCATTGAAACATCACGAAGGCATCATTAACGCTCAGGCAATAGACTTCATCAATACCCCGATCAAGCAGTTGCTGATAGCTGGCTTCATAACCCGGTAAATGCTTGTTTGAACAGGTCGGAGTAAAAGCGCCGGGCAAGGCCAAAACCACGATTTTTTTGCCCTTGAAAATATCGTCGGTACTGACATCCTGCCAGCGAAACGGATTTTCGCCGCCGATACTTTCGTCACGGACACGGGTATTGAAAATAACATCAGGTACAGTGGTAAGCATAGTGAAGCTCCTTAAGATTAACTTGGCTGTAGCAGACCTTCCAGGTTTTTAAAATCCGGAAGGCCTGACTTGCAATGTCTTAGCGCACGAACAGCGCGATCAGAATGATGATGGGAATGGGAATGCCGATAAGGTACAAAAGTATTGAACGCATGGCTTATTTCCTGATTAAGTTAAGAGATTGTGTCATAGCAAATCGCGTTGCCGACCGCCAATAGTCGCCATAAAGCTGGCAACAAAGGCACCGATAAGCAATGAAATGAACAGCCACAATGCCGCATAAGCGGATGTTTTTCGTGCCTGATCAGCCGCTTCTTTAGCCGCAATTTCCGCATTGCGCAATTGTGTCTGCACTTGTGCATAAGTGCCAATAACGCGCTGTTCCGCCTCCAACTGGGACAAACCGGTGCGCGCCGAGACCAACTGGCCGACATAGCGAACGTCTGGTGCCGGCAGTGCTTGGCCGGTGCGGATGGCATTAATAAAAATCAGCGTCACTTCGGTTGCGAATCCGGCAGTCGTTGGCTCGTTATTCCATTTTGGCACCACACCGCTGCCGATTTCGGCTACATTGATGTCTTTACGAAACAGCGAATCGACAAAGTAGGCCATTGAATCGCTGTTACTGTGCTCCCGCTCAAGCCCGACTGCGGTGACGGCACCACCGGTCACGGTCGCACCGGCCTGAATGCCGCTGCCGACGATAGAGCTTATTGCCGATGTCAGTAGTGCAGCGGTCAACAACGCGGCTGCGGCCCACGACAAAAAACCGTGCGCGGTGTCGCGAAAGTAAACTTCATCGGGATCTGCTGCAAGCGACCGTGATCTTAGTCGGCCGGAAAAATACCCGCCCATACCGGAAGCAAATAGCTGGGTAAAGGTTAGCCATAAAATAGTCGAAACACCGAAGGTCGTCGCGCTAACGCCGCTGTACGCCCAAGGTGAGACTGAAGACAAGCCCAAACCTGTTCCCAGCATCAACAAAATAAGCGCCAAAGCAGCGGCAGCGGTGGCTCCAGCGATAATGGCTCCCCACGACACCGCGCTAGCCTGAGCTTGATAAACGGTGCGATCATCCGCACTGGATATATTAGAAAATGCCATGATGCACCTGTACACAGTTGATAGTAAGAAAGGTCATGAGAAGCCTTTGAAAATGAGGGTTTGACAAATAAGTGAACAAGCCGCCTCCAGTGTTAACGGCAAGCGCCTTGTTCCTTGATTAAATCCTATTAAACCGACGTTTCCTCAGTCGAAGAAATATCCTCGGCATGAGCCTGTTCGAAGATTTCTTTCACTTTAGTCACGGCGTCACTGCTGGTCGTATGCACTGAAATCAACGCATTGCCGCCCTGGATTTTTCCTTCATAGCGTTTGGCTTCATACTCTGGAATACCCAAGCCAATTAAACCACCCGCTAAACCGCCGGTAGCTGCACCGACAGCCGCGCCGCTTAGCGCACCCATAATAGGGCCTGCTGCGATTAACGGGCCTACGCCTGGAATAGCCAGCGCGCCAATTCCGGCTAACAAGCCGATAACAGCGCCCGCGCCCAGACCTACGCCACCGCCAATCGCCGCACCTTCAGGCGCCTTGGTGTTTTTTTCGTGGGCAAAATCCTTAGTCGTGGATTTGTCGGGAAACAGTACCGATATATCATTGGTTGAAAAACCTGCTGTCATCAGGTCATTAACAATGATCTCTGCTTGGTCGATATTTTGGGCAATACAAAAAACTGCTTTAGTCATGACGTTATCCTCGGCCGTTATGGCGCTTTAATTTCAAGTTGGTTATCTATCTTTACAACACCGCGTGTTTTCTTGACGATTTTTTGTATTCTTTTCTTTTCTTTTTTAGTCTCAACAGGGCCGCGCAAAGTCACCACACCATTAAGGGTAATGATTTTTACATTCTGCGCATTGACTGATAAGCGCTTGTCTCTAATAATCTTTTTACGAATAGCTGCGGTGATATCAATATCAGCCTTGCTTTCCTTTTGATCTACCGGCGTTAAAGTGGTGCTGTCTTTGTCGCGGGTATTAAGTTCGGTATTTTCCAATGCCGAGTCTGCCGCCAAATAGAGTGCCGTATTTTGTTCGGCTTGAGCCGTACCGGTCATCATTAGGCTGCCGGTTAAGCTGAACATAACTAACAGTAATCGTTTATACATGGTGATCTCCATAAACTGAGGGTTCTTTTTCAAGAACAGTAAAGGGCGTCCCTGCCGGTTTTTTGTTGAAGCAACGCATCAATAAGTTCTAGCGTTAAAAAACAGTCGATCAGTTTTTACTGGGTAAAATCTGTTATTGCATCGGCAATAAAGTTAAGCCACTAACCACCTAATCAATCGGCTTGAAAAAGCCGATTGCTACTGTTATCGCTAACGAAGCGACTCAATTTGCATGAATTGATCCGGTACTTCAATCGGTCGATTTATTGCGCAGCTTTCAAATGATTAACCGCTTCTTCAGCCGCTTTTTTAGCCGGTTTGTCATGACCTAATTTGCCATGCTCAATCGCTTCATCCAGGCTTTTAATGCCGGCATCCAGATGCTCATCAGCGACTTTTGCATGAGTTTTGGCGATCTCGGCATGTTCGACAATCGCCTTCACATCAGCCGCTTTAACCGCTTCTTGTGCATGTTCGAGCGCTAATTTGTTATGGCTTTCTTCAGAATGATCTTCGGCAAAAGCACCAAATGAACATAAGGTTAAGGCGATAGCTGCAACTAAATGAGTTGTTTTTATGTTGTTGGTTTTCATATTATTTTCCTGTTAATGGAGGGGGGGGGGTAGTGGGCGGCAAGCCAGTCTGTTGAGAGTGGCTGCCTAACTCGGTGCGAAGGTATTACTTGCCTTCTTTTAAATCTTTTACATCTTTTTTCAAATCGCCAAAACCTGCTTGAGCCTTGCCGACATTCTTTTCGATATTACCTTCGATTTCCATGCCTTTATCGTCTAGCACCTTACCTGTGAATTCTTTGACCGCACCTTTAGTTTCATTGACGCGACCGTCTATTTGATCCTGGTTTATATTTGAATGAGGCGTTTCTTTACTGTCCTCGGCATAAACACCGAACGCAGAACCGGCTAAGGTGATAACGGCTAATAAGCTAATGATTTTTTTCATATTAATGTCCTGTGAAGTGAGTTGGGATGAAGTTGTTATTGGTCTTGCTTCATATCTTCTTTGAGATTGCCAAAACCCGCCTGAATTTTGCCGGCGTTCTTTTGTATATTTCCTTTTATCTCCATACCTTTATCGTCCAATATCTTGCCCGTTACTTCCTTAACGGTTCCTTTGATTTCTTCAACGTGGCCTTTAATTTGATCTTTGTTCATGAGAGTTTCCTGATAAGCGTTAAATAATTTTCGTTAGTGTGTGACGTCGTTTCTTAGCTAAATTTTGCCCAGTAACACCAGCACCAGCAGGATAATCAGCAACAAACCGAGTCCACCACTAGGCCCGTAACCCCAGTTTCGGCTATGTGACCAAGTGGGTAAAACGCCGGCAAGCATTAAAATAAGGATGATCAGTAAAATGGTACCTAGTGACATAACAGTACTCCGGTTAAAGAAAAAAACAGTGCATCAAATCTTGCCCGTGTTGGGCATTGAAGCCGCCCTCACATATGAAGGAGACCTAAAACACCTCGGACGATCAAATATACGGCGACGAAATAATTCAAAAACCTCGGCACCAGCAAAATCAATATGCCGAGAATAAGCGCTAGTAACGGTTCGATTGCCATATTCATTAGAATGTTCCTTTTAATTAAGTTGAAGCATAGTTTAGCGATGCCGGCAGATGAAGTCGGTACGCTATCGCACGTTAATCAATAGATTTTATTTGTTCGTGATAACGCGTTTGGAGAAAGGGTATTCATCATGCGGTTATTTGAAAATTATCGCCACGAAGAGGGCTGCCAACATAAGCCGGGGCAGTTTTAAGCGAATGACTGGGAACGCCAAGCCCCTGCTTGGCGAGTACCCGCAATGATCAACATTGCCGAGCTAGGGCTCGGCGTTCCCGGTTCTTTGCCGATTGTCCCGTTTTAAGTGGATAGTCATGAAGAGCACGAAGAATGAAACTTCGCGCACTTTGTGACCTTCGTGGTGAATAAATACTTTATCGATGAAATTTGATACTGTCTGTGGATAATAAGACATTACTAATTTGGCGTCATTGGTAATAAATCACTTGAACAATCAAGCAGTAAAACGATTTCTTCATAGCTAATGATATTTTTATGGCTGTCGAGAATGTAATTAGCGAGTCGGGTAATTGCAGCCCAGTTCGACTTATCCGTGATAAAACTGAACGCCAGCGCGAACAATTCAGCTGATTTATCGTCGCGCTGCTGTTGATTGGTTGAAAAACTCTGCAAGTATTCATCAATCAATACCAAATCAGAACTGCCACCATAATTTTTTAAAGCGTCCAGATTAATCAATTTAAGACTAAACACCTCATCATCGGCATCGGTGATATATTTAGCCTCAGATAGCGGGCCAACCAGCAGATTAATAACGTCTGCGTCAAAGGCCGCCATATAACCGTCTATCAACGGTAATGGCGTCGCTATTTCATCCATTTTACTGGCCCGTCCAACGTCTTTCTCTTCAGGGGCTTGGTTTGAGATATGCACTAAACCCTCAACAGCAAACGGCAGCGATTTAATTAATCGGCCGCCCTCGGCTCTGGCCATGCAATCATCATGCGACGCTTGATAACAGATTAAGTCTTCTTCGGAAGTGTCGTTTAAATCTTTAAGCAGGATTTCAAAAAAAACCGGTGGCAGTTTTTTGGCTTGATTATTCAAATAAATAGACACAGCATGTCCGGCCTCATGAAAAACCACGCCCTGTCTATGACTGTTCAGCGGCAGTAGTGGCACAATACTCGTGTTATCGCTCACAATAACTCTCCCAGGTTAGCGCCTAATAAATAGTCTTTTTTCTTGTCCATATCGCTATCAGTATCGGCAAAGCGCTGAGCGATGGCGATAAATTCCTGCTGAATGTCAATGAACGCATCAATCATGTCGGCATCAAAGTGGCTGCCGCGTCCCTCAAGCATAATGTGTACCGCCTGTTCGTGTGCCATGCCGTCTTTGTACACGCGTCGACTGATCAGCGCGTCATAGACATCGGCGACGGCCATCAGGCGCGCCGGAATCGGAATCGCATCACCGGCCAGCCCCTTTGGATAACCGCTGCCGTCCCATTTTTCCTGGTGCGACAGGGCGATAGACTTGGCGAACGACAAAAAGTCAACGTGAGTGCCCAGTGCATTTTCGGCTTGTACGATGGCGTTATAGCCCAGTGTGGTATGTGATTTCATAATCTCGAACTCGTATGGCTCAAAGCGCCCTGGTTTCAGCAGAATGCGGTCGGGAATGCCCACTTTGCCAATGTCGTGTAAAGGCGCCGATTTGAATAGCATGTTGATGTTGCTTTCGGTCAGAAACCAGCTAAAACGCGGATGATCGCGTAACTTTTCGGCCAGTGCCTTGACATAAAACTGGGTGCGGCGAATGTGGTTGCCGGTGTCGGAGTCGCGGGTCTCGGCCAACGAGGCTAAGGCCAGAATGGTCACGTCTTGAATCGCTACGACCTCGCGGGTACGCCGGGCGACTTCCAGTTCGAGAAAGTCGTTGCGGTCATGTAAAAAGTCAGCCATCACTTTCAGCGCCAGATGGCTTTTTACCCTCGCGATAACGATGGGCGGACTGACCGGCTTGATGATGTAGTCGACGGCGCCGAGTTCAAGACCTTTTTTCTCATCACCAACCTCGGCTTTGGCGGTCAGAAAAATAATCGGAATATTCATGGTCTTGGGGTCTTGCTTAAGTCGCCGACACACCTCGTAACCATCCATCACCGGCATCATAATATCGAGTAAAATCAAATCGGGCGGCGAATCTGAGCCGGCTATTTTCAGCGCTTTTTCGCCACTACCGGCCAGCTTGACTTTGTAGTCATCCTTGAGTAGATCATTCATTAACAATAGGTTATCAGGCGTATCGTCGACCACCAGTAGGGTAGATTTTTCAGCTAAATTATGTTGATTCATAGTAATTCCCTGTTGTTAATCGGATGTCGCGATAGCGGCTCTCAGTGCCAGCAGCGCGGCCTCGAAGTCCAATGCGCGCATACCTGCATCAATTTTATCGAAAGCCTTGGGAAAAGCGCTGTGCAGCAAACTCGCGTTAGCACGCATCACATCCAGCGCTTCGGCGTCATCATCGGCCAACAGCTTGTCCATTTGCTCGCAGATTGCCTTCAGTTTGTTTTTATCAACTGCGATGGTGGCTTCGACCGGTGCCTCCGGCAGTTTTTGCTCCAGTTGCATGATGAGGTTTTGCAGCGGCGGATGCAGCCGGGTCAGCCAGTGCTCGATTTCGTGCGGCGGGTGACGCTCCCTAATCGCGGTTTCAAGACTTTCTGCCAAGCGCGGCAAGTCATTAGCACCGATATTACCGGCAACGGCTTTTAAGGTGTGGGCCAGTCGCTCGGCGCTTGTAAAGTCTTTATCTTCCAGTGCCCTAGTGATGTTCTCAGTTGCGTTTTTTTGTCCGGCAACAAACTTGTTCAGCATCGACAGATAAGTTTGTTGATGGCCGAGTACGCGGCGCAGGCCGCTGGTCATGTCCAGTCTGTCGATAGTAAACGGCAAGTCGGCATCTGGCGCTGTCTGCAATGCTGGCTTTGTGGCAATCGCCACGGTGTGCCGGGGTTTAATCCATTTTAATAGCGCCAGCCATAAATCTTCGGGCTCGATAGGTTTGGCGATATGGTCGTTCATGCCGGCGGCGAGGCAATGCTCGCGGTCGCTCTGCATTGCATTGGCTGTCATCGCGACCACGGGAAGCGTGCTAAAACGAGGTTCATTGCGAATTTCGCGGGTCGCCGCCACCCCGTCCATCACCGGCATCTGCATATCCATCAACACCATGTCGTAAGCGGCAAGCTTGAGCTTGTCCAATGCGATTTGGCCGTTTTCCGCTAAATCAACGACAAAACCGGCGTCGCGTAAGAGTTCCATGGCGACTTCCTGATTAAGATCATTGTCTTCTACCAGCAGAATACGCGCGCCGCTAATGCTGGCGAGTTGCTCGAAGCTGTCGCTTAAGGTTGCGCTGACCGTGCGTGGGCCATCAATGACGCCGCCGAACAGACGCACCACGCTGTCGAACAGCACCGAGGCGCTGACCGGTTTAATCAGTGCATCCTCGAAACCGGCTTCCTCGGCGCTCTGAATCACTTCTTCGCGGCCATAAGCGGTCACCATCATCATGTGCGGGACATGACTGAGCGGCAGCTGCTTTATCCATTTGAGCGTCTCAATACCGTCCATGCCCGGCATTTGCCAATCAAGGAAGATAATCTCGTAAGGTTCTTGCTTTAAATCGGCGTTGTTCACGGCAATGATAGCTTCCTCACCCGATTCGACCTGATTAACCTGAAAACCCATGCCAATCAGTAAATCGGCCAAAACCAATCGGGCGCTTTCGTTATCGTCCACGACTAAGGCACGCTTGCCCCGTTGTCCGTTGGTTAGCGCCAACTTGCGTTGCTGGCCGACACTTTTGTCGAAACGTGAGGTGAACCAGAAAGTGCTGCCTTTGCCCAGTTCACTGTCAACGCCCACTTCGCCGCCCATCAGTTCGGCCAATTTTTTTGAAATAACCAAACCTAAGCCGGTGCCGCCAAATTCGCGGGTGGTCGAGGTATCGGCCTGGGAAAATTTCTGAAACAAATGCCCGATCTGTTCCTCAGTCATGCCGATACCGGTATCGCGCACCGCGCAATGAATCAACACATCGGTGTCGGTTTCTTCCTGCAGTCGAATGGTGATGGCGATTTCGCCCTGTTTGGTAAATTTAACCGCATTATTGCTGTAATTAATCAGAATTTGCCCCAGTCGCAGTGAATCGCCAATGAGTCTGGACGGCACCTTGTTATCAACATCAAAGACCAGTTCCAAGTCTTTAGCGGCGGCTTTCACCGCGATTAGATTGGCCACATTCTCGAGCACTTTCTCCAGCTCGAACTCGACGCATTCGACGCTCAGCTTGCCCGCTTCGATCTTGGAAAAATCCAGCACATCATTAATGATGCTCAACAAATGCCGACTGGACGATTGAATTTTAGTGATGTAATCGCGCTGATGCGGGGTCAGCTGGGTTTTCATTACCAAGTGCGACATGCCGATAATGGCGTTCATTGGGGTGCGGATTTCATGACTCATATTGGACAGAAAATCCGATTTAGTGAGACTGGCTTTTTCTGCGATGGCGGTAGCGCTTTCCAGTTCGGTATTTTTATCTTGAAGTATCTGATCCAGACGTTTGCTGTCGGTGATGTCATGGACGGCGGCGAATACGCCTTGCAGCGTGTTGTCGCGGTCATAAAAGGTGCTCGCATTGTAAGAGACCGGCGTTTCCCGGCCATTCAGGGCACGCACGCACAGCTCATAATCGGCCAACTTCTGTTCGCTCAGCACCCGTTTAATACCGGCTTCGGCTTGTTCTGCATCAGTGAATAAATGCTTGAATGAGCTGTCAATCAACTGCTCTCGGCTGCGACCGGTCAGCGTCTGCATTTGTTGATTAATGTCGGTGATGATGCCCGCAGGATCAGTCGCCATCAGCGCATCAATGTTAGATTCTATCAGTGAGCGGGTGTAAAACTGCTGATCGCGTAAAGCCTGCTGCGCCACATATTCTTCGGTGACATCGCGAAACACCAGCACCGCGCCGACCACTAGGCCATCACGGTCACGTATCGGCGCGCAACTATCCGCAATAGCGCACTCACTGCCCTGACGGCCAATCAGCAAGGTATCATCGATTAAGGTCTGCACCGTGCCTTGCGCCAGGGTTTGCTTAACCGGAATAACGGCAGGTTGACGGGTTTTCCGGCTGATGATGTGGAAAACTTTAGCCACCGGATGACCTATGGCTTCTGCCTGCGTCCAGCCGGTTAGCTGTTCGGCAAGAGGATTCAGCAGCGTCACCCGTCCTTCAGCATCGGTGGCGATGACCGCATCACCGATAGAGTGCAAGGTCACGGCGAGTTTTTCCTCGCTGATCTGCAAGGTGGCGTTGGCCTGCTGTAGCTGTTGATTGGCTTGCTCTTGAACCTCCAGCAGATGCTGGGTTTGGTTATGCACTAGGTTTTTTAGTTGCTGCTGGGTTTCTCTATAGACCAAATAAGCAAACACCAGTATTAACAACAGCACGAACAGGCTGGCGACAACAATAATGACAAACAAGCGGCGCATCGTCGCTTGAAACTTGGCTTCGTTCTCAGTCAGCGCGCTTTCTTGCAACTCGACAAAATTATTCATTTCGGTGCGGATCGCATCCATCAAGCGCTTGCCCTGACCACCCCGCACATCGGCTAATACCGTGGTGATGTCACCCTTACGGCGCAATTCAATATTGTTAGACATCTGTAACAATTTGGTGTCGATCAAGGTGGCCAGTGCGCCCAAATGATGGTGCGCCGGCCCCATTAAGGTCTGTTGGCGTAATTCTGTCATCTGGCCGCCGATACCATCGCGCACCCCCCAATACAAATCCAAAAACGCTTCGTCGCCGGTTAATAAATAGCCACGTTCGCTGGTCTCGGCGGCGGTCAATGTGGACAATAAATTAGCCGCACTGGTTAGCACAATACGGTTATGCTTTCTCATCTCAGCGGCTGATTCTATCTGCTGAAAAGACCAAAAGGTTACCGTCACGCCCGCTGCAACTAACAGCGCCGCACCGGCCAGCAAGACCATAATGATATGAGTTGTTTTCAAAGAGAATCCGCCTGTTGCAAGCAATGTTTTTTCAGTCAAGCCCGGCTTTTAAACGCCGCCTGTCTTTTGTTTCCGAGATTCATTGGGCAGGCGCGGCCGGGGTGTAAGTTAAAGAAGCGTAATGCTAAAGCGCTTTGTTTACCGTGCGTTAACGCGCATAAGGCGGCATTGTTTCTCGGCCTGTTTTTTATAGTAGCAGCCGCCCAAGACAGTCAGCAATTGCTGATGTTTTGCTGCTATACTCCAGCGCCAGACAGCAACAAAACCCAGGTCTGTCCTACCTCCCTGTTGTTTTAATTGATTGTTATTAAAATCAGCTCTTGAGCATCCATGCGTACCCTTAACAAAGACCGGACATGATCGACAAACAGACTATATTTCTCGTCGTCAACGATTTTGAGCCGTTGCGCCAAATCACCATGGGGCAACTGCACTCCCTTGGCATCAATAACATCCTGAACGCCAACAGCGGCGCCAAAGCCTTGCATATTCTGAAAAATCAGCCGGTGGACATTGTTTTTGCCGACTGGAATATACAAGACATGACCGGGCTTGATTTACTCAAGGCAGTACGCGCCGACGACACGCTAGTGCAGTTGCCTTTTATCATGATTATCTACCAAGCCCAACGTCAGCGCGTCGAGGAAGCCATCGCCAGCGGCGTCAGCGATCTGCTGGTCAATCCTTATACGACCGGCCAGCTAGCAGCGCGTGTAGAAAAAGCACTGACCTCGTCGCGGCTTCGATCAAATTTAACGGCTCATGCGGAACAGGCGGCAACAGCCGAGGTTAAAACGCTGCCCATTGTGGCGGCCCCGGCTGAATCGGAAGTACACTCGACACGGCCGAACATTCTGGTTGTCGACGACATAGCGGACAACCTGCTGTTACTCTCCGATTTGTTCAAGGATGACTACCGTGTGCGCATTGCCCATAACGGCAAAAAAGCACTACATATCTGTCAATCGGACAATCCGCCTGATCTGGTATTGCTCGACATCATGATGCCCGGCATGGACGGCTTTGAAGTGGCTAGACTGATGCGTGAACATCCGGTCTCAGAAAACATTCCGGTGATTTTTGTCACCGCGATGACCGGCGACGAGGTGCGTATTAAAGGATTGGAGCTGGGAGCGGTGGATTTTGTTACTAAACCGATAGACCCGCTGGTGCTGAAGCCGCAGGTACGCAACTTCATGCGCTATGTCGAACGCCACAAGCAATTACAGGCGGAATACGATGGCATGTTAGCGCTGGCACGCTTAAGTCAGGATCTTAAACAGATTAGCCACGACGACATGAAAGGCCCCTTGGGCTACACCGTACTCAGCGTTGCCAGAGATTATATCGAGCACCTTGAAGGCTCAAAGACAGGCGCTATCAGCAGTGCAATCAGCCAACTGATGGCCGAGCAGAAAATAAATGCGTCCAAATCGTTTGTAGAGCCCGACGACCTAGACATCACCTCTGACGATGAGCTGCTTGCGCTGCCGTTTATAAAATCATGGAAGAACAGCCGGCTGCTAAATGGCGCTATTGATATTGATGAATCGATTATTGAAATTCCATGGACGCAACTTAGGCCCGGCATGGAAATAGAAAGTGTCTATCTGGGCAATAAACCTTATGTGAGACATTGCATTGCCAACCCGCAAGTCATCGAATATATCGGCACATTGAAAGAAAATACCGGTAGACAGCCCACGGTTAAAATTTGGCTACCGCCGAAATAAGGCCATTTCCTAAAAAAGACATACCAAAAGTTGTCCACGAAAAACACGAAAGCCACGAAATTTTCGTGTTTTTCGTGGACTTTATTTTTTACATACCATAATCATGGGCTACCACTTAAACCGGGACAGTTTTAAGCGAGTGGCTGGGAACGCCAAGCCCCAGCTTGGCGAGTACCCTCAATGATCGATACTGCCGAGCTAGGGCTCGGCGTTCCCGGTTATTTGTCGATTGTTCCGGCTTAAGTGAGTAGCCATAATCATTAAGGGATATTATTTCCCGGAAATAGCCTAACGGCTCAACAATCGGCTCAATAAAAAACCGCCCGCGACAGCAAGACCCAATGAAGTCACCGGATTTTCACGCACATAGGTTTGGCAATTTTTCAGCAATTGTTGTTCAGCGTTTATGATTTGCTCGCTTTTTTCGTCGAACGCCGCTCTGGCCTGATTGGATGCATCGGCAACAGCATCGACTGTCTCATGTGCAAAATTGGCTACTTTGTCTGTCGTATTCATGGTTGATTCCTTTTCGTCTGAGGCTTTCATACTATTTAAGACGCATATCATTTTTAACAGAAACCACACCGCTCACGCTACGCGCTACCGCCATCGCTTTGTCAATATCGGCTTTAGTATGTACAAAGCCACTGAGTTGAACGACACCCTTGAAGGTTTCAACGTTAATTTCAGCAGAGCTCAAACTCGGTTCATTGAAAATAGCGGTTTTAACTTTGCCCGTCACCAAGGTGTCGTCAACATATTCGCCGGTACCTTCATGCTTTGCTGATGATGCGCAACCGACCGCAGTCAGTAAGGTCAAGGTTAAAAAAAATGCGGAAAAAAATTTAATAAAGTGTTTCATGGGACGTTCTCCAAATAATGTAAAAAATTAATGCCAGACGAATGATACGGCTGGTTGATGGTTGTTTTTAACGGTGACTGTTTTTTGTAAGCTCTGCCCTTTGGCTTCAGCGGTCACGATGTAACGGCCCGGCGGAAGCTTGGCGAATAACTTAGGGCCGCCGACAGCAACCGGCTCCAAAAAGACATTGTTGTTTAAATCGGTGATACGAACCATGACATCACTGAGATAATTACCGCTTTGCTCAGAAAATAGCAGACTTAAGTTGTAGTTAGGCCGGACAGCGTCCAATGCTTCGCGCTCCTCAATGCCTACGCCGCCGCTAATAAAAGTAACAGCGCCTTGGCTGTGTGGCTGCATGACTGATTCGTCCGCAAACGCGGGACTGCTCAATAGCACGCAGGAAAAAATAAACTGTAAATAGTGTCTTTTCATAGCAGTAGCGCCTTGATTGTAAAAGTTAACAGGGTAATCAGTCCTGGGTTTGTTGATGATTATCCCAACTGATTTTTCAAGGACTCAGCCGCTGACTTTTTTATTCGCAAGCAGTAAAATTCCGCCACCCGCAACGATTGCGCCGACACTGGCCCAAAGTGGAACCTTAACAGTCTCCGTGTCTTTGACCGACAATTCCAACGGCCCTATCTTGGCTTCCTGAGTTTCGCGGGTATAGCTAAAATCGCCATAGACCAAACCCAGAATGCCGCCGATGATTAATACGATGGCCACCATATTGGCTGCGTTCATTGTGTCTCTCCTAATAAATAATATGCGTATTGTCTGTTACAAAACGCGGCGCCCTTGAATAACGCGCATCAAGATAACGACAACAGCAATAACTAACAGAATGTGAATAAATCCGCCCATAGTGTAGGCAGAAACTAAGCCGAAAATCCAAAGGACAATCAGAATGAGAGCGATACTTTCAAGCATGTGTGCTTCTCCGTTAGAGACCGTCAGTTGACGGTGATATGAACTGCGATAAAAGAAAGCCGTTGAGCGTCCTATTTATCATCAGTAAAAAAGTATTTGGGAATAGTGTTATGACCGCGCACCGAGCCTAGCTACGCGGTTTAATATGTCGGATCTTAAATACTGTCTTTAAGATCTTCTTTTAAATCACCAAGACCTGATCGAACCTTGCCAACGTTTTTTTGGATATTTCCTTTTACTTCCAATTCCTTATCATCCAATATAACGCCAGCGGCTTCCTTAGCTTTACCTTTAACTTCTTCGATTTTGCCTTTTACTTGATCTTTATTCATGGGTGTCTCCTGATAAGTTAGCCACGACTCGATAGCCATGACCGAAGCCCGGATGGTTGTTATCCGGCACTTACCCTAAACAATACGCATAAAGTTGAATGCAGTCGGTACGGCAACGCACATAGTTTGGCCAGCGACTGACTGGGCTTACAGCCGGGTAAAAATCAGCTATCGATAATTTCAAGGCAGGAGATGAGGACATGACGAACAATGAACAAGGTCATTGCTATCGGATAAAGTGTGTAATGACGAGTAATCAACAGGCTAACCAGCACCAAGGCCACAAAAAAACAGATATTAAGACGCGTGCCTTTTTCCAAAGAACGCAAATAAATAACGGATTCCTGATCGAAATACTCGCTTTTATTGATGAGTGTCAGCGTTACAATTGACGTCAACAGCGCGAAATACAGGGGGAAGAAAAAGAACATCGGCGCATCGGCGTTAAACTGTGGCTGCCAGTAGGCATACCAAATCAGCAAACAGCTGGTGGCAAAGCCATCGTGCCAAATCGTGGTGGATACTTTTTTAAAATACCCGGCCAGCAAACTAGCCAGCATAATGGTCAAGCCGATAGCCAAAGCCGCCGGCGTGGCGAGTAGTTGTAACAACGGGCCTGGATTTTGCACCAGAGCCGCAAGCGATACGCTGCAAAGAATAAATCCTATCATGATCAACTGCCCTCTGATTGTTGTTTTAAACTATTGTTTCGAACTATAACATTATCGGGGTCGCGGTAGAAGACTCGGTCACTTGATGTTCATTTTTGGCAAAAAGCGTGTTGGAAAATGGCGATAAGGAATGAATATGAAATAACTTAGGCAAGCAGTTGTTTAAATTATTCGTGCGGCAAATACGAATTGGCTAACATTTTCCGTTAATCGAATTTGGCAGTCAGTTACTAGCGTAGTTATTACCGCAGAAAATTCATCAGTTTTTAATTGGTTTCATATAAAAGTCAGTTAAAATAATAAATATTAATATCAAGGAGTATTTGACTATGAACTTAAACCCAGTAAAGCAATATGCCGATGTTGTGAATGGTGTTATACACATTCATGTGCCCGAAGGTTTTGATGCTAAGCGTGTTGAATTAACAATCGTGCCATTAGAAGATGAGGCGTCGATACAGGCTACATTTCAACAGTTTTTGCTTGATAGCCCTGAAATGTCAGATGACGAATATACAGCAATTGAAGAGAAAATAAGGCATTTACGCCAATGGAAATAATTTGCCTCGATACCAACGTGCTGATCGCTCATAAACGAGCAAAGAAAGAAGACAAAGGCAAAACTTTTTTATATCAATTAACGACACAATCTTATCAATTTGCTATATCAAGTATTACTGTGTATGAATTATTGCGCGGTGATAATCAGGATGAAGATACTTATTGGAAAACTATGTTTAACAATATGATAGTGTTAGATTTTGATAGTCATTGCGCAGAACAGGCGGCGACTATTTATCTGGATTTAAAAAAGAAAGGTTTATTAATTGAAGCCGAAGATTTATTGATAGCGGCAACCGCATTAGGAAATAACATGAATTTAGCTACGGGCAATATCAAATATTTTAATCGTGTTGTGGGATTGGGCTTGGTGGTTGCGGACTGATTATTAATTCGCTGCTAATCGCGACATGGGTGTCGCTCCTACAACGCCTTGTATTTCCGTACTTTCGGCACTTGCTTGCCGCTTTCTGTCATCACTAAATCAATAGTCTCGCCTTTTTGTTCCGGCCCATAACTGACATGAATCGACCGGTCTTCGCCGTAAAAATACAATCGGTCAAATGGCGTGTTTTCTGCGACCCAATCGGCGACTTCGCGCATGTTTTCATCGTCGACGATAAAATCAACCGCTGCGCCTAAACGCGGGCAAATCAGGTTCTTTTTGCTGTTCAGTTCGTGGGCGGCATGTTGGTCGAGTTTGGGCGCAACCCGTTGGCTGATGTGTTTGCCCAGTTCATGCGAGCAAAAACCATAACTCAGGCGAATCATGCCGAAATAATCAATCACCGGATCAAGGATGTGTGTGGCCAAATCATACAATGCGGTGTAACTGTCCGGCTGTTTGGGGCAATTGGCTAAACCGGTGCGCTGTTGGGTTTCGCCGCATTCAATCAGTTGGCGGTAGGTCAGGTTGCGGCCACATCGGCTATCCAAATCTGGAATGCGTTGGCTGCGCACTAGGTTAAAGCCGTCAATGGCCCAGCGCGCCTGCTCAAGTGTTGCGCGAAAGTGTTCAGGTTTAGGGCCATAGCGGCTCAAGTCGAATAACGCTAAGGCTTGCAGTTGTTCGTCAAAGCTGAGCTGTTCAGCATAGTTGGGGAATTCTTCATTGATGTAGCGCGATTTTAAATACACATAGCTCGGCTCAAATTCTTCACCGTATTGATAGAGCTCAAAACTTTGTTCGCGCAGGCTGATTTTGACCCGTTCGAGCAGGCGCGGTAAAGGTTGGTTAAGGAAGTCGTCATAACGCATTAGGCTGAGTTTGCCGGATTGGCTATGGATTTTGATGACATCGGTTTGCTCTATGTCGCCATACAGTACACTGGCGCAACCGATGTAGATGCGTAATAAGGCGGGCAGTTGTTCGACGCTGCGGGTGTGTATCGATAAGGCGTGTTCTTGGTCAAGATAGCCTAAACCTTGTTCGGCGGCTTGCAGGCAATCGGCGGTAATCAGCTCGGCGTTGCCGATTTGAAATAACAGCGCTTGGGCACTGGCAACGGCGTTTTTATAATCGCCAAAAAAGGCTTTGATGTCTCGTTGCAGTGCGTTTTCTAAATGTTTGTAAGGCTTACGTTTGGCAAAGGCTTGCAAGGCAAAATAGCTTAACAAGTCGTCGATGCGGTTTTGCCGGGCTTGTTCCAACAGTGTTTCGTCAAATTGCTCCAACATAAAGTGCAGCGCTTTACTGACGCTGCCAAAGCTTTGCGTGAGTTCAACCAGGTTATTGATTTCGCTTTTTTCCGGCAGCCGCCCTAGCACCAAGGTTTGTTCCCACAGAGGGTCAAGCAGGTGTTTGAAATTAAGGTATTTTTTCTCGTTACGCGAAAGTTTGGGTAGCGCTGGGTTCGATGAGCGATAGGATAGGCGCAGCACATTACGCTGACTGCGTTGCCGGTTGAGCAAAAAGCGTTGTTCGGCATCGGGGTCTTTAAAGATAAAAAAGATGCCGGGCGCGACCGGAATGGCATCGGCGTCCAGAGTGTCGCTTAAAAATTCTTTTAGCTCAGTTTGACCGAAGTATTTTTGAAAGGTGTTGCGCTGGGTGATAACGCCATCGTTAAAACGTTCGCCTTTGAACGCATTTTGGTTCATCAGCATCGCCGAGACCACTAAAACATGCTGGGCTAAGTCGTAAGCGCCGCGCAGTGCATCAAGGCGTTCTTGATAGCTTTCGATGACGTTGATGACAAAGCCTAGATTCACAATGTCTGCCGCGTGCTTGGGCTGATCGGCGGCATAATGCGGGTCCCAGCCGGAAGCGGGGATGCCGTTAGCGCTTAAGTTGCGAATATCGTCGCCTTTGCCGCAGCCGTAATCGAAGACCGACAGTGTGCCGTCTAAAAAACCATGACGCGCTAAGGATTGCATCGGCGCTGATAAGTTGCTGCGGGACAGTGCGGTCAAATGCCGGGCAATGGCGCTGGTTTGTGCAGATTCAACATTTTGCTGCTGCTCACTGGCTTCGACATTGCCGATAGGCACAAATTGATGGCCCATCAGTTGAAAGCCTTTTTCGGCAATCAACATTTCCCAGGCTTGTTTAAAACCAATGCGCAAAGGATTGTCGAATAGGCCGAGTTGTTCGGCGGTGGCGGTCAGCTCTTTAAACTGCGCATTGTGCGGATTATCCGGGCTAACAAATAATTCTTTCCGGTGCAAAATGGGCGGATTAAATGAATTTTGATAACTGCGTTTTTCGACGCGCTGGGCGCTCAGGTCGATACGGTAGCTTGTGGCCAATGCGGGAAATGCATCATCAAAAAAATGCGGATAATTCAATAACGACAAGGTATTGCCGTTGAGGTCATATTTGACAATGTTGTAATCAGTCCCCGCTTGCAAACCGGCCAGTTGTTCTGCGGCGGCGACCTGCTGTTGCACCTCGTCAGTTTGCGCGGCGGTTAAGCTGTCATGCCAATAAACCGTATTGAGGACTTTCTTGCCGAACATGTTGTCTTACTCCAATGTCAATTGTCTTAATCGCGCCACTTCTTCAGCAATACGCTGCCCGGCCTGTTTGATTTCAGCTTCGGTGTTGTAGCGGCCAAAGCTGATACGCACCGCGCCATACAGCCTATCGCCTTCAATGCCCATCGCCCGCAACACATGCGATGCCTCAATGGCGCCGCTATTGCAGGCCGAGCCTGAGGCAATGGCTATCTCGTCCCTTAATGCAATCATTAAAGAATCAGCGCCCACCTGTTCAAAGCTAACATTGATAATGTTGGGTAATTTATGGGCTGGAGCGCCGTTAAAATGAACGCCGTCAAGCGGCTTGAGTTGGGCGGTTAACATGTCTGCCAAGCGTTGGCTGTGTTGATAGTCTTTCTGCATTGATTCATCGGCGACACGAAACGCGGCCGCCATGCCAATTATTTGATGTGTCGGCAAGGTACCGGGGCGAAGGCCGTATTCTTGGCCGCCACCATGTAACAAAGGCGTCAGCTGGGTCTGTTTTCTATTGCGCACAAACAGGCCGCCAATGCCTTTAGGGCCGTAAAACTTGTGCCCCGAAAGGGATAATAAATCTATCGGCGTGTTGGCAAGATCAATGTTCAATTTGCCTGCGCTTTGTGCGGCATCAACATGAAAAAACAAGTCTTTATCTTTCAGTGCCTGGGCAATCCGGTCAATATCCTGAATAACGCCGGTTTCATTGTTGACCTGCATCAGCGAAACCAAAATGGTCTGCTCGGTGAGCGCCGCTAAAATGCAATCAAGGCTTAATTGTCCCTGTTGATCAGGACGCAAATAAGTGATTTGAAAACCGATGCCCTCTAAATATTTACAGCAATCCAGTATTGATTTGTGTTCGGTCGCAGAGGTAATAATGTGCCGACCCTTATGTTGATAACGAAGGGCAATGCCTTTGATAGCCAGGTTATTCGATTCGGTAGCGCCCGAGGTAAAAATCAGCTCACTGGCTTTACAGCTCAACAATTTTGCCATGTCAGCACGCGCATCTTCAATTAAGGCATGGGCGCGCTCACCAAAGTGATGCTGTAAAGAAGCCGGATTAGCGAACGTGCCATCGCCAGTTAAGCATGGCAGCATAGCGGCAACAGCTTCGGGCGCCATCGGCGTGGTTGCGGCGTAATCGAGATAAATTTGGGAATTCAAAATGGGGTTTAAATGTCTTAAAAAATAGAGGCTACCCACTTAAGTCGGGACAATCGACAAATAACCGGGAACGCCGAGCCCTAGCTCGGCAGTATTGATCATTGAGGGTAATCGCCAAGCTGAGGCTTGGCGTTCCCAGCCACTCGCTTCAAACTGTCCCGGATTAAGTGGGCAGACCATTTAACAAAGGCTGAGCATTTAACAAAGGCTGAGCAGTACAATCTGCAAAAGTTAAGAGCCGATCATCCGTCATTTCACATTAAGCTTATTGGACTTACTCGATACGACAGCTTTTTTTTCTGCGGCAAGCAATACTTTTTGACTGCCCGGAATCATCAATTGGCTAAATTTGCGGTTTTTAAGCCAAACCAAAACTCGAAAGCCTAATAATAAAAAGATAATGAGCGAATAGAATAAAGGCTCGGCCAGATTACCTTTCAGTTGCCAAAAATAATGGATGATGGCGGCAATCGCGGCAATATAAATAAAACGGTGGAATTTCTTCCAGTTTTTACCCATACGCTTTTTCGCCCATTTAGACGAAGTCAAGGCCAAACCAAAAACAATACTGTAAGCCAGTATACCAAACCAGATATAAGAGCTTTCAACAATATCGATACCGATCACTCGCCACATCAGTCCATGATCGACCAACAAATAAACCAATAGATGCAAGGTTGCATAAAAAAAAGCATATAAGCCGAGCATTTGCCGATAATCGGCCATGCCCCGCCATTGGGTTACTTTTTGCAGCGGTGTAATAGCTAAGGTTAAATATAAAAAACGTAATGACCAATCGCCCAAGCGTATATGTAATGCTTGAATGGGGTTTCCACCTAAATTATCGAAAGCAGTATTAATAATCAGCCATAATAAGGGCAATAACCCCGCGATAATAACCCATGACCATAAAGTGTTTAATCGAGATAACATTAGAAAAAATGCCGTAGATCCATATTATTATAAAGTGATGCGACTTGTTCACCATAGCCGTTAAATATTTCAGTTTCCCGGCGCGGGGTAAACAAACCGCTGCCTAATTGGCGCTCACTGCTTTGGCTCCAGCGCGGGTGCGCAACCGCCGGATTAATATTAGCGTAAAAACCATATTCTAGCGGCGCAAATTTATTCCAGGTTGTCGTTGGCGGCCTTTTTAATAATTCAATTTTCACAATTGCTTTGATATTTTTAAAACCGTATTTCCACGGCACGACTAAACGTAATGGCGCACCGTTTTGTTTGGGCATTGTATCCCCGTACATACCGACCGCTAATATAGTCAAGGGGTGCATGGCTTCATCCATACGCAAACCTTCCACATACGGCCAGTCCAGCATTTTCTTATTGAGCTGATTAGGCATGACTTCCGGCCGATAAACCGAGGTGAATTTCACAAAATTGGCCGTTGATAACGGCTTGGCTTTTTTTAATAAACTCCCTAAAGAAAAGCCAACCCAAGGCACCACCATTGACCACGCTTCGACGCAACGGAAACGGTAAATATATTCCTGCAATGTTTGCTGGCGCAATATATCTTCCAAATAATAATTGCCGGGCGTTTCCACTTCGCCGCTAATCTCGACAGACCAAGGGTCGGTGGGCAGGCTTTGCGCCAGTTTGGTCGCATCTTTTTTATTGAAGGTAAACTCGTAATAGTTGGTGTAATTTTTAACTATTTCAGCAGGCGTAGGCATTAAGCTATCATTAGAAAACTCGCCTTTTGGCAGGCCGCTCCAAATCGAGTTATCGGTATCGGCTAAACTTGACGCAATGCCGGTACCGGCAACTAACGTCGCCATCATGGCCTTAATTATTTTGCGCCGCTCTTTAAAGATTAAAGGGTCGGTTATTTCGCTGGCTAAAATAGCTTGTTTAGTTTTAATGATCATAATTATAGCCCTATCGCTTAATTCGCCGTATCAACGGCGGATTATCTTTTGCCTTTAGGAATCCAGCCGAATAACTGGCGAATTTTACGTTCGGTAATAAAGGCCAATGAAAATAGCTGGATAAAATTTTCCGCTTCAATTAAGTCCAAACCGATATGTTCAGGGACAAGTTCTTGGCGGGTGCCGAAAATCCTATCCCAAAGCGATAACACAATGCCGTAATTACTGTCGTGTTCTTTGCGTAATGTCGAATGGTGGGTGCGGTGTAATGACGGGGTAATAATGAATTTTGAAATGGCATCTTCATTAGGAATGCGCAGGTTGGCATGATGAAAAAATATGAAGAACAATTCGACTATTTCAATAGAAAGCACCAAATAGGCATTGACGCCGATAACGATAACAAAGACGGATTTATAAATAATTTCCAAAAACAAATCGAATACATGGAAGCGGAATCCGGTGGACACATTAAAACTTTTATCGCTGTGATGTACTTTATGAAAACGCCATAAAAACTCGTTTTTATGGCTGGCCACATGCCAGATATAAATAGCTAGGTCAAAAAAAACAAAGGCCAGCAACCATTTAACCGGCCCATTGTCTAAGCCGCTTAATAAACCATAGGATGAAAACTGCTGCGCCACAAGAAATAACGACGACGCCCTTAATACCGTCAATATAAGATTATTGATTAGAAATGCCGAGGTATTGGTCACCAATGATTCTTTATATACTTTCTGAGGAAACTCAAGATGCGGCCTTTTTTTCTCCATGATCAGTAGAAAAATGAAAGCAAGTATGGCAAGCCCGAATAAGACTTGATTAAAGACTAAACCGGAATTATCGGCACTTTCTATTGCATTCATAATTTTACCTTTATTGTTTTTACATCATCGCATCGTTATTTGCTTGGCATGGCCTTTAATAACGCGTTTAATTCTTTAATTTCATTATTGGCGTTAGTTTGCTCGGTTATATCGTACTGCACACCGAGATAATAAATAACCCGTTTTTTTCTATCCAACAATGGCGTTATTTTCAGGCGATTAAAAAATAAAGTGCCATCTTTTTTATAATTGCGTAAGGTGACTTCGACCGCTTCATGGTTTTTCATCGCCTCGATAATTTGATAGCGTCCGGGCTGTTCCCTGTCATCGCCTTGAAGAAATCGGCAATTATGACCAATAATATCTTCCTGACTGTAGCCGGTTAAGCGTTCAAAGGCTTTGTTGGCATAAACAATCGGCGCATCGTCCAAATCCGGATCGGCTAAGGTAACGCCGTTAACACATTCATCTAAAATGGCAGACAACACCTGCGGAATAAGGCCGCTATCTTTTTCAACAATAAAAGACATAATTAAAACTCCTTGCTTAATATATTTTATAAATCTAGTTATTATTCATTGCTTTCAAGGGCAATTAGTTTTTTAATATTTTCAACCGTATTTTCTGCACCCTCTTCAATAGCCGAGCGTATCAATTTTTGAAATGGCCGCATAAAAACCTCAAGTTCTAATAACTCAAAACGAAAGGTCAAATGTGTCGGTTGTTGCTGTTCGTTGCTGTCCAATAAATAGCTGTGTTGATAAGGCGCGGTCAGGCCTTTAAAAATAAGCTTTACCGAAGGCTGATAATCGATGATTTCAAAGATTGATTCATTTTTTGCACCGTTGTCCTCGCGCACTTGTTTGGCTTTGGCGCCGACAACAACAGCTTTACCGTCCAAGGGCTCAAACTCGACCACTTCCAATGCCCATTTGGGATAGTTATCAAAAAAATGCTCGCCAATATAGGCAAAAACATCATGAATTGATTTGTTAATATCAATGCTGGCCTCGCCGACAACCGGCTTGGATGTATCAAACGGGAACTTAACGTGCATAATCTACCTCTTCCAGCCAAGTGGAATCACTTAACTTAATTATTATTTTTATCGTGATAATTCTAATGAAAATGTCGCCATGACTATAAGTCATTAAGTTGTAGGTTGCTAGAAAAATTAGCTAAATCCTATACTATATTACCAGCCGTTTTTCAACTCGCTGGAAATTTTTTTCATGACGGCACCCATACCTGATGAAACTGGCCGCTCAACCTATCAACAGAAAAACAACCTCGTGCTGCCGCCCCAATAATCACTTGAACGCAACCATCAATACTGATGATCAAGCCACTTTTATTTTGTTTTGAACCGCTTGCAAATTCGGCTGTAGAAGTATCGATTCCGGGCACTATGCCGGGGCAGTTTTTTTTTGGCGGCGCACTATTACGCGCCGTAATGTGTTTTGGAAAATGATGGCGTGATCCGAATGCGGCCTATGAAACGCACCTACAGGCGCTAAAAGCGGCCGGTATCGCGCTCTGGAGATGTACTGCACTTTTGCACCCGGTAGTTTGGGATGCGAGGATTGATGCTACTTCGATGACGGTAAACGATTTTCAGGGCTTTCTTCAGATTCCGCATTGACTCCCACTAACCGAGCTTCCCTGTTGGCTAGCTAATGGGAGTTTTTTTTGGACGCACTTACCTTCGCCTACGTTTTCCCTTCTCACCGGGCAACGGTTGGACTTACACCCGCTAGCTGAGTAACACCACCCGGCTAAATAACTTACGAGCCGGCCTTGAGCCGTTGAAGAAAGTCATGCATGACATCTGTGAACACCTTGGCGCGCACCACTTCTTTGCGCTGATTTCTTAGATCCAGTATGTGTTCAAATTCCAAAGGATGCTCGCACTTAATCATCCCCATCGACCACCCTTCAAAGATTCTCTCGTCTGTCGGCGTGATATGAATAATTTGGCAATTGGTATGCCTTCTATCGTCTATGATTTTCACGTACTTTTTAAGCACTGATTGTTCAGGGCCTTCCAGCACCTGCATAAACACGCCGCCGCCGTAAAGTAAAACCCCGGTCATACCGGTAGATGAATTATTCCGTCGCGACACTTGTAAGATATTTTGCACTTCTTCGTCAGATATTATATTGGTGGCTTGGCTAAAATAAAGGAGTCGAATCATCAGTAATATTGCTATTTTGGGTAAAAAATGCCGAATCGGCTAAAATTTCGGTACCGTTTTTTGACTATCCATGATGTGTTTTATTTTGCTCAGCACGTGTTGTTGCTGTTCTGGTGAGAGTTTATTAAGTTCCTGTTCAAATTCGGCCAGGCTATAAGCCGGTTCGGCGGCGGGGTTATCAGCTGCGCCAAGGCCGCAATCGCTAACGACCTGTTTAATCGAGTCTGCCGCGCCATCCAGAGAAATTTTTGCTGACAAAACCTTGCGTATCAGCGTGGTGACACGAATGAAAATGGCTTGTCCTGCCACCATTTCATCAATGACACGTTTTGCATCGTCTTCATTATAGCCTCGACGCTTTGAGTCCTTAAAAATAGTCATCGGAATCATGACCGGTGCATTTTTGTCGATTTGATACTCGACATCAAAGCGGCTGCCTTGCGAGGCGAGTAGGTTTTGGGCATCAACGATAAGCTGCAAGCTGTTGTCTTTGCAGATCACTTCCAGACGAATATTGTCATAAAGCCCGCGCGGCGGCAGCGGTGACCGAGCCAAGCTGTAAGTCTTATTGCTTAAGCGGTCTTTTTCTTGCTGATAATTCCAGCTCTCGGCCGCCGATGCGCTCAATGGACAAAAAACCAACAGCGCCAGCAAGCCGGATAAGGCAAAGGTGCAGCCAAGATTCATTGTTAATTCTCCAGATCGAAAAAAACGAGCGTTGAACGCCAATGCGTCAAATGAGGCGCCTTAATTTCCCAGCAACTTAAAAAAATCTTTTGGCGCGCCGCATATCGGACACGCCCAGCTCTCTGGAATATCAGCCCAGCGCGTACCCGGCGCTATGCCGCTATCGGGATCGCCTTTAGCTTCATCATAAATATGCTCACATTCCAAACACTGATATTTTTTAAAGTCCGACATGCTGTTGGCCTCGTTAAATTGATGTTAAACCATCAGCCTTTGCCGCGTGTACGGGTTCGAGTGCTGGTGTTGGTGGGTGATTTGTCTTTAGATATTTCCAGTGTATCAAAGCGTTTTTCAATAAACTGAATGATTAAATCGGCAATGTCTTTGCCGCTGGCCGCTTCTATGCCTTGTAATCCGGGCGAGGAATTAACTTCCATAATGACCGGGCCGTGATTAGAGCGCAGTATGTCTACGCCGCAGACGTTCAAGCCCATGATTTTGGCCGCCCGTACCGCTGTAGAACGCTCTTCCGGCGTCAGCCGCACTAATGTTGCCGAACCGCCGCGATGCAAATTGGAGCGAAACTCGCCGGCCAAGGCTTGGCGTTTCATCGCCGCCACGACTTTATCGCCGACAACAAAGCAGCGGATGTCGCTGCCGCCGGCTTCCTTGATAAATTCCTGCACCATGATATTGGCTTTAAGCCCCATAAAAGCTTGAATAACACTTTCTGCGGCATTATGGGTTTCTGCCAGCACCACGCCAATGCCTTGCGTTCCTTCCAGTAATTTGATGACCAATGGCGCGCCGCCGACCTGGGCGATTAGATCTTCAATATCATCCGGATTATTAGCAAAGCCGGTCACCGGCAAGCCAATGCCTTTTCTGGCCAGCAATTGAATAGATCTTAATTTATCGCGTGAGCGCGAGATGGCGACCGACTCGTTCAACGGCAACACATTCATCATTTCAAACTGCCTTAATACCGCCGTTCCGTAGAATGTGACTGACGCGCCAATTCTGGGAATAACCGCATCAAATTCCGTTAAGTCTTCACCGCGATAATGGATAGACGGGTTGTGCGAGGTAATGTTCATATAGCAACGCAACACATCCAGCACCCGCACCTTATGCCCTCTGGCTTCGGCGGCTTTAACCAGCCGGGAAGTCGAATACAATTTGGGGTTACGGGATAAAATAGCTATTTTCATAAAGACTTCAGTTCTCGATTTAATACATGAATAAGAAAAATGCCTATTTTGACACGAAATAAGACCACAAATGAAAACTATAATGGCGTTTAATCAGGAAAACGATAAGCCCTATTGGCTGGAGCGTGTAGTGATTTGTCGAACTAGACAGTGTAATGCGCCTTAAGATGTTTTTTCATCAGCTTTATAATATTGTAATCGTTGAAAAAAATGCGTTTCATTTGGATAATCGCTTGCAGAGCCTTGAAAAAAGGATTGCGATGCCTAGTGGCTTGCCATATCATCCAAGACGCTCTAGTTTAACCGTTTAACACTTCTGATCGCGCCAGCCATGTAAATAAACCACGACAATGGGCGTTAACTAACGCTATGAAAAAAACTTATGACACAAGCAAAACCTAACCCACGTATCTTGCTGTTGGTGGATGATGAAATCAACGTACTGCACGCGCTTAAGCGCACGTTCAGACCTGATGACTATACCATTCTGACCGCCAACAGCGGCGAAGAGGGATTTGCCTTATTGGCGCAACACGATGTCGGCGTGATCATTTCCGACCAGCGTATGAGCCAGATGTCGGGCATTGAGTTTTTACATCAAGTTAAAAAGCTGTACCCCAAGGCCTTGCGCATTGTTTTGTCAGGTTATACCGAGCTTGAATCGGTCACTAGCGCCATCAACGAAGGCGCTATTTATAAATTTTTAACCAAGCCGTGGGATGATGCTTTGCTGCGCGATAACGTCCGCAAAGCCTTTCAATATTATGAAATAGCCAAAGAAAATGAGCGTTTAACGAAAGAGCTACAGGCCGTTAATGAACAACTATCCCGGTTCAATCAAACACTTGAACAAAAAGTCATCGATAAAACCCGTGAAATTTTACATGGCGTTAAAGTTTTGCAAATTTCCCAGGAAATTCTGGAGCATTTACCGATAGGCATTATCGGCATTGATGAACAGAATATGATCGTCGCCTCCAACCGCCGCGCTGAAACCCTGTTTCGCCAACCCTCCAATTCCTATCTAATCGGACTCAACGCCAATGATGTTTTACCTGCGATACTTTTACAAGCGCTACAACAGCTTCGCTCCAATCATTTAGCACAACTTAAGTTTGGCGTTGTCAGCTTAAGCGAAGGCGTTTCTATCAATGTATCCATCAGCATGATGGGCGATATGAGCCAATCAAAAGGCACTATCATGATTTTATGCCCCCTTGACTCAACATTAAAATGTCGCTTTTAAACGAAAAACTGGCAAATTTAGCCAATTTACCACCGATGCCGATGTTGCTGATGGACGCGCTGCAACAACTCAATGGCAAACAAGATCTGACCACACTGGTCGATAAAATCAGCCAAGACCCGTCCATAACGGTGCGCATTTTGCGCGTGGTCAATTCGCCTTTTTACGGAGTGCCCAGAGAAATAGGCTCGCTACGCGAAGCCATTATTTTGCTGGGTTTTAACCGGATAAGGGACATGCTGACCAGCATCTGCTTGTTAAAAATGCTGCCGACATGGCACAAAGATTTTGATTGCAACCCATTTTGGCATCACAGTATGGCGGTTGCCGAGTGCGCCCGCTATCTGGCGATTTACGCCGACGAGAACGCCGACCTAGCCTTTACCGCCGGCCTCTTGCATGACATCGGCGTCATCGTAATTGTGTTGTTGTTCCCAGACGAGTTCAGTCAACTGGTTAAACTATCGCCGCCATTTAATAGCGAAGACGAACGCCAGCTATTAGGTTTTGATCACATGGCCGCCGGCGGTAGGGCCGCACAACACTGGAATCTGCCCATCGCGATACAAACCGCTATCGAGCAACACACCACTCCGCCCGGCGTGGATACTGTCAAATCACTCAGCTTATTGATTTACGCGGCCAACCTACTGATTACAAAGGCCGAACAAGCCGATAACACGTCACTGGAAGCAGACACGCCACTTTGTGCCGCACTGACCCTACTCAATGTAAGCACTGAACAGGCGCACTATTGCTGCGACAACGGCTGCCGCTTTGCCGACCTGTTTCTGGTCTTAGCTTAATCTCCCTGCTTTCAAATTCTCTGTAACCGACATGGCTATTTTAACGTGGAGCAATCAACTGGCGCTGGGCATAGAGTCCATCGACAGGCAACATCGACATCTTATCGACTTGGCAAATCAACTCGATGACGCTATCGCCATCGGCGCTGACCGCAACAGTATTATTACTATTATCAATGACCTGGTCGATTATACGGTGTACCACTTTCAGCACGAAGAGCAGTTGATGGAAGCGGCACATTACAATCCGACACTCTATGCCTCACATAAAGCCGTACATCAAGAATTTGTGACAAAAATGACCGTCATTCAAGATGAAGTTGAAGCCGGCATACACCCGCTTTCTGAAATCATTTCACACGATCTGCTCGGTTATTTGGTCAACTGGCTTTATCAGCACATTCTCAATACCGATAAAAAAATGGCGCTCAGCTTTATTAACGCAGTTGATGCGGCACAAATCAGCATCGACCCACAAGAACACAATGATATTATGCAGAGCAATCTGTACGCAGCTTTGCGCGAGAGCGAAAGCCGCTTTAAAGAGCTCGCCGAAAATATTTCCGCATTAATCTGGATTACCAACGCCAATGAGATGCCGATTTTTTGTAATCAGTTTTGGTTCGCCACTTTTAACTTGCAATTCGACACACTAACCCGCGAACAATGGCTACAGGCCATTCATGTCGACGATAGAGAGAAGGTCAGACAAACTTATAAACGCGCCGCTAAACAACGCACTAAAATCAAAATTGAATACCGCCTGCTGAGCGCCGACGGCAAAATCACCTGGATTTATGAAACCGCCGTGCCGCGCCTACGCAAAAACGGCAGCTTTGCCGGCTTAATGGGCTGCGGCATGGACATTACCTCGCAAAAGCAAGCCGAAACGGTACTGGCCCGCAGCAATGTTCAGTTAGAAAGGGAAGTTAAAAAGCGCACCCAACAACTTATCGAGATTAACCAGACGTTGGAGCGTGAAAAAAATCAGCAATTATTACTGAACAGCCAGCTAAAAGAAGCACAAATGCATCTGCTGCAATCGGAAAAAATGGCCTCTATCGGTCAATTAGCGGCCGGCGTGGCGCATGAAATCAATAACCCGATGAGCTATATCAATTCAAACCTGACGGCGTTAAAAAAGTACGTCGATAATTTACTGGCGCTGGTGGCCATTTATGAAAAGGCCGAAGTGGCCGCTAACGGGTCTGAGTCGTTGGCACAGATCAAAGCCTTTAAGAAACAGATAGACCTGGATTTTCTCAAGACTGATGTACTTGATTTATTAGAAGAATCTCACGAAGGCGCAACACGGGTAAAGAACATTATCCAAGATCTTAAGGATTTTTCTCACCCCAGTAACGATGATGAATGGCAATGGTCTGATTTACATGCCGATATTGAATCGACGCTCAATATCGTTAACAACGAAGTTAAATACAAAGCAGAAATCATCAAAGACTTTGGCGATTTACCCAAAGTCAGATGCTTACCACAGCAGCTTAACCAAGTATTTATGAATTTACTGATTAATTCGGCACAAGCTATTGAAAAAAATGGCATTATAACCTTACGCACCGGGACGGAAAACGATCATGTCTGGATAGACATCAGCGACACCGGTAAAGGCATTTCTATTGAGCATCAAAGCAAAATATTCGACCCCTTCTTTAGCACCAAACCGATAGGTGAAGGCAGCGGCTTAGGGCTTTCGGTCTCCTATTCCATCATTAAAAAACATCAAGGAGACATACAACTGACCAGCCAACCCGGTCAGGGCAGCACATTTCGTATCATTCTACCCATCGCCGGAGCGGTCATTGACCCTATACAAGAGCCCGCCTAACAGCAAAAAAAACCAGGAATTACCATGTTAAGCACCGAATTAACGGACATCAGCGATAACAAATCGGTCACTCTATTGTTTGTTGACGATGAAGCCAACGTGCTGAAAGCCTTACGCCGTTTGTTTCATAATGAACCTTACAATGCCCTGTTCGCTGCCAGTGGCGCCGAAGGTTTGGAGATATTGCAGCACACTGTCGTTGACCTGGTTATTTCCGACATGCGTATGCCGGAAATGAACGGTGCGGAATTTTTAACCGAAGTGTTCACACAATGGCCGGAAACCGTCCGTATTTTGTTGACCGGCTATGCCGACTTTCAATCCACCATTGATGCGGTCAACAAAGGACGTATTTACAATTATTGCAATAAACCCTGGAATGATGACGAACTGAAATTATTAGTGCGCAATGCCGTCGAACAAAAGCATCTGCGCGAAGAGCGCGATCGTTTATCTAACATTGTTCGCCTGCAAAATGAGGAATTAAAAGAACTCAACGAAAGCCTGGAAGAAAAAGTCGAAATACGCACCCAGCAACTCAAAAAAGCCATGCAGGAACTGAATCTGGCGCATGATGACCTAACCAATCAATACGTTAGCTCAATCAAGGCGTTTTCGCGCATCATTGAAATGCGCCCCGGCATAAAAAGCGGACATTCAAAATATATCGCTGAAAATGCGGTGCTGGTTGCGCGCGAACTGAATGTCAATGCCGAAGATAAAAAAGCCATTCTCTATGCCGGCTTGCTCACACAAATCGGCAAAATGAGCTTACCGGATGCCCTGCTGAAAGAACCCTATCACTCAATACCGCTGCTCGACAAAAGCCGTTATTTAAATCACGCCGTAGAAGGCGAACTCCTGTTAAATGGCTTGACGCAGCTAAAAACCGCCTCTGTTCTAATCCGCCATCAATACGAACGCTATGACGGTTCGGGCTTTCCCGATGGACTGGCGAGAAAAAACATCCCCTTAGGTTCGCGTATTATCAGTGTGGTCAGAGACTATATCAGTTACCTTGACGGCTCGATAACCGGCGAAGTCATGACCGATAAAGTCGCCATCGCCCAATTAATAGAACGCCGGGAAAGTTATTACGATCCCGAGGTTATCGATGCTTTCATTAAGGCGATTAAAATAGACATAGCGCCCGTGGAAGCAGAGCCAGTCGTCAAAAAATCCTGGAAGAACAGCAGATTGCTGACGGAATCGCAAAGCACGTCGATTAGTAATCCTATCGTTGAAATCTCATGGCTGCAATTAAAAATCGGCATGGAATTAGAAAGCGTTTATTTTGATAATAAAATTTACGTTAGAAATTGTATTGCCGATGAAAAAGTCATTGGCGTCATTAACGCCTTAAGACAAAACACCGGCAAAAATCCTACTATTAGAATCCGTAAGAGCAAATAAGATTTCCTGAACAGAACAGACCAGACCAGACCAGACCAGACCAGACCAAAAATTGTCGACGAAAGGCACGAAAAACACGAAATTTTCGTGATTTTCGTGATTTTCGTGGACTTTATTTTTTACATATCATGATCATTAAGGGATGTTATTTCCCGGAAATCGCCTTACTTTGTGGTTTTGTGTGTAGTCTTTGTTTTCTTGCTGGTCTTGATGACGGTTTTCGGCTTGTGATAATTGGTGCTTTTAACCTGTTTTTTATGGCTACTCTTGGTTTTGGTAACGCTCTTTTTTAAAGACTTGTTATTAACGGACTTGTGCTTATTTTTAGCGCTAGCAGTCTGTTTACGCATAGCCTTATTAATGTGCGTCGAAACCGACCGTGGCTGCGCAACCGCGCCATTACCGCAATCTAGCTGGTAGGGTGGCAGACCGGCTGATCTTATCGCCATCGTATTAATATTTCTTGTTGGATTATCGGCTTGAGCAAAACTGGCATCCATTTTTTGCCTCATCAACTGATAACGCTCTTGGCTGGTGGTGCCGCCCATGACGACGCCGATTAAATGCCGACCATTTTGATGGGCCGCACCGATCAGATTAAAGCCAGAACCGCAGGTAAAACCGGTTTTCATGCCTTCGGCGCCGGGATAATTGGCGGTAAACTTGTTGATACCGCGGAGTTCCGTGCCTTTGTAATTAAAGCTGTGCGCCGCAAAATAGTGATAATACTCGGGGAAATGGTGTCGTGTTTTTAACGCCAGCACCGCCATATCTCTGGACGTGGTCACTTGCAGATTATGAGGCAGACCGGTCGCATTCATAAATTGGCTGTTGTACATGCCCAATGAATGCGCTTTTGCCGTCATATTGGCCGCAAAATTACTCTCCGTATTACCCAGATGTTCGGCCAGCACCACAGACGCATCATTGGCAGAGCGGGTAATAATCGCCAAAATCGCATCCTCGACGGTTAAGCGCTCGCCGCGTCTTAAGCCCAGTTTACTATTCGGTTGTTGTGACGCATGAGTGGATGCGATTAAGCTGTCATAAAGACTAATTCGACCTGATCTAAGCGCGTCAAAGGTCATATACAACGTCATCAATTTGGTCAGCGAAGCCGGATACCATGACTGAGTGGCATCGACTTCATGCAAGATATTGCCGTTATCGGCATCGATAATAATAGCGGTATGCCGCGCACCATAGCTAACTTCAGATAAAGCAAACAGCCATAAAACATTTAAAACAAGTAACGCGAACTTAACTTTGGTCATTTAAAAACAGATCTCTAATTGGACAACCTAAAATACGCATCTGGCGACGGCCATGCCAAATCTATTTCAGGGATAATATTAGCCGCCGACCGCAGGTGGCAACTTGTAAGTTGAAAAATTATAGATTAAAAACCGCGATAATTATAATCACGAAAGGGAATTAAAAAACGCAACCGATAAATGCTGCGTTTTTTAAGCTTATAGCAGACCAGTTAAGCTTACTGATGGATGACATTATCCACCGTTAACGTTTTATCAACTCGGGTGTTTTGTTCCGCTTGTATTTGAACGGTTTGTTGAATTTTCCCTAAACGCCAATACCAAAAAATCAGCGGATAACTTCCGGGCTCAAGATACTCAAATTGATAATTATCGCCACTCGCCACCCGTTTTGTCAGCATGTTTTTTTGGGCGAATAAGACCGTTTTTAACGCGTCATTATCTTCTGACAACAGCTCCAAATCGCCCTCCAGCTCAATTTTATAGCTCGCTACAGCGCCCGCCGCCAAACTGGGGAATGTTTGAATTTTGTCGCCTGTTGACGGACTTTCAGCCACGAAAAAATGTTGGCTTTGCGGGGTGTTATTGCGCAGTTGCAGGGTGTCGCCTACGGCTAAAGCAATGGATTTTAACGACATTCCGCCAGCAGTCGCGGTCAATTGATGTTGCTGGGGCGTCAAGTTCGCTTGAATGAGGCCGACATAAAGTTCATCCAGTTTGGCGTAATTGACCATATCATTGTTATATTTAACCCCGGTCGCCTTCATTTCGCCGTACATGGAATTGGAACCGGTATCGTTTTCCAGCTTTCGGTTAAACTCAGAATGGGAATCAGCGGACAACACGCCGTACACCGCGCCTTTTCCGGGCATAACCTGAGGCGCATGAGCACAGGCGGAAACAATAAGGACAGTCAATAACAATAAATAGTTCATTTTTTTACAATTTTTAACGTCAGGTTGTTAACAGCGGTTTTACCAACGGCCAACTTGATTGGTTCGGCCTTATAACGCAAATGCAAAACAACGGCATGTAAAGTCCAATGACCTTCCGGTACATTGTCGATTAAAAAATCGCCGGGGCGGTCTAAAACCTGATAATGACGATTAGGCAAAACGATAACCTTGCCTTCCATATTCTTATGCACCGAGCAGTAATAATTAATAATCCCTGTGTTTTTAAAGACCTGTTCCAGTTTGGAGCCTTTTTCACCCAAACCTAAATCAAAGCTGGTCAATGGACTTAATGAAAAAATGTTATGGTCTATTTCCTTGCTTTCATCATTGCTCCATTGCACGGTATCCCCGGCGGTGATAACCGTTAGCGGCCCATGAAACTCAGTGTCTTTTTGTGCGACCACTTGTATTTTTTGAGCCTGATTAGGCCGGCTGGTATTTTCTGCCTCCAGATAAACAATCACCTGTTTAACCGCTGCAGGCGCCTCAATATGTCCGGCAATAGATTGCGCTGCAAGCGGTGGCAAGGCTAAGAAATAAATCAAACCAGTCAATAAAGTTTTTTTCATCTTAATGTATTTATTTCGGTGGTTTCAGTTTAATGGGAATTGTATATTGGCAGAAAACGTAATCCAACACGGGTAATATCTAGCTTTGATTGTCAAAAGGGTTCAAGATTCTTATATTGGTTTCTGTAAAATCTTTAACATTACGAGTTACCAGCACTTTGCTATGAATATAGGCAGTTGCCGCAATCAAACCATCCGCCTGACTGCGAGCAATACCACGACATCGCAACTCTGCTCTTACTTTTCCGCAATAATTAGCGATTTCACAACTAACTGGCAACACGTCACAAGACTGATTTAATAGTTTTTTTAAACCATGCCAACTTTTTAACCGCTTGCTTTGCTTCCAATCCAAAAATAATCTCTTCTACTGAAATTGTACTCAAACAAAGACTATCCTGCTCAGCAAACCATAACTGCACGGACAAACAAGGCTTAGGTTTCATGATTTCGCTGATAATATTGGTATCACAGAGAAAGCTCATAAATCCTCATTCAAAAATGGATTTATTCTATCATCTCGATTAGGACACTCCATTTGAACAGGCTCTAGCTCATTAATAGCCGCTAATTCGACTAACATGGCTTTAAAACCAGACTCGTTCCTAGTGGCTTGGGGTTCTAATGGCAAAATAATAACTTCGGCCTTGCTATGCTTCAATTCGGCAGGAATGGGAATAAAGTCGGGCAAATCATCATAAATTTGACGTATAAAGTGCATGATGTTATTCCTTTTTGTAAAAACGCAAAAGTGCATAGATTGAAAGGGGAATTGCGAACCCCACAAAAACACACGTTAATCTTAAACTCATTAAAGAAACTCTTATGAACCTTAATAAAAAGATATTCATTACCTTCTTTATTTCAGTCACCGGTTTATTATGCACCACTCTTTATTTAATTGATACGCAGGCAGAACAGCATGAAATCACACGCATTATTGCTGATTTGGACGCCGCTCAAGTGCAATTTCAACATGATTTGGACATCGAGCAAAAACAAATTCAGACGCTCACGCAGGTTATCACCGCCGATCAAAAGTTTCGCTCTTTTTTAGCACAAATAAAAGATAATTTTTATCCGTTTGTTGAAGAAATCGGCAAAGATACCGGAGCTGATTTTGTCTTTATGCTCAACGATGAACCCACTATTCGGGCTGTATATTCATTAAACGACCAGCAAAAACCGCCGCTAGAGCGCAACCTGTCAAGCTTCAACGTCCAAAGCAGTTTAGATTCGGGCCTGATGTCCTCCAAAATGGTCAGCTTAGATAAAGGCCTATACAGCAGTCATTTTATTCCGTTAAAAGAAAACCTGAACGATGATTACGCCGTAGGTTTAATCATCGTGTGCAATCAAATCAATGATGCCTGGATAGCTAAATTATTAACTCAAAAGAATGCGCTGCAAGCGGTATTTTTCAATAACAAGCAAGTGGTTGCCAAAAATACCGATGCAGAAATGGCTGCGGCCATCTTCAGCCATCAAGCCGACATTAGCGAAAAAGGCCTGTTCAGCTGGAATAATCAGCGCTATATCGCCAAACAAGCGCTATTCGAGCCGCAAAATACCCAGTCAGGCTATCTGCTGAGCGCTAATCTGGATCAGGCACTACTGACTTTCAAGCAATTGCAACAACAGGTTTTGCTGATCGGCAGCGGTATTTTATTGGTTGGCGCATTACTGTTCATGCTGATTTCACAACGCATCACGCGGCCGTTACGCTTAATCACCCAAGGCACTTTGGAAATAAAAAACGGCAACTATCAGCATCGCATTGATTATCAAAATGCAGACGAAGTCGGACAATTAGCCGGTGCTTTTAATGTGATGGCCGGTGATTTACAAGAAAAAGAACTGATTCGCAGCACTTTCAATAAATACGTCGATCCCGCCATCGTCAGCGAATTACTCAGTCAGCCGGATAAATTAAGGCTGGGCGGCGAGCGAAAAGAACAATCCGTATTATTCAGCGACATTGCCGGGTTTACCAACTTCAGTGAAAAACTGCCCGCCGAAGCGTTAATCACTGTCCTCAATGACTATTTATCGGCGATGACGTTAGAAATTAGCCGGGAACACGGCATTCTGGATAAGTTTATCGGCGATGCCATTATGGCATTTTGGAGTCCGCAATTATGCGATGGCAACCATGCCATTAGCGCGTGCCGGACGGCATTAGCCATGCAAAAAAGGTTGCGACAATTGCGCCCTGAGTGGATTGCTAACGGCGCCCCGGAAATTAATGTCCGCATCGGTATCGCCACCGGCGCCATGATTGTCGGCAATATTGGCTCGGAACAGGCGCGCAGTTACACTTGTATCGGCGATAAAGTCAATTACAGCTCGCGTCTGGAGGGCTTAAATAAACACTATGGCACAGAGATTATGATCGACCGGCAAACCGCGACTGAAATCAGCGGCTTTGTGATCAGAGAACTCGACACCGTGCGGGTTAAAGGTCGGGCAAGCGGTGAAATTATTTATGAATTAATCGGCACACTTGACGAAGCCGATGATGCGCTGCTGGAAAAAATAAATCGTTATCAACAGGCATTGAGCTTGTACAGAGCCGCTGATTTTAGCCAGGCGACGCGCATTTTCTCAAGCTTGAACGCCGACGCGCCCAGTCGCATGATGTTAAAACGCTGTGACTATTTACAACAAAATGCGCCTGAAAACTGGGACGGCATCCATTCGATGCAGGACAAGTAAAGCTTTTTAATTTTTTGCACCAAAAATCGATTTCCCCGCGCTGTCCGAGATACCCTGATATTTGGCATAAGCGGTACCGGCAGAACTACGCAATTCCGCCTCACTCGCTTGGTTTGCAAAACCACGGGCAATGGCTTCCAAGACATAGGCTTCCGGTGCCATCCGGCTAAACGTGGTGACTACCGGTTTTGAACCTGCTGCCTGCAAATGTCCCGAGAAAAATTCCTCGCTCATGCAGGCCAAAACAACCGCTTGTTTAGTGTGTCCGGCATGTTTTGAAAAACGTTCTACGAGGGCTTGGTTTTGCTTGTCCATCAAGCCATCATGACCGATAAACACCACCATTTCATGGTTTAACGCATTGGGCGGAGTGGCTGCTTGCTGCATAAAATCAAGCATCGCCTGATCAATCCGGCTGCCGCGATAAGCATCGGCAGTCACTGTAAGTTTATCTTTCCAAGCAAATTGGCAGCGTTCCAATATAGTGTCACTAATATTTTTTTCGCAACCCAATTTTTGCCAACCATCGGCCTTGCTCAAAAATGTTTTTACACCGTAAAGCGCGCCCCAATAAAGATTAGTACGCGGATCATCACCATTGCCAATGTGCGCGGGAACCGGCACGATGCCTTGTGATACGTTGTCGACCAAGGACACAATGACGGAAATATGCGTGTCCGGCTTGGCTGCGGCAGAAGTCGGCGACAGTGCGGCAAACAACGCGGTGAATAAACAAATCAGGCGCAGGGTGATCATGTGTGGGAATCCTCCAAATAACAATCAAGTTTCATTTAAGGCGATTTCCAAGAAATAATATTCCCTAATGATCTTGAGCTGTAGAAAAATAGAGTCCACGAAAGCCACGAAAATTTCGTGTTTTTCGTGGCTAATTAGTTACTGCTTGTTAAAAACTAAACCAGCCTGAACCAAATGAGCTGGCAAAAACCAGGCTCACAATAGTCATCAGCTTGATCAGGATGTTCAACGACGGGCCGCTGGTATCTTTAAACGGATCGCCGACGGTATCGCCGACCACTGCCGCTTTATGCGAGTCGGAACCTTTGCCGCCATATTGCCCGGTTTCAATCCATTTTTTCGCATTGTCCCAGGCGCCGCCGGCATTCGCCATCATCACCGCCAGCAAGAAACCGGACGACATGGTGCCGACCAGCATACCGGCGAGCGCTTCTTTACCCAAAACATGACCAACCACCAACGGCACAACCACAGCCAAAGCACCCGGCAAGATCATTTCGCGCAACGCGCTTTCGGTGCTGATACCGACGCAAGCTGCATAATCCGGCTGTCCTGTGCCATCCATTAAGCCCGGAATTTCGCGGAATTGACGGCGCACTTCGACCACAATCTGATGAGCCGCTTTACCCACTGCCATCATGGTCAGCGCAGAAAACAAATACGGCATCATCGCGCCAATCAGGATACCCGGCAACATGGTCGCGCCCAGAATGTTCATATTATCAATTTTTGCCGCCGTCACGTAAGCCGCTAACAAAGCCAATGCGGTTAACACCGCCGAACCAATAGCGAAACCTTTGCCGGTAGCCGCAGTGGTGTTGCCCAAGCTATCCAGCGCATCAGTGCGTTGACGCACATCGGCAGGCAGATGACTCATTTCGGCAATGCCGCCGGCATTGTCGGCAACCGGGCCATAAGCATCAGTCGCCAAAGTAACGCCCAAGGTGCTGAGCATACCCACGCCGGCCAAGGCCACGGCATAAAGCCCGGCAGCCATGCTGCCATCCGCTTTATGCCCCAGCCAGATACTCAACAAAATAGCCGCCGCGACGATTAACACCGGGAATACCGTGCTCATCATGCCGACCGCCAAACCTTGGATAATGGTCGTTGCTGCGCCTGTTTGAGTAGCATGGGCAATGGCTTGTGTCGGTTTTTCGGTGTACGAGGTGTAATATTCGGTGACGTAAGCAATGGCATTACCGGCGATCAGCCCTACCAAAATGACCAGCCAATAATTGAAACTGACGCCGGACAGCAATATGGCAAACAAAGACAGCACCAAAATAATCGCCGAAGCACCCCAAACAGAACGGCGCAAGACTTTCAACAAATCATCCAAACTGGCATTTTCATCAATTTTTATCAGATATTGCCCGATAAAACGTGAGATCTTGGCAGTGATAGACCCGTCAACGCCTTTCGGCAATTCTCTACCTGTCACCATATAAATGCCAAAAAGGCTGGCAATGATACCGACTGCGGCAACCAGAAACGGCAAACCGATAAAAGCGCCGGATTTTTCGCCCAGTACCGCACCCAAGGTCGCTGCGGCAATAATCGAGCCGCTGTAACTTTCAAACAAATCGGCGCCCATACCGGCAACATCGCCGACGTTATCGCCGACATTATCGGCAATAACCGCAGGATTACGCGGATCGTCCTCGGGAATGCCTTGTTCGACCTTGCCCACCAAATCAGCGCCAACATCGGCGGCTTTGGTGTAAATGCCGCCGCCGACTCTGGCAAACAAGGCAATGCTGCTAGCGCCAAAACCGAAACCGGTAATATAAATCAACTGATTCGGGTTGCCGTTAAAGACCAAAAACAGCACTGTCATGCCGATCAAACTGAAACTGACCACCGCCATGCCCATAATCGAACCGCTGCCAAAAGCAACGCGCAAGCCTTCGTGCAAATTGCGCCCCGCCGCTGCCGCCGTTCTGACGTTGGCGCGAACCGCCACATACATGCCCAGGTAACCCGCGCCTGCCGAAGCAATGGCGCCGACGACAAAACACAGCGCCGTCTGCCAATGTAAAAACGTAGCAATCACTGTCGCGACAATGACCACAAAAATCGCTATGACCCGATATTCGCGCGACAAAAACGCCGCCGATCCTTCTTGAATGGCCTTGGCAATCGCTTGCATCGTTTCATTGCCCGGGTCATAACTCAGCACACGCCGCAATTCATAAAAGACGAACGCGCCGCCGGTAATGCCCATCAATAAAGCGATAATCACAGATGCAGATGTTGGAAACATCATAATTTCCTCCCCCTTTTTTTTAGTTGATTTGGCATGAGCTCAAGAGCTCACGCAATTTTTTTATTATCTAGCCGCCACACACAACGGTGCAGCCGTGGCTATTAGAATCGGCATTTAAGCAAGACGCAACTGTTTAAGTGTGGCGCAGACTTCACCGCCGCTAATATTGGGAATTATTGTTAATTCAAGCGCCTTTAATTGCTTGAGATTAACTGTGTAATGTTCAATTTCACGCGTGGTATTAGGCGGACTAAAATGGTATTGTTGGCGCACAATTTCCCGGTAAGCGCTGTCTTTATCCATCAGCCAACGCAGCACAAACTGCTGGGTGCGCGATTGCTGCTGTTCATCGAAAATCAGCACGATATGCTCGATAGTACGGGGATCATCGAAAATAACGCGTAGAGTTTGCTCGCCAGCAGTTGCCGCCTGCCAACCATCGCTAGGCAAACCCGTTAGTAACAAGGCCGATTCGACCGGATGTTTCGGGCACTCCGAAGTGAATTCTATTTGAGCCAACGCCTCCAAATCGAGGCAATTCAGTTCAGGGAATGGATCGTTCTCAGTGGGCTGTTTGATCAGCGTTTTGCGCATGGGGATTTACTCAGAAATAAGAAAAAAACGATAAAATTTGTGCCCAACAATAAACGGATTACCAGGCTTTTGCTACAAATACAGAGGTATTACGTAATTCCAAATGATCGCCATTTTGGCCAATCACATATAAGCCTTTGCGTATCGCATACTGAGCCACCTGCTCAGGAATCACCATGCCTGCCACCGCGCCTAAGATGCGGTTATCTTTATAACGCGGCAACACGCGTTTGATTTTATCCAGGCGGGCTAAATGTTCATTAACATCATCAACGCTTAAATTGCTTTTACACTCAATAGCCACGGCATCGTTATCATTGACGACCAACAGATCCAATTCCATACTTTCGCCATTGCGTTGGGCTATTATGTTTTGCTGCACCTCATGCACATCAATGCCGACCTCCCGGAATAAGCGCACCGCCGAAGGACGCACGGCTTCCTCGACAAATTCGCCTAAACGATTACCCAACTTACCGATGCTGCTGTTGACGGCTTTAATGGCGATGGTCATTTCTTCGAATTTCCGGTCAGTTTCTTGTCGGCTTTCTTTAATAATACGTTCAGTTTCTTGCTGTTTTTCCTTAAACAAACGCTCAGTTTCTTGCTGTTTTTCCTTGAACAAACGCTCATTCTCTTGAGATTTACGTTCATTCTCTTGAGCTTTACGCTCAGATTCCTTCTGACTTTCTTTAATAATGCGGTCAGTTTCTTGAAATAAACGCAAAATATCGTCTAACGTCGGTGCAGGCGAAGTAAATGATTGCATGACAATAACTCCTTTAATGGTGTTTTAGCGATTATACCTGCGCCAGAAAAAACCGGACGGCTTGTTGTTGCAATACGGCGCCCTACTCTATCAACAAACAAAATGGCTGAACCGTAACGCTATCGCCTGCCCGTACGCCGTTGCAGGTGGTCGGCAACACAATATAACAATTGCTCTGGCTCATGGAACTGAGGATATTCGAGCCTTGCCGTCCCGCTGAAACAACAAAAAACTCGCCGTATTCATCTTGGCTAAGAATACCGCGCTGATATTCCTGGCGTCCGGGAGATTTTTTTAACGAGCAAGCGCAAGTAGCCGTCAATGTTAAGGGCTTGGTGGGCGCAATGCCGGACAGTTGCCTGAGCGCAGGCAGCACAATTTGCTGAAAAGTGACGACAACGGCCACCGGATTGCCGGGCAAGCCGAAGAAATAACAGCCGCCTATTGTGCCAAAAGCCAGCGGTTTTCCGGGTTTTATCGCGATTTTCCAAAAATCGACTTCGCCGCAGTTGTGCAGGATTTCTTGGACATAATCAGCCTCCCCGACCGAAGCGCCGCCGGTGGTGATAATGACATCATAATGCTGCGCGGCTTCAAGCAGGCTTTCCTGCAACAACTGTTTATCGTCGGCGATAATGCCAAAATCGACGATGTTGTAACCCGGATCAGCCAACAATGCGCTCAACATGACGCGGTTGCTGTCGTATATTTTTCCGGGTTCCAGCGACTTACCCACAGCGGTCAATTCATCGCCGGTGGAAAAATAAGCGATTTTTACCGGCCGCAGCACCGTCACTTGGGTCACTCCGGCCGAAGCCAGCAAACCCAAATCAACCGCCGTCAATTTTTTAGGTGGGGCGATTAAACAATCCCCCTGCTTAACATCTTCGCCGACTTGCCTGATATTTTTCTGTGTAAGCGTGTCAGCCGGAAACCGCACCGATTGCCCCAAAACCTGCACCTGTTCCTGCATGATGACAGAATCGGCTTGCTCAGGAACCACCGCGCCGGTAAAAATCCTGACACACTGACCCGGTTGCATCTGGCCTTGAAAAGGCCGACCCGCCCAGGAAGTCCCTATCAGCTTCAGCGTAAACACCTGCCCTTCAACGCAATCGCGGCCGGCAAAAGCATAGCCATCCATCGCCGCATTGCGGTCATGCGGAATATTAATCGGCGCATTAACCGGCGTCGCCAGCACACGACCCAAGGCGGCGGTTAACAGCAAATTTTCGCTGTCGCCAAGCGGTTGTACGGCAGCTTTTATTCTCGCCAAGGCTTCATCGACAGACAACAAAGGGCTTGATTCTTGACTACAGACATCAATCATAATTTACTCACCCTACGGTCAAAAATAAATGCGGCAATCGTTTCGGGCTTGTTAAGCTCCAGTTGAGCCAAATAGTCCGGTGTTTCCAGCGCCACATCGGTGGCAATGGCGATAATATCCGGGTCGCCCGGATAAAGCAGCGGTTGCTCCAACTCGGCGCGGTGCAATTCAATCTTGGGAAAGCGTTCTGCCCTAAAGCCTTCGACCAAAATCAGATCCAGCTCAGCTTGGTTAAATTGCTTCAACTGGTCTGCCAAACGCGGTTCTTCCGCCGGGGTAAATTCGGTAATCATCGCCCGCCGATATTGAGACACCAGCAGCACAGGGGAAGCGCCGGCTTGGCGCAGACGAAAACTGTCTTTTCCCGGCTGATCGATGTCAAAATCATGGTGGCTATGTTTAATCAAGCCGACACGCAAGCCGCGCTGTTTTAACAGCGGGATTAATTGGCTCAATAATGTGGTTTTTCCGGTTCCGCTGGCCGCAACAAAACCTAAAACCGGAATGGAACTTTGAGTATTTTGCATATTAAGCAAACTATTAGATTGTTATCATAAGAGGTCATATTTTAAGGTATTATTGCCCCGAACACTATGTGCATGCGGGCAGCCGCCCTAAGCACAGCCTTACAATACAGGAGCTCCATTGATTCGAGTCTATCTGATTTTATTATTGATCGTCATTGCGTTTTTTGGACTGCGTCGATTTTTGACCGCATCACCCGCTGTCTTGGCCCGTTACCTGAAAATGCTGGGCTTTGGCGTGACTGCCTTGCTGCTGCTTTATTTAGCCGCAACCGGGCGCTTGAACTGGCTGTTTGCTTTGCTGGGGCTGATGGTTGCATTCATGCTGCGATTGATGCCGACATTATTACGCTATGCGCCCTATCTGCAACGCTTATGGCTGGACTTTAATGCCAAAAAACAAGGTTCGTCACAACCTAACAACCAAACCGGCACCGCGCCGGGCAAGATGTCTATCGAAGAAGCATACGCCGTCCTCGGCTTAAAAGCAGGCGCATCACAAGCTGAAATCATCGCCGCACACCGTCAGTTGATGCAAAAAATGCACCCGGATCGCGGCGGCTCGAATTATTTAGCAATGAAGATAAACCTGGCCAAAAAAATTTTATTAGACCCGTAATTTGCCATGACAGCCTCTCATCTAACGCTTATTTTTGCAGCCGTATTATTTACTTTATTAAGCGGCTGTGCGGAACAGCCGATACAGCCGCCGCCTCCGGCCAGCGTTTATTATCCACCCACGCAACCCGACAACACGGTCTATCATTCGGTAAAAAGAGGCGACACCTTATATGCCATAAGCCGGCTATTTAACCTCGATTACCGGCAGTTAGCACAATGGAACCAAATCCCGCCGCCTTACCGGATAGAAATAGGCCAAAAAATACGGCTCTCAGATCCAAACAAGCCCAACACAACACCCCTGCCCCGCCCTAGTAATGCAAAAAATAGAGCTTTCGCCGACACAAAACCAAAAATCGTCAGTGATATAAAACCAAAAGCAGTTATCGTACCAACAACTAGAATTGCCTCACAGAAAGAAGATAATATTTCATTCGATAATAAGGCCACTTCCGCTGACAGCCCACCAAATAAAGCCGTGCCGATTAACAATATCACCGAAAAACCAAGCAGCTTGGCAGAAAAAAAATCAGTTATTTCAATTGATAACGAAACTATGTTAAAGTTAAACTTTCAATGGCCACTCAAAGGAAAAATTTTAAAATCTTTTTCCAAGGCCGATAGTAAAGGCATTGAAATAGCGGGAAAAATAGGCCAAGACGTACACGCCGCTGAAGCCGGCAAAGTCGTTTATAGCGGGCAAGGTCTAATCGGTTACGGCAATTTGCTTATTATCAAACACAACGACGTGTATTTAAGTGCCTATGCCAATAACAGCGAACTGCTGACCGCTGAAGGCCATTCAGTAAAAAAAGGCGACATTATTGCGAAAGTGGGCCAAGTCAGCCCCAAAAAGCCGTCGCTGTATTTTGAAATCAGAAAAAACGGCAAACCGGTAAATCCGCTAAATATTTTACCGGGAAAATAAATAACACCCTTTCGACATAGGTCGACTCTTGTAGAGGTTAGTCATGAAAGCAGAATTAGTTGAATTATTAGATGATAATGTGTGTGTATTCAATGAGCACTTGTCTTTTGACGATGACCCTCAAACACATTCTGCCCTTAATTTAGAGACTGACGAATCCGTCATTATTGATGCACAACACGATAAGAGCATGGATGCAACACGGGTTTATTTAAATGAACTGGCCCGTTCGCAACTACTGACCGCCGACCAGGAAAAACTCTATGGTTCCAGAGCCTTGCTAGGTGATGAAGTAACTTCTCATTACCCACAGGTAGCCGCAGCCCGAATTAAATCGGATAAAGGTGGAATATTGTTTTCACCGAGCAGCCTATCTTTGAGGTAATGCCAAAACGAAATCTTATGTTTTAGACAAGTCTTCTTTAAACTGGC
>JAUYMY010000020.1 GCA_030699385.1 Methylobacter sp.
AAAATAGATGAAATTTGTGGGAGCGGCCACCCGGCCGCGAACAATCGCGCACTATTCGCGGCCGGGTGGCCGCTCCCACAACTTATGTATAACGATGAGCGCTCCAGCGTTGCGAAACAGGGAGTAGCTTGTTTGGGGCGAGAATAATTACTACTGCGGTACAGGACGCGGAGCGTCCATGACTGCATTCCCACGCTGGAGCGTGGGAACGATTTTATCCGTGGCAATAACACATCCCCTTTACCTTTATTTTTTAAAGAGTGACACAGTGAACCAACCCCTCAGCAACATTCATCATCACAAAATCCTGATCCTGGATTTCGGCTCACAATACACCCAATTGATCGCGCGGCGTATCCGCGAAATCGGCGTTTATTGCGAAATTTTTTCCTGCGAATGCGACGCCGAACAAGTCGAAAAATTCGCGCCCAACGGCATTATTCTTTCCGGCGGCCCGGAAACGGTGACCAGCGGCGATACGCCACGGGCGCCGCAGATTGTGTTTGAACTGGGCGTGCCGGTGCTGGGCATTTGCTACGGCCTGCAAACCATGACCGAGCAGCTGGGCGGCAAGGTTGAAAGTTCCGATCACCGCGAGTTCGGCTACGCGCAAATTCGGGCGCGCGGCCATTCCAAATTGCTGAAAGGCATCGAAGATCATTTATCACCGGAAGGCTTTGGCCTGCTCGATGTCTGGATGAGCCACGGCGACCGCGTGGTCGATTTGCCGGCCGGGTTTTCGCTGATTGCCAGCTCCGATGGCGCGCCGATTGCCGGTATCGCCAACGAAGACCAGGGCTTTTACGGCTTGCAGTTTCATCCCGAAGTCACCCACACCAAACAAGGCGGGCGGATATTGTCGCGTTTTGTGCTGGACATTTGCGGCTGCGAAGCGCTGTGGACATCAAGCAATATCATCGAAGACAGCATCGAAGTGGTGCGCAAAACCGTCGGCAGCGATCATGTGGTGCTGGGCTTGTCCGGCGGCGTCGATTCGTCAGTGGTTGCCGCGTTATTGCACAAGGCGATTAAAGACCAGTTGACCTGCGTTTTCGTCGACACCGGCTTGCTGCGTTTGCGCGAAGGCGATCAGGTGATGGCGACCTTTGCCGAACACATGGGCGTCAAAGTGATCCGCGTCAATGCCGAACAACGCTATTTGGACGCCTTGAGCGGCATCACCGACCCGGAACAAAAACGCAAAATCATCGGCGGTCTGTTCATTGAAATCTTCGATGAAGAAGCCGCGAAAATCACCGACGCCAAATGGCTGGCGCAAGGCACGATTTATCCCGATGTGATCGAATCGGCAGGCTCCAAAAGCGGCAAGGCGCATTTGATCAAATCGCACCACAATGTCGGCGGCTTGCCGGAAAATATGCTGCTGAAACTGGTCGAGCCATTGCGCGAGCTGTTTAAGGACGAAGTCAGGAAACTGGGCGTCGAACTCGGCCTACCTGCCGATATGGTCTATCGCCACCCCTTCCCCGGCCCCGGTTTGGGCGTGCGGATTTTGGGCGAAGTGAAAAAAGAATTTGCCGATTTATTGCGTCAAGCCGATGCGATTTTTATCGAAGAGCTGTATCGCCATGACTTGTACGACAAAGTCAGCCAGGCGTTTGCGGTGTTTTTGCCGGTGAAGTCGGTCGGCGTGATGGGTGATGGCCGCCGCTACGATTACGTAATCGCAATCCGCGCAGTCGAAACCATCGATTTCATGACCGCGCGCTGGGCGCATTTGCCCTACGATTTTCTGGACTTGATTTCGCGGCGCATCATCAACGAAGTGCCCGGCATTTCCCGCGTCGCTTACGACATCAGCGGTAAACCGCCGGCAACGATTGAATGGGAATAAACCCGAGCAGCGATGAAGCCTGGATGCGCCATGCGATTAGATTGGCAGAGCGGGCCGAGCAGCAGGGCGAAGTGCCGGTCGGCGCAATCGTAGTCAAAGATAACCGCTGTATCGCCGAAGGCTGGAATGTGCCGATTATCAGCCACGACCCGACCGCCCATGCTGAAATAGTGGCTCTGCGCGGCGCGGGCAGCCATGTTAAAAACTACCGGCTCACCGACGCCACTTTATACGTAACGCTGGAACCTTGCGTGATGTGTCTTGGTGCCATCAGCCATGCACGGATTAAACGGCTGGTGTTCGGCGCTTACGACCCCAAACGCGGCGCGGTGTGCAATGCTTTGAGCCTGACCGATGCGCCTTTTTTGAATCATCGTATTAGCTGGGATGGCGGTATACTGGAAAGCGAATGCGCCGAACTGCTACGGGATTTTTTTAAAGCCCGGCGCTGAAAAATAATACTGGCTCAGTAAACTCGGATGCCAACAATAGGCGTTTTAGGCGACACGGATTAAAATCACAGCAGGCTAAATGTTGCGAGTTAGACCTATTTCTTGTTTAAGGCCATTTCCGAGAAATAACATCCCTTGATGATCATGATCTGTAAAAATAGTGCCCACGCTTAGCACGAAAGCCACGAAATTTTCGTGTTTTTTCGTGCTAAGCGTGGACAATTTTTGGTATGTCTTTTTCAGGAAATCGCCCTATTTAGCCAATCCACCAACACCCCTATTCTGAGGATTCAAAAATGACACATACTGCCAAATTGCTTATTGCGAATTTTCTTTTTCTACTGAGTGCGGCTGTTTTTGCCGCTGCTGACGACATGAAGCCTTATCCGCCGGCGGAGCAAGGCTATAAACGTATGGTGATTCGTCTTCAGCCGCTGGACAATGAAGCTAATCATAAAGTTGAGCTGATGATCGGTAAAACCATGAAAGTCGATTGCAACAAACACTGGTTTCTCGGCCAGTTATCTGAAGAAATTGCCCAAGGCTGGGGTTTTACTTATTTTAAACTGGGCCAAGTCACCGGCCCAGCTTCGACACGCATGGCTTGCCCGCCGGATCAAAAGCCGCAAGATTCATTGGTAAAACTGCAGTCGACGCAAGGCTTGTTAGCCTACAATAGCAAACTGCCTGTTGTGGTTTATGTGCCCAATAATTTTGAGGTGCATTATCGGATTTGGACGGCTACAGAAAAATCCGCTGTAGCGAAGAGTGAATGACACTGGGCTACTGGATAAAGGGGAGCCCCCCAGCCCGGTACTGCTAGTCATTGTGGATACCCGCCAAGCAGGGACTTGGCGTTCCCAGCAACGAAAATCTTTTATGCGTTAATCTCCTGGAGCAAACCATGCCTAATAAACGATTTATCAGCAGCAAACCTAAATTATCAATCACCGATGTGCCTAAATTAGGCGTCAGCAAAGCCGATTTTGTCCATGATTTTAAGCGCTATTATGTGCATGTGCTGGGCCGCGACGACAGCTCCCGATCCTCGCCATTCTATGCCTGCGAAGCGCTGTCGCTGTCGATTCGCGACCGCCTGATGGAGCGGCGTAAAGCCACTGAGAAAGCCTATAACAAGATGGACAGCAGACAGGTGTTTTACTTGTCCATGGAATTTTTGATGGGCCGTACCTTAAGCAACGCCATGCTGAACCTCGGCGTCGTCGATGAAGCCACCCAGGCGATGCACGATTTGGGCATTGAAATCGAAGAGCTGGTTGACCGCGAACTCGATGCCGGACTGGGCAATGGCGGCTTAGGGAGGCTGGCCGCGTGTTTCATCGACAGCTGCGCCACACTGCAATTGCCGGTTTTGGGCTACGGCCTGCGCTACGAATACGGCATGTTTACCCAAACTCTCGTCAATGGCGAACAGGTCGAAAAACCCGATCACTGGCTGCGTTACGGCAACGTCTGGGAAATTGAGCGCCTGGAATATTCGTTACGCGTCAAATTTGGCGGCCATACCGAAATACAGACCGATGAACAGGGCAGGCAGCGGGTCTGCTGGATCAGCACCCATGATGTACTGGCAGTGCCTTTCGACACCCCGGTGCCCGGTTATCAAAACAACACCGTCAACAATCTGCGCTTATGGAAAGCGGTGGCGACCGAAGAATTCAACCTGGATGAATTTAACGCGGGCGATTATGCCGAATCGGTGGCGTCAAAAGTCACCGCCGAACATATCACCATGGTGTTGTACCCCAATGATGCCAATGAAAACGGCAAGGAATTAAGGCTGCGCCAACAGTATTTTCTCGCGTCCGCCAGCCTGCAGGACGTCATTGCCCACTGGATCCGAAAACACGGCGCTGATTTTTCCAATTTTGCCGAGAAAAGCTGTTTTCAATTAAACGACACCCATCCGAGCATCGCCATTGTCGAACTGATGCGCCTGCTGATGGACGTGTATGGCTTGTCATGGGTCGACGCCTGGGCGATTACCCGCAAAACCATGGCCTACACCAACCACACGCTGTTGCCGGAAGCCCTGGAAAAATGGCCGGTCAGGCTGATGCAAAAATTGCTGCCGCGCCTGATGGAAATTATCTTTGAGATCAATGCCCATTTTATGTCCGAAGTCGCCGCGCACTGGCCCGGCGACAGGGCCCGCTTAGGCCGCATGTCGATCATCGAAGAAGGCACCGAACAGCAGGTGCGCATGGCCTATCTTGCCATCGTCGGCAGCTTTTCGGTCAACGGCGTCGCCCAATTGCATTCCCAACTGCTGCAACAAGGCCTGTTCCGCGACTTTTACGAACTATGGCCGCAAAAATTCAACAACAAAACCAACGGCGTCACCCCGCGCCGCTGGCTGGCCTCGTGCAACCCCGAATTGGCCGCGTTGATTACCGAAACCATCGGCGACGGCTGGGTCACGCATCTGGACGAACTGAAAAAACTCGCGCCGTTTGCCGAAAATGCCGAATTCCGCCAGCGCTGGCGTACGATAAAACAACATGCCAAACTGCGGCTGATTGAACACAAAAAACAATATCTGAACATCCATTTAAACCCTGACGCCCTATTTGATATACAAGTCAAACGCATACACGAATACAAGCGGCAGATTTTAAATGTGCTGCATGTGATTCATCTTTACGACCGCATCAAACGTGGCGACACCAGCAATTGGGTGCCGCGTTGCGTGTTGATCGGCGGTAAAGCCGCGCCGGGTTATGCGATGGCCAAAAGAACCATCAAACTAATTAACAACGTCGCCCAGGTCATTAATTCCGACCCCGACGTCGACGACAAGCTAACGCTGCTGTTTCTGCCCGATTACCGGGTATCCGGGATGGAAATAATTTGCCCGGCCGCCGACCTGTCCGAACAGATTTCCACCGCTGGCAAAGAGGCTTCCGGCACCGGCAACATGAAGCTGATGATGAACGGCGCGCTGACCATCGGCACGCTGGATGGCGCCAATATTGAAATCAGGGAAGAAGTCGGCGATGAAAACTTCTTCCTGTTCGGCCTGACCGAAGAGCAGATCGAAGCGCGGCGGGAACATTACGAGCCCGTCGCCATCATCGACCAGGATGAGGATTTGCAGCGGGTGATGAACCTGCTCGAATGCGGCCATTTCAACCAGTTTGAGCCGGGCATTTTTGACGAACTAATCGCCTCGGTTAGAAGCAAATATGACCCGTGGATGACGATTGCCGATTTCAGGAGCTATATCGACGCGCAAAAGCGCGTGGAAGCGGCGTATCAGGATAAAGAACACTGGGCGCGGATGAGCATATTAAATTGCGCCAACAGCGGCAAATTTTCCACCGACAGGACGATTAACGACTACAACCGCGACATCTGGAAGCTGGAACCGGTGCCGGTGCAATACCCTTAAATGACGTGATCGGGGGCGGGAATATTTCTCCCCCGCCTTCCGTGTCGAGCTTGACCGCTTGTTTCTGCAAGGCCAATATCGCTAAGTCAGGTAATTCTCGATTAACAGCAGCCGTGTTCGTAACCTGAGGGTTCCGCTTCGCCAAGGGTCGCTTTGCTAAAGTCAACAGTATTGGCGGCGTTACAGGCTAGCAATATCAGGGATTGGGCTGTTAAGGCGAAGGTACGACAATCACGGTGCCGCCAGTCGATTTTCCACTTGCACCCGTGTTGCCTTTTGCGCCGGTATTGCCGGTAGCGCCCGCGCCGCCTGTTGCTCCCGTATCCCCAGTTGCTCCGGCACCGCCTTCCGCTCCTGTATCTCCAGTTGCGCCTGTGTTTCCGGTGGCACCCGTGCCGCCCGTTGCACCTGTGCTACCGGTTGCCCCGGTGTATCCGGTTGCTCCTTGTTGTCCAGGAGGGCCGGCTGGGAAGGTGCAGGCACTGATTGCGAGAGTTACGAATAGTGCTGCAGATAGTTTCAAATATTTCATCATGATGCCCTTTATTTTGCTAACGAGAGGCTTAAAGATATACGCATTATCTAGCCAATTCGGTACGTTAACGTACATAACGACAGATTCAATTCCTGCAATTTGATGCCCGAACGCTAAGGCTTGGGGCCTTGGGAAACAAGGGTGAGCAAGGGCGTAATCATGTCCGCTAGCTGCTCTTTGTCAAATTCGCCCGGATGGCGGTGAATGATTTGCCCTTGTTTATCAACGACGAGGGTGTAGGGCACGGCATCAACACGGTTGCCCAGTTGGCGAGCCAGGGCGATGCCGTTATTTCCGCCAAGTAAAATCGGGTAATTGATTGGATGTTCAGCGAGGTATTCGATGACCGGTTTTTGATCTTCCAAAGCAATACCGATAAATTGCACGCCTTGATCGCCATAGCGCTGTTGCAAGGCGATAAAATCGGGGATTTCTTTGCGGCAAGGCGGGCACCACGTCGCCCAGAAATTGATCACCAACACTTTGCCCCGCCATTCGGAGATGTGGCGTTGATGGCCGCTTAGGTCGGGCAGGCTAAATTCGGGCAAAGGGCTGGGTTCGTTATTGTCGGCGTTTAACGACAACTGGCGAACACTGATGCCTAAAGCCAACGCAATCAGCGCGGCGAGGATAATGAGGGCGGTTTGTTTCATGGTTTTATGCGTTGCAGTGATTTAAGAAAAGTATCGGCATCTTGATAACCGATGACACGGTTGGCGGTTTTTTCCTGATTATCTGCGCCGAAAAACAAAATCGCCGGTGGGCCAATCAGGTTGAATTTTGCCATTAAGGCTTTATCGTCGTCGCTATTGTTAGTGACATCGACTTGCAGCACGACAAAGCCGTTGAGCGCCTGTTTAACGCGCGGATCGCTAAAGGTGTACGCATCCATTTCTTTGCACGAGATGCACCAGTCGGCGTAAAAATCGAGCATGACCATTTGATTATTGGCGTTGGCTTGTTTAATCCGGTTGTCCAGCGCCGCTGAACTGACTCTTTCAAAGACTAAACCTTGCGGTTCTGCGGCTGGCGCGCTGGTTAAACCAAGGCCTTGCAAGGGCTTTAGCGGGTTGCTGTTACCCAGACTAAAACCAATCAGCAATAACAGGCCGTAAGCCAGCATCATCAGACCTAAGCCTTTCCATAATTTGCGCCAGCCGCTGCTGTTTTCGGGTAGCGGATCAACCGCGCTGAGATAAATGGCGGGGAATATCAGCAACATGGCCCACAGCAGCATAATCACTTCGCCCGGCAAAATGCGGCTAAGCATCCACACCGCAACAGCCAGCATGATCACGCCGAACACGGCTTTGGTGGAATTTAGCCAGTTGCCGGCTTTGGGCAATAATTTTCCGGCGGATGCGCCCAACAGCAGCAAGGGTACGCCCATGCCCAAACCTAACATAAATAAGGCGCTGCCGCCTAACAGCGCATCGCCGGTTTGGCCGATAAAAATCAGCGCTCCGGCCAAAGGCGCGGCGACACAAGGGCCGACGATCAGCGATGACAATGCGCCCATGATGGCCGCGCCCAACAGCGAGCCGTCACGGTGTATTTCGCTGGAATTATGCAGTTTGGCCTGTAGCGATTTGGGCAGTTCGAGCTGATAAAAGCCGAACATCGACAGCGACAGCAACACAAAAATACCGCTGAACAGGGCGATAATCCAGGGTTGCTGAAACGTGGTTTGCAGGTTGCTGCCAAACAGCGCGGCGAGGATGCCGAACAGGGTGTAAGTCAACGCCGAGGCGACCACGTAGCTGAGCGACAACAAAAAGGCGCGGCCGGTAGTGATGCGGTTGCCGTGGCCGACGATAATGCCGGATAAAATCGGGATCATCGGGAAAATGCACGGGGTCAGTGACAGCAGCAGGCCGAAACCAAAAAAGCTGAGCAAGGTGAGCGGGAAGCTGTCTTGATGCAGGGATTGTACGATTTGATCTTGTTCGGAAAGTTCAGTGCTGTCCATGCCGGTCGGTGGCGCCACGCTTGCTTGTGTCGCCACCGGCAGCGCCAAATCGACATTTTTACTCATCGGCGGATAACACACGCCACGGTCGGCGCAGCCTTGATATTTAGCTGTGAGGGTAAGCGTTTGCGCTGTTAAGTTAGTGCGAATAAGCGGCAGGTCGAAGCCGAGTTCGTTGTGGAAAACTTCTACTTGGCCGAATGCTTCATCCTGTTTGGGTGTACCGTGCGGAATGATGTAAGTGCCGATTTTTACGCCGTCAGCATTCAGCAATTCGAGCTGGATTTTTTCCCGGTACAGGTAATAACCGTCGGCAATTTGCCAGTTCACATGGACGGTCTGCGCGTCTTTGACGCTGGCAAAAAACTGGAAAGCCTGCTCCGGCGGCAGCAGTTCGTCTTCAAACAAATTCAGTTTTACGCCTTGAAAACCTTTGAGCAATTGTTTATACCCAGAGGGCATAAGTTTCGTTTGAGCAGACAAGCTGCTCAACTCAGCTTTAACCGGGTCAGCTTTGGCAACTGGCGTAGGCAACGCTAAATCAAACGTGGCTTTTTGCGGCGGATAACAAACGCCTTGGTCTGAACAGCCGTGATATTTGACTGACAGTTGCAGCGAAGACGCGCCGCTTTCGACGGTCAAGGCAATCGGCACGGTCAGGGTTTTACGGTAAATGATGACATCGCCAAAGTTCTCGTCATGCTTGTTTTCGCCGGGCGGAAAAGCGGGCTCGGCCAAACGGATATGTTCGCTTTTGGAGTCAAAACGCATTTTGTCGCGGTACACATAATAGCCGTCGGCAATGTCCCAAGTGATTTCAACCCGGTCGGCACTCAGCGCTTTGGCGGACACTTTAAATGCCTGTTCGGCAGGCAGCAGGTCATCAGTCACTAGCGCAAATGCCGGCTGACCCAGTAGCGACAATAAGCAGAGAAAAATTATTTTAAATGGCATGAATCTATCCAGTGCAGGTAGTCAGGTAAGCCGCGCTCAATGTTGACGGCAATTATTTCAGGCAGTTGGTAAGGATGGTGGGTGCGCAAGATGGTTTCGATGGCCTGATAGTGGTCTTTATGCGCCTTAATCAGCAACAGATGTTCCTCGGCGGATTCAATCTGTCCCTGCCAACTATAAACCGAGGTGAGGCCTGGCATAATGTTTACACAAGCGGCCAGGCGGCTTTCAACCAATAAGCGGGCGAGTGTGGTCGCGGTATCTTTATCAGGACAGGTGCAGAAAATTATTTGATGGTTGGCAGGCATGATACGAGTCATAAAAACGGGAACGACGGATATTATCCTAGAAATTAAGCCGAATTGCCCTTATATTGTCATGACGACACTCAACAAGAGCACTTTAAATGAAGATTTTTCAAATACTATTTCTGATCGTCCTGATTATCCCGTTTGCGGAGATTTATTTGCTGCTACAAATAGGCGGCATTGTCGGCGTATTGCCCACTATTTTACTGGTCGTGTTTACAGCAATGCTGGGTGCCTGGCTATTAAGACAACAAGGCTTTGCAACCTTTCAGCGCTTTCAGGCAAGTTTGGCGCAAGGCGTGATTCCGGCTTATGAAATGATCGAAGGCCCGATTATTTTAGTCGGCGGGGCATTATTGCTGACGCCGGGTTTTATTACCGACATGATAGGCTTTGCTTGTTTAATTCCGTCGCTACGCAGGAAGATTGCCCAATATGTGATTGAAAATCAGCTGGTTCAGGCTGGCGCGCCTTTTCAGCAGGCGGCAGCGGCGGACAAGAATGTGTTGGAAGGGGAGTTTCGTAAGGAGGAATAGCTTCGAGACTATGAATTTTTTCTAAAACGAATATTTTCACAATTTCTACCATGACTACCACAACCTTTAAAACAGAGGCCATTGCGATCAAGGCTTGGGCAGAAAAACGAATTATTTATCTTGAGCTAACCGATGGACGGATAGTTGGCTTTCCTGCCGACCGTTTTCGGATTCTTAGTCAGGCATCGGAACATCAACTTAAAGCGGTTCACATTGAAGTGGGCGGTCATGCATTAAGGTGGGAAGCACTGGATGAAGATTTAACCGTTAGCGGCATCGTTGCCGGGCAATTTCAGCTTCCTTTGCCGAGACAACAGGCGGCTTAATTGATGTCGGGCATAAACAACATGCCCGACTTAGCTGATTTAGCTTTCTGAAGAGTTGTTTTCAGTTCCGCAGGTATTTTTGTTAAGGCCGGAATAAACCGGGCACCAGCCCGAATAGCCGGTGGCAACCAGAACCAAGCCAACTAACAGGGCAAGAACCATGCCGCCGGGAATGAACAGCGAAATAAGCAGCAGTGCTGAGCCGGCGTATAAACGGTATTTCTTTTCCTGTTCGCCAACATTATGTTCAAACTTAAGCATACGTTTAAAATCAAAATTCATCTTAAAATCCTCTGTGATAGTTATTATTATCATTAACAAAACAATGGTCTAATCGGCCATTATCAAACCCGAAGCAATATACAGAGCTCCAAAAAATGTGCAAGCGAAAAAATACCCCTAGTAGGTGCTTTAAGTAATGGATGTAACCTCAATAATCGACCCCTTAAACGACGCCCAGCGTCAGGCCGTTACCGCGCCGTCTCACGCCATGCTGGTGTTGGCGGGCGCGGGTAGCGGCAAAACCCGCGTTTTGGTGCATCGTATCGCCTGGCAGATTCAGGTCGAGGGCGTATCCGCGCACAGCATTCTGGCGGTCACGTTTACCAACAAAGCGGCCAAGGAAATGCGCGGCAGGATTGAAGATTTGCTGAAAATGTCCGCACAATCGATGTGGATAGGCACTTTTCACGGCGTCGCGCACCGTTTGTTAAGGCGCCACGCCAAACAGGCCAAATTACCGGAAACTTTTCAGGTGATGGATTCCGGCGATCAGTTGCGGGTGATCAAACGGCTGCTGGCGGCACTGAATCTCGATGCCGATAAATGGCCGCCGCGCCAGGTGCAATGGCATATTAACGCGCAAAAAGACGAAGGCATCCGCGCCCGGCACACACTGGAAACGCAAGACCTTTATCAGCGGCAAATGCTGACTATTTATAAAGCCTACGAGGAATTATGCGACCGCTCTGGCTTGGTCGATTTTGCCGAGTTGTTGCTGCGCGCGCATGAATTGCTGCGCGACAATCCCGATGTGCTGGAGCATTATCAGCAGCGTTTCCGGCAGGTTCATGTCGATGAATTTCAGGACACCAACACCATACAATACGCCTGGTTGCGGCTGTTGACCGAAGGCCGGGACAACATCTTTGTCGTGGGCGATGACGACCAGTCCATTTACGGCTGGCGCGGCGCTAAAATTGAAAACATCTACAGTTTTCAACGCCATTATCCCAATCATCAGGTCATCAAACTGGAACAAAATTACCGCTCCACCGGCCATATCCTGAAAGCCGCCAACAAGGTGATCAGCGCCAATGACGGACGCATGGGCAAGGAATTGTGGACTGAAGCCGGTGACGGCGAGCTGATTTCATTGTACGCGGCCTTTAATGAACAGGACGAAGCGCATTTTGTCGTCGACCGCATCAGGGCGTGGGTCAACGAGGGCGGCCTGCGCAGTGATGTCGCCATTTTGTACCGCTCCAATGCCCAATCCCGGCAGTTTGAAGAACGCTTGATGACCACCGGCACACCGTACCGGGTTTATGGCGGCCTGCGCTTTTTTGAACGGATGGAAATTAAAAACGCACTGGCCTATTTGCGGCTGATGTCCAACCGCCATGACGATGCCTCGTTTGAGCGGGTCATCAACACGCCAACGCGCGGCATCGGCACCAAAACCATCGACGATATTCGCAGCATAGCAAGAGAGCAAGAGCTGTCGTTATGGGCGGCGGCTATCGTACTGATAAATCAGCGCAGTTTATCGGCGCGGGCGAGCAATGCTTTGATCGGCTTTATGGAGTTGATTAAACGTTTTGCCGCCGAATCGGAAGGGCTGGAACTGTATGAAAAGGTCAAGCTGGTGGTTGAAAAAAGCGGCCTGAAAGAGTTGTACCAAAAAGACAAGGCCGACAAAGGCGAAGAAAAAGTAGAAAACCTGGAAGAACTGGTCAACGCAGCGCGGTTATTTGATGCCACCGTGATTGGCGTTGAAGAAAATGAAGAACCACTGGGCGAGCTGGATATGTTTTTGGCTCATGCGGCGTTGGAATCTGGGGACATGCAGGGCGATGATTTCGATGATTGTGTGCAGCTGATGACGCTGCATTCGGCTAAAGGGCTGGAGTTCAAATTGGTGTTTTTGGTCGGCATGGAAGAAGGTTTGTTCCCGTCGCAGCAATCGGTCGATGATGTCGGACGATTGGAAGAAGAGCGCCGACTTTGTTACGTCGGCATCACCCGCGCCATGCAGCAATTGTATCTGACTTATGCCGAATCACGGCGTTTGTACGGCCGCGAAACCTATCCCCGGCCGTCGCGCTTTCTGCGCGAAATTCCGGCCGAACATATTCAGGAAGTCAGGATGCGCGCCGCCGTTACCCGCCCGGTAACCTCGGTCAAAGCGAAAGCGGCGTCGTTGCAACTACCGGGGAAATACAAGCCGGGGCAGCGCGTCAGTCACGCCAAATTTGGCGAAGGCGTGGTGTTACAAATGGAAGGCGAAGGCGCGCAGGAGCGCGTGCAAATCAACTTCAAGCAAGTCGGCAGCAAATGGCTGATATTGGCTTATGCGCAATTGGATGTGTTGTAGGTGGCGCTTTGTTTGGTGCATCCTTATGACGATAATTTAACCCTAAAAACTTAAAAGGAGAAATCATGCAAACCGCTAAACAAGCTGCAAAACAGATTATTGATCATGTGTCCGACCTAGCAACGTGGGATGACATCATGTATGAACTTTACGTCAAACAGAAAATAGAAAAAGGACTGGTTGCCGTCGATGAAGGCCGCGTTCTATCCAGTGAGGACGCTAAAAAACGGCTGTTAGGTCATGAGGGTTAGTTGGGCGGAACCGGCATTGGAGGATTTGGAAGCAATTCAGGCCTATATCGCCAAAGACTCCAACTTTTATGCACGACAATTTGTTGAACGTATTTTTGATGCCACAATAAAATTGGACGTTTTTCCCGAAATAGGCCGAAGAGTGCCTGAGGCCGAAGAAAGGGTCGATGTTCGGGAATTGATCTTTCAAGGCTACCGCATTATCTATTTGATCCAGCCAGAGAACGTTACTATCATCACCGTTATTCATGGCAGCCGGGATTTAGCGGGGCTGGAAGATAAGCCGTGGTAGAGCCGTCAGTGTTGCATAAAACTAAAAATAGCGATTAGTTCACGAAAGCCAAGAGCGGATGATTTGTCTGAAGGGCTTTTGGGAAGAGATAAAATTTGTTTTAAATCTAAGGTGAACCTCATGACTCCACTAAAAATCAAACTTGATGACTTGACCGAAGCCCTGACTACCCGGTTCGAAATAATCGAAGGCAGCTTCTATCTGAACACCGAAACCGGCGCCATCCTGTTCAATACCGAAGAAGACATTGACGACGACCTGCCTGGCGATCTGGAGGACGACCCGCGTTATCACCTGATCAATCCTTTGGACTCCCATGAGTCGTTCCAAATCATGGAGGACTTCGTCGACAGCCTCGGCGACACTAAGGAAGCGGCTAAGTTACAAGCCGCACTTAACCGCAGCAAACCGTTCCGCCAGTTTAAGGACACGCTGCACGAACACACCGATTTAAGCGATGTTTGGTATGCATTTGAACAGCAGGAACTAAAGCATCTGGCCGAGGAGTGGTGCGAGAGGAAAAGAATTGAGGTGGAGTGGGTTTGAAAAGTGGCGAAATTATCCGTTTATGACACCGCAGCAAGATTTACCAACGGGAATTTAATCTATAGCTTTCACCCAAATGAAATGAGATGCCCCACCTGTTGGCGAAAGCGGCGCTGAAATGGATGGAACAGCCGCAGTTCACATCCAAACCCGAAAAGTGCAAGGGTAGCCTATTGCATGAACACTCTTTATAATATGCACCCGGTAGCATTGGCTTGTTAATTAGATTTCAACCCCAATGGCTTTCGTCTTCATCCCCTCAACGTAACAGATTGAAACAGGAACTCTTAATGTCACAGAAAATTTTAGATGTAGTAAAACCCGGCGTTGTCACTGGCGATGACGTACAAAAAATATTTGCGATTTGCAAAGAAAATCATTTTGCCTTGCCTGCGGTCAATGTCATTAACACCGATTCGATTAATGCAGCGTTAGAAGCGGCGGCGAAAGTAAAATCGGCTATCGTGATCCAGTTTTCCAATGGCGGCGCGGCATTTGTTGCCGGTAAAGGCTTGAAAGCGGAAGGCCAAACACCGGCTATTTTAGGCGCTATCTCGGGCGCTCAACACGTACACGCGATGGCTGAAGCTTACGGCGTACCGGTCATTTTGCATACCGATCATGCAGCTAAAAAATTACTGCCTTGGATCGACGGCTTGTTAGACGCTGGCGAAAAACATTTTGCCGCAACCGGAAAACCTTTATTCAGCTCGCACATGCTGGATTTGTCTGAAGAAAGTTTGAAAGAAAATATCGAAATCTGCGGCCAATATTTGGCGCGCATGTCCAAAATGGGCATGACCTTGGAAATCGAATTGGGCTGCACCGGTGGCGAAGAAGACGGCGTTGACAACAGCGATATGGACCATTCCATGCTGTACACCCAGCCTGAAGACGTGGCTTATGCTTATGACGAGTTAAGTAAAATAAGCCATCGTTTCACGATTGCGGCTTCATTCGGCAACGTACACGGCGTTTACAAACCAGGCAACGTTAAATTGACGCCGAGCATTTTGGCTAATTCACAAAAACACGTTTCTGAAAAATTCGGCGTGCCAACCAATACGCTGAACTTCGTATTCCACGGCGGCTCAGGTTCCTCTGCTTCAGAAATCAAAGAATCTATCAGCTACGGCGTGATTAAAATGAACATCGATACCGATACCCAATGGGCAACTTGGGAAGGCATCATGAACTACTACAAACAAAACGAAGGTTATTTGCAAGGCCAAATCGGCAACCCAGACGGTGACGATAAACCTAACAAAAAATACTACGATCCACGCGTTTGGCAACGTGCCGGTGAAGTCGGCATGGTGGTTCGTTTGGAGCAAGCGTTTCAGGAATTAAATGCGGTTAATACGCTGTAAACCGATTCGCTAACTAAAAAAGGCCGATGCTGAACCATCGGCCTTTTTTTTGCGCTAAATTATTTCATATTTATTCCTAAAGAGATTATCACCACAGAGTTTTATTTTTCCTGCCTAACTCGCCGCTTAGTTGATTCCAGCTTAAGTGGCTAGGCCGGTGGGTGAGTTTTTTTAAAACAAAACCGACCAAAACGATTTAAACGCTCAAATCGATTAAAGCGATTTGACAGAACCGACATAAACGATATAATCCCCTCAGGATCGAGGTTCGGCCCGCCAATTAATAGTGTCATAGCATTTTCAATTTAAATGTGAATTAAGAGCTGAAAATATCCAGACATATAGTAACTTCTCATTACCCACAGGTAGCCGCAGCCCGAATTAAATCGGATAAAGGTGGAATATTGTTTTCACCGAGCAGCCTATCTTTGAGGTAATGCCAAAACGAAATCTTATGTTTTAGACAAGTCTTCTTTAAACTGGC
>JAUYMY010000022.1 GCA_030699385.1 Methylobacter sp.
GCATAGCCACTGCGACCCTTCCAGGGTCGTGTATTTTTTTACCTCGTACCGGGGGTGTCGCTGCGCTCAACCCCCGGCTAACGGCTGGCAAACCCTCCGGGTTGCATTTATGTTATCCATGCACTTGTGTATAACGATGAGCGCTCCGGCGTGGGAATGCTTGAGTACCGCTCCAGCGGTACGGGACGCTGGAGCGTCCACCACTGCATTCCCATTTATGCCCTCGGGTGCGCTAGAGCACGTTATACATAAGTTGTGGGAGCGGCCACCCGGCCGCGAATAGTGCGCGATTGTTCGCGGCCGGGTGGCCGCTCTCACAAATTTCATCTATTTTCACGCGTTCCCAAACGCCTAAAATTGTGAACCGGAATACTTGTGTATAAACATGAGCGCTAGAGCATGGGAACGATGTATCTGCTACTTTTGCTTGTAAATGAAGGATGCCCTGATCTCAGTTATTTTTTGTTTTTTAACGCCACTTTCGCTTCATTCCAGAAAGCATCTAATTCAGCCAGTTCACAATCTTTAAGATTCAGCCCAGCCGCTTCAACTTGTTGTTCTATGTACTGAAAGCGCCGAGAGAATTTTTGGGTGCTTTCTTTTAGCGCGATTTCGGCATTGACGTTTAAGTGCCGCGCCAGATTGACCGCGACCAACAACAAATCGCCGATTTCTTCCTGAATATGCGCCTGATCGCCGGATTGCCAAGCTTCCCTGACTTCCTCCAGTTCCTCCATCACTTTATCAAACACCGGCGGCACATCCGGCCAATCAAAGCCATAATTTGCCGCACGATCTTGTATTTTTTCACATTCCAGTAATGCCGGAAGATTGCGCGCTACGCCGGATAACACGCTGTCTGCTTCTGCTGTTTTGTTTTTTTTCTGCCGCTCGTTGGCTTTTTCCTGTTCCCAGGCTTGATGACGTTGCGCATCGGTAGAGAAAACCGCATCGGCAAAAACGTGCGGATGACGGCGAGTTAGCTTATCGCAAATGCCTTCAGACACCTGCTCAAAATTGAATAAGCCCTGTTCATCGGCGATTTGGGCATGGAACACCACCTGCAATAATAAATCGCCTAGCTCCGAACGTAAATCATCCAGGTCATTGCGCTCGATGGCATCAACGACTTCGTAGGCTTCTTCAATCAAATACGGGATCAAGCTGCTGAAGTTTTGTTTAACGTCCCAAGCGCAGCCGGTTTCGGGATGGCGCAGGCGCGCCATGATGTCTAAGAGGTTTTGGGTGTTTTTTAGCATGATTTTTAGTATGTTTTTTTCAATCCACGTAACTACTCAGCGAAAATAGAAATAGAACACAGATAGCACGGATAGGACAGATTTACACAGATTTTTTGTACTTTTAATCCGTGACTATCCGTTTAACCCGCGTCATCCGTGTTCTGTTTAGTCATTTTTAACAGTCCCTGAGTAGTTACCAATCCACACCCGAGGTTATCGGTCGAGTAACAACGATTTACGGATAACGGTTGGCGAGATGGTTATTAAAAAGATAGGGCTTCGCTGTCAATTTCAAAACATCCCCGTCAAAGGGGATGTTTAGGCCGGCAAGGAACAGTGATGATTAAAGCGAAGAGCCGAAATTTTCGTGGTAACGTTGCTTGAAGACACCCATATCGAATGAATGGTTCTGGGTGCCGTTATGTTCGATTTTAATTGCGCCCATTAATGAAGCCACCCGGCCGGTTGTTTCCCAGTCTAATTCATTCATCAGACCGTATAACAGTCCGGCGCGATAGGCGTCGCCGCAGCCGGTTGGATCAATGATGTTTTTCGGTTTGGCGGCAGGAATAGTAATGCATTGGCCCTGGGTATAAATTTGCGAGCCTTGCGCGCCCAAAGTAATAATCAGCGCCTCCACCCGCCCGGCTATTTGTTCCAGCGACAAGCCGGTGCGCTCCTGCATCAACTCGGACTCATAATCATTAAAAGTAGCCCAGGTTGCCTGATTCAGCAGCGTAAGCAGTTCTTCGCCCGTGAACATCGGCATACCTTGGCCGGGATCGAAAATAAACGGTATCTCCAGCTCGGCAAATTGTGCCGCGTGTAATTGCATACCTTCCTTGCCATCCGGCGACACGATGCCGATACTGATGTTTCTGTCTGTCGGCACTGAATTCAAATGTGAGTCATTCATCGCACCGGGATGGAAAGCGGTAATCTGATTGGCTTCCTCATCGGTGGTGATATAGGCCTGACCGGTGTAATGATTGTCCAGAATCTGAATGAACTCGCTGGATAACTGGTTTTGCCCCAGCCATTGCGCATAGGGTTCAAAATCATGGCCGACAGTCGCCATAATCAACGGCTCTTCACCGAGTAATTTTAAATTGTAAGCAATATTACCGGCGCAACCGCCGTATTCGCGGCGCATGATAGGCACCAAAAAGGATACATTCAGGATATGGATTTTTTCCGGCAAAATGTGATGTTTGAATTTATCATGAAAAACCATGATGGTATCGTAAGCCATAGACCCACAGATTAAAGCGCTCATTGTATTCCTCTTATTGCCAAAGATGGTGTGTATGCCGCAAACCTGTCGGGAACAGGTGCGGCGATTGCCAGGGATGATGTATATGTCGCAAGGCTACCGGGAGCCGCTGCGGTTAAAGTAAAATTAATGCCCACGTTACAGCGGCCCAGACCAGCGACATCATAACAGCCGCAGAGCCAATATCTTTAGCGCGGCCTGATAATTCGTGATGTTCAAGTCCCACTCTATCGACCACCGCCTCAACCGCTGAGTTTAACAACTCAACCAGCATGACCAATACAATACTGCCAATTAACAGCAGTTTTTCGATGTTAGTTTGTCCGAGCCAGATCGCCAGCGGGGTTGTCACTATAAACAGTATCACTTCCTGCCTGAACGCTTCTTCATGCATCCAGGTTGCTTTAAAGCCGGCGGCAGAGAAAAAACAGGCGTTTATCAGGCGTTTAACGCCTTTTGCATTTTGATGGGCCATTATTGATGTTTAAAGTTTAAGGTTAAGATTTTTCCCGTGCTTTCGCCCGATAGCTAGTCAATCATCTGTTGATAAGCGTCGGCATCCATTAAGGCATCCAACTCAGACAGGTCATTCGCCTTGACACAAAACAGCCAGGTGCCGTAAGCGTCATCATTAACCTGTTCCGGTTCATCGACCAAAGCTTCATTAATACTGACAATTTCCCCGCTGACCGGGCTAAACAAATCGGATGCGGTTTTAACCGATTCAACCACAGCGCAATGCTCTTGCGCCGCGACTTTGCGGCCGACTTCGGGTAGTTCAATAAAAACCAGATCGCCCAATTCTGCCTGAGCAAAATCGGTGATGCCGACACGAATGATATTGTTATCTTCCAACAGCGCCCATTCGTGGGTTTTAGCGTATTTTAGGTTATCCGGTATGTCGCTCATAATGCTCTCTTTGTAGTGATAATTGCGTTGATTTTTCGGCAACGACTCCATGCGTTGTCTCAATACCTGCTTTGGATGCGCAATCGCCGCGCCCGTGCAGTCGAAGGATAGCGCGCAATTTTTTAAAAACAACAAAAAAATGCATTTATGGGTTGAATTCGCCTCGTCATAAAACTGTCAAAAAACAAAGTTATACTTTTTGGCTATGAAAAAAGACAAAATCAAAAAACACAAACTGCTGCTTCGGCATTTAACGCTTGATGATTACGACAACATTGCGGTCTTAATGGAGCATGTCTACGGTAATTTGGGCGGGGCCTGGAAGAAAGACCAATATACTTCTCAAATTACTCGTTTTCCTGAAGGACAGATTGTCATTGAGGATAACGGGCAGTTGGTGGCCGCTGCACTCAGTATGATTGTCGATTATGCCCGCTTTGGCGATGTCCATACTTACGCGCAAATTACCGGCGATGGCTATCTGACTCATCATGACCCATTGGGCGATACTTTATACGGTGTCGATATTTTCGTGCATCCGAAATATCGGGGCCTGCGATTAGGGCGAAGATTGTACGATGCGCGCAAAGAATTATGCCGCAATCTAAATCTGCGCCGCTTTATCGCCGGCGGCCGCATTCCAGGCTATGCCAAATATGCCGATGCCTTAACGCCAGTGCGCTATATCGAGGAAGTTAAAAACCGCGAAATCTTCGATCCAGTGCTGTCATTCCAGCTGTTTAACGGCTTTCATGTACGCAAGTTGCTAACCGGCTATTTGCCGGTCGATGCCGATTCAAAAGGCTTTGCAACGCTGCTTGAATGGGTCAATCTGGATTATGTCGATAAAATGCCCGCGCTGGGCGGCTCTAAAAGTATTATCCGTTTAGGCGTGGTGCAATGGCAGATGCGCACCTTGACCAGCGTCGAAGAATTGCTTAAACATGCCGAATTTTTCATCGATGCCGTGGCCGGTTATCATGCCGATTTTGTGCTGTTTCCCGAGTACATGAGTGCGCCGCTGATGGGCTTGTTCAACGATAAAAGTCCGCCCGATGCGATTCGAGCGTTGGCGGGTTTTAGCAGTGAAATCCGCAATGGTTTGCTGGATATGGCAATGTCTTACAACATCAATATCATTGCCGGTTCGATGCCGGAATATAGCGCGCATGAACTTTATAATGTGTCCTGGCTGCTGCGGCGCGATGGCACCTTTGAAGCGCAATACAAAATCCATGTGACGATTGATGAAGTCAAATGCTGGGGCGTGAAAGGCGGCGATGCGCTAAAAGTGTTCGATACCGATTGCGGGAAGATTGCGGTATTGGTCTGCTACGATTCTGAATTCCCCGAACTGGCGCGTTTGGCGACGATGCAGGGCGCACAAATCATTTTTGTGCCGTTCTGGACTGACACCAAAAACGCCTACCAACGGGTGCGTTATTGCTCCCAAGCCCGCGCCATCGAAAATGAATGTTTTGTCGCGATTACCGGCAGCGTCGGCAATTTGCCTCATGCCGAGAATATGGATATTCAATACGCGCAGGCGGCGATTTTTAGCCCCAGTGATTTTTCATTCCCGCATGATGCGATATTGGCGGAAGCGACACCCAATACCGAAATGACACTGCTTGCCGATGTTAATTTGGATTTATTAAAACAGGTTAGAACGCGTGGCGCGGCGCGTAATCTGGCGAATCGGCGTTCCGATTTATATCGTTTGGAATGGGTTTAAGGGCGTTACACGGAAGCTTATAACACCCTGATTTTACGTTAAGCCCTGTACTTATCCATGGCTTCCAGCTTCGCTATCGCCTGTTTTATCGCGGTTTCAGTGTCGGCATTCAGTTCGTTATTTTTGTAGACTTTATCCAGTAGCCCTTCAGTCACCAGAGCGTCTTTTATCCAGCGTTTGGTGAAGCGGTAATTGCTGTAGGTGGTGGCAACCTCGCCTGTTTTCGGGTCTTTGAGTCCGCTGTTTTTCACGGCGGTAACGGGCGCTTTTTTGACGGCTTTGGCTTTAGTTACAGCCGCTTTAGTGGCTGGAGGCTTGGGAGCTGCTTTGCTGAGCCTAGTCACTGCGGGTTTTTCTTCTGCAACTTTTTCTGCTACGGCAGCGACTTGCGGCGCTTCAGGTTTTATCGCCGGCGCTCGTGGTTTTGCCGGTTCTTTTTGTTCGTCTACGATGGCGTAAACAACGTAGGCAACAAAAATAGTCGTTAATATAAATAACGCTTCAAACATAATGGCTCTCCACCTTTGTAGTAATTGATTTTTTAGCAATGTGTTGAAATCAGGCTCATCCGTATCGCTAGCGCCGGAATATACCAGAAGCCACTGTGCAGGGAAAATGCTAATTCGAAAAACTGCAAATTTGTCTGATACTTAGGGTTAATTCATATTGCCCGTGGGCGACAAATCGGCTCAGTGTTGAATGGATTTAATTCAGTATTTAGACCTTCCAGGTTTTTAAAACCTGGAAGGTCTGCATAAATCGCTGATTACCAGCAGTCCTGCCCATTGGCCAGTTTGGGCAAATCATCACGCAGACCCATCGCATAGCGGTTGAAATACGCCTTGACCGGTGCCAGTTTGTTGACCCCGTTCATGCCCGCCGAACGCAGGCTAACCCAGGGCAGCGCGGTGACGCGATAGGTTTTGTTCAGCGCGTCCATGCTCGCCATCATCATCAGATTATCGCCTTTGCGCCAGCGTTCGTAACGACGCAGGTAGCGGGTGCTGGATAACGGCCGTTTTTCCCGTTTGGTTTGTATGACCAATTCGGCCAGCGCGGCGGCATCGAGCAAACCGGCATTGACGCCCTGTCCGGCGAGCGGGTGCATGGCGTGGGCGGCATCGCCGCACAGCGCAAAACGCTGGTCGACATAGCGGTTGGCATATTGAAAACGCAACGGGAAGGCGCCGCGCGGGCCAACCGCCAGCATCTTGCCCAGAATGCCGCCCGAGGCTTGTTCCAATACGAGTAGGAAGTCTTGATCAGAAAGCGCCAGATAATTTTTCGCCGTTTCCGAACTCAGAGTCCAGACAATCGAACACTGACCGTTTTGCAGCGGCAGGAAAGCCAGCGGGCCTTCATCGAGAAAGCGTTGCCAGGCGGTGGATTGATGGCTAAGTTCGGTGCTTACCGTTGCGACCAGGCCGTCCTGATGATAGTCCCAGCCGGTGACGTCAATGCCCACCATTGACCGTAACGTGGAATCGCGCCCGTCGGCGGCGATAACCAGTTCGGCTTCCAATAGCCGGCCGTCTTGCAGGCGCAATTGCCTGCCGTTGTCGTTAAGCTGCATGGCGACTACGGTTGCCGGGGTCATGCAGGTCGCTGAAGGCAATTTGTCGAGCTGATCCCACAGGGCGGCGACGGTGACGCGGTTTTCGACCAGATGGCCGAGTTCGTTAAACGCGGTGTCGGCGCAATCGAAATGTAATTCCCCGTCGGCGCGCGCATCCCATACCCGCATGTCGCGGTAAGGGCAAACGCCGCGCTGCACCATGCCCGGCCAGGCGCCCAGCTGTTGCAGAATATTTTGCGAGGCTTTGGTCAACGCGGAAACGCGAATATCAATCGGCTCCGGCGGCCATTGCCGTTCGGGGTTAAAGCGTTCCAGCAACGCCACCTTGATGCCGCCATGCGCCAAAGCACAGGCGGTTGCCGCGCCGACCATGCCGCCGCCGCAGACGATCACTTCATACTGTTCGGTCATCGCGCTATCTCCTGTTGTCCAGTCGGGGCAGGCGTCCGGCCAGGCCCATCGCATGGCGGGTCAATGCTGTTTTGGCGCCGGGGATATGATCCAGCAGCGTCAGGCCGATATTTCTTGCCGCCGCCAGCGCCAGCCAGTCGTTGGAAAAAATTTTGACCAGGCTATTGGTGAAGCCGATGGTGCGGTCGTGGTCTTTTTGCCTGGCCTGTGTGTAAGCGCTTAAAAAATCGGCGGCACCAATGTCGTGGCCGGATTCGTGCTGTTCAATAATCATTTCGGCCAGCTGGACGACATCGCGCAAGCCTAAATTAAAGCCTTGTCCGGCAACAGGGTGCAGCTGATGTACGGCATTGCCTATCATCACGGTGCGGGTGGCGCTCATTTTTTTCGCACGTATCAGCGACAGCGGGAATGCGCGGCGCGGCGCGGCCAGGCTGAGCGCGCCCAGCTTGTAGCCGAAACACTGTTGCAGTTCGGCGATAAAGTCGGCTTCGCTGCCGGACATCAGCGCGTCGGCGTCTTCGCTGCTGCGTGTCCAGACCACCGAACAATGATCCAGGCCGACTGGCAATAAGGCAAGCGGCCCGGACGCGGTAAAGCGCTCGAAGGCGGTGTTGTGATGGGGCAGGGCTGATTGTATGGTGGTGACCAGCGCGGTTTGTGCGTAGTCGGTGATGTGCTGGCTGATTTCCAGCAATTTGCGCACCGAGGAATTGCCGCCGTCGGCACCGACTAATAGTTTGGTGGACAGCGTTAATGGTTCGTCGCCGTGTTTCAGGCTGATATTGACCGCATCACGGCCAGCCATCAAACCGACCAAACGCGCGGGGCACAGCAGTTTCATGTTGGCAGCGTTAACCAACCCGGCGACATGCGCTTCAAGATCGCGTGCGGTGATGACATAACCCAGTGCCGCCACCTTTTCTTTGTGTGCGGACAGCCGGGTTTTGCCGAAATGGCCCTGATCGGAAATGTGAATGTCTTTAATGGCAGTGGCGGACTGGCTGATGCCTTGCCAAATGCCCAGTGCTTCGAGCATTTTCACAGTACCAGCAGCCAGCGCCAGGGCGCGGTCGCCGGCGGCAGCATCCTGCTGTTGTTCGCGGCTGCTGGCTTCAACCAGCGCAATGTTCAGGCCGGTGTCCTTTAACGCCAGCGCCAGACAGTTACCGGCCAGACCGCCGCCGACAATCACTAAATCATAATCAGAGTGCATCAGTTCGCCTGCATTAAGTTTTCAATAGCGGCAATGGTTTTAGGGACGCCGCCGGTTAAAATCTCATGGCCTTCGGCAGTGACCAGCACATCGTCTTCGATGCGGATGCCGATGCCGCGCCATTGCGGGTCAACGCTCTCGCAATCTTCAGGAATGTAAAGCCCCGGCTCGATGGTCAGCACCATGCCGGGTTCAAGCAGGCGCCATTCCTTGTCCACTTTGTAATCGCCGACATCATGCACATCCATGCCCAGCCAATGGCCGATGCGGTGCATGTAAAACTGCTTGTATTTTTCATCCTTAATCAGCTTGGGCACTTTGCCTTTAAGTAGCCCCAAGGTCACCAGACCTTTGGTGATGGTCTCCACCGAGGCATCATGCGCCAGATGCCACGGCGCGCCGGGTTTGACTTGGGCAAGAGCGGCAGTTTGGGCATCCAGCACTAGCTGATAGAGCAGTTTTTGCGGCTCGCTAAAGCGCCCGGAAACCGGAAAGGTGCGGGTAATGTCGGCGGCATAATGGTCACATTCGGCACCGGCATCAATTAGCAACAAATCGCCGTTTTTTAATTTATCGGCATTTTCGGTGTAATGCAGCACGCAGGCATTTTTGCCGCCCGCGACGATCGACGGATAAGCCACCGCGCGCAAGCCGTCCTGTATGAAGTGATAAATAATTTCCGCTTCCAGCTGATATTCATACAGCCCCGCCTTGCATGTTTTCATGGCTTTCACATGGGCGCTGGCCGACACCTCAGCGGCGCGGCGCATCAGTTTCAGTTCTTCGGGGCTTTTGAACAGGCGCATTTCATGCAGGATATGTTCCAGCGACACCAGTTCGCCCGGCGCGTTGACGCCGGTTCTGGATTGGCTGCGGATATGATTGATCCAGTCCAATAAACGGTGGTCGAGATCGGAATCGCGGCCCATCGGATAGTACACTTTGCCTTTGTCTTCCAACATACCCGGCAAAATGTCGTTCAGGTCGTCAATCGGAAACGAATCGTCCGCTTTGTAATGCGTGGTCGCGCCTTCAAGGCCAGCGTGTGCGCCTTCCCATAAGGCCTTTTTTTCATCGAATTCGCGGCAAAACAAAATGTATTCGCCTTGCTTTCGTCCCGGAATAAAAACCGCCAGCGAATCCGGTTCGTTAAAGCCGGTCAGATAATAAAAATCGCTGTCCTGCCGGAACGGATAATTGACGTCACGGTTGCGGGGTCTAACCGACGCGCTGCCTATCAGTGCAATATTGCCTTTGCCGACCTGCTGCATGAGTTGCTTGCGGCGTTTTTTAAATTCACTTTGTTTCATTTCAAAATCAGGTAAAAGGTCTAAGGTTCAAGATAAAAGGCGAAAGTTGAAAGAAGTTTTACCTTGAATCTTTCGCCTTGAACCTTTCATCTCCATCATTAAATTCGCTGCGCAATAATAAAACCGCCGATCTGATGTATTCAGTGATTTCTATAAAATCGCCCTCATCTTCCTCGCCTTCGGCCTCGGTATCGAGCTTGGTGAATTCGGCAATGTCTTTTAATATTTCGCTGACGTCGCGGGACAAATCGGCGGCGGCATGGCTAAAGCCCACGCCCAATAAAAAGCCTTCGCACCAGTGCGTTAAGGCCTCGACCCGCTCACTCAGCAAGTTCTCATCATCCGGCAACAGCAAATCAAATTCAAAGTCATCGCTGTCTAGCAAGCTTCGCGTATCCTCGAACAACTGCATTAAGGCCATCCGGTCGGCATCAGCGTCCGGTTCGGCCGTATGCCGAAACAGCTCGGCTAGCCAGTCCCTGCTTTGCGCCTGCTCATTGCCGCATAACATGCCTGTTGCCATGCCGTGCGCGTATGCAGCGTTCAGTTCGCTATCGCTTTGTGCCACTATCGTATTAATTACTGGGTAGGTCATAAATTCCACATAATAATTTCACTATCGCCGACTAAAAATATCGCTTATGCTACCACCGATCATTAACTTGGATAACATTTGTTAATCTTGAATCTATCCGGTAACGACGCGATATTTTGCGTATTTATCTTGCAATAACCTAGTTTTCACCATGACACAATCAAATCAATCCTTAGAATTAAAAGACCTCGAAGATAAGCTGGATCAGCTTATCGAGCAATACGACCATGTGAAAAACGAAAATAAATCACTGAAAACCAAACAGGATTCACTGGTCAGGGAAAAAGCCAAGCTGCTGGAAAAAACCACGCTGGCCAAAACCCGTGTTGAAGCAATGATTACCCGCCTGAAAGCGATGGAGAATGGATCATGAATAAGACTCCGGTGCCGGTGTCTCTGAGCATCATGGGCAAAGACTACAAAATTGCCTGCCCCCCTGAAGAACAAAACGATTTGATTCAATCGGCCAGACAGCTCGATACGCAAATGCGGCAAATGCGCGATTCCGGCAAAGTGGCAGGAGCCGACAGAATCGCCGTAATGGCGGCGCTGAATCTGGCGCATGAGTTGCAAATGCTGAAAAGCCAAAACGCCCAGCTCAACCAAACCTTGGCTGAATGTCTAGCAAAAATGGCGCACAAAATAGAAAACGTTTTAGAAAATAAGTAAACACGCTAAACTATTGTCCTGTATCTCCTGCAGCGTTCGAGAGTGTGCTGGGTGTTTCCTGAACCTGTTTTTACCCCGGGGACGAATATCGGTACTGGCGTGCATGCCTGTTTCATACGGGAAGCCCGATGTACCTGCCTCGCCCCCACTTGAACCTCCGGTTCAAGGACGAAAGCACATTACGGCGCAGGCGGGAGATGCACCTCACACTTCCCCGGTTAAATAAAATCCCCATGAACTACTGGCTAATGAAATCCGAACCCGACACGTTCGGGATTAATGACTTGCGCAACCGAGCGACGCAAACCGAACCTTGGGATGGCGTGCGTAATTACCAAGCCAGAAACATGATGCGCGATGAGATGAAGCTGGGCGATCTGGTGTTCTTTTATCATTCCAACTGCGAATTGCCGGGCATTGTCGGCATCATGGAAATCGTTAAAGAAGGCTACCCCGATTGTTCCGCATTCGATCCCGATGACAAACATTTCGACCCGAAAAGCGATGCTGAGCAGCCGCGCTGGTTTAGGGTTGATGTTAAGTATGTCAAAACCCTGTCCCGCAATCTTTCCCTAAAAGAATTAAAAAATCACCCAGAGCTGGCGGATTTGGCGCTAGTCAGACGCGGCAACCGTTTATCCATCATGCCGGTCAGCAAAGATCAGTGGGAGTTTATTCTTAGGTTGGAGTAAGTTTTATCACCTAAACGCCTACTTAATGAGGAAAAGTTAATGATCACTTTAAATCAGCAAACAGAGCAACAACTTCAAGAAATAGCCACCCAAACACAGCTAACTGTGCAGCAATTGATTGACCGTTTTATTGATGATTATCAAGATGAACAGCAAAGCATTAAACGCGCCGATGCGTCTTATGCCGAATTTCTTAATAGTGGTGAGAGTTTATCTTTGCACCAAATAAAGGAACACGGATTACACAGATAAGACAGATTTACACAGATTTACACAGATTTTTTAAATAGGCTTTACCATCTAACCAGTGCTATCCGTGTTCTACCTCATTCTTTAGCCTATTTACAAGCGCAGCCAAAAGGCTCAAACAGGCTTATCGTCAGGGCTATTTACGAATCATCAACTTGGTCGGCAAGCGCGGTTAACTTTTGGATTAATACGCTCAATTGCTCGGCATTCTCGGCGCGCACTGTGGCATGGGCGACTTTGCGACCTTTGCGCGGGGCTTTGTCGTAAAGATGCAAATGCGCATGAGGAATTGCCAGTAGTTCTTCAGTTTCAGGCAGGCCGCCGATAAAATTAACCATCGCCGATTTGCCGACAGCGCGGGTCGAGCCTAACGGCAAATCCAGTATTGCCCGCAAATGATTTTCAAATTGGCTGGTTTCTGCGCCTTCAATCGTCCAATGGCCGGAGTTATGCACCCGTGGCGCGAACTCGTTGACCAGCAATTGGCCGTTTATTTCAAATAATTCCAAGGCCAGCACGCCGACATAATCCAGCGCTTCCAGCAAGCGCGACACATAGCTTTCGGCCTGTTGCTGCATGGCGTCATCGGTGCTGCATTTAGACACGCGCAGGATGCCGCCGCGATGCAAATTTTCCGATAACGGATAAAAAACAATTTCGCCTGAAACGCTGCGCACAGCGATGATGGACACTTCGCGGTTAAACGGGACGAAAGCCTCGACGACTGCCGGTACGCCTTGCAATAGCTCCCAAGCGGGTTTCAAATCGTTTGCCGATTTGAGCACCGATTGGCCTTTGCCGTCGTAGCCTTGGGTGCGACTTTTTAAAACAGCCGGATAGCCAATGTCGGTCATGGCCTGTGCCAAGTCTTCAAGGCTATCTACTGCCGCATAATCCGGCGTAGGGATACCGATGTCATGGAAAAAAGTCTTTTCAACTAATCGATCCTGGGCAACCGCCAGCGCTTTTGGCGATGGATGCACTTGCGTGTGGGACGCCAGAAACTCAGCGACTTCAGCCGGCACATTTTCAAACTCATAAGTGACCACATCGGCGCGTTCCGCCAGCTGCGCCAATAATATCGGATCGTTGTAGTCGCCGATTAAAGGCTCACCCAGCCTGTTGGCACAGGCATCAGCCGACGGGTCGAGGAAAATAAATTCCAGGCCTAAGGGAATGCCTGCCAACGCTATCATTCTGGCGAGTTGCCCTGCGCCTAATACACCGACTTTCATAATTCGTCTCCGACGCGTGGGTCTGAATGCGCCAGCACCGATTCGGTTTGCTCGCGTCTGAAATTGTCCAAAGCCTCTTTATAGTGGCCATGTTTGTTACTGATGATGGCCGCCGCCAACAAGGCCGCATTGATCGCGCCCGCTTTGCCTATTGCCAGCGTGCCGACCGGAATACCGGCAGGCATTTGTACGATGGACAGCAGAGAATCCATGCCGTTTAGCGCTTTCGACTGCACCGGCACACCCAACACCGGCAGCGCGGTTTTTGCGGCGGTCATGCCAGGTAAATGCGCGGCGCCACCGGCACCGGCGATAATCACTTCCAGGCCTTTGCCCTCGGCGCTTTCGGCATAATCGAACAGCTTGTCCGGGGTGCGATGCGCCGAAACGACATCAACGCTGTGTGGAATACCGAGCCGCTCCAGGGTTTCTGCGGCAAAACGCATGGTTTCCCAGTCAGAGGTCGAGCCCATGATAATGCCAACCAGTGCGGTCATGTGTTGCTCCTTATTAAACAGGTCATCATAAAATTCAAATGCTTTTCAAAAGCGGGGGGAAATATAAAGCGGCGTAGTATCGCATAAATGTCCTTTTCCCTGAACAAAACAGTCGTGCTGTTTTGCCCGGTATTTTGTTATAGTTGCCGCTGTTATCCGGCCGTTGGCAATGAGGGTAAAGGTAAGTAGTCGGTCAAAAGCCCAGCAAAAAATCGCTCATGTACGCCATGCGTACCGTTTTTATTACGTAGAATTTAGAGAAAACAGTGCAAAATCAGGATCAAATCAACCAGTTAAAAAACACTGTTCAGGGCATCCTGGACGAAGCGGCTAAACAGGGCGCCACGGCTGCCGAAGCCGGTTTAAGCCAGGAAAACGGCTTGTCGGTTTCGGTGCGCTTGGGCGATGTCGAAACCATCGAGCATCATTGCGATCAAGGGCTGGGCGTGACCGTTTATTTCGGTCGACGCAAAGGCTCGGCCAGCAGCACGGATTTATCGCCTGCGTCGATTAAAGAGACGGTCAGCGCGGCGTGCAGTATTGCCCGTTACACCAGTGAAGACGACTATTCAGGTCTGCCGGAAGCTGAATTATTGGCGACCGAATTCCCCGACCTTGAGCTTAACCATCCCTGGCATGTCGGCGTCGATGGCGCCATTGCGCTGGCGCTTGAATGCGAGGATGCGGCGCGCGCTTATCATGCCGAAATCAGCAATTCCGAAGGCGCTTCGGTCGATACCCATCAGGGTATCCGGGTCATGGGCAACTCGCTGGGTTTTCTTCAGGGCTACAGTTCAACCCGGCATTCTTTGAGTTGTTCGGTGTTGGCGCAACGCGGCGACAGTATGCAGCGTGATTATTGGTACACCGTGGCCAGAAATGCGCTCAATTTGGAATCGGCGGTCGATGTGGGCAACAAGGCCGCCGAGCGCACACTGCGGCGTTTAGAGGGGCGCAGCCTCAGCACGCGGCAATGTCCGGTGCTGTATTGTGCGGAAACCGCTTCAAGTTTATTGGGCTCGTTTATCGGCGCGATCAGCGGCGGCAATTTGTACCGCAAGTCTTCATTCTTGCTGGATGCGCTGGGCAGTCAGGTTTTTCCCGAGTTTGTCCGCATCCACGAACAGCCCTTGCTGAAAGGCGCATTGGGCAGCGGCGCTTATGATGGCGAAGGCGTCGCCACGCAAACCCGCGATATTGTCAGCGGCGGCGTGCTGCGCGGTTATGTGTTGGGCACTTATTCCGCCCGCAAGCTGGGCTTGCACAGCACCGGTAATGCGGGTGGCGTGCATAATTTAACCATCGATCCGGGTACGCTGGATTATCAGGGCTTGTTAAAAGAACTGGGCACCGGTTTGCTGGTCACTGAGCTGATGGGGCAAGGGGTCAATATGGTGACCGGCGATTATTCGCGCGGTGCAGCTGGCTTTTGGGTGGAGAACGGCGAAATCCAATATCCGGTGGAGGAAATCACCATTGCCGGTAATTTAAAGGATATGCTGAAAAATATTGTCGCGGTGGGTAATGATGTGGATTATCGCGGCAATGTCCGTACCGGTTCGATACTGGTTGAGCGGATGTCGATTGCCGGGGAATAAGTTGTGGCATTGAAAGCGTGACTTGCCGAAGCCCTTGCAGTGGTGTTGATATTTTAGACGCATGTTGCGGGCTTCTGCTTTCGGCCAAAACCAGTCATTCAAAATTGGTGCTAAGCTATCTTTTGATGTTATTCCGAAACTGTTTTTATGCCTATTGGGCGTGTTATCCAGTTTCGAGAAGTGGATTTGAAAAATTAGTTTTAACTGCTCAGATTGAGAAAGTATGTAGAATATCCAAATGTAGGTAATATAACTTATTAGGCATCACAATTGGCACAGAGTATGAACCAAGACGTAGCGAATATTAAGTCCGATCAATTTAGTGAAGATGAGTTTGAACAAGAAGATTTTGGCGAACAAGAAAGACACGAGAAGCCTTTTGACCCGAGTAAAGTTGACGTTACTATAACAACTCCCAATTTAGGTGCATTGATTGCAAGGCTTGATAATAGCGAAATTGATTTGATGCCTGAGTTTCAACGATCCCCCGATCTCTGGAGCAAGCAGGCTCAAAGCCGCCTAATTGAATCAATACTTATCAGATTACCGATTCCTGCATTTTATTTTGATGCTTATGAAGAGGCTAAATGGCAAGTAGTCGATGGATTACAACGTTTATCTGCAATAAATAATTTTGTACTAAAGAAAACTCTAGCTTTGACAAGTCTTGAATTTCTTACCGACTATGAAGGCAAAAAATTCGATGATCTTCCTCGCTCTTTGACACGAAGAATTGATGAGTTCCAAACATCCGTGTATTTAATTAAACCTGGCACACCGTTGTTAATTAAATACGCTCTGTTTAATAGAATCAATACAGGTGGATTAAAGCTGACACCTCAAGAAATTAGACATGCTATGAGTCAGTCTGTCCGAGATGGTATTGCGTCAAAATTCCTCTATCAAATTGTGCACGAAGACACATTTAAGAATGTAGTTAGAAATAAAAGTAATCGACAGGCTCATCAGGAGTTAGTTTTGAGACATATGGCGTTTGTTTTGTTTGGGGTCGAAGGTTATAAATCTTCACTCCCTAAATTTTTAGACTTAGCCATGATTAAGTTAGGCCAGCTTAAAGATGAACAACTAGAAACTTTACGCAATGACTTTCTCGATTCAATGGAAGTAGCATTCGATATTTTTGATACGGATGCATTTAAACGATCACTCGCAGAGCCCTCTGGTAATAAAGTTGTTAATAAGCCTTTATTTGAAGCTATTTCAGTTTCTCTTGCTTCAATTGATAAATCTGAAAGGCAGAGATTGATCGTGTGTAAGGAGGATTTTAGAGAAAGCTTAAAGTTATTGCTTAGAGATACAGAATTCGTCAACTCAATAACTCTTTCAACGGCAAACACAGAAAATGTATTAACACGTTTTAATATGGTAAAGGACCTAATTTCACAACAGCTAGCTAAGGATTTGATATGATTGAACGGTTAAGCTTAAGAAATTTCAAATCCATTAAAGAGGAAGTATTTGATTTTGAAGGGCTAACATTGTTTTCCGGGTTGAATGGCATGGGTAAATCCACTGCTCTTCAGTCAATGCTAATCTTAAGACAATCACATGACAAACACCTTTTACCTAGTATAGGAATATCTTTAACTGGAGAATATGTTTGTATTGGGAATGGTAACGATCTGCTTTTTACTGATGCTGAAGATGAGCGTATAGACATTGAGCTGATATGGCCAAATTCTAGTCTCGACTTACATTTTGACTATCGTGAAAAGTCTGATATGCAACCTATCTTAAAGCATGATGAAGATATTAATGGATCCCCATTCGAGGAGTCTTTATTTACAACATCATTCCAATACCTCTCAGCTGAACGAATAAGCCCGAGGAGCACTTATGACGTCTCTGAATATGCTGTTAATCAGCGCAGGTCATTGGGCGTTAAAGGAGAATATACCGCTCATTTTCTAGCAGAACACGGTAATGATGCCATATCGATTAAAGCCTATAAGCACCCCGATGCTTCAACCGACTACTTAATTGATAATCTTAACGCTTGGATGTCAGAAATCACCCCAGGAACAAAAGTTGTCGCAAAATTAATTCCTGAAATTAATAAGGCGAGTTTACATTATAAGTTTTCATCTGCCAATGCAATAACAGCAAATTTCCGCCCTGAAAATACTGGTTTTGGCTTGACCTATGTACTTCCAGTTGTAACGGCAGTATTAAGTGCTCGCGCAGGTGATCTCTTAATGATAGAAAACCCTGAGTCACATTTACATCCTGCAGGCCAAGCGTTGATTGCAAAATTAATAGCTATTGCAGCAAACAACGGTGTTCAAACAATAATTGAAACTCATAGTGATCACTTTTTAAATGGCATTAGGCAGTCAGTTAAATCAAAGCTAATAGATGCCGATAATGTGTGCGCATATTTCTTATCGAGAGATGTTGATAGCCGCGAACATGCAGTGCAAGTTGAAAAAGTAGTAATAGAGCCTTCAGGGCGCATTAAATATTGGCCAAAAGGTTTTTTTGATGAATGGGAAAAAAGCCTGAACAAACTTATTGAAAATGATTGATTATGTCTAATCGACTTATTATTAATGACGCATCACTTCCATTTAGCTCTGACATTGAATGTAATAATAAATTAGAATCTTTTTTTAAAATTATTCACCATGCTGATTCTGCGGGGATCAGTTTTAACCAAGCAGATGAGAGGCATGGTAATTGGAACGCTTTAAATTACGCCGAAGGCTTTATATTTGGTGAATGGATTAATCGCATTGAGAAAACGAGCGCCCTAATTGTAAAAAATGTTATCAGTAAAGTTGATTGCCCTTTAATTGAATTTGAAGAGAATATACGTGAGACATTGGGCAGCATACTATTTATGCTTTCGAGTGACAGGAGCATAGAGGTAACAAGCTTAGGACTAGCTTCTATTATTGACTTACACGCCATAAGTTTTCCATCACATAATAAATGGGTATCAAATCCAATATCGATTGTAAGACAATGGGAAGAAAATCAGGAATGGCAAGAACAATTAGTTGATGTACCGAATATATCGTCCTTAGATCATTTAAAATCTTATATAGCAGAGTTAGATCATAAGAGACAGCAAAATAAAAACTACCTCCGAGATCTTACTTTGCAAAATAATGCGGACTTCCCAAATCTTATATTTTGTAAATCTGCTTTAAAAAATCTTAACTCGCCTTCTGTTACCGTCGATGATTTTCATAGAATCATCAATGCACTATTAAAGCTTAATGATGCAATCTTAATATCTAATAATTTGGAAGAGTTAATCTTAAATTCCGAGCTAACCATATCCGGTGAAAGCAATCCAACAATGGAATATCCAAAATATGCTAGGCAAAGAGAATTTATCCATCCAATTTTAGGAAGAATGCTTTTTGAACAACACGTCAAAAATTTCCCTAATGCTAAAAGAATGCACATTCTAGCTAATTACGCCGACAATACGGTATCTATAGGGTATTTTGGGAATCATCTACCTACAGTGAACGACCCAAAGTAAAATTCTAAATGGCTTAATTAGTATCTAGGGAATAGCGAGGCTTGATCCGAAATACATGGATTCAAATTCGGGTGATGTGAGGTGTTCAGTATTCAGTATTCAGTATTCAGAATAATTATTGCACCATCTGACCGTCGGGTTTGGGTCGAAAGCGGACGCTTTCATTTTGTCGTTAAAATATCAATACGGTTCGATAGGGGCTTGAACTTGCCGATTTTTTCAACATTATAAGCTTTTAACAATATCCGCTATCAGCTGCGGCCCGCGATAAATCAGGCCGCTGTAGATTTGCACCAGACTCGCTCCGGCTGCTAATTTTTCCCGTGCATCGGCAGCGCTTAAAATCCCGCCTGCCGCAATAATCGGAATCTTGCCCTTCAATTCCGCCGCCAAGCCCCGCACGACTAACGTAGACTTTTCCTTAACCGGCGCACCGCTCAAGCCGCCGGCTTCATTGGCCAGCGGATGGTCGGCAATCATGTCTCTGGCTATGGTCGTATTGGTCGCGATCACGCCGTCGACTTCAAATTCCAGCAACAGCTTGGCAATATGGGTTATTTCATCGGCGTTTAGGTCGGGCGCTATTTTCAGGGCTAAAGGTACGTAGTTACCGTGCTGCTGTTGCAGTTTTAATTGCTCTTCTTTTAATGCGGACATCAGGCTTTTGATGTCATCGCCTTGTTGCAGCTGGCGCAGGTTTTTGGTGTTTGGCGAAGAAATGTTGATGGTGATGTAGCTGGCGGAAGTGTAAGCCTTACGCAGGCCAATCAGATAATCATCCGCTGCATTTTCAATCGGGGTGTCGAAATTTTTGCCGATATTAATGCCCAGAATGCCGGAATAACGGCTTTGTTTTACTTGGGCCAGAAGATGGTCTAGCCCTAAATTATTAAAGCCCATGCGGTTGATGATGGCCTGGTGTTCGGGCAGCCTGAACAGGCGCGGTTTCGGGTTGCCCGGTTGCGGACGCGGCGTCACCGTGCCTATTTCGACAAAGCCGAAACCCAAGGCCGCCAGCGCATTAATATAATCGCCGTTTTTGTCCATTCCGGCGGCAAGGCCGACCGGATTTTTAAAATTCAGTCCCATGACGGTGACCGGTTTGGCGGCGATTTCCGGGTAAATTAGTTTTGATAAGCCCGTGCTATAGGCGGCGTTCAGCAGTTTTAGCGTTACCTCGTGCGCGGTTTCAGGGTTCAGAGAAAACAACAGCGGGCGTAATAAAGGGTAAAGGTTCATGGATGTGGCCAGTAAGAGTTTATGGGTCTGTTAAGGTGGTTTTCTAAAAATAATAGTCCACGAAAGGCACGAAAAAACACGAAATTTTTGTGGACTTTATTTTTTGCAGTCCACATTAATCACCTAAGGTAATTTCTAATAAAAAATGTCCCTGATAATCAAAAGCTGTAGAAAAACAGAGTCCACGAAAATCACGAAAGACACGAAAAAAAAGCTGTAAAAACAATAGCTTTTCTTATTTTCGTATCGCATGTAGATACCTAATTTTGGCTTTTCGTGCTTTTCGTGTTTTTCGTGTTTTTCGTGTTTTTCGTGGACAATTATTTGGGGCTGTTTTTTTCAGGAAATCACCTAATGTGCGCTGTTCAATCGATAAGGTTCCGGCGCTATTTGCGGCGTGCGCGCCAAAACCAGATCAACCATCAGCTGTGCCGATGCCGGCCCCATCGCCAGGCCGTTTCTGAAATGACCGGCATTGATATATAAATTGCTGAATTCTGGGTGTTTATCAATATAGGGAATACCGTGTTCGGTGCCCGGCCTTAATCCTGCCCAGTGCTCGATTAACGGGGCATTTTTTAGCGCAGGCATCAAATCCAAGGCAAAGCTGTTGAGCCGATCCCGCGCTGCTGTGGTCGTAGTTTTGTTGAAATCATCCTGCTCCACGGTGCTGCCTGCGAGTATTTTGCCGTCCCGGCGTGGAATCAGATATTGGTCGCCGTCCAGTACCATAAATTTAAGCGTTTCCGGTGGCGTATCAAATAACAGCATTTGGCCTTTGACCGGCGCTATTTTCGGCATCGCGCAGTCGGCAATAAAAAACTGCCGAAACAGTTGCCCAGTCCAAGCGCCCGCCGCAATAACCAGCTGGTTGACGGCAAACTTTCCCGCTACGGTGTTGATGGCGTTAATGCGCTTTTGGCTCAGGTCAACGGAGGTGACCGCACAATGCTCAATGAGCGTGGCGCCTTTATTGATCAGGTCTTGGCGCAATGATTTTACCAAACGGGGATTGCGCGCTTGGGCAATATCGGGCAACCATAACGGCTGGTCGGGTTGGGTGTTAAGCATACTAAAAAAATCGGCCTCAGCGGGTTGGTAGGCGATGGCGTTTTCGTTACACCAGTTTATTGCCGCCGCCAGGTCAGGATTTTTAGTGATCAGCAAACCGCAGGGCGTCCATTCCGGGTCTATCCCGGTTTCTGTGCTCAGTTCCGAGGCTAAATCCGGGTACAGTTTCAGGCTTTGCAGCAGCAAGCGGGTAATCGCGTCCGCTTGCCGCCACGGGTACAGCGGCAGCAGGATGCCACCGCCGGCCCAAGAGGATTCTTGACCCAGTTGGTTTTTTTCAATAATCGCGACGGTCGCGCCCGCTTTAATAAATTCGCGGGCAGTGAGCAGGCTGATGATGCCGCCGCCAATGAGGGTGATGTCAGGGGTTGTCGTCATGAAAATGAGGTCAGGGTTGTATCAAAAGCGAAGATTCTGCAAAGAATAGTGAGGTGGCTATCATTACATAACTTGCCCCGAAGGAGAAAATAAAGCGCTCGCTCTTGGGTATTTGGCCGTTTTAGTTAATTTGCGGCGCAGGATATAGGCAAATAAGTGATGATTAAAGTCCTGCAATACTATTTTTTGCGCTTTTTTTCTGACTTTGCTGGTTTTGTGTGGCCTTATAATGGTCAAAATTTCTTTGTTAAATAGGCGATACATTTTCAATTGTGGTGTAAAAGATACCGCTTAAATAGGTTGTTGTTTTTTGCGTACAGCTAAGTAGTTTAGTGCGGTTTTGTCTGTTACTCGTTGAAAAATAAGCGTTAACTAATCTAAAAAAAGTGCCTTTAAAACTTGTAGGGAATTAGATTAACTGCTACCATTGTCAGTGGAAAATAGCTTTGTTGTATTAATGCAAATTTCCATAAAAAATAACAATCTCATGAGGGGATATGCAATGATGAATAAAACTAAATTAGCGCTGGGTATTGCGGCTGCAACATTAACGATGGCCGGCGCATTGGTTTCACCACAAGCTATTGCCGGTTCAAAGGCTGATGCTGAAGGCATGAACAGCAAAGTTGATGCTTTAGAAGCGCAACTGCAAGCGATGCAAGCTGAAATAAGCCGTTTAAGAGCGGAATCGGGTCGCGGCGCTGACGCAGGCAAGGTTCAAGAGCTTGATGAATGGATGAATTCAGTTAAAAACAAACCAGTTGAAGCGGCTGAAAAAAATCATCTTTTCTCTGCACGCGGCGGTTGGATGCACATGGATGATAACCGTGGCTCTACTACCGGCTTAGCTGGATCTGGTTTAGGTGCGGATATTCTGACCAGCGAAACCGACAAAGACGCGTTCTATTATGGCGGCGCAATCGATTTCAACATGAACAACGACCTGTTTGGCTTGATGCCGCACACTTCGTTTTTGATGGAATTAGGCGTTGAATATTCCGAGTTAGGCGACAGAAAAGACAGCGGTCTTGACAATGTGATTACCGCAGCTACTGGCCCAGGCGGCGTAACCGGTGGCGTACCGACCAACTTACAACAAAGCGTAACGGTCAACATGCTGCGTATCAATGCTTCGCCTAAAGTTAAATTCATGCATGGCAGCAAATTCAGACCGTGGTTGATTCCAGTTGGTCTGGACATCAATGTCATCAGTCCTCCATCTGATGCGGTAACCGTATTGAATACCGGTATGCAGTTTGGCGCCGGTGCTGAATATGAATTATTAAAAGGTATCGTGATTGGCGCTGATGGCCGTTATCACCACACATTTGATGATGTTGACGGTGTTAACACCGACGGCTTCACTTTAGGTGGTTCTTTGGGTTTCAAGTTCTAAGTTTTAATACTTAAAACAACCCGAAGGTATAAAAAAGGGAGGGCTAAGCCCCTCCCTTTTTTTATGGCGGAAAAATAAGTTTCTCATCTCTGCGTAAACTAATGAAAACCCTTTACCCTGAAATAACACCCTACCACAGCTTTTTCCTGGAAACCGACAGTCAGCATTCGGTTTATGTGGAACAAAGCGGTAATCCCGACGGCATCGCTGTGGTGTTTCTACACGGCGGCCCTTGTTCCGGCACCAAGCCCGATCACCGGCGCTTTTTTAATCCCGCGCTTTACCGCATTATTCTGTTCGATCAGCGCGGCTGCGGTCAATCGCTGCCTTTTGGCGAGCTGGAACACAATACCACACAGGATTTAATCGACGATATGGAGCGTATCCGTAAGCACTTGGCTATCAGTCAATGGCTGGTGTTTGGCGGTTCGTGGGGCGCGGCGTTGGCGCTGTTGTATACCCGGCAACATAAAGAGAAGGTCGCGGGCTTGATTATTCGTGCGGTGTTTCTGGCGCGGCAGCAGGATTTGGATTGGTTTGCGAAAACCGGCGCGGCGAATATTTATCCCGAACAATGGCAGCGTTTGCTGGAAAGTATCCCTGAGCGCTATCGGGATGATCTGGTGCAGGGTTTGTGCAATGTGTTGTGGGGCGAAGACGAGGTGGCAAAAAGGCGGGGCGCTAGGGAATGGATGGCCTGGGGCGGTCAGGTCGCGTTAGGTAACGCTTATCAGCCGAGTCCGAAAGACGTGCATGTGACGGAAAGCATGGTAAAACAGGTGCGCATGGAATTGCACTATGCCAAGCACCGTTATTTTATTGCCGAAAATCAGATTCTGGAACAGTGCAGCGCTTTGCTTGATATTCCGACGGTTATTATTCATGGCCGCCTGGATTTTGTCTGCCCGATTGAAGCCGGTTACCGTCTGCATAAAGCCTTGCCGAATGCCGATTATATTGTATTGCCAGAGGCCGGGCATATTGCCCAAGGCAACGAGATGATTAATGCGCTGATTGTGGCTACCGATAACTTTGCCGCGCAATGCAATAATAAGTAGAAATTTCCATGCAACGAGTCCCCTATAAAGGCTTAAATGCTTTATCATTAGCGGTTTTTGGACATCAGGGCAAGGTATGGATTTTTATCGGTCTAATCAACTCTGCCAGCGCCATTTATATTAAAGCTAGTCAATGACGATAAATGAAATTACATGACCATAAGCTCCGGGAATTAGGCTTAGCCGTTATTCAGGTTGAGATGCAGGCCATTGCTGCTTTAGTCGAGCAAATCAATGATAATTTCGTGACTGCTTGCAAGTTAATGTTTGCCTGCAAAGGCCGCGTGGTGGTGACCGGCATGGGCAAATCCGGCCATATTGCCGGTAAAATTGCCGCGACCTTGGCCAGCACCGGAACGCCGGCTTTTTTTGTGCATTCGGGCGAGGCCAGTCATGGCGATTTGGGCATGATTACCCGGCAGGATGTGGTGTTGGCGTTGTCGAATTCCGGCGAGACTGAAGAGGTGCTAACGATACTGCCGATTATTAAACGGCTGGGCGTGCCGCTGATTGCGATGACCGGCAATCCGGAGTCCACGCTGGCTAAATTTGCCACCACCCATATCAATGTGGCGGTTGAGCAAGAGGCTTGCCCGCTGGGTTTGGCGCCGACATCAAGCACTACGGCGGCGCTGGTGATGGGTGATGCGCTGGCGGTGTCTTTATTGGAAGCGCGTGGCTTTACCCGCGATGATTTTGCCTGGTCGCATCCGGGCGGCAGTTTAGGTAAACGGCTGTTATTGCGGGTCAGTGATATGATGCATACCGGCGAAAAGATGCCTGTTGTTTCTGAATCGGCGTTAATCAGCCATGCATTATTGGAAATGACGGAAAAAAAATTAGGTATGACCGCGATTGTCGATGCAGAACATCGCGTCATTGGTATTTTCACTGACGGCGATTTACGGCGTATGCTGGGGCGCAATCTGGATGTACACACGACAGCAATCAGTGATGTGATGACACCGAATTGCGCGGTTATTTCAGCAAATATTTTGGCGGCAGAAGCGATGCAGATTATGGAACAAAAAAAGATTAGCGCGTTGGTTGTTGTTGATGAGCAGCACCGCGCGATTGGTGCGTTAAATATGCATGATTTGATTCATGCAGGCATTGTGTGATGACAGAAGCACTCAATAATGAAGCCCTTTTGGCCAAAGCCAGACAGCTCAAGTTGCTGATTTTGGATGTCGACGGCGTGCTGACTGACGGCCGCTTATTTTTCGATGGCGAAGGCAATGAATACAAGTCGTTTCATGCCCGCGATGGTCATGGCATCAAGCTGTTGCGACAGACCGGTGTTGAAGTTGCGGTCATTTCCGGGCGCAAATCTGCGTCAGTTGCGCTACGGATGAAAAATCTGGGTATTGAATATGTGTATCAAGGCCACGAAAATAAAATCGCGGCATTTAACGAAATTATCGGGCTGATGGGCATTACACCGGAGCAGGCGGCGCATGTCGGCGATGATGTCTTGGATTTGCCGGTGATGCTCAGGGTGGGTTTGGCGATTGCGGTTAATGATGCTAACTTTGCCGTCAAGCAACGTGCCGATTGGTGTACGACCTTGCCGGGCGGTCAGGGTGCCGTCCGTGAAGTGTGTGATTTTATTATGCAGGCACAAGGCCATTTTGATGACGTATTGGCGACTTACTTGATATGACCCGTTTAAATGAACAGCATTACAATTATTTATACCTGGTTATTCTCGCGGCCATGAGCTGGGGACTGGTTAAAATGACCGGCTTGGATGGACTCGGCGGCATCAGCGTGCCGGCACACAGCCCCGATTATTTCAGCAAGGCCTATACCAAATGGGATATGAATGAACAGGGCGTGCTAAAAAGTAAATTGCTTGCGGATGAAATGATTCATTACAACGATGACGGCACCACCCATTTAAATAACCCAGAGATGTTTTTTTATAACGAGCTTACGCCGCCGTGGGTGGTTAAAGCAGAAACCGGTATTTTATCCGCCGATGGCAAAGATTTATCGTTAAATGGCAAAGTATTTGTTAGCAGGGCTTCGGCCAAAGGCGTTAGGGAGCTTAAAATTAATACCTCTAATTTAAAAGTAAAACCGGACATAAGTTATGCAGAAACCGAAACTGCGGCGGAGTTAATCAGTGCGCCAAACCGGACGACAGGACTGGGCATGAAGCTAACTTTTGCGCAACCGATTCATCTGGAATTGCTCTCTAATGTAAAAGGTCACTATGAAACAAAATAATAAAAAAGCGGCAGGTCTGCTGCGTGAGTGTCTTTGCTGTTTGCTGTTGGCGCTTTACAGCGTGGGTGGCTATGCCTTGGAAAGTGACGGCGATCAGCCGATCACTATCGATTCCAATGCGGCAACCTATGATGACGTTAAAGCCATCAGTATTTATACCGGTGATGTGATTTCCATACAAGGCAGTATCCACGTTAAGTCGGATAAGTTGGTGGTTTATTTTAGCGGCGGTGAAGTCAGTAAGATGGTGTTTACCGGCAATCCTGCAAAATTCAAACAGACGCCTAAAGTGGGCGACCCGGACATAACCGGCGAGGCATTAACGGGCGAATATTATCCTAAAAAGAACTTGCTGGTTTTGATTGATAAAGCCACGGTCTGGCAAGGTCGGGGCGCTTATTCGAGTGATTTTATCGAGTATGATCTTAAAACCTCGCTGGTTAAAGCCGGCGAAAAAGCGTCCGCCTCCAAACGTGTCCGTGTTGTTTTACAGCCGGAATCCAGTCAACAGAAAGGTAAGTGATCAGGTTTAAGGCGCTAAACAGATTCCCTGAAACCTTTGAGCTATAAAAAATGAGCAGACTTGCCGCAAAACAGCTGATTAAAAACTACAATAAACGCAATGTGGTTAACGGTGTCTCATTGCACGTTGATACCGGTGAAATCGTCGGCTTATTGGGGCCTAATGGCGCCGGAAAAACCACCAGTTTTTATATGATGGTCGGCCTGATTAAAGCAGATCAAGGCACGATTACGCTGGATGGCCAAGATATTACCGAGCATCCGATGCATTTAAGGGCTGCATTGGGTGTGGGCTATTTACCGCAGGAACCGTCGGTGTTTAGAAAGCTCAGTGTGGCGGATAATTTGCGTGCCGTGTTGCAAATTCGCTCTGATTTAAGCGAAGGACAGGCGGAACTGGTGATTGAAGAGCTGTTGCAGGAATTCCATATCCTGCATTTACGCGATCAGATTGCCCTAGGTTTGTCCGGCGGCGAACGGCGGCGCGTTGAAATTGCGAGAGCGCTGGCGACCAATCCTCAATTTATCTTGCTGGATGAGCCTTTTGCCGGTGTTGACCCGATTTCGGTAGAAGATATAAAAAAAATCATCGAGCATTTGAAAGATCGGGGTATTGGCGTATTGATTACCGAACATAATGTCAGGGAGACTCTAGGCATTTGCAATCGTGCGTATATACTTAACGACGGCAGGGTGATTGCAGAAGGCGGAGCGGAAGCGATCGTTGCCAATGAAGAAGTACGTAAAGTTTATTTAGGCAATAACTTTAGCCTTTAATCTTGCAGCATGAATTTGAAATGAAACAATCCTTAAATCTACGGTTAGGCCAGCAACTATCGATGACGCCGCAATTGCAGCAGGCGATTAAATTGTTGCAGATGTCGACATTGGAATTACAGCAGGAGATTCAGCAAGCGCTTGAGTCCAATATGATGCTGGAAGTTAATGAGGAAGAAAATAGTGCCCATGAAACCGAAATAGCGCCCGAGAAAAAGGTTGATAATACCGATTTGTTGACCAGCCAGGGCTCGCAAACCGATATGCCGGACGAATTGCCCATCGATTCCTCCTGGGATGATATTTACGAATATGCCATGGAATCCGGCGGAAATTCTGCTGAGACCGCTGAATTTGAAACACAGCGCAGCAAGTCATCCACCTTGCTCGACCATTTGTTGTGGCAAGTCGAATTGACCTCGTTTTCAGACCGTGACCATGCCATCGCCCTGGCGATTATCGATTCAATCAATGAAGATGGTTATTTGATCAGCAGTCCTGATGATATTTTTCAGGGCTTGCACAGCCAATTAGACGATTTGGATTTCGATGAAGTTAACGCAGTGTTGCACCGCGTACAAAACTTCGATCCGGCCGGTATTGCCGCTATCGATTTAAAGGATTGTTTGCGCTTACAAATACAGCAGTTGCCGGAAGCTACGCCCTATAAAGAAGAGGCGCTGACGCTGGTGACGCGGCATTTGGATTTGCTGGCCACGCATGAGCAGTCAAAATTGATGCGCAAGTTAGGCGTGACCGAGCGGCAATTAGATGAGGTCGTGGCTCTAATCAGAACGCTAGATCCTAAGCCCGGCGCGCAAATACAAGATTCCGATTCGGAATATGTGATTCCCGATGTCTACGTGGTTAAGCAGAGAGGCAAATGGCAAGTCAACCTGAACCCGGATATAGCGCCAAAATTACGCATTAATCCGTTTTACTCAGGCATGATAAAACGAGCCGATAACAGCAAAGATAATACCTGCATGAAAGATCATCTGCAGGAAGCCCGCTGGTTCATTAAAAGTCTGCACAGCCGCAACGACACCTTATTGCGCGTTGCCCGCTGTATCGTGGAAAAGCAAACCGGCTTTCTTGAGCACGGCTCCATTGCAATGAAGTCGATGGTGTTGCGCGATATTGCCGAAGAACTGGACTTGCACGAGTCGACCATTTCCCGAGTGACCACGCAAAAATTCATGCATACGCCTAATGGCATTGTCGAATTCAAGTATTTTTTTTCCAGCCATGTTTCAACCGAAGGCGGCGGCGAATGTTCATCAACGGCCATCAGGGCGTTTATTAAAGAGTTAATCAGCAACGAAAATCTGGCAAAACCGTTAAGTGATAGTAAAATAGCCGAGCTATTACAAGAAAAGGGCATTAATGTTGCTAGAAGGACAATTGCCAAGTATCGTGAAGCGATGCTGATTTCATCGTCAAGTCAGCGTAAGCGTCTTTTATAACGCGGCTTGGCACCAACAAAAACCATTTTTACCATTAAAGGAGTTTATCTCATGCAAGTCATCGTAACAGGCCATCATCTTGAAATAACTGACGCCCTAAAAGCGCACATCGATTCAAAATTTGAAAAATTAGCGCGTCATTTTGATAATGTTACCGATGTACACGTTATTTTAAGCGTGGAGAAATTAGTGCAAAAAGCAGAAGCCACATTGCAATTGAGTGGCGCTAAGTTATTTGCCGAAGACCATCAGGAAGATATGTATTCAGCGATTGATGCGATGGTGGACAAGTTAGACCGTCAAATCATCAAACATAAAGAAAAAACTAATCAACATAGATAAATAAAGCAGGTGAAAGGTTCAAGGTAAAAGGTGTTCATGCCTTGAACCTTGTGCCTGGGGCCTCAATCATGAAACTATTAATTGTTAGCGGCCTTTCCGGTTCGGGTAAAAGTATCGTCCTAGACACCTTGGAGGACTGCGGTTATTACTGTATCGATAATTTACCGGTCACCTTGTTGGAAAGTTTTATCAACCAAGTCATGTTGGTGGATCATAAAACCTATGCCAAGACCGCCATCGGCATTGATGCCAGAAACCAAAGCGAAAGTCTGATTAATTTTTCCGAAAGCCTGGAGTTAATACGCAATAGACAGATTGATTGCCAAATTATCTTTATGCAGGCCGAAGAAGCCACCTTATTGAAACGCTACAGCGAAACCCGGCGGCGCCATCCGCTGACGGATTTGAACGTTCCGCTGAGAGAAGCGTTAAAAATTGAAAAAGAAATACTCACCCCGGTTGCCCGCTATGCCAGCGTGGTGATCGACACCAGCCGAACCCATGTGCATCAGTTGCGTGAATTGATCAGAGAGCGGATTGGTGAAAGAGAGACGCGGCATATTTCCTTGCAGTTTCAATCCTTTGGATTCAAACATGGCGTGCCGTTGGATGCCGATTTTGTCTTTGATGCGCGAAGTTTACCGAATCCTTATTGGATTCCGGAGTTGCGGGGATTGACCGGGAAAGATCAACCCGTGCTTGATTTTCTTCAACAGCAGGATCTGGTTGGCGAGCTTTTTGACGATATTGCCGACTTTCTTACCCGCTGGATACCCCGTTTTGAAGCCGAGGGACGTAGTTATTTAACGGTAGCCGTAGGCTGCACGGGCGGTCAGCATCGTTCGGTTTATCTGGCTGATGCCTTGGCGCGGCAGTTTAAAGGTTCTTTTACCAACGTCATTATCCGTCATCGGGAATTACAATAATCTGAGCCTGTTGGGTTAGTATTTAAACGTAACCCAACATTTGGAACAGCGGCTTGATTTATTTCAGCGACAGCGTTTCCGCCCGGCCTATCATTTCAATAGACAGCTTGTCTTCCTTGCTCAGCCAGCCTATGGCGCGCTGAACGTCATTTCTATTAATACCAGTGTCATTGGTGACTTTATTCACGCTGGAAGGGCCATTTTTATCCAGATACTTCCAGATTATTCCTGCTGCATCGCCGATTGTATTAGACATAGTGTTCACCTTTAAGTTGTTGAGTTAAGAAAATTTAGAAGGATGGTCTGGAAGCACAATATTAAGCTCCAGCGTTTCCTGAGTGTCGTTTTGTTCAAAATTAACCGATATGGCATCTTGCTCTACGGTAATGTATTTCCGGATAACTTCCAGTAACTCTTGTTGTAATTGCGGAAGGTAGGAAGGCTGATTTCTGGAACTGCGCTCATGAGCGACCAGGATTTGCAGTCTTTCTTTGGCAAGCGATGCTGAGCTGGCTTTAGAAGATTTGAAATAATCCAGTAAACTCATTATTTGCCCCCGAAAAGTTTCCCAAACAGGCCTTTTTTCTCATCAATAAAGCGGTGGGGTTTATCTTCACCTAAATAGCGGCCAACAATATCTGCATAAGCTTGGCCGGCATCGCTTTTTTCATCGAGAATAACCGGGATGCCCGAATTCGACGCATTGAGCACCGATTTTGATTCGGGGATAACGCCGAGTAAATGCAGCGATAAAATTTCCTGTACATCGTCAACACTGAGCATTTCGCCCAATCTTACCCGATCAGGCGAGTAGCGTGACAGCAATAGGTATTCTTTAATCGGCTCTTCGTTTTGTTCGGCGCGGCGCGATTTGCTGGATAAAATACCTAGCATACGATCTGAGTCCCGCACTGACGACACTTCAGGATTGGTAACAATGAAAGCGTCGTCGGCAAAATACATGGCCAAATGCGCGCCTTTTTCGATGCCGGCCGGGGAATCGCAAACAATATATTTAAAGTCTTTTTTTAGTTCATCCAATACTTTGCCGACACCTTCCTGACTTAGCGCGTCTTTATCACGGGTTTGCGAGGCCGGCAAAATGTACAGCATGCTGCAGTTTTTATCCTTTATTAGCGCTTGATTCAGCGTCGCTTCGCCATTGATGACGTTGACAAAGTCATACACAACACGCCGCTCGCAGCCCATAATTAAATCCAGGTTACGCAAACCCACATCAAAATCGATGACCGCCGTTTTGTGACCTTTTTTTGCAAGTCCCATGGCTATAGCGGCGCTTGTGGTTGTTTTACCCACGCCACCTTTACCCGATGTTACGACTATGATTCGTGCCACACACAACCTCTCAAGAATAAATTAAGTTAAATATCTTTAATCACTAAAGCATGATTTTGTAAGTAGATTTGAACCGGCTGGTTAAGCACCGTGCCATTCAAATCTTCGCTGACCTTGTAATTTCCGGCTATTGAAATAAGCTCAGCTTGTAAGTCGGAACAAAAAATGCGCGCTGCTGTGTTGCCCAAAACGCCCGCTAAAGCGCGGCCTCTCAGTGAACCGTAAACATGAATATTGCCTTCGGCCAAAATTTCAGCGCCGGCACTGACCTGGGCTAAAATAACCAAGTCACCTTCAGCATAAATGCGCTGACCGGAACGTACCGGCAGGGTAATCAGCGTCGTTGCTGTTGCAAAGACTTGTGGCTCAGGCGCTACGTCAATTTTGGCTTGAGGCTGTTTTTGGGTTTCGGATGCAGCGGTGACGTTATGCCCCGAATGTACCGGGATGCCCAGTTCCAATGCCTGTTGATTCTGTTCGGCAGTGCCGCCGCGTAGGCCTATCGGCAACAATTCGAGCTTGCGGATCAGGTGGACGAGTTCGCTTACATTAATGTCGGACTCGCGTTTATTCAATTCCTGCAAGTCAAGTACCAGTGGTGAATTTTTAAAAAACTCAGGCGCCCGCTGTACTTTTTCCTGTAATTGCTGCTCGATAATCACTCTATCATTACTGGCTAAAACCAAAACGGGCACAGAAAAAGTGCTACTTTTAAATTCCAGTGCTGCTGAGTGATGAGTGTGCTGTTGAGAGTCTGTTGACATCCGTTAATTCTGGTTAGCCGGAAATTGCACTGATTCTAACATTGCTGATAAAAAAAATCATTTTTACAGTGTAGGCACTGAGTTACCGATAAGCGGTTACGGCATCAACATGCCGCGAATCATAAAAAACAATAGGCTGGCTAAAATGGCCGATAAAGGCACAGTAGTGACCCAGGCCACGGCTATTTTATAAACCTGAGAACGTTTGACTAATTCTTTGCGATAAACTTTTTTCAGACTTTTTCTTTCTTTTTTATTCAGCTGCAGGCTTGCGGTTTCCTGTTTTAGCTCTTTAAGCATGAGTTTTTTTTGTTCAACTGAGGCCGTGCTGAAGGTTTGCAAAAAAACAGTCACTTGTTCCGGGTCGGCTTGTTCGTGATGCGCTTTAATTTCTTCTATACGTTTTACATCGTTGTATTTTAACAACTCGCGCAAAAAACCAACGCCAAAAACGGCGCCAACGGCAATATGTGTAGAGCTGACCGGTAAGCCTAATTGGCTGGCAACGATAACGGTGACAGCAGCCGACATGGCGATGCAAAAAGCGCGCATTTTATCGAGTTCGGTAATGTCGCTACCGACCGTGCGGATCAGCTTAGGGCCGTATAAGGCCAGGCCGATTGAAATGCCCAGCGCGCCCACTAACATCACCCATAAAGGGATGGCCGCTTTAGACGCTACACCGCCGCTAAACACCGCATCATTGATAGCCGCCAGAGGGCCAACCGCATTGGCCACATCATTGGCGCCATGAGCAAAACTTAATAGCGCCGCCGAAAATATCAGCGGCAGGGTGAACAATGTGTTAATGCTCTCTTTAGATTGATCCAGTTGTTGGGCTGTTTTAGTGATACGCGGCTTGACCACCAGATAAACACAAATGGCGATGGCAAGACCTATGCTGCCGGCCGTTATAAAATCAAGCTTCCAGATATTTTTCAAGCCTTTCATCAGCAAGTAAGTTGAAAAAGACCAGGTCATCAGCGTGATCAGCAAGGGCACAACTTTAATGGCCGCTTGCAGCATATCTTGCTGATAAGTGATGGTGCGTTTGATTAAATACAAAAACGCGGCGGCAATAAATCCGCCAAGGACGGGGGAAATAATCCAGCTTGCGACGATTTCTCCCAGCATGTGCCAATTCGCAATACCCATGCCGCCTGCCGCAACACCTGCGCCCAATACGCCGCCGACAATGGCATGAGTGGTTGATACCGGAGCGCCGAGGCTAGTGGCTATATTAAGCCAAATAGCGGCGGCCAATAGTGCGGCCATCATTAACCAAATAAAGGTGTCGGTATTATTGATTAACGAAGGTTCAATAATGCTGTTTTTGATGGTGCTGACAACGTCACCGCCGGCAATAATAGCGCCTGTCGCTTCAAAAATAGCGGCGATAATGATGGCGCCGGTCATGGTTAATGCTTTAGAACCGACTGCAGGCCCCACGTTATTCGCCACATCGTTAGCGCCGATATTTAACGCCATATAGCCGCCAATGACAGCGGCAATAACCAGCAAATGATGATGGCTAGCCGGATGAGCACTTAGGCTCACATAGAGCGTCACGCCAATGATAAAGGCCAGGGAAAATAGCGTCCGAAATAGTTCTTTTTGAGTCGATAATCCACTATTACCCGTTTTTTCGATGTTGTTTAATTCCATGTAACTCTCTCTGGATGGGACAAAATGGCGCTATTTTAGCGTAATGGAGCGCGGTGGGCTTGTGTTGACTGTAAATAATACGCGTTAAAGTGCTTGCTGACGACAAAACCATTTGTTTTATAAGGTGTTTATACTGTTGTTAATGTGTGTGGCGCTTGCAATCTGCAGCATTATCCTTTAATTTAGCCGCACATCCGTAAAGGCTAGGGGTGCTTATTGTTGTTTTGCGCTGCAAGAAAACATAGGCTGAGAAAAACCCTTTGAACCTGACTCCGGTTAATACCGGCGTAGGAAAGCCCAGACTTCCCTGCGCCTTATTGTTTTGTTGTTGGAGATAAACATGAGCGCTGTCCTGAAAGAAATTACGTCTACCGAGTCCAGTAGCGTAAAGATTGATTCCTACCCCGCATCAGAAAAAATCTACGTTCAAGGCTCACGCCCTGACATTCAAGTGCCAATGCGTAAAATTACGCTTTCCGACACACCCGCCCATTTCGGAACAGAAAAAAATCACCCACTTTATGTTTATGACACGTCTGGCGTTTATACCGACCCGAATGTGGAAGTGGATTTGAAAAAAGGTTTAACCGCTTTACGCGCCAATTGGATTGAAGAACGTGGCGACACCGAAGAATTACCTGAACCGAGTTCGGAATATGGCAAAGAACGTTTAGCCGACAAAAGTTTAGACGAATTGCGTTTTGAGTTGATTCGCAAACCGCGTCGCGCTAAAGCAGGCAAAAACGTTTCGCAAATGTATTACGCGCGTCAGGGCATCATCACGCCTGAAATGGAATTTATCGCCATCCGCGAAAACCAAAAAATGGAAGAAATGCGCGAATTATGGAAAGACCAACATCCTGGTGATTCGTTTGGCGCGTCGATTCCTGACGTGATTACGCCTGAATTTGTCCGTGACGAAGTGGCGCGTGGTCGGGCAATTATTCCGTGCAACATCAATCATCCTGAACTTGAACCAATGATTATCGGGCGTAATTTCTTGGTGAAAATTAACGGTAATTTGGGTAATTCTGCGGTTACGTCGTCGATTGAAGAAGAAGTCGAAAAAATGCTCTGGGGCATTCGTTGGGGCGGCGACACGATTATGGATTTATCGACGGGCAAAAACATCCACGAAACCCGCGAATGGATTTTGCGTAATTCACCTGTGCCGATTGGAACAGTGCCGATTTATCAAGCACTCGAAAAAGTGAATGGCAAAGCCGAAGATTTAACCTGGGAAATTTTCCGCGACACGTTGATTGAACAAGCCGAACAAGGCGTGGATTATTTTACGATTCATGCAGGCGTGCGTTTGCATCACGTTCCGTTGACCGCCAAACGTATGACGGGCATCGTGTCGCGCGGCGGTTCGATTATGGCGAAATGGTGTCTTGCCCATCACACCGAAAGTTTCTTGTACACGCACTTTGAAGAAATTTGCGAAATCATGAAAGCCTACGATGTGGCGTTTTCATTGGGTGACGGGCTGCGTCCAGGTTCGATTTATGACGCGAATGACGCGGCACAATTTGGCGAACTCGAAACGCTCGGCGAATTGACAAAAATCGCGTGGAAACACGATGTGCAAACCATGATTGAAGGCCCTGGACACGTTCCGTTGCACATGATTAAAGTCAACATGGACAAACAGCTTGAAGAATGTGGCGAAGCACCTTTTTATACGTTAGGGCCTCTCACGACTGATATTGCCCCAGGTTATGACCACATTACCTCAGCGATTGGCGCGGCAAATATCGGTTGGTACGGTTGCGCGATGCTGTGTTATGTCACGCAAAAAGAACATTTAGGGCTGCCGAATAAACAAGATGTGCGCGAAGGCATTGTGACTTACAAAATCGCCGCCCATGCGGCGGATTTGGCGAAAGGCCATCCGGGCGCGCAAGCGCGCGATAACGCCATGTCCAAGGCGCGTTTTGAATTCCGATGGGAAGATCAATTCAACATCGGCCTCGACCCTGAAAAAGCGCGTGAATTCCACGATGAAACTTTGCCAAAACAATCTTCAAAAGTCGCGCATTTCTGTTCGATGTGTGGCCCGCATTTCTGTTCGATGAAAATCAGCCAAGACGTGCGCGATTATGCGAATGCCAAAGGCGTTGCCGAAGAAGAGGCGTTGAAACTCGGCATGGACGAAAAATCGCAAGAATTTTTAAATGAAGGTGCGGCAATTTATCACGAGGTTTAAGGGTTTGTAATTTTGATGAGTAGCGGGTTGAAGGCTCGCTACTTGTTGTGTGTATTTAGAGGCATGCGATTAAATTATGATTTGTTGGATTTGTAACGCCACAGAGGCGGACACTAAAGAGCATATAATCAAAAAGTCAGATATAACTCGAGCCTTTGGAAAAGGAAGTTATAGCGGTGGCAATGCTCCTGTTCATGTTCATGTTCATGTTCATGTTAAAAACGGAAAAATTAGCGATATTCAAGGAGCAGATTCTAATAAAGTTAAATATGAAGCAAATTTATGTAAGGCTTGTAATGGTGCCAATACGCAGCCTTTCGATAAAGCGTATGACAAATTCATAAGCTATATTTATGTAAATGAAGCATCAATTTTAAAAAAGAGATTTATAGATTTTTTTGATGTTTATGGCGAAGAATTCGAGAAGGGGCAAAGAGATTTGTATAAGTATTACGCAAAATCATTTGGTTGTCGTTTGGTTAATGCTAACCAAGTTGTTCCAAGTGATATATCAAGTTTATTTTTTAAAGACTCTTTTTCTACTGGACTTAGAATTAACTTTGCTGTGAACGAAGATGTTTTAACTATGCCCAATGAAGACAGAGATGGTTTTATTGGAAAAGGTGATTTAATTGGATGGTCTAATAAAAGCAAGACTAAAAAAGTAAAGGAATATACCGAATACACATGGAGCGAACATGTAACATGGTTATTCGCATTCTTTTGGTACAACAAATTTCCAGATGGTTGTTTAGGTTCTACATGGGTTGCAGACAACCAATTCATTTATTTAGGTAGTATTGAATTATCAGATGAACAACGTAAAAACTTAATGAAATAACATGACCTACCCCCCAAAATTCAACGAAGAAAAATCCACCACAATGAAAACCCTAAAATATCTCATTTACCGCTAAGGCGATTATTACGTTTCACAATGTTTAAACGTCGGAATGGCAAGTTTTGGATTCAACGATTGATGAATGGGCGGTTTTTTTTCAAATAACTTTTAGGAGCTACCACGATGCACGCCATTGAATTACCCGTAAGCATTAACCATCAGCACCAAATTATTTTGCAATTACCGCCAACCATTCAGCCACAAAAAGCCAAAGTGATTGTCATGTACGACGATTTTGAAAAGACAAACAAACCGATAAAATTGGGTTTATTTCAAGGCAAAATAGACGTGAGCGATGATTTTAATGAACCGTTGCCCGACAGTTTTTGGTTGAATGGTGAATGGTGAATGGTGAATGGTGAATTGTGAATTGTGAATTGTGAATTGTGAGATTGTTGCTCGATACTCATGCGTTTCTTTGGTTAAACGATGACAATCCGAAACTCTCTCAAAAAATTAGAGAATTTTGTCTTTCTGGTGAACATTCGTTTTATTTGAGTATTGCCTCAGCGTGGGAAATTCAAATCAAAGTACAACTCGGAAAGTTGCGCGATTATGCCAAAGCTAAAGGTATTGCCGAAGAAGAGGCGCTAAAATTAGGCATGGATGAAAAGTCACAGCAGTTCCTTGATGAAGGCGCGGATATTTATCATAAGGTGTAAAAAACTGTAATTTGTCCACGAAAAGCACGAAAGACACGAAACGAATCAGTACATTGTGTTGATTTAGCCATTCTCCATTGGGGCTGGTCTATAGCTTGGTATTTCTTTGAAAACTTTCGTGCTTTTCGTGTCTTTCGTGGATGAAATGAATCTGAAATAAGGCAAAAACTATGGACGCTTATCAACATATTTTACTGGCGCTGGATTATTCCGCTCATGGCGATTGGGTTGCCCAACGCGCCAAGAGTGTGGCCGAAAAATACCAAGCTAAATTGAGCATTATTCATGTGCTGGATAATATTCCCATACCCGATACCGGCTACGGCACCGTGATTCCATTGGCGCAAGACTCAGGTTATGACTTGCTGGAAGCAGAAAAAGCCAAATTGATGCAGGTTGGCGAGAAACTGGGCGTGGCGCAAGCTGATCGCTGGATGATTTGGGGCTCGCCCAGGCAGGAAATTGTGCAGCTGGCCGAACGAGAGCAAGTCGATTTAATCGTGGTCGGTTCTCATGGTCGACATGGCTTGTCGCTGCTGCTGGGTTCAACCGCTAACAGTGTGTTGCATTACGCCCGATGTGACGTGATGGCGATTCGATTGCTAAACGCTTAGCGCCTTAGATGCTATAATTTTGCCATCGGTCGGGCAAAAACACTTTAGCAATATTACCCAAGGAATGTAGCATGCCAAATACTATCTCTTTCGCGTCGAGCATCAGAGCAAAATTAATTCTGATGGTGACTATTCCAGCGCTTGCTTTGCTTTATTTTGCCGGCACGGGTGTTCTTGAGAGACAGGCCATCTCGAAAGAGATGGCTGAATTGGAAGCCCTGGTTGAGGTATCTGTCAAAATTGGCGCCGTGGCACATGAAATGCAAAAAGAGCGTGGCATGAGCGCTTCTTTCTTGGGTAGTAACGGCGTTAAATTTGCCGCCGAATTGCCGGCACAGCGTAACAAAACCGATAACGTTCTTGAGGGCTTTCAGTCCACACTCAGCCGCTTCGACCTCAGCAGTTACAACGACGAACTTAAAAAAATACTCGATGCCGCCCAAACTGAGCTAGGCAAACTGAATGCGCAACGCGGCAGCATTAGCGCTCTTGGCACGAACGGCACACAATCCAGCGCTTATTACACTAAAACCATCGGCTCCCTTCTTGCCGTACCGGCTCAAGTTTCTATACTCAGTAGCAACAGCGAAATTTCGCGTATGGCGTCGGCCTATTCGAGCCTGCTTCGAGCTAAAGAACATACAGGAATAGAACGGGCTTTATTGGCGGCGGCATTTGTCGCGGATCAATTGCCCCCCGACAGCCAGAGCCGTTTTCTGACCAATATGTCGGCTCAGGATGTTTATACTCAGCAGTTTTTTACCTACGCGCAAGATAGCCAAAAGGCGTTTTACACCGCGAAAATGCTGGGTTCTTCGGTTGACGAAGTGGCGCGGATAAAGAAAATCGCCATCGACAAAGGTGTTGAGCCAGGGCTGGGCATTGATCCGGTATATTGGTTCAAAATGATCAGCGATAAAATTGATCTGCTCAAAGAAGTCGAGGATAAACTCGCCGCCGATCTGCTCAATGAAGCCGGTCTGCTGAAAAATAACGCCCGCAATATGGCACTGTTCTTCATTGCCTTGATTGTGCTCGCGGTATTGGTGACGGTAGTATTGACCCTTATGATCAGCCGTGGCGTTTTAAATTCCATTCATTCGCTACAACAAGTCGCCACTGCCATCGCGGACGGCGATTTAAGTTCCAGCATTGACCTGACCCAAAAAGATGAACTGGGCGAATTGTTTCGCTCTATGAGCACCATGCAGCAGCAATTATTGAGCCGTATATCGAAAGATAAGTGGGAGCATGATAAATCGGTTCGCCTTAAAACCGCTTTGGATACTATCACCTCAAATGTCATGGTGGCTGATAACGACAGTAATATCCTTTATTTAAATCCGGCGGTACTGGCTATGATGAAACACGCCGAGGCCGACATCCGTAAGGTTATGCCCAAGTTCGATGCCAGTAAATTACAAGGCTCGAACATGGATCTTTTTCATAAGAATCCGGCGCATCAACGCCAAATGATAGCTAATTTAAGCTCAACGTTCCGCAGTGAGATCCATGTGGGCGGACGCACTTTTTATTTCATCGCCAATCCCATCCGTGACGAACACGGACAACGCATCGGCTCGGTGGTGGAATGGAAAGACCGTACCGATGAAGTCGCGATTGAGCAGGAAGTTGCCAGAGTCGTGAGTGGCGCCGCCTTAGGTGATTTCAACCAACGTATTAGTGAAAAAGATAAAGAAGGTTTCTTTTTACAATTGGCCCAAGCAATTAATGAACTGATGGAAGTCAGTTCTGTCGGTCTGAATGAAGTGGTGCGGGTGCTGGGCGCCTTGTCCCATGGTGACTTAACTGAAACTATCACCAGCAATTACTCAGGAACTTTCGGTCAGCTTAAAGATGATTCCAATTCTACTGTAGAAAAATTAAAGGATATTGTTGGGCAAATCAAAGAAGCCTCCGAAACCATTAACACGGCGGCAAAAGAAATCGCCGCCGGCAACAATGACCTGTCGCACCGCACCGAAGAACAGGCGGCCAGCTTGGAAGAAACTGCGGCCAGCATGGAGCAGCTGACTTCGACGGTGCAGGCGAACAGCCAAAATGCCAAACATGCCAACCAACTTGCGGTCGGCGCAACCGATATTGCCGGTAAAGGCGTTAAGGTCGTGGGCCAAGTGGTGTCGACCATGGAAGGCATTAATGAATCATCACGCAAAGTGGTTGACATCATTTCGGTGATTGACGGCATCGCTTTCCAAACCAACATTCTGGCGCTGAATGCGGCAGTCGAAGCGGCGCGTGCCGGTGAACAAGGTCGTGGCTTTGCCGTGGTTGCGGTCGAAGTGCGCAATCTTGCACAACGTGCGGCAGCGGCAGCGGCGGAAATTAAAGGACTGATTGGCGATTCGGTGGAAAAGGTTGAAGACGGCACCAAACTGGTTGCCCAAGCCGGAAAAACCATGGAAGAAATTGTCGGCGCGATTCGCGGCGTGACTGCGATCATGTCCGAAATCAGCAATGCGTCGATGGAGCAAACCTCCGGCATTGAGCAAGTCAATCAGGCTATCGGGCAGATGGACGACGTCACCCAACAAAATGCGGCGCTGGTTGAGCAAGCCGCAGCGGCGGCCGAGTCGCTGGAAGAACAAACGCAAAATCTGGCCGAGACGGTAGCGCATTTTAAATTGGACGGCAATTCACGCAGCGCTGTTCAGAGCTCGCCCACCAAAGCCAGCAGCTCGTTTTCAGCTGCGCCAGCACGGCCTAGCTCCGCCAAAAAACCGGTAACGCCGGCTAAACCGAAAGCGCCAGTGGCGATAGCCAGTAATGATGATTGGGAAGAATTTTAAGGTAATAAATCGTTCCCACGCTCCAGCGCTCGTCTTTATACACATCCTGCGACAGCCCACTATTCAGAGCGCCGCAAATTAAACCTTCCAGGTTTTTAAAACCTGGAAGGTCTGGATATCGGCCTGTTTGACGGTTACGCTAGACAAGAATCTGTGATCATCAGCGCGTGGCTAATGGTTGTCAAAGTAGCCTTTTATATTGGCTCTACTACCCCGTAGTAACCCGCTTTAAGCCCAAGCCCCCACCAACTTTTTATCGCCATTTGCACCACGCGGTCTTTGACCGTCGAGATGCTAATGGACGTGTACCTCCACCGGCTTTCGAAATGTTAGCCCATTTTGAGTTGCTGCTGCAGTTCTTGTAAATACTGCTTAGCCAGTCCTTCAAAGTTACCGGCTGCCCCTTTATTTTCAGTAATGAGCTTAACCGGCTTCGATAGGGCAACTCAATTTCGGGACGTTATTGTTGGCTAAATCCTAAGAAAATAATTACAAAACTGATTAAACCCAGCTGAATTGAACAACACAGCGTGTGAGTATCGTTATGCGCCGGCTCTTGAAATACGCAAGAAAAAACAAGTGTTGACTCTACAAATGATAATCATTATCATTTAAACCCATGAACAAACAACGTCTACTTTCTTTCAGCACTTCGGACATTGCGCTTTCTGAAAAGCCCGATACAGCGTCGACTTTACAATCACCCGAGAGGGTGAAAGTGCCGACGCAACTGCGTCTACATAGCACGGAACTATTTAGCACAACGCGTGAGGTTATTATTGAACATGCAGGTGAAGAATATCGATTGCGTTTGACACGTCAGAGCAAGTTAATTCTGACCAAATAATTTATTGTACTTTATTGTCGGTAGGCCTTTCTTCTTACCGCAGTAGTCTCTCCTCCTGATGTTGAAAAATGAGCATACCGACAATAAAGTGTAACGAATAAAAAATAGCCAGCCACCCAACACGTTCCGGTGTTGTTAGCCAGCCAATGTGAAAAATCGCTGCATCATGCAGCTTCGGCAGCTTATTCTGCCTAACATTCGTATGGTGAACTCAATGAATCCAACTAAAAGTCATAAAAAAATCTGTCTTTCCGGTAACGGCGATTGCCGCGTGGTGTTTTGCCCCGATTGCGGCACTTTAGAGATCAATTTGGGCGAACATACGATACGCACCAATAATGAATCGTTACATCTACTTAGCTCGGTGTTAAATCACGCCAAAGTGCAACTTGCCCAGATCCAAAATAAACCAATAATTGGCAATACTCAGCCAGTGAGGCTCGGCCGTGTTCACTAACATGGTTTTCCCGGCAGCCCCTTTTTATTTCCTGGCGGGCCGTCCTGCTCCTATGCTGGGGAATATCAGCCACGGTGGAATTCAATGCCCCCATGAGCGCCCATGGCTCGCGCTTAGCTTGGTACTGTCTGCGCATCTGGCGGTATTTGCAGCATTGCGTCCGCAACCACAGTCTTTAATAATTGAGTCTATGCCTGAACCGATCACGGTGAGCCTACTCAGCGCGCCGAAAGCTGCACCACAAAAGCCAGTGTCGCCCACCATCAAAAAACTGGAAAAATTAGAAAAACTGGTCAAAAAAACCCTCAAAAAACAGCTCAGTAAACCCGCTATACCGCGCATAAAACCAGTAATCCTAGCAAGCCAAACCGCTGCGATACCTGTAACAGAAACAAGCGCCCTTAATGCCGAAACAGAAAACCAAACAACCAACAACAAGGCTGCCCCGAGCGCAGCCCAAAGCGCCACAGTCTCACAACCATACCAGCCGCCCAGCTTCAATGCGGCTTATTTAGATAACCCAGCCCCTTATTATCCATCAATCTCGCGGCGGCTTGGCGAACAAGGCCTGGTGTTACTCAAGGTGCAGGTAACAGCGGACGGCGCAGTCGGCTCCGTAGAACTGCAAACCGGCAGCGGTTCAAACCGCCTCGACCAAGCGGCACTGGAAGCGGTCAAAAAATGGCGGTTTACACCGGCCAAACGCGGCGAACAAGCAGTCAGCGCATCGGTGGTCGTGCCGGTCAGATTTTCATTAGAAGGATAAAGCCATCATGCAAGCGGAATATCTCTTAGACAACCTGAAATTCATCAGCCAAGGCGGCGCCGTATCGATCACCGTAGCGGTGATGCTATTGGCCATGTCCATAGGAAGCTGGACGTTAATAATCATCAAAGCCATACAGACACGGCGTATAAAAAGCAGCAGTGCGGTTTTCTTGGCGTATTTTTGGCAGGGTTCGACCATCGCAGCAGCAGCAGCAGCAATGAATAAATACTCGAACAAAGCAGAAAACCCATTTGCGCGTCTTGCCCTCCAAGGTATCAATGCTGCCGATCATCACCGGCTTTACACAGCAACACTGGCGAAGGAGCGTGCAGTTGCGACCGCCAAGGAAAGCGAAAGTATCGTGTTAAAAGAGCATTCGCGGCATGATGAATTCATTGCCCAAGCGCTACGCCGCACCATCCGCCAAGAAGCCATGCAACTGGAAACAGGACTCACCTTATTGGCCTCGGTGGGTAGTATCGCCCCGTTCATCGGCCTGTTCGGCACCGTCTGGGGAATTTATCACGCCCTCGGCAGCATCGCTGTCGGCGGTCAAGCCACTGTAGATAAAGTGGCCGGCCCAGTCGGCGAAGCGTTGATCATGACCGCATTCGGTCTGGCAGTCGCCATTCCCGCTGTACTGGCCTATAACGCTCTGGTACGTGATAACCGCGTATTCATGGGCGAAATAGAAACCTTCGCCCACGACCTGCACACCTACCTGACCACCGGCATACCGTTGGCAAGCGCACAAACGACAGAGGTTTCATCATGATGTCTTCAGGCGGATTCAGCGGCGATAACCACCATAGCCAGCCGATGGCGGAAATCAACACCACGCCGATGGTAGACGTGATGCTGGTGCTGCTGGTCATTTTCATCATCACCGCGCCGCTGCTGACCCACGCAGTCAAAATCGACCTGCCGCAAGCTATAAGCCAAGCCAATCAGGAAAAACCCGACACCGTCACGCTGTCGATTAATGCGGAAGGCAAACTGTTTTGGAACGATACGCCATTTGAAAATGCAGAGCTTGTTTCGCGGCTAACGACAGAGGCGCAGAAAACGCCACAGCCCGAGTTGCACCTGCGTGCCGAGCGGATTACGCCGTACCAAAAACTAGCCGAAATCATGTCAGCGGCGCAGAGTGCCGGAATCGTCAAAATCGGCTTCATTACCGATCCGACGCCGCAGGAATAATTTTTTCAACCCCAATCAAGCAACCTCAAGGAAAATATCATGAACAAAGACGAAGTATTGAAAGTCCTCAATCGCATCATGGAACTGGAGCTGGCCGGCGTGGTGCGTTATACGCACTACGCATTGATGGTGTACGGTTTCAACCGTATCCCCATCGTCGACTGGATGAAGAAAAACGCCGACGAGGGGCTTATTCACGCGCGGGAGGCTGGCGAGCTAGTCACTTGGCTAGGCGGGCACCCGTCGCTGAGTATCGGCCCACTGCTCGAATCCCATCAACACGATTTGGGTGACATTCTGCGTGAATCACTCAGCCATGAAGATGAAGCCTTAAAGGCTTATTACGAGCTGCTCAATTTGGTTCAAAACAAGAGCATCCGGCTGGAAGAATACGCCCGCGACATGATCGTTGAGGAAATTGCGCATCAAGATGAAGTCAACAAGATGCTGCGCAAACCCGGACAGACCGGGGTGTTTTCAACCAACTGAGCATAAGCTTGTCGCAACCGAAACTAATTATAATCAACCAGATACATGATAAGTTTCGGTTCATTTTGATCAATAAGCGCAACCTTAAGCTATTTTACGTAACACCAAAAAATAGCCCAGTCTACGTATAAATCAGGAAGGCAGCATGAATATCCAGATCGCAAGCAAAGTGTCATTATTTTTATCACTATCCATCACGACGCTTTGTGTGGCCGAAACTACACAGCTGAGCACCGCTGAAGTCAGTAAATTAACGCCTGCACAGCAACTGGGTAAACACATTTTCTTTGATGAAAACTTGTCCTCTCCAGCGGGCCAATCCTGTGCGAGCTGTCATGACCCCAAAGCGGCTTTTTCAGAACCCGATTTAAATACGCCGGTTTCCAACGGTGCCGTTGAAGGCCGAACCGGCACACGCAACACTCCACTGATTAGCTATACCGCATTCAGTCCCGTTTTTCATTTTGATAACGAGGAGTCCTTATATTTTGGCGGTCAGTTTTTGGATGGACGCGCAGCCAATCTAACTGAGCAAGCCAAAAAGCCTTTTTTAAATGTTGATGAAATGAATAATCGGGACGAAGCTGAAGTGGTCGATAAATTACGACTCGCCGCTTATGCCGATTTATTCAAACAAGTTTACGGCCTTGATGTGTTGAATAATACCAGCCAAGCCTTCCAGGCCATCGCCGAGGCCTTGGCGGCTTTTGAAAGCACCCCGGTATTTAACCGCTTCTCTTCCAAATACGATTATTTTCTAGCCGGTCAGGTCGAATTAACCGAGCAGGAAAGCAAAGGCTTGGAATTGTTCAATGACGCCAACAAAGGCAATTGCGCCGCTTGCCATCCGAGCAGTTCAGATAGTAAACAGCCGCCCTTATTTACCGATTTTAGTTACGACAATTTAGGTACGCCTAAAAACCCTGAAATTTTAGCTAAAAAAGGACTGGATTTTGTCGATCTCGGCTTAGGTGCGATTGTAAATAACGTAAACGAGAACGGTAAATTTAAAGTGCCTAGTTTGCGCAATATCGCAAAAACAGCCCCTTATATGCACAACGGCGTATTTCAAACTCTACGTGAAGCGGTCGATTTTTATAACACCCGCGACACCGATTCCAAATGGGGTGTTCCGGAAATTGCCGAGAATGTTAATAAAGACGAACTGGGGAATTTAAACTTAAGCCCCGATGAAGTTGACGCTATTGTTGCGTTTCTTAGAACCCTGACCGATGGTTATCATCCTGAAACGACACCTTATTTTTCCGCCGACACCGGATTACTAACACTGCCATTGATCAGTATTGAAAGCAATACCGCAAAAACTGCCATGACCAGCGCCGTACTTAAAGAGATTGAAGGCAGCAACCCCAGCCGATACAGAATGATTGATTTGCAAGAAAGCAAGCTAGCCGCCCCATCAGATGCGGGCAGCATTCCCAGCTTCTTTACAGATACTGGTCTGCTGGAAATACCATTAATAAGCGTTGGTAATGAAACCGTATTTACCGCCCAATTAAAACGCATCACCGACAATAACGAAAATTTCTTCGAGCTGGTTTATCTAAAACTCTTGCAATGAAATGACGAGCTATCGACAAGGAAACGCCGCAATAATCTAAGTCATTACACCCGCTTGGCATATTATGAAATTAACCAGTAAAACCTGAAAACAGGAGAATGACCATGTCAGAAAAAGATCAGCAAGAGACGATATTAATGGCGATTGAATGTTTGAAAAAACAATATGCATGCTGCCAAACACCCTGTATTGCCCTGCTCATTTCCCGGTATTACCGCTTACTTGAAAATTTTAGCGTTGCCAAAAGCAAGCAGGAAAAATATGCCGAATACTCAAAATCATGGCTGACTTGCCATATAAACAACCCAAAGTATTCTCAAAAAATACAAGCACAACTTAATGATTTTATTCAGTCTTATGAACCCAACTGAATACCACTTACGTTTGACGCGCCGAAATAAATTAATTCTGAGCCAATAAAAAAACAGCCAGCCATCGCCTTTTGTGTGACCAGCCAGCCAACAACAAGCTACACATAACAAGCGAGAACTGTATGAAAAACCACCCAAACCGACAGCCGGCTATGACCGCATCGCCTACGTTAACATGGCAATTGAAAACGCTCTTGCCGTTAGGCTTAGCCTTAAGCACAGCGGCCATGGCTGCCGATCCAATATCGAAAACCAACGATAAACAACTGACCTTGCCTACGGTTAAAGTAAAGGCAGAGCGCGAAAAAAAGCCCAATATCACAAAAGGCTATGTCGCCAAAAGCAACTCAACGGCCGTCAAGACCGATACCGCCCTGATCGACCTGCCGCAATCGATCACCGTCATCACGCAAGAATTGATCAAGGATCAAAACATGCAAAGCATAGCCGATACGGTTCGCTACGCGCCCGGTGTCGGCATCGCCCAGGGCGAAGGCAATCGCGACACGCCGATTTTTCGCGGCAACAGCTCAACTTCCGACATGTATGTCGACGGCATACGCGACGACGTGCAGTATTATCGCGATCTTTACAACATCGAAAGGGTCGACGTGCTGAAAGGCCCTAATGCGATGATTTTCGGTCGCGGCGGATCGGGCGGCCTGATTAATCGCGCCACCAAGCAGGCCAACTGGAGCAATGCACGCGAAATGAATGTCCAATTTGGCTCCTTCGATAAATACCGGGTCACCGGCGACGTCAACCAAGCCATTAACGACGACCTTGCCGTGCGCCTGAGCGGCCTATGGGAAAACTCGCGCAGCTACCGCGACGACTTCGACGCCGGACGCTGGGGCGTCAACCCCACGCTAACTTGGCTCCCCAGCGATCAAACCAAAGTAACGCTGGGCTATGAGCATTACGAGGATAGACGGACAGCGGATCGAGGCATTTCTTCGTTCAATGGCCGCCCGGTCGATACCGATGTTTCCACTTTTTTCGGCGACCCGGCGCGCAGCCCGACTTGGGCGACGGTCGATTCTTTCAATGCGGTGCTTGATCACGATTTTGGCGGAGGCGTCGCGGTTCGTAACAGCAGCCGTTACGCCAGCTATGATAAATTCTACCAAAACATATTTCCGGGCGCAGTCAATGCCGCCGGTAATCAGGTTGCGATCTCGGCCTACAATAACGCGACCCAGCGCGAAAACGTATTCAACCAAACCGATTTAACGTTTTCATTGGACACCGGACCGTTTAAACACAAGTTCCTGACCGGCGCAGAATTTGGCCGCCAGGAAACCGATAATTTCCGCAATACGGGTTATTTTACCGATGTGGGCGCTAACGCTACGTCGGTCAATGTGTCCGTGGGGAACCCAAGATATAACGGACCCGTCGCTTTCCGCCAAAGTGCCACGGACGCGAACAATAACGGCGTCTCGCATATTAAAGCGGGCTATGTGCAAGATCAGATCGAGCTGAGCCAACATTGGCAGGCCATTATGGGACTACGCTATGATCGCTTCGAAGTCGATTTCCTCAATAACCGCAATGGTCAAACCATTACCTCGACCGACGACTTGCTGTCGCCACGCGGCGGTTTAATCTACAAGCCGTTTGAAAATTTCTCCTTGTACAGCAACTACAGCATCGCTTATGTGCCAAGAGCGGGCGAACAGCTGGCATCGCTGTCGCTGACCAATGCCGCGCTAAAACCGGAAGAATTTAGGAATTACGAAGTGGGCGCAAAATGGGATATTCATCCCGACTTGTCAGCAACACTGGCCTTGTATCAACTCGATCGCCTCAATGCGCTCGCCACCGACCCCAATAATCCGGCACAATCATTTTTGGTCGACGGCCAACGCACACGAGGCATAGAACTCGGCTTAAGCGGTAACATAACCGATGCCTGGAAGGTCATTGGCGGCTATGCCTACCAAAACGGCGAAATTACCCAAAGTATTTCCAGCAACGCCTTGGCCGGCGCCACGCTGGCACAAGTGCCGGAACACACTTTCTCGCTATGGAATCGTTATGACATAACCCAACAATGGGGCGTAGGATTGGGGTCGGTCTACCGCAGCAAGATGTTTGCAGCGACCGATAACAAAGTCACCTTGCCCGGCTTCCTGCGCTTTGATGCGGCCGTTTACTACAAGATCAATAAAAATATCCAACTGCAAGCGAATGTCGAAAACCTGTTCGACAAGGACTATTACGCCTCTGCCCACAGTAATAACAATATCACGCCGGGTTCGCCGATTGCTGTCAATGGGGGAATTACCCTGAAGTTTTGATGTAACTCATCTGGCTCTCGCCTCTGGCGAATTGCTGACAAATGGGTGATTAGACCTCATGGTAAACAAAAGAAAACCCATTTTTTGACCTTGCTAGGTTGTTTTACCGCTTCACTTTCCTATACAAAAACTAGAAAATATTTTCCCCAGCAAATCATCCGAAGTGAATTTTCCGGTGATTTCGGCAAGGCTGTTTTGGGCTTGTCTTAAATCTTCGGCGACCAGTTCCCCGGCTTGGGTTGTGGTCAATTGTCTTAAGGCGCTGTCGATAAATTCATGACCTTTGTTTAAGGCTTCGATGTGCCGCCTTCGCGCAATGAATACGTTATCGGTGGCTTCGTTAAAACCGACGCTGTGTTTCAGGTGCTGTTTTAACAGTTCCATGCCGTCACCGGTTTTTATTGACAGATGGATTTCGCTGCCGAGTTCGGTTTGTTTGATTGCCGGTTCCAGTCCCAATAAGTCTATTTTGTTGTAGATCCGGGTGATGTTGCTACCGGTGGGCAGGGTTTTTAACAGTGAGTCAATTTCGGGTTCCCGCGCATCAATCAGTAACAGAATTTTATCGGCGTTTTTGATTTCTTCGTGCGCCCGGCGGATGCCTTCCTGTTCGATGGCGTTGTCGCTTTCGCGAAGGCCTGCGGTGTCGATGATATGCAAGGGCATGCCGTCGAGTTGGATGCGCTCTTTTAATACGTCGCGGGTGGTTCCGGCGATGTCAGTGACTATGGCGGCATTGTGTCCGGCGAGGGCGTTGAGTAGGCTGGATTTTCCGGCGTTGGGTTTTCCGGCCAACACGACGGTCATGCCATCACGCAACAGGCGGCCTTGTTGTGCGGTTTTCTGGATGTGTTCGAGGCGTTGCTGTAGGCTGATGATGCGGTTTTCGACGACGCCGTCGGTCAGAAAATCAATTTCTTCATCGACAAAATCAATGGCGGCTTCGACGTAAATTCTAAGCTCAGTGAGTTCTTCGACCAGTTCGTTGACTTGTATTGAAAACACGCCCTGCATTGATTTTTGCGCCGAACGGACGGATTGTTCGGTGCTGCTTTCTATTAAATCGGCGACGGCTTCAGCCTGGGCTAAATCAAGTTTGCCATTTAAAAAAGCGCGTTCGGTAAATTCGCCGGGGTTGGCTAAACGGGCGCCTAAGGCTAAGACGCGCCGCAACAGCATGTCCAATACTACTGAGCCGCCGTGGCCTTGGAGTTCGAGAATGTGTTCGCCGGTGTAGGAAGCCGGCGCTGGGAAATAAAGGCTGATGCCTGAGTCGATGATGGAGCCGTGTTCATCGCTAAATGATGAATAGTGGGCCAGTCGTGGCGTTAATGCTTTATTAGTGAGTTGTTTGGCGATTTCGGGAACTAAGGCTCCCGAAATACGGATGATACCCACACCGCCGTTCCCTGGCGGTGTCGCAATGGCTGCAATGGTATCTAGGTAAGCAATGTCCACGTAAACCCAAGTTATGGCATTTTAGCGATTTGCTTGGTGATATAGGTCTGCTGAATGATAGACAAGGTATTGTTGACCACCCAATATAAAACCAGACCGGACGGGAAAAACAGGAAGAAGATGGTGAAGACAATCGGGAACATCTTCATGACTTTAGCCTGTATCGGGTCAATCGGCGCAGGGTTTAAGCCTTGCTGAATTTTCATGGTGATGCCCATGATGACCGGTAATACATAAAACGGGTCTTGTGATGACAAGTCCTGTATCCACAACATAAACGGTGCATGGCGAAACTCGACGGTTTCACTCAATACCCAATATAAACACATGAACACCGGAATCTGCACCAAGATGGGCAGACAGCCGCCCAAGGGGTTGACCTTTTCCTTTTTATACAGTGCCATCATTTCGGTGTTGAAACGCGGTCTGTCATCGGCAAAACGCTCTTGCATTTCTTTCAGGCGAGGCTGGATTTTGCGCATTTTAGCCATTGATTTGTAGCTGGATTGCGACAAGGGAAAAAACAATAATTTAATGCACAAGGTTACGCCGATAATGGCGACGCCCCAGTTACCGACCGCGTTATAAATTTGGTTCAATACCCAATAAATAGGTTTGCCGATAAAGGTTAAAAAGCTGTAATCAACGGTCAATTCAAGGCCATGTGCTGTTTCTTCCATCATTGGCTGGACTTTAGGGCCGGCGAATAATTTGGCAACAAATTGTGCATCCGAATTTGCGTTAACGGTAATCGGTGATGAATAAGTGCCAATCACATAATGACCTTCACTCAGGGCTTTGGTATAAAAATGATTTTCCTGATCAACCGGTGGAACCCATGCTGAAGCAAAATAATGTTGTACCATTGCAGTCCAGCCGCCTTGGGTAGCCACATCGAGATTCTCATCATCCATATCGTCAAAACTGATTTTTTGGTATTTGTTCTTTTCGGTATAAATAACACCGCCGGCATAGGCTCTCATGCCGCCTGTCAGCATTCCGCCACCACTGCTTGTGGTATCAGGAGCTCTGAGTAGTTGGCTGTATTGTCTGCCGGACCAATCTTTTGACGACTCGTTTTTTACTTTTTGTTCGAGTGTTATTTCGTAGCTGGCACGCTTGAAGGTAAACAATTTGGTAATCGTCAGGCCGTTGTCTGTCCATGTTAAAGGAACTGTCAGGCTGTCTTGACCGGGTTTTAATTCGTAATTGTTTTGTTCATTTTTAAACACGGTGTGGTGACTTGGCGCTGCCGTAAAACCGCTGTCGGCAATCAGGCCGCTTTGTGCAACAAATAATTTTTCCTGGCTGCTGTCAAACAAGCGTACCGGAGCGGTATTTTTTTCTGCGGGTTCCAGGCCTATCAGTGCGCGTAAACTGTTTACCGCAGTGTTTGCTTTTTCCTGTGGATAATCCAGCAAATCCAGATTTTGGATAGTGCCTCCTTTGGTATCAATTTCGAGTGCCAGCACATCGGTTTTAATACGGATGACGTTGGCTGATGATACGGTCGCTAAAGGAACGGCAGCAATATTTTGTTGGTCTGCTTGAGCGGCAACACCTGCTGCAACCGGCAAATCTTCTTTTGTATTAGTAGCAACCGAATCTGCAGCAGCGGCAATTTCAGGTTTTGGGCCATAATCCTGTTGCCAAGCTTGCTGCAGCATAAAAACAAGCATGAAAAAAGTAACGACGAGTATAAATCTTATATTATCCATTCTTATTACCAAATTTTTCTGGAACGGGATCAATGCCACCTTCATGAAAAGGGTGGCATTTTAATAATCTTTTGAGGGTGAGATAAGAGCCGATAATGGCTCCGTGGAGCTGAAGCGCTTCCAGAGAATAACTTGAACAGCTTGGATAGAAACGACAGCGGCTTCCAAGCAGAGGACTTATAAAGTATCGGTAGAACTTTATAATTGCTATGAGCATGAATTGCATCGGGATACCAGTCTAAGCCAATGCTTTTCCAATGATTTTCTTAATGAATCCAGCGGCGCATCTACGGCTTCTCTGCGAGCCAAAACAACAATGTCGATATTACCTAAACTGTGCTGTTTTATTCTAAAATTTTCCCGAACAGTCCGCTTAATGGCATTCCTTTGCACTGCCTTTCTTACATTTTTTTTAGCAATTGCCAAGCCGAGCCGTGGATGATCGAAATCATTTTTTATGGCTAACAAGGTAAAATATTGGTCGCTTGATTTTACAGGCTTAGCAAAAACATTTTTATATTCAGCCGGTTTTTTTAACCGTAACTGCGGGGGGAAACTAAAAATTTCTTCAGCCACACAACCGTCAACTAAACCGTTAACTGGGCGCGACCTTTTGCTCTACGCGCATTAATAACTCTACGGCCACCGACTGTTGCCATTCTTGCACGAAAACCGTGGGTTCTTGCGCGTTTGATTTTACTGGGTTGGTATGTTCTTTTCATTATACTTAAAGCCTGATCAGATGAGGGTTAACAAAAACAGATAAAAAAGACAGCGGATGATAAAATAAACGGCTAGGCCTGTCAATTCTGTAGTGCAATGTTTTACCCTTGTTTGCCGACCCACTTTAATTAATTACAATCACTTTATTAATACTTCAATGAGTTCAATTTGGAATAACTGCCTTGCTAAACTGGAGAATGAAATTTCAGGTTCTGACTTCAGCACTTGGATACGGCCGCTTCAGGCGGTAGAAAGCGACGGCGAAATAAAATTATTAGCGCCCAATCGCTTTGTGTTGGACTGGGTTAAAGAACATCATTTTGCAAAAATTGAAGAAACGATTCATGAATTTTCCAACGGTGCATTAAATTTAAGTTTAGAAATCGGCACTAAAAGTGCGCCCGTGCTTGCCGCCGCAAAAATAGCCAAACCTACCGGCAGCGTGCAAAAAGCCAGTCCCAGTTTTCTCAACAAAGCCTTCACCTTTGACAATTTTGTTGAAGGAAAATCCAATCAGTTGGCAAAGGCCGCTTCAATACAGGTTTCTGAAAATATCGGCAAGGCCTATAACCCCCTGCTTATTTACGGCAGTTCAGGCTTGGGCAAAACGCACATGATGCATGCGGTAGGCAATGCAGTGTTACAAAAGAACCCTTCAGCAACTGTGGTTTATCTGCATTCGGAAAAATTCGTTCAGGATATGGTTAAAGCCTTGCAACAAAACTCGATTAACGCGTTTAAAGAGTTTTACCGAGGCGTTGATGTGTTGTTAATCGATGATATTCAGTTTTTTGCAGGCAAGGAACGTTCGCAAGAAGAGTTTTTCCACACCTTCAACACGTTGCTGGAAAAGAAACATCAGGTTATTTTGACCTGCGACAAATACCCTAAAGAAATCATAGGTCTTGAAGACCGTTTAAAATCGCGTTTTGGCTGGGGACTTCCGGTATTAATCGAACCGCCCGACATGGAAACCAGGGCGGCTATTTTGATGAAGAAAGCGGCTTTAGTTAATATTGAACTCGCGCAGGACGTCGCTTTCTTTATCGCCAAACGCATCCCGTCTAATGTCCGTGATTTGGAAGGCGCATTAAGGCGCGTCATTGCCAACGCCCAGTTTACCAATCGCGAAATCACCATTGAATTTACCAAAGAAGCTTTGCATGATTTAATTTCGCTGCAGGATAAACTGGTTAATATCGATAACATACAGAAAACCGTTGCCGAATATTTTAAAATTCGCGTAGCCGATTTGTCTTCTAAAAACCGGAAGCAATCCATTACCCGACCACGGCAAATGGCAATGTGTCTGGCGAGAGAACTCACTTCGCACAGTTTTCCCGAAATCGGCGATGCTTTTGGTGGGCGCGATCACACTACGGTCATGAACGCTTGTAAACGAATTGCCGAATTAAAAGAAACCGATAATAAAATAGCGGAAGATTACTCCAACCTGTTGAGAACTCTGTCACATTAACCGGGAGCAAGTTGTGGATAAATGGCTTTGTTGTCCACAACCTTAATTTAACCACACGCTGTACAGGTTCAAACAACACCCTTAACCACACCTCTTACAACAACATAACTAATTAATTTTTAAGGATAAAAACCTGTTATACACAGTTTCCTTTTAAACTAATAGTAATAATAGAAAGATATTCTTTTATGAAATTTATTATTAATAGAGAAGAAATTTTGCTTCCTCTGCAGCAAATCGTCAGTGTGATCGAAAGAAAGCAAACTATGCCTATTTTGTCCAATGTATTGATGGTTATCGAGGACGATCAACTCACTTTAACCGGCACGGATCTGGAAATTCAGATTATCGCCAAAATTAATATTGCAGCGATTACGCCGGGTTCGATTACGGTACCGGCGAGAAAATTTTTAGATATTTGCCGATTGTTACCCAGCGGCGCTGAAATTAAATTCGAATTGGTAGAAGAAATCGCCAGAGATGATGAATATGCAGGAAGTTCATCGGGAACAGGCGCAACAAAGGTAAAAATCGCCTCCAGTCGCAGCCGTTTTTCGTTGAGTTGCTTGCCCGCCGATAATTATCCTGAATTTGCTGAATCGGAATTGGAGAATCAATTATTCATCAATGCCGGAAAATTTAAAAAAGCACTCGATAAAACCGTGTTCTGCATGGCTAATCAGGATGTTCGTTATTATCTAAACGGTTTGTTGTTTAATGTGTCGAACAGCAAGCTGAAATTAGTGGCATCGGATGGTCATCGTTTATCCATTTATGAGGATAACCTGGATCAAGCGACCGGTTTTGAAGCCCGGATTATTCTGCCCCGAAAAGGTGTGTTGGAACTCAATCGCTTACTTGATGATCCTGAAACTGAGTTGAAAGTTGAATTCTCCAGCAACAATATTAGGGTTTTTATTAAAAACCTGATTTTTTCAGCGAAACTGGTGGATTCCAAATACCCTGATTTTGGCAAGGTGTTCCAGCAGGAGTTTTTCAATAAAATGCTTATTCAAAAACAAGTGCTGAAAGATGCCTTGACTCGTGTAGCTATTTTGTCTAATGAAAAATTCAAGGGTGTGACTTTTGACATTACGCCCGATAGTTTGAAAATCAGCACCCATAATCCTGAGCATGACGAAGCCGAAGAAGAGTTGATGATCGAATATAGCGGCGAACCGTTAACGATTGCCTTTAATGCCCAATATTTGCTCGATGCGGTTTCTAATCTGGATTCGGAAATGGCGGTATTGACTATTGCCAGCAACGCCAGCAGTTGTTTTATCGATGAACCCGATGAGTGCGGCTATAAATTTATTGTTATGCCGATGAGATTGTAATAGCAGCACAATGAGTTTGTCGAAACTTGATATTTACGCAGTCCGAAATATCCAACAACAATCCATCTCCCCATCTCCGGCAATCAACCTGATTGTCGGAGAAAATGCCAGCGGCAAAAGCGCACTGATTGAAGCCATTTTTATTTTAGGGCGCGCTAAATCCTTCCGCTGTTCGGCCATCAAATCCGTTATTAATTTCAACCAAGCCCATTTGGTGGTCTCTGCGCAAACCGAGCAAACAAATGGCAGCCGCGTCCAATTAGGCATACAAATGGACGGCAAGACAATTGAAATCCATATCAACCAGCAAGCTAAACAAAACCGTTCCGATTTGGCTTACGCCTTGCCGTTGCAACTGATTCATCCAAAAAGCTATGAATTGCTCGACGGCGGCTCGCAATTGAGAAGGGAGTTTTTGGATTGGGGTGTGTTCAATCATGATCAAAACTTTTTACCGATCTGGCGGCGCTTCAAAAAAGCCTTGTCCCAGCGCAATGCTTTACTCAAAACCAGACGGCTGGAACAGCTCAATGTTTGGGATAAAGAGCTGGTTTATTACGGTACAATAGTCGACGGCTGTCGCCAGCGTTATTTAGAACAATTCAAACCCGTGTTTAGCGATATTATCGGCAAATTTCTCGCCGTGGAAGGTCTCGACCTGAAACTTGTTTCCGGTTGGGATTTATCGCGGGAGTTGGGTCACGTTTTAATTAATGATAGGGATAAGGATCTGCGTTATGGCTTTACCCATAGCGGCCCGCATCGCGGTGATTTTCAATTGTTAATCAATAATCGCTTGGCCAAGGATGTTGTTTCACGCGGGCAACTGAAATTGTTAGTAATGAGCTTGAAGTTGGCGCAAGTCCAGCTGCTTGCCAATGAGCAGAACCAAAGCGGTTGTCTTTTGATTGATGATTTTGCCGCCGAACTCGATGCCATTAACCGTGCCAAGTTATTGCGCTATTTGGTAGACATGGCCTGTCAGGTTTTTATAACCGCGACGGAAATACAAGACTTTGGCGATTTGAGCCAGATAAAAGACTACAAAATGTTCCACGTGGAACATGGCACCATAAAACCCGTGTAATGTTCCACGTGGAACATTCGCAACCAATAGGAAAAATAAACATGAGTAATCCCAGTGATCAAGCTGTCGATCTAACTGTCAATCAAGTTGTCGAAACGTTAAATTCAGAATACGACAGCACCAATATTCAAGTATTAAAAGGCCTGGATGCGGTAAGAAAAAGGCCAGGCATGTATATCGGCGATACCGATGACGGTTCCGGTTTGCATCACATGGTTTTTGAAGTGGTCGATAACTCGATTGATGAAGCCTTAGCGGGCTACTGCAAAGAAGTCAGGGTGATTATTCACAGCAATGGCTCGGTGTCTGTTTCTGATGACGGGCGCGGCATTCCTGTCGACATTCACAAAGAAGAAGGCGTTTCAGCGGCAGAAGTGATTATGACGGTGTTACATGCCGGCGGTAAATTTGATGATAATGCTTATAAAGTAAGCGGTGGTTTGCACGGCGTGGGCGTGTCAGTGGTCAATGCTTTATCCGAAGAATTGAACCTTGAAGTGCGCAAAAACGGCCAACTTTATAAACAACAATATCGCATGGGCAACCCGGTTGCGCCATTAGCCGCCGTCGGGGCTTGCGAGGGTTCCGGCACCTTGATTAACTTTAAGCCCAGCACTGAAACGTTTACCGATGTTGAATTCCACTACGACATTTTGGCAAAAAGGCTCAGGGAATTATCCTTCCTGAATTCCGGCGTCCGTATCAGCCTGGAAGATGAACGCACCGACAGACAGGATGTGTTTGAGTTTGAAGGCGGTATCGGCGCTTTTGTTGTGCATCTGAATAAAAACAAGACGCCGCTGTTTCCTGAGGTTTTTCATTTTACGGCGGAAAAAGAAGGTGTTGTGGTCGAAATAGCCATGCAGTGGAATGATTCTTATCAGGAAAATGTATTTTGCTACACCAACAATATTCCGCAACGCGATGGTGGCAGCCATTTGGCAGGTTTCAGGGGCGCTTTGACCCGCACCATTAATCAATACATTGAATCCAGCGGTTTGGCCAAGAAAGAAAAAGTGCAAACCACTGGCGACGATGCCCGCGAAGGTTTAACGGCGGTACTGTCGGTTAAAGTGCCTGATCCTAAATTCTCCTCGCAAACTAAAGACAAGCTGGTTTCTTCGGAAATTAAACCGATAGTCGAATCGACGATGAATGAGAAGCTGCAGGAATTTTTACTGGAAAAACCGCAAATAGCCAAAGCCATCGTCGGCAAGATTGTCGAAGCCGCCCGTGCTAGGGAAGCGGCGCGTAAAGCGCGTGATTTAACGCGCCGTAAAACCACGCTGGATATTGCCGGCTTGCCGGGCAAACTGGCCGATTGTCAGGAAAAAGATCCTGCGTTATCAGAATTATTTTTGGTGGAAGGGGACTCTGCGGGCGGGTCGGCCAAGCAAGGTCGAGATAGGCGCACACAAGCCATCTTGCCGTTGAAAGGGAAAATTCTGAACGTAGAGAAAGCCCGATTCGACAAAATGATTTCTTCAGAAGAAGTTGGAACCCTGATTACCGCGCTAGGCTGCGGCATAGGCAAGGACGAATACAATCTGGCTAAGCTGCGTTATCACCGCATTATCATCATGACCGATGCCGACGTCGACGGCTCACATATTAGGACTTTGTTGCTGACGTTCTTTTACCGGCAATTGCCTGAAATTGTTGAAAAAGGCTATATCTACATCGCCCAGCCGCCGCTGTATAAGGTCAAAAAAGGCAAACAGGAACATTATGTCAAGGATGATGCCCAACTGAATGAATATTTGATACAGCTGGCCCTGGATAAAGCCCAGTTGTTTACCGATGTATCGGCGCCGCCGATTCAAGGTCAAGGCTTGGAAAAACTGGCTAAATTGTTCACCGAAGTCGATGGCATCAATAAACGCCTGTCCAGACGCTACGATGAGATATTTTTAGAGCAGTTTGCTTATATGGACGTGATCAGTGACGAACTCAGGCAGGATCAGCAAAAGCTTACCGCCTGGTTTGCCAGCATGGCGCAAAAACTGACCGATTGCGAGAGCAAGGCGATATACAGCGTCGAATTGGATTATAAAACCAGCACTGATTTTTCTGTCGTGGTTAACAAGCGCCTGCATGCCATCACTAAAACCTTTGTGTTGCCGTCGACTTTTTTCAACGGCAAGGATTACCAAAAAATCGCCCAGTATGCTCAAGACACCGCAGGCATGTTTAACGAAGGCTCATTCATGCAAATGGGGGAAAGGCAGCAGGCAGTCAGCAACTTTAAACAGGCTTTTGAATGGATGATGCGGGAAATCAAAAAAGGCCAGCATATCCAGCGCTACAAAGGTCTGGGCGAAATGAACCCGGAACAGCTGTGGGAAACCACGCTAGATGCCAATAACCGGCGTTTGCTGCAAGTGAGGATAGAAGATGTGATTGCCGCCGATGAAATATTCACTACGCTGATGGGCGATGTGGTGGAGCCGCGCCGCGACTTCATTGTCAAAAATGCCTTGGATGTTACTAATCTGGACGTGTAATTATGTTGAATTTTCCACAAATTGACCCCATTGCTTTAAGCCTGGGCCCAATAAAAATTCATTGGTACGGCCTGATGTATTTGATTGGTTTTGCCGCCGTGTATTTTTTAGGGCAAAAACGCGCCGAACAATGGTGGTCGCCGATTAAACCCGAAGCCATAGAAGACTTGGTAACTTACGGCGCGTTCGGTGTGATCTTGGGCGGTAGAATTGGCTACATCCTGTTTTATAATTTTGAAGGTTTCTTAAGTAACCCGCTGATTCTGATTAAAATATGGCAGGGCGGTATGTCTTTTCATGGCGGCATGTTGGGCGTGTTTATCGCGATGTGGCTGTTCGCCAAAAAGCAGAACTGCAGCATGTTGCAGTTGACCGATATTATTGCGCCGCTGGCGCCAATCGGCTTAGGCGCGGGGCGATTTGGCAATTTCATCAATTCGGAATTATGGGGCAGACCCACTGACGTGCCTTGGGCGATGGTTTTTCCTAACGGCGGCCCGTTAGCCCGCCATCCTTCGCAATTGTATGAGGCTTTTTTAGAGGGCGTGGTGTTGTTTGTCATCCTGTGGCTGTATTCGAGCAAACCCAGGCCAGTAATGGCGACCACCGGCATGGCGCTGTTTTTTTACGGTTGTTTCCGGTTTTTTGTCGAGTTCTTCAGGGTGCCGGATGCGCAATTAGGTTATTTGGCGTTGGATTGGCTAACCATGGGGCAGATATTGTCAACGCCGATGATTATACTCGGTGCTGTATTGTTTTATGTTGCGCATAAAAAAACATCGGTAAATTAAGCTGATTTCCTGAAAAGCATTGTCCACGAAAGGCATTAAAGGCAGGAACAAGCCCCCTTCATATTACTCGACGGATGGAGTTGGCTGTGGATTGAAATATCAAATCTGCTGATGACAATAACACACAAAAAACAGTACAATACCCCGCGTCAGAAAACAGATGTTGAGTTAAGGGATTCCTAAATTGTTAGGTTGTCCGGTTATCAATGTTGTAGTTCTGTGTTAACCGTAAGTTTTTATTTTTAGGAGTTTCAAAATGGCAACAGGCACTGTAAAGTGGTTTAACAACACCAAGGGTTTTGGTTTTATTGCACCTGCTGATGGCGGCGAAGATGTTTTTGTCCATCATTCAGTTATTCAAGGCGAAGGCTTTAAAACGCTGACCGAAGGCGATACCGTCACTTTTGACATCGAATCAGGTCCAAAAGGCTTAACTGCTGCGAATGTTTATCCCAAATAAGCACAGATAGCTGGAGTTAAAAAAAGCCCTTGTAATCACTTACAAGGGCTTTTTTTTGCGTGGTCTTTTTTAATCCGCTATTTTAACGGACGGCCTTTAGCATCTTTATTAATATGGCCGCCAAGTAGCAAAATGCCTTCGATAAAGCCCCACAGTGCGGCAAATCCAGGCAGTCCGGTTACATAAAGTATTGCCGTTAATGCGAGTTGCGCACAACCAAGACGGTAAAAGCCCAGATAAAACCGATGTAGGCCTAACCAGCCCAAAAATAAACCCAGCGCCCCGGCCAAATATTTGTATTTAACCGCTTTAGGCGGCGCCAAAAATGCCCCCACCAGCTTAACATTAATTGCGTTGGTGCCTTCCGCATCAAAATTGACATCATCGCCTTCATCCGGTGGCACATCAGCGACCCAATCACCGATATGAAACTCAAAAAACTGTTCTCCGCTTTTTACCACCCCGGTTTGGGTTTTACTATCGTAGCTTTCAATCTGTCCAATCATTTATTATCCACCTTTAAAATTAACGCATCCTATGAGGACGCCTTTATACCATCAGTTGACTCACTCATCATGCAAACGCACAGCCAAAACATCGCAACGCGCATGATGCAGAACCCCATTTGCAGTCGAACCTAACAACAACGCAAAACCATGCCGACCATGTGAGCCGACGACGATTAAATCCACCTGATTTTCTTCCGCCACCCTGATAATTTCCAAGGTAGCGCTACCGGTTTCCAGCCACCGGCAATCTTCGTCAATAGCCAGTTTTTCGGCAAGAGTCGCCATTCTCTTTTTTGCCGCCGCCATTAACTCGGCGGTTAAATCCAAATCGAAAGGAATGGTCATACCATAGCTGGCATCAGTAATCAGCAAATTGTCCATGACATGCACCATGCTCAGTTTTGCCTGATATTTATCGGCCAAATCTTTCGCTCTGTTGGCAACCGTTTCGCCGTGTTCGGAAAAGTCAGCCGCGAGTAATATATGTTTATAGCTTTCCATGATGCCTCCTATTCAACACCGGCAATTTCAGGGAACAATAAAGTCATCACCTGATAAGTTACCAGCAGGTATAAAAACGCCAAACCTAAGCTAAAAATCAAGGTTTGCTCTAATGCGTTGCGAATGATATGCCCGATAACCACCCAATGCCAAATCATTAATCCAATCGTGACCAAAAACGCCAGTAAAACACCTTTTCCGATCATCATCGTCGCTACGCCCGGCAAGGCAATAAAACTAATTAACACATCAACGCCAAGCAAGGCGCTATTGGTTTGATAAAATCGCGCCCGTTTTCCAGCGAAATACAACATTAGCCCGCCAAGCCCGACCAGCAGCACAACGCCGATCAGCGCCTGCAACAGCGCCTCAAACCAATGGCTTTGGAGGTTGGCCATTAAAAAGCCGACGACCAGATCAATAACAACTAATAGCCACAACAATGCGGCTGAAGACGGCAAGTCCTGCGGGCCTTTTTTTAACAAGGCAATATCGAATAACCGCGTTATCAGTTCGAACATGATTTTTTCTCCGTTAACTGCCTGTTACGTAACTTCTGATTAAAATATTATCACCACGAAGACTAAAAATAGGCGCTTTAGGCGACACGAAGTTGGCGAATTCAACCCATAAATACAACACACAGCAAATTATCGGTATCAATCCCCGCCGTTTTACAAGATTTATAAAAACTCAAAAACGTACAAATAAACACATCTATTAGAGCTGCTAGAGCTGCATTTTTACCATGGTCAACAGAAACATTGATTTTAAATAAAATACACCTATAGTTGCCAAACAAAAATCATTCATCTTTAGCGAGTTTATTATGCAACATTTTCGTCTTTCTTTTATTGTTACAGCGGTCTGTTTAGCGGCGGCCTTCTATTGGGGGGGGATAATGGGCGTTTTTATCGCCTCTATTCTAGGCGTTCTCGAAGTCAGTTTGTCATTTGATAATGCGGTGGTTAACGCCTCGATACTCAAACGCATGGATGAGCGCTGGCAGCAGTATTTTTTAACCTGGGGGATTTTGGTTGCGGTTTTCGGTATGCGTTTGCTGTTCCCTATCTTGATTGTTGCGGCGGCTACCGGTATCGGCTTTGTTGGCGTGACCGAGATGGCGTTAAACGACCCTGATACTTATGCCAAACATTTAACTGCATCGCACGTACAAATCGCGGCTTTTGGCGGCATGTTTCTGCTGATGGTGTTTTATTCGTTCATCTTTGATGAAAACAAGGAGTTGCATTGGCTGGGTTATATAGAAGAAAAAATGGCTTCATTCGGCAAACTGGAAGCGATTGAAATCATCATGGCCTTGGGGCCGCTGTTAATTATACAAAACTATCTGCCCCAGGAAATCCGTTTGGATGCGCTGGTTGCCGGTGTCTCAGGGGTTATTTTATTCGTCATTGTCGATAGCCTTTCGGCACTGTTTGAAGACGAGGAAGAGGGCGAACAGGTCGTTGCGGTGCTGAAAAAAAGCGGCATGATGAGCTTTGTTTATCTTGAAGTGCTGGATGCTTCGTTTTCATTTGACGGCGTGATCGGCGCGTTTGCGATTACTCAGGATGTGGTCATTATCATGCTGGGTCTCGCTATCGGCGCAATGTTTGTGCGAAGCCTGACCGTGTATCTGGTGCGTAAAGGTACGCTGGATGAATATGTGTTTCTGGAGCATGGCGCGCATTATGCGATTGGTGTATTGGCGGGCATTATGCTGATTAGCATGACACATCACATTCCGGAAATTGTCACCGGTTTGGCCGGCGCCATTTTTATCGGCTTGTCGGTGTATTCGTCGATTCTGTACAAACAACAGAACGGTTAGGTCATTTCCTGAAAATAATTGTCCACGAAAGCCAAAAGTAGGCGGCACGAAAAAACACGAAATTTTCGTGCCTTTCGTGTTTTTCGTGGACTCTATTTTTACTATCGCTCGAAACCTTATCCCTGCATTTTCTTTTCCAGCTCTTCCTGCGTCAAATGCCGCACGTCTTCGCCTTTGACCATATAAATCAAATGCTCGCAAATATTGCAGGCATGATCGCCGATGCGTTCCAGCGAACGGGCAATCCACAACACGTCTAACATGCGCGTAATGTTGCGCGGGTCTTCCATCATCTTGGTGATCAATTGGCGGATGATGCTGCCGTATTCGCGGTCGACATTTGCATCGAGACCGGTAATCGTGGTCACGTCCTCAATGTTCATCCTTGCAAAGACATCAAGCGCGCCATGCAACATTTCCTGAACCAGCTCGGCCATGTGTTCCAGCTCATAATATTGGTCATGTTTGCTGTCGGTGCTGGACAATTGTATCGCCATTTCGGCAATGCGCTCGGCCATGTCGCCAACGCGTTCAAGATCATTAACGACCTTGATCACGGTGATTAACAAGCGTAAATCGAAGGCCGCGGGTTGTCGCAACGCCAGAATCTGCATACATTCCTGATCGATGGCCATTTCCAGCGCATCGACCTGATTGTCCTGTTTGATGACTAACTCAGCCATTTCCATATCGCCGGTGGAAAATGCAGTCACCGCCATTTCTATTTGCTGTTCGACCAAGCCGCCCATGGTTAAGACTTTGTTGCGCACATCTTCCAGTTCCTTGTTGAACTGGCCTGAGATGTGTTGCCCTATTTTGCTGTTGTCCATTGTTTGCTCCTTCTGTTCGATGCAAGTTAGCCGTAGCGACCGGTGATGTAATCTTCGGTCTGTTTTTTGCGTGGGTTGGTAAACAACTCGCTGGTCGTGCCCATTTCAATCAATTCACCCATGTACATAAAGGCAGTAAAGTCGGACACCCGCGCCGCCTGCTGCATGTTATGCGTCACGATGACAATAGTATATTTTTCTTTCAGCTCGTTAATCAGTTCTTCAATCTTTAAGGTTGAAATAGGGTCGAGCGCCGAGGCCGGTTCATCCAGCAACAGCACTTCCGGCTCTATCGCAATCGCCCGGGCAATGACCAGCCGCTGCTGCTGCCCGCCGGACAGACCCAGGGCATTATCGTTCAAACGGTCTTTGACTTCATCCCACAATGCTGCGCCGCGCAAGGAATTTTCGACTGTTTCTTCCAGTATCCGTTTGTCATTGATGCCCTGAATTCTCAGGCCGTAAGTGACATTTTCAAAAATGGATTTCGGAAACGGGTTCGGCTTTTGAAACACCATGCCGACGCGTCGGCGCAAGGCGGCGACATTGACCGCTTTGTCGTAGATGTTTTCATCATGCAACAGCACTTTGCCTTCGATAGTGACATTATCGACCAGATCATTCATCCGGTTGATGCAGCGCAGTAAGGTCGATTTGCCGCAACCGCTAGGCCCAATATAGGCAGTCACTTTTTTCTTCGGCATTTCCATGCTGACGTTATGCAGCGCCTGTTTTTGCGCATAAAAAAGGTTTAAGTTTTCTACTTTAATGCAAGGCTCCAGCGGCTCGTCATTTTTTTTCTGCGCTTGTAAAACGGAACTTACATCAATGCTGTGTGTACGTGTGTGTTGTGCTGTCATAGTTTTAACCTTCCAGTGCCCGGTATTTTTCCCGCAAATGATTCCTGATTAAAATGGCTGATAAATTCAGTCCAACAATGACCAGTACTAACAGTAATGATGTCGCATAAACCAAGGGTCTGGCCGCCTCCACATTGGGGCTTTGAAAACCGACATCATAAATATGAAAACCTAAGTGCATAAATTTCCGGTCTAAATGCAAAAACGGATAATTGCCGTCCAGCGGTAAGGTCGGCGCCATTTTCACTACGCCGACCAGCATCAATGGCGCTACTTCGCCCGCCGCGCGCGCTACCGCCAAAATAAGGCCGGTCATCATCGCAGGACTCGCCATCGGCAATACCGTCAGCCACAATGTTTCCAGCTTAGTCGCGCCGAGCGCCAGACTGCCTTCGCGTATCGATTTAGGAATACGCGCCAGACCTTCTTCGGTGGACACAATGACCACCGGCAGCGTTAGCAAGGCCAGTGTAATCGACGCCCACAGTAAACCCGGCGTACCGTAAACCGGTGCCGGTGCCGCTTCGGGAAAAAACAGCTGGTCGATATTGCCGCCCAAAATATAAACAAAGAAACCCAGACCGAACACGCCGTAAACAATCGACGGAACCCCGGCCAGATTATTCACCGCAATGCGTATTAACCGAGTGACAAAGCCCTGTTTGGCGTATTCGCGCAAATACACCGCGGCAATCACGCCGAACGGGGTGACGATAATCGACATCATGATCACCATCATCACCGTGCCGAAAATGGCCGGAAAAATACCGCCTTCGGTATTGGCTTCGCGCGGGTCATCCGCTAAAAATTCAACCAGCTTGCTGCCATAATGACCGATTTTATCGAACAGGCTCATGGTGTTCGGCTGGAACACGCGGACTATTTTTGCCAAAGGGATTTCAATCTCTTGACCGCTGGCGGTTTGAGCCAGCAGGCTGTCGCGCCTTATTTTTTGATAAAGTTCAGCCAACTGAGTCTGATATTTTTTATAGATACTATCCAACTCGGCTTTCTCGCTGGCCAAGCGTTGCTCGGCCGCCGCATCCCAGCGTTTTTCCAGTTGCAGTTTTTTCTGCTCCAGTCTTAGCTGTTCCAAACGGTAATTGATCGCACCGACTTCTTTTTTCTCCAGATGGGCTATGTCATTAAAAACCGCCAAAGCATCCTCTAGCCTAGTTTGCACAATCGGCCAGGCCGCCGCACCTTCGGCAATCATGTTGCCGTTTTCCTTAATCGCCAACAGCCGGCCGTAAAAATTACCCCATTCGCGCCGTTCCACCACCATCAATTCCGGCGGCACCTGTTGCTGCTTAATGTCGCGCTCCAATATCCAGCGAAAATCGGCGGCATTCACGTCCCGGTTACCTGTTTTCAGCAGATATTGCACCAGCGTGTCTTCATCTTCAGCCATGATATGACCGGTAGATTTGGCCATTTCCGCTGGGGTGATGCTGGTGTCGACATGCTCGCCGATCAGGGTTTCGGTGCGTCCGCCCTCTTCCTGATAACTGAATTGTACGACTTCTGACGGCCAGAAATGGCCGACACCGCGCACAACAACCAAACCCAATACGCCGATGACCATAATAAGGCAGGCGCTGACCGCCGCCGCGTTCAGCCAAATCCAGGGCGTGCCACTTTTAAACCATGTTTTAATCATAATAGCTTGCTCATAATGAACTGTATTTTTCACGTAAACGCTGGCGAATGATTTCGGCCAACGTGTTAAACACAAAGGTAAACATAAACAACACCAGCGCCGCTAAAAACAGCACCCGGTAATGTGTGCCATCCACTTCCGATTCCGGCATTTCCACAGCGATATTGGCGGCCAGCGTTCTCATACCCTGAAACACGCTTAAATCCATCACCGGCGTATTGCCGGTGGCCATTAATACAATCATGGTCTCGCCCACAGCGCGGCCAAAACCTATCATAATGGCGGAAAAAATGCCGGGGCTGGCAGTCAGCAGCACCACCCGTATCATGGTTTGCCAGGTGGTCGCGCCCAGTGCCAAAGAACCTACTGTCAAATGCTTGGGCACGCTGAAAATCGCATCTTCGGCGATGGAGAAAATGGTCGGAATTACCGCAAACCCCATCGCTACGCCCACGACCATGGCATTGCGCTGGTCATAGCCAATGCCCCATTCGGCCTTAAACCAGTCGCGCAAGGAGCCGTTAAACAACAACGCTTCCAGCGGCACACTGACCTGAAAAGCAAACCAGCCGCTGAACAAAATGACCGGAATCAACAACGCCGCATCCCAGCCTTCGGCTAACTGCTGGGTAAGCGATTTGGGCACGAATTGCCAGACAAAGGCAAACAGCATCACGCCGACAGGCACCAACATCAGCATCGTAAACAGGCCAGCCAGATGTTCTTCCATAAACGGCGCCAACCAAAGACCGGCCAAAAAACCTAAAATGACCGTCGGCAGTGCGCCCATGATTTCAATGACCGGCTTGACATATTGGCGCATCGTTGGCGCCATAAAATAAGCCGTGTAAATAGCCCCCATCAGCGCCAGCGGTATCGCCACCAGCATTGCGTAAAAGGCACCTTTCAGCGTGCCGAAAACCAGCGGCGTCAGGCTGTATTTGGGCTCAAAATCATTGCTGGCCGAAGACGATTGCCAAATATAATCGGGTTTCGGATAGCTTTCGTACCAAACTTTTTGCCACAGCGATTTCACCGACACTTCGGGATGTTCGTTATCGATGCGCCAGAAATGCAGGGTGTCGTCGGCCGCTTGCAGCAACAAGGCATTGGCGCGCGGCGACAACACCGCCGCTGTCGGCAAGGCGGTGCTGACGCGGTCTTTAACCATTTCCCGTTCGGCGGTTGAGTGATAAATGCCAACCACGCCCTCAGCGTCAGTGGTCATAAAGCCTTTGCGACGCTGCTCGGCATTGATAGACACCACGGCTTTGTCGGACACTTTAAATGACCTGATTTTTTGCATCGCCGGGCGGTTCGAAGCGTCTCTGACCTTACTCCATTGCGAAACCAAGCCGCTGGAATCACCTATCATCAGCGACAAGTCGCCATTTAAAAAAGCCACGCTGGTGATGGTTTGTTCGGCATCCACCACATTTTGCTGCTGTTTTAAGCTGGGATTAGTTTTATTGTTAATATCAAAATAACTCAGCTGACCGTCGTTGCTGATCAGGTACAGATTGGACTCATCCTTGTCGATTAAAATAGTGGCAATATTCGCCGCCGACTGCTCCAGCACCGCATCGGTGCGCGTTAACGTGGCTTCATCGGCAAATAAGGCTTGTTCTTTTTGGACATTGACCAAGCGGATTTTACCAGCGCCCTGCTCGGTATCGGCGGTTGTTGCCACGATAGTCGATGAATCATCGCCCACCTTGACCGCAATTTTCTGCAATGCAGCGCCGCCATCATCAATCAGTAACGGCTGTTCACCGAGTGGGTATTTGAGCGACGGCGTAATCGCCCGCACATCGTTCGGGTAAGTCACTTTATATTGATGCTTAACAACAATGGCGCGGCCATCGTCCAAACCGTAAATCACCGCACCTTGGTTAATAGGACTGCCCTGGGCAAAGCTGGTAATATGCGCGCCTTCAGGAATAGCCACGGCCTCGGTCAACAGCGTTTTCCCGGTCGCGACATCAAAAAACACTACGTGGCCGCTGTCAGTAAAGCGCGCGGCGACTTCATTTTGCTCTTCCATTTCCAGTAACAGCGTTTTACCCAGCGCCTGCTCCGGCACGGCATAATCACTGACCGGTTTAGTGCTGGCCGAGATAAACAGCGGATAAACCACATACAGCAAATAAAAGAAAATCATCACCACGGCGACAATGACACCCAAGCCGCCAGCGACGACGGCATAGCGCGCTATGGCATCTTTAACGAGTCGCCAGCGCTGGTAATATTCACCGGAACTGATTTTTATGGAGTGGGGTTGTTTTATGGGCGTGTTTATTTCTGACATACTAAAGCTACTAGAAATTAATATAACAAGATAATAAAAAAACGGCCAAGACTCACAAAGTAAATCTTGACCGTTATTTTTGTCCGATGTGCCTTTACTCTCTAAGGGGCGCAATAATAGCGCATTCAGCCCAACATCCTTGTCTGCGCACTACTAAATTCAATCAGCGTCTTATTTCAGTGTGGTCAATATCTTATCGACCACTTTTGCCGGTAATGGAATATAACCGTCTTTGATAACCACTTGTTGACCGGTTTTAGACAGCACCATTTTGATAAACTCACCATCTAACGGCGCCAATGGCTGGTTAGGTTTTTTGTTGACATAAACGTACAAATAACGCGTCAGTGGATAAGTGCCGGCAACCGCATTTTCAGGCGTTGCATCCACAAATTTCTGGGTACCTTTTTTTGCCAAAGGCACCATTTTTATGCCCGATGTTGAATAACCCATGCCGGAATAACCAATACCATTAACCGACGAGGTTACTGATTGAACAACAGAGGCAGAGCCGGGTTGTTCATTAACGTTACTTTTGAAATCGCCTTTACATAAAGCGTGTTCTTTAAAGTAGCCGTAAGTGCCTGAAACCGAGTTACGCCCGTACAGCTGAATGCTTTTTGCGCCCCAGGCAGCAACGCCGGCATCGCCCCACGTTTCAATGCTCTTGTCGCCGCCGCATTTATTGGTCGATGAGAAAATGGCATCAACTTGTTCTGCGGTTAAGCCTTTGATCGGGTTGTCTTTGTTGACCAGAACCGCCAGCGCATCAATGGCTACAGGAATAGCCGTCGGCTTATAGCCGTATTTATCTTCGAAAGCTTCGAGTTCGTCATCCTTCATTTCCCGGCTCATCGGGCCCAGGTTTGACGTGCCTTCAGTCAACGCTGGTGGCGCAGTAGAAGAACCGGCCGCTTGAATTTGAATATTAACGTTTGGATATTCGCGGTTAAATTGTTCTGCCCATAATGTCATCAAATTCGCCAATGTATCGGAACCGACGCTGGATAAATTGCCGGAAATGCCGCTGGCTTTTTGATAGTCAGGTAAACCGGCATCAACCGTTTGCTGTGCTGCGTTGACGCTAACACTGGTTAATGCCGCAATAGCCAGACTCATTGCAGTCACTAACGATTTGGTTTTAAAACATAGTTTCATCATTCCACCCTCAAGTTAATTTAAATTGATGTCATTATCTAATTGATATGTGACAACAATATGACAGGATAGTTTTTTTGCATGCTCATTATTAATGACAGATAAAAAGATTATTACCACGAAGAATGAAACTTCGTGCTCTTCGTGGTGAATTAAATGCTTTTAAGTATCTCTGATGTCGCCCGTCGGTAATGAGAAGTTGCCCGGCTTCACCTAATGCCAGCCGCCATATTGCGTGGTCGGATCGCCGCGCCAGCCTGTTGTCGTTTTGTTGGCGTCGGGCGTGTGTACTGTCCGTTCGGCGGCGCGAATCATGTTGGCGTGGGTATAACCGCCCATCGCTTTTGCAGCCGCCGCAATCGCTGTCGATAATTTATTAATCTCGTATTTGGTAATACTGTTATGCACGACAGCGGCGACCAGTTTTTCGTTGCCCGATTCGGCAGAAAAGGTTAACAAAATAGGCAACACGGTATTGGCAGGAATTTCTACGCTGTAATGTCCGTTGTCGACCGCGACTTTTGTAATCAGCTGGCCGTTTTCAGCATTTACTGCCACGGTGCCGGTTTTAACCAAGCCTTTTTCATTGCTGACCGAGCCTTCCAGGACAGCCGCTTGGGCGTATTTTTTGACCACGGCGGGAATGGTAGTTGCCGGCTTCGAGTCTTGTCCGCAAGCGGAAACCGTCAAAGCGCCCAAGATCACCAGTAAAGCTTTAGATAAAGTGCTGCGTTTCATAAAAAACCTCTCAATCATTTATAAATGTTGGACGCGTCAATCAGCGATTTTGACCAGCCAGCCATCGCTGCCTTTGCATTTGCCTTCGGCGCTGACATTAATGCGCACAAATTGCCCTTTCAATGTCTCCGGCAGCTGGCCAGTCACGGCGTAGCGTTGTGGGCCGAGTTCTTGCGCAGTCACCTCGACGGCTTGGTTTTTGATGCTGACGCTAATACTGGAAGGATTGGGGATACCGGCAACCATAAAAGAAAAAGCCGCGCCTGCTGCGGCTTCTGCCTTGTCGGCCGGATTAAACTGGCTAAATTCCGGCTTTTTGCAAGCCGATTGGCTGCTGCCGCTACCGTAGGCCCAAGTGTGGCTAGACACAGCCATTAACATCAAAAAGGGTAAAACCGGGGATAATTTCATGGCGAGCCTCAAAGTGATTAGGAAAAAATGCGGTCAATAAAAAAGGCACCCTAAGATGCCTTTTAATTTCAGTTAATCGTAGCTGTAATGTTTGCGCAAAGGCTTAACAACTTGCCAGTGACTATTGAGGCCTTCAGGGAAAACCACCAAGTCGCCAGGCAGAATACGTACCGGCTCACCGCCGACCGGGGTGACCAGAATCTCGCCTTCCAGAATGTAAGCGGTTTCAGTCTCGTCAAAGTCGATGCTGAATTCGGAGATTTCTTTCTCCCAAATGTCCCAGCTTGCTACGCCCAGTTCTTTTAGGCGTTCTTCATTAGGGTTATGTTCAATTGTGATTTGCGGCATGAGTTTCCTACATTTTCAAGATGATTAAAAAATTACGCGAGCCCACTGTTTAAGACTGGACGGCGGGTAAAATTGTAACGATTCAACCGTTAAAAAGATAGAACGCAAAAACTATCCCGCTACCGCCAGGAAATTTTTACTGATTTTTTTCACTTCGGGGCAATCAATACTGATACGCTGCACCTGTTCGCCCAATTTCAACGCGGTTAGCTGGCCGCCCCACAGGCAACCGGTGTCTATCGCGTAACAATTTGGCCCTTCGTGATAACCCAACGCCGACCAGTGGCCGAAAATAATGCGCATATCCGCATTTTTGCGCTTAGGTGCATCAAACCACGGCACTAGGCTTTTGGGCTGTGAACCTATCGGCCCGCTATAAATAAAATCCAAGCGACCATTCGCATCGCAATAGCGCATACGGGTAAAGCAGTTAATAATAAAGCGCAAGCGGTTAAAACCTTTCAAATCGGATGACCAGATATTCGGTTTATTGCCGTACATTTGTTTTAAAAATACCTGATAATCAACGCTTCTTAACGCTTGTTCCGCCAGCATCGCCATTTTTTGGGTGCGTTTAAAATCCCATTGCGGCGGCACACCGGCATGAAGCAGACAGAAATCGTCGTTAAAATGAAACAGCGGCCGATGTCTTAGCCAATGGATTAACTCGTCACTGTCCGGCGCTTCGAGCACGGGCAGTAATGAGTCCTTTTTGCGGGCTATTTTGGGCGCGCAGGACGCCGCCAATAAATGCAGGTCGTGATTGCCCAATACGGTGATTGCGGCATCGCCCAGCGATTTGACAAAACGCAGGGTTTCCAGCGATTTGGGGCCACGATTGACCAGATCGCCGGCAAACCAAAGCTGGTCGGACTGTTCGTTAAAAGCGATGGTATCGAGTAGCCTTAATAATTCATCAAAACAGCCCTGAATGTCGCCGATTGCATAAATGGACATCGCTTAATGCAGGGTTCTGGGGATGGATAAGGTAAACCTTGGCACATCGGCCAGGAAGTTGTCGCCGTCATCCGAATGCATGGTGTAATCGCCCTGCATGGTGCCGACCGGCGTGTTGATCATCGCGCCGCTGGTGTAGCGGAACGACTCGCCAGGCCTAAGATAAGGTTGCTCGCCAATCACGCCTTCGCCTCGGACTTCCTGAATCTGACCGTTGGAATCGGTGATTAACCAATGCCGTTGCAGCAACTTTGCCGGCACGGCGCCGGCATTGGTAATCGTGACGGTATAGGCAAAGACGTAACGATCATCGTCGGGGGAGGAGTGCGCTTCTATAAAAAGAGGGACGGCTTCAACTATTATTTTGTTTTTTGGGTTCATTATTAGATCATATAGGTTATGTGTTGATTATTTCATCGTAACTTTTCATTAAACGCAAGTAACTATTCAGTATGAAATATAAAGGCTGTTTTTTAATCCTGCTTATTGCCCTGTCGCAAATGGCTAAGGCGGAAGATGCCGGCGCCTTATTTGCTGCGGCAATGACAGGAAAGCTGGAAAGAACAACGGCTTTGCTGGCGCAAGGACTGGACGTTAACAGCAAAACCGCCGGTGGCCGTACCGCGCTGATGGCCGCGAGTTTTAATGGTAATGTACGCATTGTCAGGCTGTTGTTAGGTTATGGTGCCGATGTCAGTTTGGCTGATGATTTTGGCACAACCGCGTTAATGGATGCGCTGGTTTTTGGCAATGAAGACATCGTCGCGTTATTGATTGCCGCCGGGGCTGACGTCAATGCGGTGGACAAACAAAATGTGACGGTGATGGCCCGAGCAAAAAAAACAGGCCATGAAAAAATCATTAAACTGCTGGAAACAGCCGGGGCCAAAGAACAGCTGGACGTACCGATAGAAGAGGCCACCGCCGTAGGTGCAGACGGAAAACCGGCGGCAAAACCGGGAGAAAAGCCCGTAAAACCAGATGCCGCGCCGGCGGGCAAAAAATAATTAAACTAAGGACAACACAGTGCATATTCACATTTTAGGTATTTGCGGCACATTTATGGGCGGGCTTGCCGTGATTGCCCGGCAATTGGGTCATCAGGTCAGCGGTTCCGACCAGAATGTTTACCCGCCGATGAGCACACAGCTTGAAGAGCAGGGCATCGTATTGATGGAAGGTTATCGCCCCGAAAACCTAGACAGCAAGCCGGACTTGGTGATTATCGGCAATGCGCTGTCGCGCGGCAATGCTGAAGTCGAAGCGGTGCTAAACCAGGGGCTAAAATATGTATCCGGCCCGCAATGGCTAGCCGAACATGTGCTGCAAGGCAAATGGGTGTTGGGCGTTGCCGGAACGCATGGCAAAACCACCACCACCAGCATGTTGAGCTGGATATTGGAATATCAGGGTTTTAAGCCGGGCTTTTTGATTGGCGGCATCCCGCTCAATTTCGGCATTTCGGCGCGGCTGGGCGAGTCCGATTTTTTTGTCATCGAGGCCGATGAATACGATTCGGCGTTTTTTGACAAGCGTTCAAAGTTTGTCCATTACCGGCCTAGAACCGCCATTCTGAATAACCTTGAGTACGATCATGCCGATATTTTCCCGGATCTGGATGCGATTAAAAAACAATTCCATCATCTGGTCAGGACGGTGCCCGGCGAAGGCTTGATTATCAGCCCCGAAACCGATGCCAATATTAATGATGTGCTGACTATGGGCTGTTGGACGCCGGTTGCCAAGACTTCTATTAATTCTGATGCGCAATGGAACGCGCAATTGTTCAACAGCGACGGCAGCCGGTTTTCGGTGGTATTTGAAAATAAAGAGCAAGGCCGTGTCGAGTGGTCGTTGACCGGCGAACATAATGTTTATAACGCGCTATCGGCAATCGTTGCAGCCTGGCACGTCGGCATCAGACCTAAAGATGCGATAGCGGCATTGGCGCAGTTTAAAAACGTCAAACGCCGGATGGAAGTGATTGCCGAAATTAACGGCGTGACCATTTATGACGACTTTGCCCACCATCCGACCGCAATACACACAACACTGGACGGCTTGCGCAAACAAGTCGGGTCAGAGCGCATCATCGCTATCGTCGAGCCGCGCTCAAACACCATGCGCTTAGGTGTGCATACTCAAACACTGGCGCAATCGTTAGCCGATGCCGATGTAGCGATTATTTATCAACCCGAAGCGCTGGGCTGGGATTTAAGCGAGCTGAAAAAATACGCAGAAAATATTGAAATCTGTTCGTCGCTGGATGACATTATCGCTAAACTCAAGTTTGAAGCGCGTTATGGCGGACATTTTGTGCTGATGAGCAACGGCAGCTTCGGCGGCATTTATCAGCGCTTGCAGGATGAATTGAACGGCTAACTTTACAAAGCATTAGTCCACGAAAAGCACGAAAGACACGAAAAAAAAGCAACATGTTGTATACCTTTTGGGATAACTCTCTACAACGTAGTATCACCCTGAAAATTTTCGTGCTTTTCGTGTCTTTCGTGGAAAAATTAATTTTCAATTTTCAAACACAAAGAACAAATTCGAATGCACATACAACAAGCCCTGCAAGCCCTTCTGAACAAACAAGATCTCAGCTCTGAGCAAATGCGCGCCGTGATGCGGCAAATCATGAGCGGCAACGCCACCGACGCACAAATCGGCGGTTTTTTAATCGCGCTACGCTGCAAAGGCGAAAGCGTCGACGAAATCGCCGCCGCTGCCGAAGTGATGCGCGAACTGGCCGATAAAGTCGAGGTTAGCGGCGCGCACGTCATCGACACCTGCGGCACCGGTGGTGATGGTGCCAATACCTTTAACATCTCCACCACCTGCGCTTTTGTGGTCGCAGCAGCGGGTGGCCAAGTCGCCAAACACGGTAACCGTTCGGTGTCGAGCAGTTGCGGCAGCGCCGACTTGCTGGAAGCCGCAGGCGTCAATCTGGATCTCAGCGCCGAACAAGTCGCGCACTGCGTCAACGACATCGGTGTTGGTTTTTTGTTCGCGCCCAAACATCACGGTGCGATGAAATACACCCGTAATGCACGCCGTGAAATGGGCGTGCGCACTCTGTTCAATCTTTTAGGCCCGTTATCCAATCCCGCCGCCGCGCCTAATCAGTTAATCGGCGTGTTCGCGAAAGAATGGCTGGAGCCGCTGGCGCAGGTGCTGAAAAAACTCGGCAGTGAGCATGTTTTGGTAGTCAATGCTGACGACGGCCTTGATGAAATCAGCATTGCCTCGCCGTCAAGCATTGCCGAACTTAAAAATGGCGAAGTCAGCACTTACCGCGTTACCCCGGAACAATTCGGTTTTCAACGCGCCAGTTTGGGCGAATTGGCGGTTGATGGTGCAGCGTCGAGTCTGGTGATGGTAAAATCGGTGCTGGACAATAAAGCCGGTGCGGCCAGAGACATTGTCACGCTCAATGCCGGTGCGGCGATTTATGCGGCCAATATCACCGATTCGTTAAGCGCAGGCATAGAGCAAGCCGAACAGCTGATTGCCAGCGGTGCGGCTAAAGCCAAATTCGATGCGTTGATCGCTTATAGCCTGAGATGATAGATTTTGAATGGGATGAAATAAAGGCTGAAAAAAACAAGAGAAAACATTCTGTTTCTTTCTACGAAGCAACAATTATTTTTGCGGATGAACTTTCGATTACTTTTCCAGAACACGAACATTCTGTAGAAGAAGATCGTTTTATTATCATTGGCTATTCTGTTAATAATTCGATTTTAGTCGTGTCGCATACACATCGATTAGATTACATTAGAATTATTAGTGCACGAAAAGCAACTACACGGGAAATACAATATTATGAACGAAGCAAAAACTGATGAATTAAAACCCGAGTATGATTTTCAAAATTTATCCGGCGCTGTACGCGGCAAATATGCTGAAAAATATAGGGCTGGCGTCAATATAGTGCGCTTGGATGCCGATGTTGCTAGCCGGTTTCCTACAGAAAAATCGGTAAATGATGCTTTACGACAATTAATTACTATTGCTAATCAAACAGTAACCTTTCAAAAACAACAAGAAGCAAAACCATGACCGACACCCCTGACATCTTAAAAAAAATCCTCGATAAAAAAACCGAAGAAGTCGCCAAGCGCAGAACCGGCATGACTATTGCCAATCTGGAAGACATTGCCCAAGGCGTAGAAGGCCCACGCGGATTTTATAACGCCCTGCAAGCCAAAGTCTTGGCCAAAAAACCGGCGATTATCGCGGAAATAAAAAAAGCCTCGCCCAGCAAAGGCGTGATCCGTGAAGATTTCCAGCCTATCGCCATCGGCCAGGATTACGCGATGAATGGCGCTACCTGTCTGTCGGTATTAACGGATAAAGATTTTTTCCAGGGCTCGGAAGTGTATTTGCAAATGGTCAGGGAACGCTGCCCGCTGCCGGTGCTGCGCAAAGATTTTATGATTGACCCGTATCAAATCTATGAAGCCCGCGCTTTAGGCGCCGATTGTATTTTGCTGATCGTTTCCGCGTTAGACGATGGCCTGATGCACGAACTCTCTGATGTGGCGACGAAATTAGGCATGGATGTATTGGTGGAAGTGCATGATGCGGAAGAACTGCAGCGCGCGTTAACGCTGGATACTAAATTAATTGGCATCAATAACCGCAACCTTCGCACCTTTGAAACCTCATTGCAGACGACTTTGGATTTAAAGGCAGCAATTCCTGCAGACCGTATCATCATTACCGAAAGCGGCATTCATAGCCATGAAGACGTGCAGTTAATGCTGGATAACGAGGTTTATACGTTTCTGGTCGGTGAAGTATTTATGCGCGCGGAAAGTCCAGGGCAGAAGATGAAAACGTTGTTTGGCTTATAAGACGGGGATATGTTGTTGATTCCTGTCATGGCGAACAAGCCATGAAGGGAACCAACTTGGGCAGTGTTTTTCTGGTTAACTAGAAAAAATGCTTATTTTGCTGCTTCAACAGATGACGTTGCAGCTGGTTTGCTTGGGCCTACGCCTGATTCGCCACAAGCGGCAAGTGTTGATACGGCAACCATTAACAACAAAAACTGGCTAATTTTTTTCATAGAATTATCTCTCATTACGACAATTAAAATGCCTCCGCTTTTTTATAAAACAGAGGTAGGAAGGGACGTAAAGTCCTTGATGGAGCGGGTTCAGTATGACAGTTCTAAACCCATATATCAAAACTATTACGGGCCATAAAGCCCTATGGCGCTGACCTTAAATTAGGCGCTGAATGTCCGATTTAACTTAATGTGCTGAATTGACGGATAAAGGTTTCAAAAATTGAATGCTGTAAATCCCATTGGTGTTTTCGATTCCGGCGTTGGCGGATTATCGGTGCTGCAGGAAATTCGGCGGGCGCTGCCGGGGGAGCATCTGTTGTATGTCGCCGACTCCGCCCATGCGCCTTATGGCGATAAATCCCAGCAATTTATCGAGGCCCGTTCCATTGCGATCAGCGAATTTTTGCTGAGTCAAAACGTCAAGGCCATTGTTGTTGCCTGTAACACAGCAACCGGCGCGGCGGTGACAACATTACGCTCACATTTCACGATGCCGATTATTGCAATGGAGCCTGCGGTAAAACCGGCCGCCGCACACAGCCGAACCGGCGTAATCGGCGTCCTGGCCACACGCCGAACATTGGCTAGCGCTAATTTTGTACGGCTGTTTGCGCGCTACGGTAACGAGGTGCAGATAGTGGGACAAGCCTGCCCCGGACTGGTCGAGCAGGTAGAAGCAGGTGATTTGTCCGGTGCTAAAACTCGGCTGCTGCTGGAGCGTTATCTGCTGCCATTGCTGGAACAAAATGCCGACACGATAGTGCTGGGCTGTACCCATTACCCCTTTTTGGCGCCCTTGATACAGGACATCGCGGGGACTGACGTGGCCGTGATAGATTCCGCCGCCGCTGTAGCGCGGCAACTGCAGCGGCGTTTGGAGGTCGTGCATTTGTTGGCGGATGCAACGAAAGTCGGTACTGAATGTTTCTGGACTAGCGGCTCACTCAATAAAGCGCAACCGTTAGTCAGTCAGTTATGGCAAGCTAATGTCAGCGTCAGCGTCAGCGCTCTGCCGGATATAGAAGGCAGGCTGCCTTCGGAGTTGAATCCACCCTCTGAATTACTGGCCGACTACGCCAAATAGACTAATCCCCTTGCTTTTTGGTATAATTCCCGAGTTTTCGGAAGCCTTTCGGTTATCCGTTTTTGCGCGTTTTCATTTCATCAATCTGGAGAATAGTTATGCCAATTAAAGTTGCAATCAATGGTTATGGTCGTATTGGGCGTAATATCGTCCGCGCATTATACGAATCGGGCCGTACCAATGAAATTCAAGTTGTTGCAATCAACGACTTAGGTGACGCTAAGACCAATGCTCACCTGACTCAATATGATTCAGTGCATGGCAAATTCCCCTTCGAAGTGAGTGTCGATGGCGATTATATTGTTATCAATGGCGATAAAATCAGAGTGTTCTCAGAAAGAGACCCTTCAAAACTGCCTTGGGCAGAGCTGGGTGTTGATGCTGTCCACGAATGTACCGGTTTTTTTGCCAGCAAAGCTAAAGCCTCTGCGCATATCGCAGCTGGCGCCAAAAAAGTGATTATTTCTGCACCGGGCGGTGCTGATGTTGATGCCACCATCGTTTACGGTGTCAACCATGATGTGTTGAAAGCCTCAGATACCGTTATTTCCAATGCCTCATGCACCACTAACTGCTTAGCGCCTTTAGTTAAGCCGTTATTGGACACCATCGGCATTGCTCACGGCTTAATGACCACCATCCATTCTTACACCAACGACCAAGTTTTAACCGACGTTTATCACAGCGATTTGCATCGTGCGCGTTCAGCGACACAATCAATGATTCCTACCAAAACCGGCGCGGCTGCAGCGGTAGGTTTAGTGTTGCCTGAATTGGTCGGCAAAATGGACGGTTTCGCAATGCGCGTACCGACTATCAATGTGTCCGTAGTCGACTTAACCTTCCAAGCGGCTAGAAACACCACTAAAGAAGAAATCGACCAAATCTTAAAAGCAGCGTCTGAAGGCCCATTAAAAGGCATTTTGGAATTTAACAGCTTGCCATTAGTTTCAATCGACTTTAATCATAACCCTGCGTCATCAATTTATGACTCCGCCTTGACCAAAGTCATGAACGGCAACATGGTTAAGGTTTTATCGTGGTACGACAACGAATGGGGCTTCTCAAACCGTATGTTGGACACCACCATTGCTTTAGTTAACGCAAAATAACGGATTTTCAACCTAATGTTAAGAAGAACCAAAATTTTAGCCACCTTAGGCCCGGCCACTGATAAACCCGGCGTACTCGAAGGTATGTTTGCGGCCGGTCTTGACTTTGTTCGGATGAATTTCTCACACGGCTCGGCTGAAGACCACATTAACCGAGCCAATGCGGTGCGTGAGCTTAGCCTGAAAACCGGCAGATTGGTCGGTATTTTGGCTGATTTACAAGGCCCGAAAATCCGTATCGCCCGTTTTAAAGACACCAAGGTGGTTTTAAACGAAGGTCAGGATTTTGCCCTGGACATCAATCTTGATCCGATGGCCGGTGATCATACGCAAGTTGGCATCACTTACGAACCGTTAGCTTTAGAAGTTAAGCCGGGCAGCCGTTTATTGCTGGATGATGGCCGTATCGTGTTGGACGTGGTCAATGTCGAAAACATGCGTGTTAACTGCAAGGTTATCGTCGGCGGCGACCTGTCTAACAACAAAGGCATCAACCTGTTGGGCGGCGGCCTTTCGGCGGCGGCATTAACCGACAAAGACAAAGAAGATATTAAAACCATTGCGATTATGAAATGCGATTATGTCGCCATTTCTTTTCCGCGCACGGCTGAAGATCTTCATGAAGCGCGTCGTTTGTTGGTTGCAGCCGGTTGTCATGCCGGTATTGTTGCTAAAGTGGAACGCGCTGAAGCATTGGACGTGATCGACGAAATCATCCTGGCATCTGATGCAGTGATGGTTGCGCGTGGCGATTTGGGCGTTGAAATTGGCGATGCCAATCTGCCTGCCGTACAAAAAATGCTGATTGACCGTACCCGTTCGCTAAACCGCGTTGCCATTACTGCAACACAAATGATGGAATCGATGATAGAAAACCCGATTCCTACACGGGCTGAAGTTTTTGACGTGGCTAATGCAGTTTATGACGGCACTGACGTGATCATGCTGTCGGCGGAAACGGCATCGGGTAAATATCCGATTAAAGCCATTGAAGCCATGAATCGCGTGTGTGTTGAAGCGGAAAAACAACCTAAAGTCCGCGTATCAAGGCATCGTGTGGAACTTCAGTTTGAGCGCGTCGATGAAGCCATCGCCATGTCGGCAATGTATTTGGCCAACCATAGCAAAATACACGGTATTGCCGCATTGACTGAATCAGGCTCAACGCCCTTATGGATGTCCAGAATCAGTTCGGGCATTCCTATTTTTGCGTTCAGCCCACATCAGGAAACACTGGGGCGAGTCACTTTATATCGCGGTGTTTTTCCGGTGCTGTTTATTCATGACTTAAGTGACCACGCTGAAGTAAACCGGGCTATTGTTGCGGAACTAAAAAGACGCCATGTGGCTTATGAGGGTGATACCTTCATCATCACGCAAGGTGACTTGGAAGGCATAGCAGGTGGCACTAACGCATTAAAAGTGGTTACTGTTTGATAAGAAATCGTGTGACCTTGCCACCAGAAAATTAAATTGGGTGGCAAAGGCTTTATCTAAATGGTCTGGAATTTTTCCAGGCCATTTTTTTTTGCCGGTAACAAAGTTAAAAAGATTCACCACGAAGTACACGAAGTTTAATTCTTAAATCGCTCCAACGTGGAAATGCAGTCATTGACGCTCCGCGTCCCGTATGTCTTCCAGCTTGGGAACGAGACATTTTCCCCTACCACAAGGCTACAAACGCGAAAGTACCAGTTGATTAATTGATACGCCCTGTTCGGCGGAAAGAATCGCCAGATTGCGATGCACATCCGGCGGCACCCGCAAAGTAATATTTCCCTTATAGTGCCGAGCTCCGAGAGGTTCCGGGATAATGCCACCCTCTTCTTCTATCCAACAAATTGATTCATTCACCACAAATTCGATCTCCTTCAGTGCTTTTTCAGGTGTCTTGCCATGAGCGGCCAAAGAAGGAAACTCAAGGCAGCGGGCGATATGGAGCTGATCCTCATTTGACCACTCAATACGATAGGTATATTTATTTGCGTCATACTTCATGTTTTTTCTCTAATTTTTTCAATTGCCTTTTTTACCTGAAGCCTCTAAGGCCGGACGGGGCATGTTGCCCCGTCCGAAACGTTTTATGTTCGCATCAAAACGTTGCAACGGGGTACATACCCCGTCGCGCGTTCGAACATACAATCGATTAAGTATAACGATGAGCGCGGCGCGTGGGAGCGAGGAATAACTTTGAACGCAGAGGCGGCGATCATAAGGTAAGCGTCGCCATTTTATGTCCCCTAATCCGAAAAAAACCAAGTCAAAGTATATCACGACAAAAAACCGCCTCGGTTTCCCGGCGGCGGTTTGTTTAGATCATTCCGAAAGAAACTCTGCGAGACTCTGCGGTTAAATAAAGCTGGAGCGTGGGAACCAGGAATAAATAAAACCTGTGGGAGCGGCCACCCGGCCGCGAATAGCCCACGATTGTTCGCGGCCGGGTGGCCACGAATAGCCCACGATTGTTCGCGGCCGGGTGGCCGCTCCCACAACTTAGGTATAACGATAAAGCGGAACGAGACATTTTTTGCAAACCATTTAATCCACTCTATTTTCTATTTCATCATCATTGAGTAAACGTATTGATTTTATCTGAGCCAAAGCAATGGGATGACCTAATGAAGCGGCTTTGGCAATCCACATCATGGCAAGATTATTGTCTTTAGCGACACCCTGACCCTTCAAATAACAACGTCCTAGTAAATGCATTGCATCAGCAAAGCCTTGCTTGGTCGCCAGTTCCAGCCAATAAATAGCACTTTGATATTTATGATGCTCTAAAAAAAGGACAGCTAAATCATTTTGAGCACGGGCGTCACCCGCATCAGCACTTTGAATCAACTTAATATCATCGTCTTCAAAAGCAATGCACATATCGTTTTTGATCGAATCAAAACAGATCATGACTTTGTTTTTATCCTGATGATTGGAGGCACAGCGTAAACTGCCATCGGCAAGGCGGCGTCTTAGTGTGCTCAAGCTCCATTCGGTTAAAGTGGCGGCTGCTTGAAGGCTAATAGGGTGCATGTTATATCCTTTAATTCATGTTTGTAATGTGCGTGACACCGTTTTTTGATGGTCATTTCTACTTTGACACCGTTTTTTGATGGTCATTTTTATTTTGACACAGTTTTTTTGATGGTCATCATTGGGTTTATGGCGAGTCTCAATAAAATAATAACTTGAGTTGAACGTTATGACCGATTTTTTTTGATGACAATCTCGATTATATTTTAATCTAAAGAAAGGCTAATAACTTGTTTTAATAGGTGTTATCAATCAGACTAACCATTAAATATCAGGGTTGCACGCGACATGGCACAGCTTCTGCTTAAAGTTTTGTTGAAGTTTATTTTTAACTTAACGAGGATTTACTCATGAACACATTATCTATGAAAAAAGCACAACAAGGTTTTACCTTAATCGAGTTAATGATCGTGGTCGCGATTATTGGTATTTTGGCGTCGGTGGCGATTCCGGCTTATTCAGATTACACAATCAAAGCTAAGGTGGGTAACGCACTTACTGCAGCTGACTCGCTAAAGACAGCTGTTGGCACTTGTGCCCAAGAAGCAGGTGGCATTCTTACTTCCTGCGATACTGGTTCGGCTGGAATTCCGGCATTTACTCCTACCAAAGAAGTTACTGCAGCAACGGTTACCGACGGGGCAATTGCCCTAACTCTTGGAACCGGAATTGGTACAGGTGTGGATGGCTTAGTCATTACTATGACTCCAACGGTTGGTACCACCAGTATTACTTGGAATAATACATCAACCGTTACACACGCTGTAGCTTTAGCGGCTATTGTAAAGAATAATATTTAGCCGAACGCCGAACGCCGAACGCCGAACGCGCGACGGGGTATGTACCCCGTCGCAACGTTTTGATGGCTAACTAAAACGAACCGCCCTTGGGAAACTGGGGGTGGTTTTTTTATGCCCGAACGCGCGACGGGGTATGTACGAACGCGCGACGGGGTATGTACCCCGTTGCAACGTTTTGATGGCTAACTAAAACGAACCGCCCTTGGGAAACTGGGGGTGGTTTTTTGTCTCGTTCCCAAGCTCCAGCTTGGGAATGCAGTCCCTCAAGCTCTGCTTGACGAACACTTTCTCGCTGAGTAATACAATCTATGGGACGTAGCCGCTACAAAATTCTGAACGAAGCTTATCCTTACTTTCACGAACGCGCGACGGGGTATGTACCCCGTTGCAACGTTTTGATGCGAACATAAAACGTTTCGGACGGGGCAACATGCCCCGTCCGGCCTTGTTTTTTTATGCCTGAATGTCTCGCCGAACGCGCGACGAGGTATGTACCGAACGCGCGACGGGGTACGTACCCCGTCGAACGCGCGACGGGGTATGTACCCCGTTGCAACGTTTTGACGCGAACATAAAACGTTTCGGACGGGGCAACATGCCCCGTCCGGCCTTGGCGCTTCTTGAGATATATCCCTTTGGCCCGAACGCGCGACGGGGTATGTACCCCGTTGCAACGTTTTGATGGCTAACTAAAACGAACCGCCCTTGGGAAACTGGGGGTGGTTTTTTTATGCCTGAATCACATATAATTACGCACGATTCCCATACAAAGAGGAAGTGCCATGCCGTCTCGACGCGTAGCCGCTGAGCTTAATGCCGGAACTTATTATCTTACTCTAACCGTTCAACGCTGGTATTACCTGTTTGATCGTTATAACCGTTGGCAGATTATGTCTGATTCGATTCAGTATTGCCAAGACAACAAAGGCCTGGAATTGAACGGCTATGTTTTTATGCTGAATCATATTCATCTCATCGTCACTTCGCCTGATATGGCAGGATTTTTACGCGACTTTAAACGCTTCACTTCCACCCAATTTAAAGCCAACCTTGAAACCACAGAGCCGAGTGTTTTGAAATTGTTTGTTGACACGCAAGGACGTTACCGGTTTTGGATGGAAACTAATGCTCCGAAAAAGGTTGAGAACCTCGCGTTTTATCTTCAAAAACTTAACTATATTCATGAAAATCCAGTACGGAAAGGTTATGTTTTTTATCCTGAACATTGGCGTTGGTCATCGGCCAATCCGACTTCGCCACTTCTTATCAAATTACTTGGTTAATTAGGATACAAAAACAAAGGGCGATTATATTTAAGCTATAAAACGTTTCGGACGGGGCAACATGCCCCGTCCGGCCCGGACCCCAATTAAATCCCCCGCATAAACGCATAATCCGCGTTTAACAACGGCTCTGGGTTACGGATGACCTGAAACAACCGCTCATTCCTTCGGGGATGGGCGGTTTTTTTATGCGCGGGAATAACGATGCCACGATGCAAACGCTACGCGGCTGCGAGACTCGGCGGTTAAATAAATCTGGCGCTTGGGAATGATGCAAGGTTGTGGGAGCGGTCACCGGCCGCGAACAGCAAACGCAATTGTTCGCGGCCGGGTGGCCGCTCCCACAAATTGGCAATTCGGGACATGGCATCAAAGACCTCACTCTGCGCTGCATCACCGGTATCCCCAAGGATGGGTCACGCACCTAACTGATTTTTAGAAGAGTAATTATTGACAGTTCTTAGCTTGAGAAAATACTATACTTCGTATGGCATATAAACAAAAACAAATACATTTTTCACCCGAAAAAAACGCTTTGTTAAAAGCGGAAAGAGGCATTGGTTTTGAAGATGTGTTATTGGCCATCGAAATGGGGCATGTGTTAGATGATTTGGCACATCCAAACCCTGAAAAATATCCAAATCAGTCTGTTTTTATCATCTTAATCAGCATAAAAAATTATGTTTACATCGTGCCTTACGTCGAAGATGAGAGCAGCATTTTTTTAAAGACGATAATCCCTTCTCGAAAAATGAATAAGAGTTACAACAAGGCGGCAAGTGATGACTGAGTTAAATTTAGATGATTTTGAACACGATATTCTCGACAGCGTGGAGAATGATGAATGGCGCAGTAAAGGTGATATTCAGGGACGATTAGCTGAGCTGCAAGGCTTTTTGAAGCATGAAAAGAAAAAATCGGTTTCCATCAGGCTTTCTGAAAACGATCTTTATGAGTTAAAAAGAAAGGGGTTGGAAAATGGTGTGCCGTATCAAAATATTATTCAAATGTTAGTGCATCAATATACATCTAACAAAATCCATCTTGATGTTTCATGAGCGCAATGTCTAGTTCCCAAGCTGGAGCTCCCACAACTTATGTATAACGATGAGAGCTGGAGCTTGGGAACGAGGAAGGCTGTTATGCTTTAAGTTGTGCGCAATTATTAAATATTGACCATTTTGAGGGGTTTTTTTTGCTGTGTTATACTCAATTTTCAGTCCGACTCATTAGGAGAAAAATAGAATGGCGGCAATTACATTTGATACGTTGAAATATGCAAATAAACTAAAAGCGGCTGGGGCTGAGTCACAGATCGCAGAGGCTGAGGCTGAGGCTGAAGCGTTAGCAGAAGTTTTTGAGCTAAATTTGAAAGAAGTTGCCACTCGTGAAGACTTGAAGCACATGGAAGACCGATTAAATGAAAGATTGGATGCGCGTTTGCTACAACTTGAACAACGAATGATTATAAAGCTGGGAGGACTCATGGTTGTTGCAATTGGCGCGGTTGCTACACTGGTGAAAATAATATAAACAACAATAAAGCTGATTAACCGGGCGGGGGCGAAGCTGGTAATCTTGGTTCCTCGTTCCCAGGCGCTCCAGCGTGGGAATGATGCGCGATGTAATGGATAAAAGTTGTGGGAGCGGTCACCGGCCGCGAACAATCATGCGCTGTTCGCGGCGGGGTGACCGCTCCCACAACTTATGTATGACGATAAGGCGCTACAGCGTGGGAACGATGCAGCATTATTCGCTACTAACTTTGTCGTCTTTCATGATTTTTGGAGTGACAAAAATTAATAACTCTTTCTTTTCACTTTTTTCAGTTGAATTGTTGAATAAAAAGCCAATACCCGGCAAGTCACCAAAAAATGGAATTTTATTGCCTGCCTTTAATTCAGATGATTCATAAACCCCGCCTAAAACGACGGTTTCTCCATCTTCAACCAGTACCGACGTTTTAATCTCCCGTTTATCAATTCCCGGATTACCTGATACCGGATTGCTAGTGCCGTTGGCATTATCTTTTTTAACCAGTAAATTCATGATCACGGAACCACTGGGGGTAATCTGTGGCGTTGCGTTTAGTTCAAGCACGGCATCCACATATTCGGTTGTTGCCGGCTGATTCGCCGAAGGAGCGGTAGTCACTGGAATCTGAACACCCTGCGTCATCACTGCAGTACACCTATCCATGGTCATCACTCTGGGATTGGACACAATTTCGCCCTTGCCTTGGATTTGTAAAGCCTGAAGCTCAAGATTCAGCACATAATCTGCACCTCTAGCTAGGGTCATACCTAATGCTCCTGGTGGTGTGGTCGTTAATGCGGCTACACCGAGATCAACCAGATAATTATCATTGACATTTCCCATGCTACCGTCTGCACCTGGATTAAGCGCGCCTTGTGTTCCTGTTCCACCCAAACCAAACACCTTATCAGAACCCACACTTGCCGCTTTGGCCGCGCCAAACTTGACGCCTAAGTTTTCAGTAAAGCTATCGTCAGCAATCACTACCCGCGCTTCAATCATCACTTGGCGCACCGGCACATCTAGCTTGCGTATCAGCTTCTTTATTTCTTCTAAACGTTTTGTTGTTTCACGAACAATCAAGGTATTAGTTCTGGCATCGACAACAGCCGATCCACGCATAGACAGCAAGCCAAACTTCTCTTCAGATCCCGCTGCGCCGCCTGCTCCCTGACCTGCTTGACCACCGCCTTGCTGAGAACCTCCACCCTGTTGCGATCCGCCCCCCTGCTGCTGCGACCCTCCACCGACTTGCGATCCGATAGAGGTAGTCGCAGTGGCCGAACCGGTCACGCCGCAACTACCAAAAGTACCGCTAGAAAAACCATTAACCAAATTACTAAAATCCTGAGCCTTGGCATAATTGATTTTAATATACTCAGTTACCAACGGGTCTAGCTGCTCAACAACCCGCTCTGTATCCTGTTGTTTTTGTTTGTAGTCCTTAATCTTATCCAGCGTTGAAATCAGCGTGACAGTACCGGTTTCATATTTACCCAACTCCTTAGTCATCATAATAAAGTCCAGCGCCTCATCCCACGGCACATCGTCAAGCTTTAAGGTAATGGTGCCAGTGACATCATCACCGGCCACGACATTTTGTCCGGTAAATTCAGCCAGAATGGCAATCACGCTGCGTATGTCAATTTCCTGGAAATTTAACGACAGGCGGTCACCGACATATTTGCTGCGCGATCTGTCTTGCGCTTCTTTTTCTTCGGGCGTTAACGGACGGAATTCGACGGTCAGCAAACGGTCTGACTGAAAGACCGAATAATCGTACAGTTCATTTTGCGGCGATACGGTGATGGTGGTTTGCTGCTCGGACGAAACGGTGTCGATAAATTTAACCGGGGTGGCAAACTCGGACACATCGAGGCGTTTAGCCAGATTCGCCGATAATTGGGTATTTAAAAAGCTGATGACGACGTTACCGCCTACTTTTTTGGAATTGACGATAGTATTGGGATTGGCCAGCGTGACCAGGATGCGCCCCTCGCCTTTATCACCGCGCTTGAAATCAAAACCGCTAATATCCTGCTCGGGTATTAAGGCTGATACCATCGCATTGGCGGACTTTTCCACTACCGGCGAAACCATTCGTGCCGGCGGCGCAACGACAGGTCTTGGCGCCGCAGCGACTGTCTTTGTTGGCGTTAAGGTCAACAGCACTTTATTGCCGATAACCTGGGCATTATAAGGCGTGGTCTCCAGCAGATTAACGACGACGCGCAATCTGCCGGCCGCCTCTACCACATAAATGCTGCTCGCTACGCCCTGATTGATTGGATACATTTTTTTTGGCAAGGCGCTGGTGACGCCGGGAAAATCCAGCGCAATACGTGCGGGATTATCGGTTTTGAATATTTTGGGCGCCATCGCGGCACCGGTCATTTGCATTTCAATCTGCAGCTGATTGCCTGGCTGCATGGCGAAATCGAGTGCCGATAAGGCCATTTCAGCGGCGCTGACCGATGCCAACTGACCGAGTAACAAGAAGAGTCCTAAGCTGATCTGCGCGCCTAATAATCGCCACATTTTATGTTGTTCCCTGCCAGTAGTGCGCATAACGCCGCCTTGTTTAATGTTCATTTTTTGTCCTCGACAATTATTCTGCCAACGTGATTGAAATGGGTTGTTCGCGCCAAGTTCCCGGTTTATCGGGGACTATTTCCATCAGTTCAATTTTATCGTTGACTATCCGTATAATTTTTCCGTGGTTTTTACCCATATAACGCCCCACTTTAACGCGATAAATAGTGCCGTTACTGGCTTTGACCAAGCCCCACAAATCCGCTTTCATATCAACAGTGCCAACCATTCTTAGGCCGTCTAAAGGAAAGGATTCCAATTCTTCTTTGCGCCGGGTGAAATCCGGTTTTATGCCGCTACCGGCGGCCATATCGACGCCACTGGCCTGTTCCGGTTGTTCTACCGGCTTAAACGGGTCGCGCAGGCCTTCCGGTTTAAAGATAAAAGGCTCTATCACTTTGATTTCGGGTAAGGGCTTAATGGTTTCTTTAGGCCTCGCCTTAACTTCTGCCAGGTAGCGATCTAAATCAGCAAAGTCATCATTAGTGCAGCCCGACAGCAAGGCCATCAGCGCCAGACCACACAAGGCTAATGCAGGCGGATGAGCGATTGGCAAAGGTAATTTATTTTTTTGCATTACTTTTGCCCCCTTTTCTTTTTCGCGGTAACCGGCGCTGCTGCATCGGCCGCTTCGTTATAGGTTTTTACCAGGGCATTCATCACCATTTTGCCGCCTTTGCCTTCCTTGTCTTCGGGGGCAATATTGACATCGTGTACGGTAACAATACGCGGCAATGAGGCTAGGCCGCTGATAAATAAGCCTAAATCTTCATATCGGCCAATCACTTCAATTTTAATGGGCAATTCGGAGTAAAAATCTTTACGCACCGGCGCATCGGGCTTAAATAATCTAAACTCCAGACCGCTGGCTAATCCGGTCTGGGAAATATCAATCAGCAAGCTGGCGACTTCTTCCTGTGTGGGCATTTGCCGAATCATCTGCTCCAGCTCGACTTCGATTTGCTCCAGCTGCTGCTGGTAATCTTCCAGGTTGATGGCTTTCTTTTGTTTGATTTCGAATGACTGCTTTAATTCGACTTCTTTCTTTTCCGAAGCATCCAGTTCAGCCAGCTGATCCAGCGTGTCATAGTAAACGCCAGCGCCAAACACCAGCACACAAATCAGCGCAATGGTTGCTGCTTTAATCGGCAGCGGCCAGGTGCCTGCGGCATTAGGGTCCCAATTAATTTCCGACAAATTCATTAATGGCTCCCCGCATCAGCTTGCGCATTTTGATTGCCCTGCTTGGCGTGGAGAGTGAAATCACTGATCCGCTCGTCATTGGTTTTGCTGGCGGATTGTATGACATTCAGCTTGGGCTCTTTCAACCAGGCCGAGGCTTCAATGGCCCGCATGAAGGCAGAAATACGCGCATTCGATTGCGATTTGCCTTCAAAGGTCAAGTCGGCGCCTAGCTGGGTAAATTTAGACAGGAACACGCCGTCCGGTGTCACTCTAGGTAACTCATCAAACAAATGCACAATCTCTGGCCGACTTTCCTGCAATTTCTGGATCAAGTCTATTTTGGTCAGCAGCTTGGCTTTTTGTTCTTCAATGGTTTTAATTTGGGCGATTTTTATATCCAATTTCGCTATTTCGTCTTGTATTATTTTATTGCGCTGCTCTTGGTATTCTTTGAGTCCTTCTATATAGAAATGCATCCCGCCAAAAATAATCACTGTGAATACAACCGCCGCGCCAATAGCATTAATAAAATCCTGCTTTTTTTGTGCCCGCAGTTCTTCACGCCAAGGTAGTAAATTGATTTTTGCCATCAGTCAAAGCTCCTTAAAGCCAAGCCGCAGGCAATCATCATCGCCGCCGCATCGTTACTCAATGACTGAGGTTTTATCTTATGCGACAAGGACATATTGATAAACGGGTTGGCGATAGCGACGGGCACGCCGGTAGATTGTTGCACCAATTTGTCGACACCGGCTACTGAGGCGCAGCCGCCGGCAAGGATAATGCTATCGATGCGCCTATTGGCGCTGGAGGAAACAAAAAACTGGATGGAGCGCTGAATTTGCTGAACCATCGCTCTTTTAAAGGGGTCTAACACATCAATAGTATAGTTATCCGGCAAACCGCCGACCTTTTTTGCCAAACCAGCCTCTTCGTAAGTTAAGCCGTAACGGCGCTGGATTTCTTCGGTTAATTGCCTGCCGCCGAAGCTTTGCTCCCTAGTGTAAACAGTGTGGGCATTATACAAGACATTTAAGGTAGTTAAGGTGGCGCCTATATCGACAACAGCCACGGTTTGGGCTTCTTGGCTGTCCGGTAATTGGTCAAGCAGCAAGGAAAAGGCATTTTCCATCGCAAAAGCTTCAACATCGACAATCTTGGCTTTTAGTCCGGCCTTTTCTAAAGCCTCGACACGGTCGGCAATGGTTTCTTTTCTTGATGCCGCGAGTAACACATTGACCATGTCCGGGTTGCCTTCCATTTCGCCCTGCACTTCAAAGTCGAAGTTGACGTCATCAAGCGAATAAGGCACATATTGGTCAGCCTCAACCATGATTTGCTCTTCTAATTCGTCATCGGATAATGACGCCGACATCGGTATCACTTTGGTCATGACCGATGCCCCGGCTACGGCCACGGAGGCGTACTTGAGTTTAGAGCCGGATTGTTTGAAGGCAATTTTTATCGCATCGGCAATCACATCCACATTGGTTATATTTTTATCAACCACTGCATTTTGCGGCAAAGGCGCGACTGAATAACTCTCCACCCGATAACGGGCTCCGAGCTTGCTTAACTCGAGCAATTTTATAGCCGCTGTGCTGATATCAATACCCAACACAGCACTTTGTTTCTGACCAAACCAACTCATGAACTAACCCTTGAAAAACTTGATGAACACTGTGCTTGCCCCCATCCTCGGAAATTATACTTTCTGCACGGCTGACAAGGATACGGGGGACTGCAACTTTATGCAGTGTAAGTTGATCAGCGAATTTTTGCATGATGTAAGCCATTGCTCATGCAGCCCTAAGCTATAATCAACCCTCACAAAACCTATTAACTGGCGAAAGTATAGTAGCCTTTTTTAGTTTGATGCTTAAAATGTGCAATTTATTTGTGTGTCCGGCTGCTTTTTTAGTTCCAGCAGCCTTACTGTAGGAGCGGTTTCATCTGCAATTTTCATCACGACCCTGGCATTTTTGGAAAGTCCTGTGGCTAAAATTTTAAAGTGGGTTGCTGTTTTTTTGACGACAGTCGCACTGGGTCTAGTAAGTGGCGGTTATTTTTTATATCAGCAACTGTCCGCCGATCTGCCTGATGTCAGCACACTGCATAATGTCCAATATCAAACGCCGTTAAGCATTTACACGCAAGATAAACTGCTGATTGCCCAATTCGGTGAGAAAAAACGCACGCCGGTTGCTATAGAAGACGTGCCGCAGCAACTTGTTAACGCCTTTATTGCCGCCGAAGACGACAGCTTTTATCAGCATCCGGGTGTCGATCTTAAAGGTCTGCTACGCGCCGCCGTGCAACTGGCCTTAACCGGCAAGAAAAAACAGGGCGGCAGCACCATCACCATGCAAGTCACTCGAAACTTCCTGCTAAGCAATGAAAAAACCTATACCCGTAAGCTGAAAGAAATCATGCTGGCGTTAAAAATAGAGCGCGAGTACAGCAAAGACAAAATCATGGAGCTGTATTTAAATCAGATTTTTATGGGCCACCGCGCTTATGGCGTTGCTGCTGCCGCCCAGGTTTATTACGGTAAAACCTTGTCCGAACTGAGTCTAGCCGAACACGCGATGATTGCCGGCTTGCCTAAAGCGCCGTCGATATTCAACCCTATCACCAACAAGGCGCGAGCGCTGGAACGGCGCAATTATGTGTTGCAGCGTATGCTTGAGCTTCAGCACATCAGTCAACAAGATTATGATGATGCCTCAAGCCAACCCTCAACCGCCAAGCTACAAACCGTATTGCCTGAGATTTCGGCGCTGTATTTAGCCGAAATGGTGCGCCAAAAAATTTTCGAATTATACGGCGAAGAAGCCTACACCTCTGGCTTTAACGTCTATACAACGATTAGCGGGGCCTTGCAAAGTACCGCTAATCAAGCACTGAATAACACCTTACATGCTTATGATGAACGTCACGGCTACCGACGCTCAAGCATCAGCAAAAGCAGCCGTTTCAACGAACAACCGATTATTGGCGACACCTTGCCGGCCACGGTACTGCAAATAAAAAACCATGTCGCAACGGTCAAACTGCAAAACAACACGCTGCTTGAAATACCGTGGGACGCGATAAAATGGGCGGGCGGCATCGGTAACAGCATACGACGCGGCGATATTATCCGGGTGCGCCAACTCGCCGATAACAGCTGGGCGTTAACACAAATCCCCCAGGTAGAAGGCGCCTTCGTGTCATTAAATCCCAGCAATGGCGCCATTTTAGCGCTAACCGGCGGCTTCGATTTTTTCCGCAATAAATATAACCGGGCCACACAATCCAAAAGACAGCCCGGATCTGGCTTTAAACCCATCATTTACACCACCGCGCTGGAACAGGGCTACACCCCCGCCAGCCTGATTAACGACGCGCCCTTGGTCATCGACAATCCAGGCCAGGAAAACGAATGGCGGCCGGAAAATTACAACAAAAAATTCTACGGCCCGACCAGCATCCGCTCAGCCATCACCCATTCCAGAAACATTATTTCCATTCGTTTATTAAAGGAAATGGGCGTTGAAAAAGCGGTAGAGACAGCGTTACGTTTTGGCTTTACCGAAGATCAAACGCCTAAAACCCTGTCTTTAGCACTCGGTAGCGGCTACGCCTCGCCGCTGCAAATGGCGCAGGTTTATGCCACTTTTGCCAACGGCGGTTTTCTGGTCAAACCGTATTTTATTGAGCGCATTGAATCCAGCGAAGGTGACATCATTTATCAGGCCAAACCCAAAACCGCCTGCCCTGCCTGCAACGATGACGACCCGTTGTTAATACGCAGCCACGCGCCGCGCATTATTAGCCCGCAAATTTGTTTTCTGATGAACTCGTTATTAAAAGATGTCATCCAGCATGGTACCGCAACCGATGCCAAGATACTGGGCAGACAGGATATTGCCGGTAAAACAGGCACCACCAATGATCACCGTGACGCCTGGTTTAATGGTTATAGCGCGTCAAATGTCGGCATCGCCTGGGTAGGTTTTGATGATTTTTCCCCGTTGGGAGATAAAGAAACCGGCGGTGTAACCGCATTGCCGATGTGGATAGAGTTTATGCGTAACGCCTTAAAAGACACGCCGGAAGCGCCTCTTGAGGTGCCGCCGGGGATAGTCAAGGCATTTATCAGCCCCGATACTGGGCTATTAACCGCCAGCGCAAACAACAGCGGCATCTGGGAGTTCTTCCAGGCGGAACACGTCCCTAGACGTTATAGCTCGCCGCCAAGCAGCACCGCAGCGGATACCGGTTTTTCTGAGGAAAAGCCGATTGAAAGTTTGTTTTGAAGGGCTTTGATTGCCGGGAAAGAATGTTCTACTTATTCAAAGTGTTGCCAGTTAGACCTTCCAGGTTTTAAAAACCTGGAAGGTCTGCCCATCGGCCTATTTCTCGCCTAACGTTAGGTAAATTAGCCAAGGCTTTAGACTCATGGGTTAGACTCTACTAACGGATCAATCAACTCTAATTCCGCAATCCATTGAAAATCGCGGATGTTATGGGTTACCAGTGGTAACTGATGAATCAACCCCGTAGCAGCAATTATGGCATCACCCAGCCCCATACTACGTTGACGACGCAATTGTATAGCACAATCAATAACTTCAGATGAAACAGCAAGCACATGAATCGCCTCAAAAAACAATTCAAACCGTTTAAACTCATCATCTGAGTTTCTCCAATAGCCCATCACTTCTAAACGAGTGACATTCGACACAGAAAATTCGCCCTGCAGTAGAAACCTTTCCAGACTTGATTCACGGTATTCCGGTTGAAACGCGTAAATCACAATGTTACTATCAAGAATCATCAACCATCCTCACGTCCGGGCAACACTCTGTCTTTGCGTTGCTCCCGTTGCCAATCAACTGGATTACCGAATTTCTCGGCAATACTTGCCCTTAACTCTGCCGGTGTTGCACGCAAGATGCTGACTAAGCGCGCACCATTTGGCGTTTCTTCGTCTAATTCATTAGCATCATCAGCCACTAAAACGACCCGTACACGCTTAAATTTGGGTACTTCACCCAGCCATTTAATATGCCCCTGATCATAAATTGCCTCATAACTTTTCAACATTGTAATGTCTCCTAAGAAAAAAATGATGCTAATCGCATAGACTTATACTCGACTATCAAGTGATATTTAGGAAGAATATCCTTCTTTCCTGCGATGGGTGCAAAAAAAAAGCAGGCGGCACAAAGAAAAATTTTCTTCCTGCCGCCTGCTTTCTGTGCCGAATAGTTTTTTGAAATCTATTTAGCCCATCAACTTAACTTGCCGTGGCAGTGTTTATATTTCTTGCCTGAACCGCAAGGGCACGGGTCATTACGGCCGACTTTGTTTGCGTCTCTGACAAAAGGCTGTGCAGCCGTTTCATCCTGCTCAGGCGCAACGGCTAACGATTCATCATAAGCATCCAAGCTCGGCGCTGATGCATGTTCAAAATGCATTTCTTTTGGCGCTTGCCGTTGTTCATCAATGGCTTGCACATCTTCTTCGCGTCTGACCTGGACTTTAAACAGGATTTCTATGACTTCGTATTTGATCTGCTCCAGCAGTTTGGTGAACATTTCAAACGCTTCACGCTTGTATTCCTGCTTGGGGTCTTTTTGCGCATAACCTCTAAAATGGATGCCCTGACGCAAATAATCCATCGCCGCCAGATGTTCTTTCCAACTGTTATCAAGCACTTGCAGCATCACTGATTTTTCAAAATGTTGCAGCACGTCCTTGGACATTTGCTGTTCCTTGTCCTTATGGCTTTGCTCCAGTATGTCAATAATGCGTCGACGCAATGATTCTTCCTGCAGCGAATGGTCTTCGTCGAGCATTCGACGCACCGGCACGTCTACATTAAATTCCTGCTGCAAATGATCTTCCAAGCCTTTGATGTCCCACTGTTCAACCATCGTTTTCGGCAGGATGTACTGGCTGATCACGTTATTGACCACATCTTCGCGTATCGCAGTGATAATGTCGGATATTTCCTCGGCCGCCATTAACTCATTGCGTTGCGCATAAACCACTTTACGCTGGTCATTGGCGACATCATCATAAGCCAGAATTTCTTTTCGCACATCAAAGTTACGTCCTTCAACCTTGCGTTGTGCGCTTTCAATCGAACGGGTAACCCAAGGATGTTCGATCGCTTCGCCATCGCCCATGCCCAATTTTTTCATTAATCCGGCGACACGATCGGAAGCAAAAATACGCATCAAATCATCTTGCAGCGACAGATAAAAACGAGTTGAACCCGGATCGCCCTGACGCCCGGAACGACCTCGCAACTGGTTGTCGATACGGCGCGATTCATGACGTTCCGAGCCGATTACATGCAAGCCGCCGGTGGCGATAACCTGCTCGTGCCGGTCTAACCAAGCGCCACGGACGCGCTGTTTGTCGGCATCGCTGGCGTCTTCGCCCAAAGCCGCCAATTCCGCTTCCAAATTGCCGCCGAGCACAATGTCGGTACCGCGTCCGGCCATGTTGGTAGCGATAGTAACCGCTCCCGGCATACCGGCCTGTTCGATAATATGGGCTTCGCGTTCATGTTGTTTGGCATTCAACACTTCGTGTTTAACGCCGCGCTTCGTCAATAACGCAGACAAGCGCTCGGAATTTTCAATCGACGTGGTGCCGACCAACACTGGCTGGCCGCGACTCACGCACTCTTTAATATCGTCGGCAACGGCGACATATTTCTCGTCGGTGGTCAAAAACACCACGTCGCCCAAATCCTTACGGATCATGTTGCGGTGCGTAGGAATAACCACAACTTCAAGACCGTAAATCTTGTTCAGCTCGAACGCTTCGGTATCGGCGGTGCCGGTCATGCCGGACAGTTTTTCGTATAAACGGAAATAATTCTGGAAAGTAATCGAGGCCAGCGTCTGGTTTTCATTTTGAATCCTGACCTGCTCTTTCGCTTCAATCGCTTGATGCAGACCTTCAGACCAGCGCCGTCCCGGCATAATACGGCCGGTAAATTCATCGACGATAATCACTTCATTATTGGCGACGATATAATCGACGTCTTTTTTGTACAAAATATGGGCGCGCAATGAGGCATTCAGATAATGCATCAGACGAATATTGGTGGCATCGTACAAGCTGGTGCCATCGACCATCAGGCCATGCTCAACCATTAAGCGTTCAACCCGCTCATGGCCGGCTTCAGTCAGATACAGCTGGCGCACTTTTTCATCGACCGAATAATCGCCCGGCTCGTCTTCTTTTTCCTGTTTGGTCAAAAAAGGCACGATTTCGTTGACTTTGATATAGATTTCGGTGCTTTCTTCGGTAGGGCCGGAGATAATCAGCGGCGTTCTCGCCTCGTCGATCAGGATAGAATCGACCTCATCGACAATGGCAAAACTTAAATCGCGTTGAACTTTCTGCTCCAGGCTGAAAGCCATGTTGTCGCGCAGATAATCAAAGCCGAATTCGTTGTTGGTGCCGTAAGTGATGTCAGAGGCATAAGCCTGACGCCGCTCTTCGCTCTCCATTTGGCTGATAATCACGCCGGTGCTCAAGCCTAGAAAGCCGTATAACCGGCCCATCCATTCCGAGTCACGCTTGGCCAGATAATCGTTGACAGTGACCACATGCACACCGTGTTCCGGCAACGCATTCAGATAAGCCGCTAACGTTGCCATCAGCGTCTTACCTTCACCGGTTTTCATTTCGGCAATTTTGCCGTCGTGAAGAATCATGCCGCCGATTAATTGCACATCGAAATGGCGCATACCGAAAACACGGGTCGACGCTTCCCTGACCGTTGCAAACGCTTCCGGCAGCAGATTGTCCAGTTTTTCGCCCTGCGCCAAGCGGCCACGAAATTCCTGAGTTTTCGCTTTTAACGCGTCATCAGACAATTTTTCGTACTCAGAAGCCAGTGCATTGATCTTTTTGACCAAGGACTTTTTCTTCTTTATCAGCCTGTCATTACGGCTACCTACAACTAATCTAACCAACTTACCCAGCATGTTTTTTTCCGGTGTGAATTTAGCAAATGATTGAATAAAAGCCCGCGATTATATAACGTCTGCTATTTTAGTGACAGTTAAAAAACAGCGGCACTAGCTTTCTGATTGCCCGGCAATCAGGCGTTTATACTGCCTAAGCAATACCAGTCCGCCCCATAACATCGCCAGCAGCATGACGATACAGCCCAGCACAAAAACCGCTTTGGCCAGACTATGGTCGTATTGCAACAGGCCGGTTTCGGTCAGCAGATATTCCCAATCGTGAAAACCGTAAGGCGACGAATGGCCGAAATTACCGCCCAACAGCGGCAATTGACCGGCTCTGGCATCATTCATATAGGGCGCAATATCGAGAAAACTCTCACCCAGCCACCACAGCGCCACTGACGCGCCAAAAGGATCGCGCGTTTTCAGCAATAAAGTGACTGCGCAAATTAATGGCATCAACAACTGCCCCAGCGTTCCGCCTAATGAGGTAATAAAGGCGCCAAACGGCCTAAAAATAACATGGCCCGCCTCATGGAACGGCAGATTGACCAAGTGCAAAAAAGACTCGCCGACCGCATTGCTGTCGATGGACGCCCCCATTAACCGCCAGCTCCAGACCATAAGGCCGAGCCACACCAGCGACCGGCTCAAAAAATACGCCAACGCGCCTTGCTGCGCATCGTCGAATAAAAAATGGGTCGGATTATCTTCATCCAAGACCACGACAGGAGGAGGTTCATGCGGCTGTGCGCTCGGTTCAGCATGATATTTGCGGTATTTGGCAAAGACGATGCCGCAATGCGGACAGATCTCGCTGGGCGCCGCTAGCGCCTGCCGGCATTTAGGGCAATTCATCGCGGGTTCTGCCGTATATCTTGAGTACACAGGCATAAAACCATGCCGGGCGCCACAGCACAATGTAAATTAACAAAATCGGAGTAATCGGAATGGGGCCGATTTCCAGAATTGCGATGAGTACAAGGGCAAGAATAACGAGAATGCGCATGATGTGGCTATTAAATGACGTCCCATTAATGACAGGTAAAATACTTTCAATGCCCTTTCTGTACTTAGAAATTATGCTTGCTTCAATGCCCGTTGCCGTCTGGCCTCTTTAGGGTCATGCCGCAACGGCCGGTAAATTTCTATCCTATCGCCCTCATTAATGGCCTGATCCGGTTTGCAGACGACACCGAAAACACCGACATTAAGCTCGGACAAGGCAATTTCCGGAAATCGCTCCAGCAAACCGGAGGCTTTTACCGCCGCCTCAAGCGTCGTTTCTTCCGGCAGGGCCAAGGCAACGATGAGCTGCGCTTCGGGCTTGGCATAAGCGATTTCAATATTAACCATAAACGGCTTTGGCTCGCGCGGTAAAAGAACTGACCATAGTATTGCAAATCTGGTTAAAGACGGCGCCAAAAGCCAAGCTGGCCAACTTGCCCGACAATTCAAATTCCAAATCCAGCGAAATTTTGCTGGCGTCTTCGCGTAGCGGGATAAATTCCCAAATGCCTTCCAGCTGCGAAAACGGGCCGTTCAGCAGCGAAATGACCATCCTGTGCCCCGGCTCAATCTTGTTCCGGGTCGAAAAAGCTTTTTTGAAGCCACCTTTGCTAATCAACAACTCGGCCTCGACAATGTCACCTTCGCGCTTGATGATACGGCTGCCGCTACACCAAGGCAAAAATTCGGGATAGGCTTCAACGTCGTTAACCAAATCAAACATCTGTTGCGCTGAAAATTTGACCAGCGCGCTTTTTTGCACGAGCGTCATGCTTAAAGCACCCCAATCACATTCAGGAATACTAAAAACACCGCTGTGGGCGACACATAGCGAATGACAAACCGCCACACTTTATAACTAAGCGCATCCGGCATGTCCATCTCATGCGTGGTATGTTGTTGCGTCATAATCCAACCGGCAAATACCGCGATGCAAAAGCCGCCGATAGGCAGCATCAAATTGGCGGTTAAATAATCCAGCAATTGAAACAGGGTGCGGTCGAAAACTTTGACATTAGACCAGGCATTAAATGAAAAAACGGTGGCTAAGCCCAGCAACCAAGTTACCGCGCCCGACCAGATACACGCCTGTTTACGGCTCATGTCTTTCTTTTCAACTAACCAGGCAACCGCCGGTTCAATCAGGGAAATCGACGAAGACAAAGCCGCGAACACCAGCATCACAAAAAACAGCACGCCAAAAAACCAGCCGCCGGTCATGTTGCCGAAAGCAATCGGCAAGGTTTGGAAAATCAAGCCAGGGCCAACTGCAGGCTCTAGGCCGCTGGCAAAAACAATAGGAAAAATGGCGATGCCGGCCAATAAAGCCACCACAGTATCGGTGCCGGCAATCAAGTACACGGTCTTGGCAATCGACACATCTTTCGGCAAATACGAGCCGTAAATCATGATCGCGCCCATGCCTAAGCTCAGGGTAAAAAAAGCGTGACCCATCGCTATCAAGACGCCTTCACCGGTCAATTTACTAAAATCCGGGCTGAATAAAAACGCAATGCCTTGGTCATAATAATCGCCCGTCGTCATCGCGTAACCGACCAATAAAATCAGCAGCACAAACAGGCTTGGCATTAAAAACCGCACCGCTTTTTCCAGACCGGTGTTAACGCCGCGAGCCACTATCAGCATGGTTGCCAACATGAACAGGCTATGCCAGAACATCAGTTGTAGTGGACTGCCCACAAAACCATCAAATAAACTTTTTATCTCGGTTGCATCAGCACCGGAAAAGCTGCCGAAAAAGGCTTTTACCGTATAAGCCGAGGCCCAACCGGCAATCACACTGTAATAAGACAGAATCAAGAAACCGGCAATAACGCCCATCCAACCCAAATAATGCCAGTTTTTATCCGCCCCGGCTTCGTCGGCCAGCGTTATCATCGTATCAATCGGATTCTGCCTGCTGCGTCGCCCCAGCATGGTTTCCGCCATCATAATAGGAATACCGATTAATAACACACACAGCAAATAGACCAGAACAAAGGCGCCGCCGCCATTTTCCCCGGCAATATAAGGAAATTTCCAAATATTACCCAGCCCGACAGCGGAACCTGTCGCCGCCAGAATAAACGCGAAACGTGATGACCATTCCCCATGAATCGATTTTTTTATATCCGTCATTTGTGTGCCCAATAAAAACTCAAGTGTTATAGATTCACCACCCGAGTCCCTTGAGTGGTGAGCTTTTCTGACTAGCGCAGTAATATCGAGTAAAATAGCAAAATTATTCCTTTCCGTCAGTTTAAAAATCCTAACCCGCACTTATGGCCGATAAAAAGTCTAAGAAAAACAACAAGCAACAAAATGCCACCATTGCTGTTAATCGCCAGGCGACTCATGAGTACACCATTGAGGAACGCTTTGAAGCCGGGCTGGTGTTAGAAGGCTGGGAAGTCAAAAGCCTCAGAGACGGGCGCGTGCAGCTTAAAGAAAGTTACGTGATAATCCGGCGCGGTGAAGCCTTTTTATCCGGCGCGCATATTTCGCCGCTGTTATCAGCCTCAACCCACGTCAACCCCGACTCCATCCGCGCCAAAAAGCTGTTATTGAATCGCCATGAGCTGAACAAGCTGATAGGTTCGGTTGAGCGCAAAGGCTACACCCTGATTCCTTTGTCGATGTACTGGAAAAACGGCCGGGCCAAACTGGAAATCGGCCTCGCCAAAGGCAAGCAACTGCACGACAAACGCGCCACCTCAAAAGACCGCGACTGGCAACGCGAAAAAGCGCGGATTATGAAAAAAGGCTAACAACAGCCTCAAGGCGCAAAACGCTTGCACCTTGAGGCTTTCGCTTTTCACCTTGAACCTTGAACCTCAACAATATGTCCACACACCCCAACCTCCTATCCGCAAGCAACAGCCTGCTCATCGTAGTCGATTTGCAAACCAAATTATCAGCGGCCATGCCAGAGCACGACGCCGAACTGATGACAGCCAACGCCCGCAGCTTGGTTGAAGCCGCAGGCTTACTGCATATCCCGGTGCTGCTGACCGAACAATATCCCAAAGGCTTGGGCGCCACCGATGCCAGCATCACCGACCTGTTGTCAGAAGACACGCTGATTTTCGACAAGACCGGTTTTTCCTGCTGCGCGGCTGAAGGTTTCACTGACACCGTGGCTAACACCGAGCGTAAACAAATCATTCTGGTCGGCCAGGAAACGCATGTTTGCGTGTTGCAGACCGCGTTGGAATTGCTGCATTTGGGCTATCAAGTGCATGTGGTCGAAGACGCCGTCTGTTCGCGCAAGGCCGAGCATAAATTCTATGCCTTACAGCGTATGCAGCAACAAGGCGCAAGCATTAGCAATTACGAATCGGTTTTGTTCGAATGGGTCAAAGATTCCACCCACCCCGAATTTAAAAGCATTTCCGGACTACTCCGCTAACCCTTTAACTCCGAGCCTAACCCATGTCCCTCACCGCATTCCTTGACAAAATCAAGCACAACAGCCCGGTCAGTTTTGATGAAACTATCGCCGTCATTAGCGAAAACTACCATTACCAAGCCACCGAATTCAGCAACGGCCTGAATGAGCAGCGCCTGGTCAATCCCGCTGGCAGCAACGAAGGTTCCTGTAAAATTTTCGCCTTTGCCCAGCTTAACGGGCTTGACCCGCAACAGACGTTAAACCTGTTTGGCGATTATTACCGGCTTGATGTATTGACCGACCCACACGGCACCGGCCACCAGAATATCAGGAACTTTATGCAATACGGCTGGGGCGGCATTCATTTTAACGGCGTCGCATTGACGGCCAAGTAGCTATTCACCTTTATTTTCTTCTCAATCGCCGGACAAAAACCATGTGTAAAATAAACCCCCGTGTCGACTTCGCCTTTAAAAAACTGTTCGGCAGTGAAGAAAACAAAGACTTGCTAATGTCGTTAATCAACGCCATCGTCTCCGAACAGGATCACGTCGTCGAAGTCCAACTAAAAAACCCTTATAACTTGGCCGATTACCGCGCCGGCAAAATGTCCATCCTCGACATCAAAGCGCGTAGCGATGACGGCCGCTGGTTTAATGTCGAAATGCAAATCAGCGAAGATTATTATTTCGACAAACGCGCCATCTACTATTGGGCTAAACTGGTCACCGAACAGCTCAGCGAAGGCAAGATGTTCAAGGAATTAAAAAAAACCATCAGCATCAGCATCTTGGACTTCAACTTCATCCCGAAAACCACCGAGATGCATAATTGCTACAAAATCATCAACACCGCAACCGGCAAGGACGACAGGCTGCATGATATTTTTGAATTGCACTACGTTGAGCTGAAAAAATTCACCAAGAACTACGATCAAGTCACCACCGCGCTGGATCGCTGGAGCACCTTTCTAACCAAGGCGCACCATTTGAATAAAGGTGATGTGCCCAAGGAATTGGCCGACGACCTAGCCATCGTCAAAGCCATCGAAGCGGTTGACCGGATGTTCGACGAAGAAGAGCGCCAGGTTTACGAAACGCGGATGCAGGCGCTAGCCGATGTGGAAAGTAAAATCGCTTCGGCTGAAGAAATTGGCATGAAAATCGGTATGAAAATTGGCATACAACAAGGCGCGGCAGACCTATTCAAGCGTCAATTGCGCCACCGTTTTGGCGAGTTGCCGGAAAGCGTCGAGCAGCGCTTGGACGTGGCAACCCCAGCTGAGCTAGAACTATGGTCAGAACGCATACTGGATGCAAAAAACTTGGAAGACGTTTTTAATGGCTGACTATCGACGCCGGTAACTGTCCGTTAATAACAGACTGAAAAAATCAAACTCACAACACCCGACATTCCGCCACAAAAATAAAACCCACGCCTTGCTCAGTCTTAATCGGCGCATTGACACGCGCTTCCGCAACAATTTTTTGACGCAGGCGCGCCACCACCATATCGATACGGTGGAAATCAAAACCTTCCAGATTGTCGCCGATCAAGGCCTGAGCCAGTTCAGCCCGGCTCGCCGCCTGCCGCTCATTGCTTAACAGACAATCCAAAAACGCAAACTCGCGGGTCGTCAATGCGATCTGAGTCCCATCTGGCGCTTGCAATATCCACTTGGCACGTAAAAATGCCCAACTGGCGTTATTGGCGACCGCCGCCGATTCCCGTGCGCGGGTCGCCGACTCGATATTGGCCAGCAGTTCACGCATATCAACCGGCTTTACCAGATAACGCGCTGCGCCTTGGTTTAGCCCTGCTATCCGGTCATCGACCGAACTACGCCCGCTTAAAATAATGATTTCGATATGGGTCAACTCGCGCAAATGCTGCGCCACTTGCAGCCCGCTTTCGCCGGGCAAGCCGACATCCAAAATCACCATGTCGACCGGCCTAACCAGCAGTTGTTTATAAAAAGCCTCGGCACTGTCTACGCCCCATACCGCATAGCCGCAGCAGGCAAGATAATCGCACAAGGACAGGCGCAAATCGTCTTCATCTTCCACCACCGCAATGCGCGGCTTTGTTATATCCACTTCATTGGCCATAATTCCACCTGTATTGCGGTAATGTCAGAGTAACCGTCGTGCCCCGGCCTAATTGGCTTTTGACCTTAACAAAGCCGCCATGCAGCCCGGCAATCTGCCGAACCAAATATAAACCTAAGCCCGCGCCGGCTACGCGGCCGACCTGTGTGCTGCGAAAAAATTTGTTAAACACCCACTCCAGTTCATTCTCGGTAATGCCAACGCCTTGATCGGACACCGACAAACACAGTCCACCGTCTTCGCCGATACGTGCAGACAGCTTAATCACACTGCCCACCGGCGAATATTTTCTCGCATTTTCGAGCAGATTATTGAGCAACACCGACAACAGTGGCGCATCGGCGTAGAGCCAACGCCGCTCGTTCACCGCAGCGGCTATCGACAACTGAAGCTCATGCGTATTCGCCTGACTATCCTGCTCGCACAGCGTTTGCAATAACGCCGGCAAATCAACCCGCGTCTCAGACAACACCCATTGCTGCGTATCCAGCCGATCAAAACTCAGATAATTATCAAAAAACTGTGTCATCCGCTGCGCGCCCCGCAAAATGCGCTGCAAAATAGCGAGTGATTCCTCATTCTCGGTCTGCAATTCCAGTAACTGCGTTGCCGTCTTAATGCTGGCCAGCGGCGAACGCACCTCATGCGACACCATAGCCAAAAACTGGCGCTGATCGTCCAGCGTTTGTTCGGCAACCGTTTTAGCCTGTTGCAACTCAAAAGTCCGTTCCTTAACTAAAACCTCAAGCCGTTCGCGCTGCCCCAGCTCCTGCTGGGCATGAGCACGCCGTGCCCGATTGAGTTGATCGACCAAACCACCGAGTATCAATACCGAACTTAACAGCAACGCAACCAGCACCCAATAAAGCCCAACCCAGGGGTCCAATGTCGATTGCCAATGTAGCGAGGCAAAGTAATAAAGCTGGGAGACCTGCCAAGGCAGCACATAGGCGGCCAAGCCATAACCGCAAAACGGCACACCGTGCCGCGCGGCAAAAAAACCCAGCACTGGGCTACCGAGGGTCAGCAACAACATCAACACCATCATCAGCAAAACCAAGACACTGTAATAAGGTGACACCGCCATCAACACCGCCAGAAACAAAAAACCGGCCATCAACAGCCGCACGACGCGATCCAGACGTGGCATAGCGTGCGCCGTTTTCAACAACAAACGATGCACCCACAGCAACATCAGCGCACTCAATGTCATAAAAAAACCAATCGAATGCAACGCCCATGCGGGCGATTCAGGCCATAATTCACGATAGGCCATGCCACTGAAAGCCCAGAGAAACAGCAGATAAAACAGCGCCGCCAGACCATAGACAAAAAAGGCTGGCTCGTGTGCGAACACCGTCAACAACAGCCCGAACAACAGCGCCAGCGCCAAAATGCCGGAAGCAAAATAGACCACCCGCTCTATGCGCCATTCCTGTTGCATAAACTGTTCCGGCCTCCATAAACCGGGTTCAATCACCATCACCGATTCGCCCGCCACCCGAACCAGCACTTCCTCGGTCGAATGTGGCGCAAGATCAAGCTCAAACACTTGGCTCAACATTGGAATCGCCCGGCTTGAAAACGGCACCGCCATGCCGCCTCGCGTTTCCCGCAACTGTCCCGATTGGCGATTAAACAGACTGACATGCTGCAATCGGGCTTGACCTATCGCCAGCCAACGGGTCTCAGTTTTATCCCCGTCATTTTTCAGCCAAATGCGCAGCCAGAAAGCCGAATTGGAGACGCCCAAGTTAATCCGCGAAGCGAGCGAAACCGGACGAAAAGCCAATTGCCCAGCCAGCACAGCCTCAAGCGTTGCCGTAGCCGACACATCTTCAGCCAGCAGCACCCGCTGCAACTGCGCCGACGCATCACCGGCCGCCAACGGCGCCGACATCAGCAGCCAGCAACTGACCAATACCGACTTATTCAACCGTTTTAGCATCTATATCCACTCGCTTAATCGCGCCAATGCGCCAAGGCAAAAAATTTACCGGCAGGATTATAACCTACCGTCTTTGAGGTGATTTCAAACAAATTGTGAAATTTTGGTTACCCACTTAAGACGGGATAATTTTAAGCGAGTAGCTGGGAACGCCAAGCCCCAGCTTGGCGAGTACCTTCAATGATCGATATTGCCGAGCTGGGGCTCGGCGTTCCCGGTTATTTGTCCATTAACCCCAGCGGGCAGATGAAATAGAATATTCTATATAATGATTAAAAAGCGCCTCTCATTTTCCAAGGAACTCAACATGATCAGCAAATACTTCAACCCCTACACCGATTTTGGTTTTAAAAAACTATTTGGTGAAGAAGCGAGCAAAGACTTGTTGGTTGACTTTTTGAACCAGCTGTTGCCCGAGCGGCATCAAATTGCCCAGTTAAGCTTTAAAAATACCGAGAACATGTCGGATACCCAAGAAGAACGAAAATCTATCTTTGACATCTATTGCGAAAGCAAAACCGGGGAAAAATTCATTGTCGAAATGCAAAAAGCGAAGATGAATTTTTTTAAAGACCGCTCTTTGTTCTATTCGACCTTTCCGGTGCGCGAGCAAGCCCAAAAAGGCGAATGGGATTTTTATTTGCTGCCGGTGTATTTCATTGCCATTTTAGATTTCGTCTACGACGAAGAAGAAGAGGCACGCAAATTCCGCCGTGACGTGTGTTTAAAAGACCAAGATGGCGACATTTTTTACGACAAATTGCATTTTAAGTTTTTGCAGATGCCGCTGTTTACCCAACAGGAACATGAATTAGTCACACACTTTGATAAATGGGTGTATTTTCTGAAACACCTGGAAGATTTTGACCACATCCCCGCAATTTTGAACGAGCCCATTTTTCAAAAAGGCTTTGAAATTGCCGAAGTGTCGCATCTGAGTAGCGACCAATACGATGCTTATTTGAAAAGCAGATTGTCTTACAACGAGAATAAGGCGGTGAAGGATACGGCTTTTAGCGATGGTGAAAGAAATAAGGCACTGGATGTTGCAAAAATAATGCTTACTAAAGGCTTTGACGTGGACACTATTGCTGAAATCACCAAACTGAAATCTAAACTTTAAAATGAACGTGAGGAACGATGAGGTGACTGCATTTTTTCAGCATCTTGATGCACAGGATACTTGTAAATTATCTGCGATGTTTTCATTTTTCTCGTTCCCAAGCTCCAGCTCTCATCGTTATACATAAGTTGTGGGAGCAGCCACCCGGCCGCGAATAGTGCGCGATTGTTCGCGGCCAGGTGGCCGCTCCCACAAATTTCATCTATTTTCACGCGTTCCCAAACGCCTAAAATTGTGAACCGGAATACTTGTGTATAACCATGAGAGCTCCAGCTTGGGAATGCATACCACCAAGCTCTGCTTGACGATACCTGTAAACCAAAAACCAATATCAATTCTGGCAAGGGAATTGATATTTAAAAAAACAAAGAACAAGGTTACGCAAATTTGTCAAACACATTAGTCATGAGTGTTATGCAAGTACATGAACCGTATGCTGAAATGCATTTAAAATACCAAGCAGAGCTTGAGGTTAGGCGTTCCCAAGCTGGAGAGACTGTGAAAATATTCCGAATCCAAGCGATTCTCAAGTCGTCCGGCGTGGCATTTTTTTCGAAAATACAGTTTTTTCTCATATGCAGCTCATTTTTACCCAAACCAAGCCAAAATTCGTCCTTTTTTACGCATATCCC